>JAXGTO010000062.1:0-1849 GCA_040774885.1 Eggerthellaceae bacterium | reverse complement strand
TTCATAGCATGTCCTCGTCGCGCAGGGCTTCGAGGTAGAGCTCGTAGTCCCAGCGGACCTCCTCGTCGAACATCCAGTAAACACGGCTGCCGCCAGTTTCGTGGAAGCCGTCGAAGCCACCCCGGACCGCACGTGCGAAGCGTTCCAGGCAAGTGCCTGCAAGGTATTCGACATCGCCGTTGCACACCTCGTCGAAGCACTCCCGCATCATCGCGATCAGCTCGCCGTCGCTCATGAGGTCCTCCGACTCCTCCTTGTAGAGGTAGAACGCGCTCTGCAGCTCGCAAAGCGTTTCGGCATAGGTTTCCTGCATGAGATAGGGAGAATCGCAGAATGCGTCGACGAGCTTGGGGGCGATGCCTCCTGCCAGTTCAGAGCGTTCCTGCTCGCGCAGGTCGCAGACGAGCGAGTCGGCCACCATAAGCACGTCTTCCTCGCTGAGCGCCAGTCCGAAACGGGCGGTCTCTTCGTTTCGCGCGAGCAGTTCCCTTCTCGCCCTGTTGCGTGTTATCCCGCTCGATATCGTGGTCAGAGATAGCTCCAAGTTCGCACCATCCTTTTCCGCAGAAACATTCGGAAGTCGGAAGTACATTCTTCCAGCTTTTTGAAGCGAGACAAGACTGATAATCGATTGGGATACGCGGTATAATATAGATGCGGGGAGAACCCGGCATCCTTCAAGCCCAAAAGGCAAATCCAAACCCAGTGACACTGCCGATAAAAATTGGACCAACAGTGTCAGTGGCGAGTTCGGCTTCTGTGTAGGATTCCGACGTTCGTTCGGGAAACGATGGCAAATCACTCCCAATGCCCGCCACTCTCCACGGTCTCGTAGTGGCCGGTTGCTTCGTGGTATTCGGTTTCGTAGCCGGTGACGACCTGCACCATTTCGGTGTGATGGCCGCCGCCTTCGCCTGCGAGCATGTGCGCCTTGGCGTGTGCCGCTATGTCTGTGCCGGTGATGTCCGCATTGCAGACGTTGCAGATTGAGTGCTCTTCGTATCCGTAGACGGGCACTTGCTCTGTCCAGCTAGGGCTGTCTTCCACCCAGACCTGCGTGTAGTCGATGACCCAGGTCGTGGACGGGACGGCATCACCTGCGTTGCCTGAATCCGTCACGCTGCTGCCACTGCTGGATCCGTCAGGTGCGGAGGAGTCTGTCGGGGCATCTGGCGATTGTCCGCCGGATGATGCACCGGATGCAGACAAAGACGTTGTTGCGGGCGATGAAAGATTACTGCCCTTGTCTGTATCGCTGTCTGAGGCGGCAGTTGTGCCAGCGGAATCAGGATTCTGATTCGAACTGGTGGTGCCCGCGTTTGACGCGCTATCGGCGCTCCCTTCTTGGGAGGGTTGCGTGGCGACGCTGGTGGAGCATGTGGCGTCGCCGTCCCCGGACGCGTTCTCGCCCGCGCAACCGCGTATGCCCACGATGACGATGAACATGACGGCGATGACGACGCACGCTGCAATCACCGTCAGTCTCCTTCTGCCGACACCCGTGATGCGCGCTTTTGCCCCCGAAAGGACCTTGCTGATTCCCATAATGACCCCTTTCCTACATGAACGACCTGAAGGTGGCCCTGAATAGCCAGGCGAAGAACCCTATGACGAACCTCATCGCGTTTCCCCCTCTCCACTGCCCTCATCCATCCAGTCGGTGCCATCACCGTCTGACTGAACGGGTTGCATCTGCTCGGCGTCGAGCACCGACTCGAAGGCCCGCGTTGTGAAACCGAACATCGCGCAGAGGGCGTCCTCGTCTGCGGCAAGCTCGGGATGCGCGGCGGCGAGGTAGTCGTGCAGCGCGACGGCCCTGCGGCTGACCGAAGAGGTAACGTCGTCGGAG
>JAXGTO010000061.1:0-1898 GCA_040774885.1 Eggerthellaceae bacterium | reverse complement strand
GGCTCATTTTTGTGCAGCTGCAATAAACTGTCACTCGTAGGAAACATAGGTTTTACCGATATATTGCATCTTATTCGTTACGTTTTTATGCACGTGCACAATTGTCTACGTAGCGGATCAGGCCTCGTAGGCGACCTCGCCCATACCCCGCGCATCGTATCCGGGCACGTGGGAAAACTCGTTGCGCAGACCGGTGCTTTTTACCAAGCTCCTGATGAACTTGACGATCTGCTGCGTTTCAGAAGTCTTGGAAACCGCCAAGTCCACCCTTTCGGTTCCCAACGAAACGAAATCGAGGCCGTCCACTTGGCGATGCAAACGCTCGTCCGCTATGGCCAAATCGGCCCGACCATGGGCTACTGCGCTGCCTGCAGCCAGGGCCGTCGGACATTCGAACCCGTAACCGTCCGGCCGCCGCTGTCCCGCCTCACGCTCAACCAACAACTCATCGAGCAGGATGCGGGCGGCGCTCCCGCGCGGACGATTTGCAACCTTGACATCGCCGCGCAACACATCGTCCCATGCCTTTATCGCCTTGGGATTGTCTTTTTGCACCACGAACCCTTGGGCCCGACGCACCAAATGAAACACGACGACGGGCGAACCGGGCAACAATCGCTGCACATAGGGAACGTTGTATGACGCGGTTTTGCGATCGTACAGATTGACGATGGCGGCAGAGATTCCGCCTTCGTACATGCTTACAAGGGCTGGATAGCTTTCGTCGTAGACACGCCGCACGGCTATGCCGGCACCCACCAAGTAGTTCGCCACGATGTCGGCCGCCATGTCGGTCCCGGACAGAAGGAATTCACCTTGGGCGGTCGCATCGGATGGAACAGCCTGGGGCTGCAGCTGTTCGTTTTCCGGAGGTGAAGATATTGTTCTTTCAGGTTGGGTGCGTGCTGCCTGGATGCAGGCTTCGACATCGGCGCGCGTGAACCGCATCTTGCGCCCTATGCGAAAGGAGGCAAGCGTCCCCTCTTTTGCCAGGTTGTATACCGTGTTTCGACTCACTTGAAGCAGCTGGGCCACTTCCCCGGCATCCAGGGCGTCATCGTTCGGTGCATCCATCGAGCATCCCTTTCACCTGACTTATCAACTATTCCGATTATAGGATATTCGCTGGGCAGTATTGTGCCAATTGTGCGAAATGAAACGAAGCGAAGCGAAACGAACCTGGCAGCAGCTCTTTTGCGCCCCACCCCTTCCCTTGCCGTACGGAAGGGGGCATGATGCGTTTGTCAGCAAGGCCGCGGACGTCGCGGTCACCAACGAAAGGAACCAACATGAAAATCTCCGCTCGCAATCAGCTCAAAGGAACCATCACCAATGTGGCCGAAGGCGCCGTCAACGGCGTGGTCACCATCGCTCTGGCCGACGACACCTTGAAGGCCGACATCACCATGGAATCCATCAAGCAGCTCGACCTGACCGAGGGCAAGACCGCTTATGCCATCATCAAGGCCACCAACGTCATGTTCGCTGCCGGCAACGACCGCATCGACAACATCTCGGCCCGCAACCAACTGGCTGGCACCGTAAGCGCCGTCAAGAAGGGCGCCGTCAACGGCCATGTGTCCGTGAAGCTGGCCGACGGCAACGTGGTTTCCGGCTCCATCACCAATGAAGCCATCGAATCCCTGGGTCTGGAAGAGGGCAAGCCCGCCCTGGCCATCATCAAGGCCACCGACGTCATCGTGGGCGTGGAATAGCACGAACCTGCCATTCATACCGGCATCGAACGATAGATGCCGGTATGCAAGAGGGCGGCTGCCAAATGGCGCCGTCCTCTTTCTTTTGCACTACCAACTGGTCACGTCGCCCGATTGGCCCAAGGAAACCGGTTCGGAAAGATAAGTGGCGGTGGCTTTGGTCAATACCTTGCCGAAATCGCT
>JAXGTO010000060.1:0-1926 GCA_040774885.1 Eggerthellaceae bacterium | reverse complement strand
GTTTTACGGTGTTACGCCGCGCGACATCATCTTGAACCTCGCGCGTGGCCTCAAGGAGCTTGGCGTCACCCATCCGCTGCACATTCACGGCTGCAACCTGGGCGTTCCGGGCGGCGTGGAAACGACGCTGGCCACGATCCGCGGCTCCGAAAACCTGCCGATCCATCTGACGCACATCCAGTTCCACAGCTACGATACGGAAGGAGACATGAAGTTCTCCTCCGGCGCGGCGCGCGTCGCCGATCTCGTCAACAAGCACAAGAACGTGTCGATCGACGTCGGCCAGGTGATGTTCGGCCAGACCTGCACCGCCTCGGGCGACAGCATGCGCCAGTTCGTCAATACGCGCTCAGCCGATCCCAAGAAGTGGGTCGTCATGGACATCGAATGCGATGCGGGCTGCGGCGTGGTGCCGTTCAAGTATCGCGACAAGAGCTTCGTCAACGCGCTGCAGTGGGCGATCGGCCTTGAGCTGTTTCTGCTCGTCGACGACCCGTGGCGCATCTTCCTCACCACCGACCATCCCAACGGCGGGCCGTTCTACTGGTATCCTCACATGATCCGCCTGCTCATGGACAAGTCCTTCCGCAAGGACATGATGCAGAAGATCAACCAGGATGCGCTGAAGTACTCGTCTCTGCCTTCCCTTGAGCGCGAATACACGATGTATGAGGTCGCCATCATGACGCGTGCAGGCCCAGCCAGGAGCCTCGGCCTCAAGGATCGCGGGCATCTGGGCGCTGGTGCATGCGCGGACATCACTGTCTACGACGACAATCCGAATTATGAAGCCATGTTCGAGAAGCCGGAGTTGGTCTTCAAGAACGGCGAACTCATCGTGAAGAACGGCAAAATCGTCAAAGTCGTGAACGGGGCCACCCACGTCGCAAGACCAACCTACGATCCGGCGATCGAAAAGCAGCTTAGGTCCTACTTTGAGGACTTCCACACCATGCGCATGGAGAACTTCCGTCTCTCCGACGATGAGATCGTCAATGGCGGGCGCGGTTCGATCATCGTGCAACCGACGGGGGCACGCACGGCATGAGCCAGACCTCAGGCAAAACCATCAACGGCGTTCTGATCGACGACACGTTCGCGGAAGCCTTCGGCATGTCGGCTACCGGCATGATCATCACCGCCGACACGCTTAAATGGGCACGGATTGCGGCCGATACGGCGACCGGCTTTGGCACCTCTGTCATCGGTTGCGGCGCGGAATGCGGCACCGACCGCATCCTGTCGCCTGACGATACACCGGACGGGCGTCCCGGCGTGCGCATCCTGATGTTCGGCTTCTCGCCCGAAGCGCTTATCCCGCAGGTGAAGAACCGCATTGGCCAGTGCGTGCTGACGAGCCCCGGCTCGGCCTGCTTCAACGGTCTGATCTCCGACCAGAAGCTGGGCCTGGGACAGGGACCGCGCTTTTTCGGCGATGGCTTCCAGACCGCCAAGAAACTGGGAGCTTCGCGCTATTGGCGCGTACCCGTGATGGATGGTGAGTTCGTCATCGAAGAGACCTGCGGGGTCACGACCCAAGCTGTCGGCGGCGGCAACCTGCTTATCATTGGCAACGACCGCCCGGGTCTGCTGGAAACGGCGGAAGCCGCCGTTGCGGCCATCGCCAAGGTGGATGACGTCATCACGCCCTTCCCCGGCGGCATTGTGCGCTCAGGCTCCAAGGTCGGCACCAAATACAAGGGCATGTTCGCTTCCACCAATGATGCGTTTTGCCCGACGGTGCGCGGCACCGTGAAGAGCGAGCTTGGCCCCGACGCCATCGCCGTGCTTGAAATCGTGATCGACGGATTGACCTCCACGGCGGTGGCCGATGCCATGCGCGCAGGTCTCAAGGCCATCACCGGGATCGGCGCTGAAAAGGGCGTGACGCGCGTGTCCGCGGGCAATTACGGCGGCAAGCTCGGC
>JAXGTO010000059.1:0-1970 GCA_040774885.1 Eggerthellaceae bacterium | reverse complement strand
GCCGCGATCGGGCTGGTTCTTGTCTGGGTGCTGCTCGACACGCGCCGGCTGTCCGCGCGATTGGCCGCGGCTCTTGCCACCGCGATTCCAGCCATTGTGGCGGCCGGTTATGCCTCCGGCGTGGCCGATGAAAGACGCCTGTGGGCGGTGATCCAGTTGTGGTTGGTCGTAGCGCTCTACTGCTCGGCCGCGATGGGGGTCCTGCGTGTCGCCGGCTGCCGGACCGGACCAGGCCCTGGCGGTTGCATTGCTTGTTCAGACCGGCAAACGAAGCACACGGTTGTAAGCTCCCTCGACCTTCGCCCCCGCCCGGGTTATGATTCGAGGGGGCAGCATGCATTTTGGCCCGATACAGCAAAGTCATCCAGATGTTCTGGGACCATCTGAGGACTTTCTCTGAATTCCTTGAGGAGTTCCAGATCGGCAGCATCGAACCGCTTCAATACGAGATGACGTATGTCAATCACATACCACTTGGCGATGGATGGCATTCCTTGGATGAAATCGGGAACGTGTTCCCCGACTTTGCATGGCGCCAAGCTGAGGGGCGATTTCTTCCAACACCGGACCAAGTCAACTGGCGAACCAGTTTTCTCATGCCCGAAAAAAAGGGGCGGTTGCACACAATCGTCAGGCAGGCCCAGCGGCCTTGTGACAAGAGACTAATGTTGCTCTTTGAACTCACCGCCAGGGGTTTTCCCGGCGACCCCGCACTAGAAGCTCGAAGAGAGTGGTTTGAGTTGGCTCACCAGTGGATCGTACGCGGCTTCACTGACCTGACATCCCCGTCAGTCCGAGAAAACGTATGGAGGCAAACGCGATGACTCTTGCGGCCAGCGACCCTCCAGACGAGGTGTACGCAGACATTGTTCCGCCATACGAGTATGCCACGGATGTTACCACCACTGGTCAAGAACTGCCGTACGTCGGCGGAACAGCATCGGACTCTGCTGTCGAAGCCGAACATCGTTTTGCTGGCTTTGCCATTCGCAATCCTGCGGTCCATTTGCAGAAGATGATTTGGTGTATCGCTGTACGTGCCCAAAACGAACTTGTCCACCTACCGGATTTCGAGATAGCTGATGCGGCGATTGCTTCGCTTGAAGAGAGCACCGCCACCGAGACCGCTTCTGCTGAATTTGCCAAACAGACCCGGATATTCTTCGAGACGCTCTCGATCAAGTGCGAGGCTTTTCCAGGCCCTGATCTGGCTCGGGCCCCGGAACCTGTGCAAGCTCGAACGCCGCTTGGTCGACGCCTACGCGAGATTCGCCAGCGAATCGAAGCCAGCGGCGCACCCCTACTTGACTGGAACGACATAGAGCGTGAGCTGGCTGAACGAAGGGGTAAACGAAATTCGGAGTAGGGCTAGTGCCACCCGTGCGAACCTTCATCGATTCTTGCTTGCTCATCGCTGCGGCCCAAGGCACTCGGGAATGCTCGGAGCGCGCAATGCACATCCTCGACGACCCTGACAGGGAGTTCGTCACCAGCGACTTCGTGGAGCTCGAAGTCCTCCCAAAGGCCATCTATAACCGCAAGGATGATGAAGCCGACTTCTATCGGACATTCATTGCCGCTGCGCAGGACATCGTCCGGTCCTCTCAAGCTCTTGTCACTCAAGCCAAAGCGGAGGCTGAACAAGCGGGCCTGTCTGCTGTCGACGCTCTCCATGTCGCCGCTGCCCGTTTCAGCCGCTGTGACGAGTTGGTCACCACCGAAAGACCCACCAGCCCTCTGTTCCGCGTAACCGGCCTCGCGATCGCTACCATACACGATGGCAGTTGAGCGTTCCTTACTCTACGCGTCGCTCAAGCCAGGTCGGTCTTCCACTGCTCCGTTAGCCGCGCGATGTCGATGCTCTGGGGCCAGCCGATCGTTGGCACGCGTTTACGAAGTGCGTGCGCACCCCGCCCGACATCCGCCACCCCGCCAGCCTTTTCCGGCCCTGCCGGCTTTTCCGGCACCAG
>JAXGTO010000058.1:0-2169 GCA_040774885.1 Eggerthellaceae bacterium | reverse complement strand
ATTCTGAAGGGCAGCCCAAACTTGCGGAGTGTCATCATGCTCGACAATAGCGCCAGTGGGGCAGTGAGCAGAGCATTGACCGCAACGGATACAGGGGGATTCCTCGAGGGTGATTTCACCGGCAGGAGCGACGCGAGCGTCGATACCGCGATCGAGGAAGCTCAGTGCCCAGACATTCTGCATCATCTGGCAGACATCGACGCAACGGCCGCAGAGAATGCACTTGCGGCGATCGACAGCGATAGCGCCTGTTGAATCATCGTAGGGAACCTTGGGCTCAATCTGAGGGAATGACTCGCGGAGGATGCCGAAATCGGCAGCCAGTTGCTGGAGCTCGCAAGTATGATTGCGAGTACAGGTGAGACATTCATTGGGATGCTTGGAGAGGATCAATTCGATCACGGTGCGGCGGATTTCAACGATTTCCGCGTCGTGCGTGATGATGTCCATATCCTTCTCAATGGGTGTGCAGCAGGCCCGGAGCATTTTGTTGATGCCTTTGGCCTTTACGATGCAGATTCCACATGAGGATCTTGAGCGAAGGTCAGGATGAGCGCAGAGGGTGGGGATTTTGATCTGAACCCTTTTTGCCGCTTCCAGGATGGTAGTTCCTACAGGAACCTTGACCGTTATACCGTTAATTCTTGCAGTAATCATGTTACTTTCTCACTATCGCTTTAAATTTGCAGACTTCGTAACAGGTGCCGCATTTAATACATTTGACCTGGTCAACGACGTATCCAGCTTCACGCGAGCCGGAGATGGCACCCACGGGGCAGTTGACTACGCAAAGTTTGCACTTCTTACAATGGGTTTGATCGATGGTATACTGAACCATTTTGGTACATTTACCTGCACGGCATTTTTTATCTTCGACGTGCTGCCTGTATTCTTCAGCGAAGTACTTCATCGTAGACAAGACCGGGTTGGGAGCCGTCTGGCCCAGAGCGCAAAGGGATGCTTTCTGCATACCTTGAGCGATGCGCTGCATCTGTTTTAAGTCAGATTCAACGCCTTTGCCTTCAGCGATTCGATCGAGAATCTGCAGCATCTGGAAGCCGCCGATTCGGCACGGGGCGCATTTACCGCAGGACTCTTCTACGCAGAAGCGGAGATAGAATCTGGGAATATCGACCATGCAATCATCTTCATCCATGACGATCAAGCCGCCGGAGCCCATGATGGAGCCTACTTCGGCGAGATGCTCATAGCTGATCTTGGTATCGATCAACTTCAAGGGAATAACGCCGCCGGAGGGACCGCCCGTCTGAACGGCCATGAGTTTACGTCCACCCAGGACGCCGCCGGCGATGCCGAAGACGACTTCGCCAATGGTCATTCCCATGGGGACTTCTACGAGGCCGGAATTTTTCACTTTGCCGGTAATAGCGAAGACCTTGGTTCCTTTGGATTTCTCGGTGCCGATGGCAGCGAGCCAATCGCCGCCGCGATTGATGATCTGTGCGACGGTTGCGAGGGTCTCCACGTTATTGATGATGGTCGGGTGGTTCCAAAGTCCCTTATCAGCCGGGAAGGGCGGACGGGACCTGGGAGTACCGCGTTTGCCTTCGATGGATTCGATGAGGGCTGTTTCCTCACCGCAGACGAAAGCACCGGCGCCCAGACGGATTTCCAGATCGAAACTGAAGCCTGAGCCCAGGATGTTATTACCCAGCAAACCGCGTTCATAAGCTTGCTCAATGGCGGTTTCAATGCGCTTGATGGCTAGGGGGTACTCGGCGCGGATATAGAAGAAACCGCGTTGGGCACCGATGGCGAAACCGGCCAGGATCATACCCTCGACAACGGCATGAGGGTCGCCTTCGAGAACACTGCGATCCATGTATGCGCCCGGGTCACCTTCGTCCGCATTGCAAACCACGTAACGGGTTTCATCGAGAGAATTGCGGGCAAAGGACCACTTCATCCAAGTAGGGAAGCCTGCACCGCCGCGACCGCGAAGGGCGCTCTTCTTCATTTCCTCGATGACTGTTTCGGGTGTCATCTCCGTGAGGGCTTTGGCCAAGGCGCAATAGCCCTGCTGAGCCATGTATTCCTCGATGTTTTCGGGATCAATCAAACCGCAATTGCGCAGCACGATACGGAGCTGGCATTTATCAGCGGTATATTTAAATTCATCCACGGAGCCTTCGCCTTTAACCGTGGCCT
>JAXGTO010000057.1:0-2934 GCA_040774885.1 Eggerthellaceae bacterium | reverse complement strand
GGCGCGATGTTACCGATGAAGATGTCACCGCTATGATCAAGCGCGTCATCAAGCAGACGGGCGAAACGCTTGATGGCTCGATCAAGGCCGGCAACGATCAGGAACGCACCGATACCCTCTCCGCGCAGGTGAAGGTTTTGGAAGGCCTTTTGCCCGAGCAGCTTTCCGGTGATGCCTTGGCCGAGCTGATCGACAAGACCATTGCTCAGGTTGGCGCTGAGACCAAGCGAGACATGGGCAAGGTCATGGGTGCACTCAATGGTGCGACGGGCGGCAACTTCGATAAGGCGGCCGCCGCCAAGATGGTCGGAGAGCGCTTGTCTTAACGGCCGTTTCCCGATTCAGCTACGATTCCGATGCCCGCGATTCGCGGGCATCGTTGTGTTTCGGCATCCGATTGCCTATCGGCGAATCCTTCTTTCTTATTCAGCTGTCAGCTAATGAATGGATGACAGGGTTGTCCTATCCTTTTCTTCATGGTCAAGGGACGCGTAGGAATACGCCTGATGAAAAGGGGAAACATGACCGAATCAAATGAGACGCCACAGCCTGAGGCACCGAAGAAAATCTGCAAGAAATGCCACGCTTCCATCCCGAAATACTCCGACACGTGCCCGCAGTGCGGAGCCAACTTGAAGCCCGTCTACAAGAAGGCCTGGTTCTGGGTGGTCATCGTGTTGGTGGCTTTGCTGGTGATGCTCGGCGGTTGCACGGCGGCATGCAGCAAATCGGTGGTCGACAACACGAATACCATTTCATCGAGTAATGGTTCTAGTTCGACGGGCAGCAGCAGTTCTTCTGCTTCGCAGCAGAAGTACACCGTTGCCGATGAGCAGATCGTCGATAAGGGCTACGGAATATATACCTTGACGGGCACCTTTACCAATACGTCTGGCAAAGAAATCAGCTATGTGCAGCTCGAGTATGTTTTGAAGGATGCATCAGGTGCGCAGGTTGGCACCGCCTATGCCAATACCACCAACCTGGCATCTGACACTCCGTGGAAGTTCGAGGCCTATTGCAGCTCCACCAGTGATTCTGCACCGGCGACATTCGAATTGAAGGACGTTACCGGCTTCTAGCAGATGCCTGTTGCGCGGCACAATCGTCAATGTGAGACGCGCCCTTCGGGGCGCGTCTTGTCGTTTCGAGGTGCTATCTATTTTGCTGCTGTTCTAATTTGATTTCCTTGAAATCATCCGATTGGAGGCTTGCTGGGATGCCGATGAGCAGGTAGATGCTGGTGAGCCAAGCAATCAGAAAGATGATCGTGCATCGGATGGGATGCGAAGTGAATCGCTTGGAAGTGGTGAACATTCCTTTTGGGTTGAGCGTGACAAGCCAGAGTGGGAGAAATATGAGAACGGCAATGGAGAAGTCGATGACTATCTCCAGGGTATGGTCGAACGGGTATGCGTTCATCCAGGGCTTCGTCGTCATCTGGAATGCGGCGACCAGAAGCAGAATGAATATCACGGCGACATTCGCTTGCCAATAGTGCCATAGGATGCGCGCCGCGCGGTGGGATTGATAAAAGACATGGCAACGCTGCCCCCATGGTTCTTTCCGGCTTGCTTGTTTCTGCGGCGTTTTGGCTCTCATCTTCGCTGCTGCAGCCGGTGTGGAAGCAATGAGCTGGTCAAGCGCTGTCACCAGTTCATGCGTTGATCGATAGCGGTTTGCGGGCTCCATGGAAATGCACCGTGCGATGGTTTTGCGTGCCGAGGGAGGTATTCGATGATCGCCAGACAGGGTATCGCGGATATCGGGCGCAGGATCGCAACCGGCGAGCAGGAAATACAGGATCATTCCCAACGCGTAGATATCGGTGCGCACGTCGCTTTGCCCGAATCCTAATTGCTCTGGGGCGGCATAACCCGCGGTTCCCCAGGTGCGGGTGTCGCGGGAAGCTTCTGCTTTCCATTGGCGTGCTATGCCGAAGTCGATGGGCTTGGCGCCTTCCGGCGAGCAGATGATGTTGGAAGGATTGAGATCGCGATGGATCACCGGCGGGTTTACGTGATGGAGCGCGGCGACACCTGCGCACGTTTCTTTGAGAATGGCGGCGGCTTGGGCCAGAGACAGAGGTCCTTGAACTTCGACCAGTTCGCGCAGCGTCGGCCCCTGCAGGTATTCCATGATGACCACCGTGCGGTCGCTCAGCTCGTATACTTCGCAGATGCGGGGAAGAGCGGGGTTGCCGATGGAAGCCACGCTGCGGTATTGCGACCCGAATCCGCCTTCATGGCGCAGGTACTTGCGGATGCGTTGCGTTCCGTCAGGCGCTTTGACGACTTCGGTGCGCTCCCACTCGGTTTCTTTCAAAACCCGCTCGCAGGTATAGAGCGCATCATGGTCGCATGATGCCAAGTGGGCGGTCAGCCCTTCATGCAGCTCGGTTTCGCTCATGCGCCATCTTGGATGGTAGGTTCGCCGAAACGATAGAGCTCGGCATCGGCGGTGCCCAGGTCGCAGGATCGGTCGAGACAGAATAAGATGATGGCATCGCGTCGGTTCTTGCAATACAACTCGCTCAAACCAGCATGAATCAAAAGGTGCTGCGTTTCAGGCACGGTGCAGTGCAAACCGAAAGCGAGCTGCAGCACCTTGTTGCGGCTGGGTCGCCGTTCGCCGTTGAATATCTGGTATCCGAAGGTCTCGTTGAGCGCGGCGGCGTGTATCACATCTATCTTGCGCAGCCCTTTATCTTCGATCATGCGGGCAAGGTAGTCTGGCAGGCTGATGTCGATGCTGTCGTATGAGCTGCAGAAGCTGTCGGCCGTGGGACCGGCCAACAGTTCTTTGAGCAGGTCATCGGTGAGTGGCTCGGATGGGGAGGGCATCATTGGATCTCCGAAAAGTCGATGGAAAGGGAATCTTCGCGGTCTTCTTTGCAGCGGACGAGTTCCGTAAGCGCTTCGCATAATTCGACAT
>JAXGTO010000056.1:0-3204 GCA_040774885.1 Eggerthellaceae bacterium | reverse complement strand
GACGGGTCCGCGCACTATTGCCCCGGTATCCCGAGCGTATCTGGTACGAATGCGGCCACTGGCTAAACCTGGAAGGCGAATGGGTTCCAGTGGAACAGTTGTCCTACAAACTGACTATGCAGACGCTCATTCCTTGGGCGAACCTGTTCAGGCCGATCAAGCAGAAGACGGCCGACCTCCAGAAGTTGACTGTCGAGATGTGTGGACAACACCCTTTCGCCGAATTGCCGACCCTTGCCGAGTGCATTGAAGACCGCTTTGACGAGCGGATTGACGTTTCGACCGAGTCGCTTCAGAAGGTTTGGCTAACTGCGCTGGGTGATGGTTTGGCGCGCATCCAACTGGACGACCCCGCGGAAACCGCTCGCATGCGCGAGTTGGGGTGCCGCTTGGCGAGTACGCAATTTCGTTTTGTGACCGCCCTCGAAGCCACGCCCTACATCGATGGTGTCCCATCCGGCACGCCGCGACGTGTCGATGTGCTGTGGAAGAACGACGCACTCTACGTCGAGAGCAAGTCGGTCGCAAAGATGGCGAAAGCCATCGCCCTTGAGTTGGGGCGACATTTCGGCCGTCCCGACATCGCCGATGCCATCAAGCTCTGCTTCGAGCGAGAACGGGACTTCATCAACGAGTACCTTGAAGAAAACTTCAGGCTGTTACCGTGCGCACCCGGTACGGCTACGCCGGATGCTGGCATTGAGACTCGGCCAGATCAACCGGGTGCGACGACGGCAGACGATGCGGGGCAGCCGCCCACATCGCCCACCGGTGAAGGCGATGTTGGGAGGACAGATGAATCTGTTCCCCGCATACCCGAAGGTGAAGCGGTTGGGAAGCCGTCACAACCTGAGTCGGATGAAGATGACGACAAGACCGCTGTCCCCGCGCCACGCAGGCATCCCCAGCAACCGACGAAGCCGAAGCTGATCGAACGATTCGCGGTCGCCAATGGATATGTTAGGGACAACTCCGAGGGACGGTTCTATCGTGAAGACGGCGGCTGGATCGAGCGTGCGTCCGGCGCGAGCTTTCCCTGGGAACGGTACTCACCCGCCGGCGAGCTGCTCCAATGCTACTGGGTCAAGGATCATTGCATCGAGCGCGAACCGCTTCAGATCGAGGCGGAGGTATGGGTGTTGTGCGCCAATCATCCCGAGAAGTACTCGCTCCTACTGGCGGCCCTGGATGAAAAGCCGGTCGAGTACTCCGGCAAACGGCTCTGCGAACTCCGTGACAGCGGTCGGGTAACGCTTTTTCCGGCGAGTTATCGACTGGTCTACGAGCATGACCAAGCGAAGGAGAAGAACGATGAATGACCTCAACGCTTGGTTCAAAGATCGACCGAGGTGGATGCAGGAAGCCGCCAGCCTTCTCCTTACGAAAGGTCGTCTTGCAGAGGAGAACATTGTTGCCCTCCTCGACAGGTGCCTGCAGGAGGCTGATTCAGGAGGCACAGCAACTGCGGCGTCCTTCCCCGCAGACGCTTTCCTTGCCCAAAGTGCCTCCGCATTGCGCTTATGCACTATCGGCAACGTAAAGGGCATCAACGCGCTCGCGCCTCGGTGCCCCCTGGACTTTGGACTGGACAACATGGCCGTCGTCTACGGCGGCAACGGCTCTGGTAAATCCGGCTATGTCCGCATCCTGAAGCACGTCTGTGGTGCGCGCAATCCTGGCGCGCTCCATCCGAACGTCTTTGAGGACGACGGGTCTACGCAGTCGGCAGAGATCAAGTACAGCATCGATAATCAGGAACGCCAAATGTCATGGAGTACCAGCGACGGGGTTCAAGCCGACCTTCGTCCCGTGGATATCTTCGATGCTGATTGTGGCCGCATGTATTTGGAGAGCGAAAGCGAGGTCACCTATGAACCACCGGCACTGCTGTTCTTCTCCGATCTGATCGCTGTTTGCGAACTGGTTGCGCGGCGTATTGATGGCAAGTTGGGAAGGTGCATATCGAAAAAGCCTCAGATGCCTTCGGAATACGCCGACACAGTGGCTGGCAAATGGTATGCGTCCCTGAGCGCGACAACTCCACCTGATGAGATTGCCACACACGCGAAATGGGAAACCGAGAATGACACATGCGCTGCTGGTTTGGAGAAGCGATTGGCCGAAAAGGCCCCTGCCGACAGGGCCAAGGAATTGCTCGCCAAGAAAGGCCATGCGGAGGGTTTGATCCAGGGCATCGAGGGTCTTCTTCCGAAACTCACCGATGAGAACTGCCGCCGCATTCTGAAGCTTAAGAAGGACAAGCTCATCAAGCGTGAGGCCGCACAAGCCGCAGCCACCAAAGTATTCTCCGGCGCTCCTTTGGAGGGCATCGGAACGGATGCGTGGAAATTGCTGTGGGAGCACGCTCGGCGATACTCTGAAGACCACGCCTACCGTGGCCAAGCATTCCCGTATCTTGATGAAGAGGCCAGATGCGTTCTCTGCCATCAACCTTTGTCAGATGATGCGCGACAGCGCCTCACCACCTTCGAGGAGTACATCAAGGGGCAGGCCGAGAGGGATGTAATAGTCGCGGAAGAGGCCCTTGAGGATGCGATGAGCTCTATCGGGGATATCCCGACCGACCAGGCGATCAAGACGCAATGCGACGCAGGGGGATTGACCTACCAGGGGGACATGCCTCCGATAGTCAAATCCGCAGATGCGCTTCGGCAGCGGAAGGAAAAGCTGTTGGAGGTCGACACCGTCGATGAGTTGCCTCAGGTCCCTGATTGTGCAGCCTGGCTGCAAGAGACAAAGAAACTGGCTTCTGGATACGCCGAGGCGGCGACGGCATGCCAGGAAGACGCGGCGTCGGATACCCGGCCTCAGCTTCAAATTCAACTGCGCGAACTGAAGGCGAGGAAATGGGTATCGGAACAAAGTGACGCCATCAGGGAGGAGATCGAGAGGCTAAAGTCAGTTGACCGCCTGGAGAAGGCAAAACGTCTGACGGATACACGCGGGCTTTCCCGCAAAAAAGGCGAGATCGCTGAGGCGTTGATCACGGAGGCTTTCGTGAAACGCTTCCGTGACGAACTGGCGGCCCTCGGGGCTTCCCGGATCAAGGTGGAACTGGTCAAGAAGCGGGTGGAACATGGCCGGGTTCTTCACGAACTGCGGTTGGCGAAGGCCCGATCCGGTGCACCGCGTGATGTGCTGAGCGAAGGCGAGCATCGGGTTGTGTCCCTGGCGGCTTTCCTT
>JAXGTO010000055.1:0-3702 GCA_040774885.1 Eggerthellaceae bacterium | reverse complement strand
GTGAGAAGCTGGTCGCCCACGACGTGGTGGAGTGTGTGCTGGGCCTCGGTCCCAACCTCTTTTACAACTCGCCCATGGAAGCCTGCGTCGTCATCTGCCGGATGAACAAACCCAAGGAGCGCAGGAACAAGGTGCTCTTCATCAACGCGGTGAACGAAGTGACCCGCGAGCGGGCACAGAGCTTCCTCACCGACGACCACATCCAGCGCATTGTCGATGCTTACCAGGCTTTCGGTGACGAGGACGGCTTTGCCCGGGTGGTCGGCAATGACGAGATCCGGGAGAAAGCCAGCAATCTCAGCATCCCGCTCTACGTGAGGGCTGAAAACGGAAATGGCAATGGCAACGGCGCAACCGAAACAGTCAGCCTCAAGCAGGCCATAGCAAACTGGCAGGAAAGTTCGATGGCATTGCGGGAGTCGATGGATGGCCTCTTCGAGGTGCTTGAGGACGCTCGGGTGATGGGAGGTGGCAAATGAGTGCGCAATCCCTGAAGCCCGGCTGGAAGATGGTGAAGTTCGGCGACATCGCCCAAAACGTTGCAGTGCGGGTGGACCCGGCTGATGCCAAAACCGATGTCTATGTCGGTCTGGAGCATCTCGATCCCAGTACGATTCATCTGCGCCAGTGGGGTCACCCGACCGATGTCACAGGACAGAAGCTGGCCTTCAAGAAGGGCGATGTGATTTTCGGCCGCCGCCGTGCGTATCAACGCAAACTCGCCGTGGCCGAGTTTGACGGCATCTGCTCGGCCCATGCCATGGTCGTCCGCGCAAAACCCAAGATGATTCTGCCGGAGTTTTTGCCGTTCTTCCTGCAATCCGACATGTTCATGGAGCGGGCCATCGAAATATCGGTGGGCTCGCTCTCACCGACGATCAACTGGAAAACCCTGAAAGTGCAGGAATTCCCGCTGCCGCCCATTGATGAACAGAAGCGCGTTGCCGAGATTCTGTGGGCAGCGGATGAAGCGCTGGAACAATTTTCTAACGCATCAGAGAAATTGCAGCAGACACGAGAGACGTATCTTCGGGGTCTATCATCGAATGGTGCGGCTAAGAAATGGAAGGTAATAAAACTTTCTAAATGCTTTGAAATTGTTTCTGGTCAAGTCGATCCCAAAGAAGAGCCTTATCGCTCAATGCCGTTGGTTGCTCCTAATCACATCGAGCAAAACACTGGACGCTTGATATGCATTGAAACGGCCAGGGATCAAAACGCAATTAGCGGCAAATATTTGTTCCAATCGGGAGACGTTGTTTACAGCAAAATTCGTCCCAATCTTCGCAAAGCATTCATCGCCGAATTTGATGGTTTGTGCAGTGCCGATATGTACGCACTTCGTCCCTTGCCTGATCGGATAATGACTCGATTCCTTTTGTCGATTCTGCTTGGCGAACACTTTACCTCCTTCGCACTTACTCGCTGTGTAAGGACCGGCATTCCCAAGCTCAACAGACAGGAATTGTCTGAATACGAGCTGCCGCTACCGACAATTGAGGACCAAAAACAAATTTCCTCACATCTCGAAGCGATTGATGCTGAAGAACAAAAATTGATCAGACATCGGGGTGAAGTACTTGAGCTTAAGCGGCAGATTAGCCGGGAATATTTGGAGACAGCCCATGTTTAACGAAGAAAACACGGTCGAACAGATGGTTCTCGACACGCTCTGCGGCGGCGTGACTTCGAACATGGTTGCCGAAGAGCTCGCGAGCTACGGCGGCGAAATCAAAGGTTGGCGCTTCGTGGCCGCCGAGGAGCTGCCACGTCAGCACTCCGACGTGCTGGTGGAGTCGATGGTTCGCGACGCCCTCATCCGCCTGAACCCGGAAATCAAGGCCCAATCCGACCGCGCCGACGAGGTGCTCTACCGCCTGCGGACCATTCCGCTGTCGGTGCAGAGCGAAGGTCTGGTGCGGGCCAACGAGCTGTTCGCCGAATGGCTGCGGGGCGAGAAGTCCATGCCCTTCGGCGAGCGCGGCGAACACACGCCAGTGCGGCTGATCGACTTCGAGAATCTCAGCAACAACGATTACGTGGTCACCAACCAGTGGGTCTATCCGGTCAAGGAAGGCGGCCGCCGCTTCGACATCATTATGCTGGTCAACGGTATCCCGTTGGTGGTCGGTGAAGCCAAGACGCCGGTGCGCCCGGCGGTGACCTGGGTGGATGGGGCCAGCGACATCCATAACGGCTACGAACAGAGCGTGCCGCAGATGTTCGTGCCCAACGTCCTCTCCTTTGCCACCGAGGGCAAGTGCTATCGCTACGGCTCGGTGCGCATGCCCATCGATATCTGGGGGCCGTGGCACGAAGGCGAGAACAAGGCGGAGGGGACGCTTGCGGATGTGCAGCGTTCCATCCGTTCCATGCTCCGTCCTCATGTGGTGCTGGACATCCTGCAGAATTTCACCCTGTTCGCCACCGACAAGAAACACCGGCGCATCAAGATCATCTGCCGCTATCAGCAGTACGAAGGCGCCAACCTGATGGTGGCCCGCGTGGTCAAGGGCTACCCCAAGAAGGGTCTGATCTGGCATTTCCAGGGCTCGGGCAAGTCGCTGCTCATGGTCTTCGCAGCGCAGAAGCTGCGGATGCACCGCAAGCTCGGCAACCCCACGGTGATGATCGTAGTGGACCGCATCGACCTGGACACCCAGATCACCGCCACCTTCAACGCCGCAGATATTCCGAACATGATCGGAGCCGCCACCCGGCAGGAACTGCAAAGCCTGCTGGCGGCCGATACGCGCAAGATCATCATCACCACCATTCACAAGTTCGGCGAGGCGGACGGCCGCCTGAACGAGCGTTCGAACATCATCGTGATGGTGGACGAGGCGCACCGCACCCAGGAAGGCGATCTGGGCCGCAAGATGCGCGACGCGCTGCCCAACGCCTTTCTCTTTGGCCTGACCGGCACGCCGATCAACAAGCGAGACCGCAACACCTTCTGGGCCTTCGGCGCGGACGAGGATGAGCAGGGCTATATGAGCCGTTACTCGTTCCAGGACTCGATCCGGGACAAGGCGACGCTGCCGCTGCACTTCGAGGCGGTGGACGTGAAGCTGCACATCAACAAGGACGCCATCGACGAAGCATACTCCCAGATGACCGATGAGCTGAGCGAGCTGGATCGTGACGACCTGGCCAAGCGGGCTGCCAAGATGGCGGTGCTGATCAAGGCCCCGGCGCGAGTGAACGCCATCTGCCAGCACATCGTCAAGCACTTCCAGGAAAAGGTGGAGCCGAACGGCTTCAAGGCCCAGGTGGTGACTTTCGACCGGGAATGCTGCGTTCTCTACAAGAAGGCCATGGACGAGTTGGTCGGGCCGGAGGCCAGCGCCATCGTCATGCACACCCAGGGCGGAAAGTCCGATCAGTACGCGGAATGGAAGCTGGCCAAGGACGAGGAGGAAAAACTCCTCGACCGTTTCCGCGATCCGATTGACCCGCTCAAATTCCTGATTGTCACTTCCAAGCTGCTGACTGGCTT
This sequence comes from Eggerthellaceae bacterium, assembly GCA_040774885.1. Taxonomy (GTDB): domain Bacteria; phylum Actinomycetota; class Coriobacteriia; order Coriobacteriales; family Eggerthellaceae; genus JAXGTO01. Next base: position 203 of record JAXGTO010000055.1, on the reverse strand, counting down.
CGATGCGCCCATTCTGCAGGTGATGTACCTCGACAAGCCGATGAAGGATCACAACCTGCTGCAGGCCATCTGCCGCACCAACCGTATTTACCCTGGCAAGACCCACGGCCTGATCGTGGATTACCTGGGCATCTTCGATGACGTGGCCACGGCCCTCGATTTCGATGAAAAGGCGGTGCAGAAGGTCATTACCAATCTGGACG
>JAXGTO010000054.1:0-4116 GCA_040774885.1 Eggerthellaceae bacterium | reverse complement strand
TTAAACCGCACGGCGGTATTTTTGCAGCCTGCTGTTGGGCTTGTCGGGAATAGTACGCTCGATAACGCCAGCTTCGAGAGCGGGGTTCAGGTAGTTCTTTTGGAAGCTGCGGCGTTCGCTGAATCCCATCTTAGCTTGCAGTTCGGTTGATGACAGCTCATCGTCCCCAAGAGCTTCCATCAGCTTTTCGACTTGGGTGCTGACTTGGGTGCTGACTTGGGTGCTGACTTGGGTGCTGACTTGGTCGGTGCTCGTGTAGTTCATGTCCCAAAGCGTGACACGGAATCCCCCAGCGACCGCCTCAAAGGTGGGCAAGAACTCAGGCTTGAAGTTGTCCTGGATCTCGGTCATCTCACATATCTTATGCAAGCCGCTGCCACGACGCTCCATGTATCCCATGCGTTGGAAGAGGTCGGCCAGGATGGGATTTCTGCGCCTGCTCTCGATGGGGTCTTTTGCCGGGTTGGCGGGAAGGGTTCCGTTGTCGAACATGGCTCCCGGCGAGGATATGACGCAGCGGTCATCGTAGATATCGATGTGAACCTCGCTGCCCAGCATCAGGTAGTCGCGGTGGATGAACGCATTGACCAAAGCCTCAGTTACCGCACGCTCGGCAAAACTCGGCTTGTCGATGCGGTCGTTGGCGGTCTTCTCCCACGCGACGCGGTTGTGGCGCTTGATGAATGCCTCACCCTCGCGCAGCAAGAGAAGGAGGCTTCCGGAAAACTCGGCATCGTCTTGTGCGTCGTCCTTGTTCAAACCCGTCCAGCGCGTGCAGAACAGTCTGGAGTGGCGGATAAGCGGTTCATCGGCCAGCAGCGCGCCTGCATTGGTGAGCATTCCGTCAGCTGCAACCAGCCCGAATGACCTAAAATCACTGTCGGCAAAGTTGCTGTCCGTGCGCATCTTGAACGTGGCACGCAGTACGGTGAAGCTCGCATCTTCAAACGCGGTGCTGGTGGCAAGGCTGTCGTAGGTGCGGTTGGTTCCCTTCAAGATGAGCTCGTTCATGACGTGGGCTGGAGCTGGGATGCTTTGATCACCAACGCGAATATATGCCTCGCGCACGCCATCTGCTCGATAGCAGTACGGCGTGCTCATTCCGGGCTTCACGGAAACGATGACTATATCTTTGTCGTCTTTTTTCTGAGCATCCACGGTGAAGTCTGGAAGCGGGTCGATGCGGTCTTTGATCAGGCGTGTGATATCCTCGACGTCCTTTTGAGCATCGTCCAACCCAATAGCCTTGTGGCTCTCGTCGGATATGCCAAAGATGAGATTTCCGCCGACGGTATTCGCAAACGCGCTCACAGACTTAAGCCAGCTTTTTGGCTTCCTGGTTTCTACTGCGCTTTTGAGGTCACAATCTGTGACCTCAGCTATCATCTGTTGGCTCATGGTGCCCTCGTTTCTCTTTGCGGCAATTCTACGCCATGCGAGCAGGGCGGTATCGGCCTTACTCGCAGGAGGGATTAATTTTCGTCAGGTCGCAATATCGCATCCATCGCTTCCGCTGAAGCAATCTCGTCGGAGTCGAGCGATTTGGCGTAAACGTCCATGGTAAGGCTCATCTGCGTGTGGCCCAGGCGATGCTGAGCTGCCTTTGGGTTGACCTTTGCCTGGATGAGCGTTGCCTGCGTATTGCGGAGCTCATGGAGCTTCAGCCCCTCATAGCCCTTTCCGCGCTGGCGCATGACGCCGTCAACCTCTACGGTGCGCACATCGCGCGTGAACCGTCCGAAGCCGTTATCAACGGAGAAGCATCGCCACCAGCGCGAGTAGTTGTTCGGGTCGATGAAGTCGCCTTCGCTGTTTTGGAATACAGGCGTGGAGTCGGATTGCTTGATGCCGATTGCCGCCAGCTCTTCAGCCTGCGTGCACTTCCATTCTGCCAGAACCTCGGCCATGTGGCCCTTGAAGCAGATCCACCTCCTGCTTTGCGAGGTCTTCGGCGGGCGGAGGGTCTTGCTAACGTCGTACTGGTTGGCGACGAATAGCTGGCTGGTCTCGAAATCGACGTACTTCCAGGTAAGCCCCAGCATCTCACCGCGTCGCATGCCGGTAGTGATCATGAGCATAAGGCCGATCGCATGAGAGCCGCCTTCTTCGAAGGCGCACTTGTACAGTCGCGCCGTCTCTTCTGGCGTAAGGCTGCTGCGCTCCTCGGCCGGTTTTGGGCGGGGGAACTTCACCAAGTCGCAGGGGTTGCGCATGATAATCTCATCCATGTATGCAGCCTGCATCACCTGACGCAGCTTCTGGTGGGTTTTGTGCAGCGCATTCTCGGAGTGCTTTTTCTGTTTGCGGGCCTTGGCGTAGATGCTTCGAATCATACCGGGCGTCAGGTCTTTGATCTTGATGTTGCCGAACAACTCGTTGATGTAACGGATGTCGAGGGCCTCGCGCTTATAGGAAAGCGGGGAGGCCATGGTTCCTTCACGCAGCTCGTGGAACTGCTGCGCATAATCGCCGATGCGCATGTCGCCAGGACCCTCAGGTGCGGTTCCCTGCAGCTCGGCCTTGTATTCCGCAACCGCCTTTCGGGCGTCTTCCTTGGTGCCGTGGATGGTGCGCTTCGGAGCGCGTTTATAGCGTCCCTTCTCGTCTTTTTCGCCGAGATAGCACGTGATCTTCCAAGTGTTTTTGTAGCGCTTGTCCTTCTCGATTACGCCACTGCCGCGTACTTGCACCATGGGCTTCCTTTGCGCTTGTCTTGTTGGTTATCCCCTGACCCCTTAAGGGGGTCAGGGGATAACCAACAAGTAACTATTGACGAAAGGATTATAGCGCAAAATTCACCCCCAAAACACCCCTCTGGGGGTGAATGGGGTGTGAACGATGAAACTAACTGAAATAAAAGGAAATGAAATATGTACTTTGAACTGCGATTACTTTGTATTATCTTGAATTCGGTTTTACTCGGATTATGCCGTTTCTCAGACCTCATAACCCGGAGGTCGTTGGTTCAAATCCAGCCCCCGCGACCAAAACTCCTGCTCAGGGCCTCGCCCTGAGCATTTTTGTTGGTTCAACCAACATCCAACCAACATTCTACCAACAAAGAAAAAAGTAGGCCAGAGAAAAAGCGCCTGAAAATGCGTCCCTGATTGCGCTCTGGCGCAACCATTCGTGAAAAGGTAACGCCCTGCCGTGAGCATTGCTTGCGCCCTGCCGCGAGCAACTTGCACAAAAGGTGTCGCCCTGCCGTGAGCAACCGCAGCGATGCTTGCGCCCTACCGCAACCGATTATCTGTTCTTCATCTTCTATACCTGAATCTAAATATCTCCACGCGGGCATGCGAAGCCGACGGGTTTTCCACCAACGCCTGTGGACAGGCGACAATGTTTGAATTCATCACGCGGGCGTTCGAAATGATGACAAACCCTTTTCCGGACAGCACCTCTTGCGCAATCATGCAAAACAAGAATTGCAGGCACAAGGGAGAAGAGGACTCATGGACGCGAAGAAAACCGGCCCGGAGGAGATCGGCCACCTCATGTCCCTTTCCGAGGCGGCGAAGTACCTCCATGTCTCCTACGCGACGGTCTTTCGCCTAGTGACGGACGGCGAGCTGAAGGCGTTTCGCATCAAGAAGACTTGGCGCACCAGCGACATCCTCTGCGAGGAGTACGTTCGCAGGCAAATCGACGACCAAGCCCTGATATGCCAGTCGACAGAATCGGAGTAAGGCGGGGGAAAGACTGCTTCGTCCGATTCCCCGTCCAATCGTATGCCACGATCCAGGACGGACTGACCCGCCTGCTCGTCTCGCGCAACGTGGGCCGCAACGGCTGGGCGGTCATCGTCACGCTCTGCAAGGCGATATACGCGGATGGACGCCTGGGCAGGATCAGCGCCAAGGAGATCGGAAACGTCACGGGACTGAATCCCAACCAGGTCGCCAGGGGCATGGCCGAGCTGAGGGACAAAGGCATCATCGTCGCGGTGTACCGCACGACGGCGGAGGGCTACCGGCACATCGATAGGTCGAACCTCGGGCATGTCGCGCAGTACTGCTTCACGAAGGATGCCTGGGCATTGATCGAGACGGCCGAAGAACCGAGCGAGCCGCCAGCGAAAGACGGCGGCTGACAGGCGTTCGCCCCACCATGTTC
>JAXGTO010000053.1:0-4344 GCA_040774885.1 Eggerthellaceae bacterium | reverse complement strand
ATCAAGGTGGAACTGGTCAAGAAGCGGGTGGAACATGGCCGGGTTCTTCACGAACTGCGGTTGGCGAAGGCCCGATCCGGTGCACCGCGTGATGTGCTGAGCGAAGGCGAGCATCGGGTTGTGTCCCTGGCGGCTTTCCTTGCGGACGTGACGGGAAAGCTGCAACCCGCGCCGTTTGTATTTGATGACCCCATATCTTCATTGGATCAGGATTTCGAGGAGTCCGTGGTGCAACGGCTGGTGCGGCTGTCTTCGGATCGACAGGTGATCGTATTCACGCATCGCGTGTCCTTACTGGTCCTGCTTCAGGAGTACGGCAAGCGCGAAGGCCGCGAGCCCAAGGTTACCTGCGTCAGATGCGAGCCCTGGGGCACTGGTGAACCGGGCGACACACCGCTGTTTGCAAAGAAACCGGACAAGGCGCTCAACGCTCTTCTGAACGAGAACTTGGCGAAGGCCCGAAAGGCACATGACGAAGAGGGCCAGACCGCCTATGCGCCGCTTGCGAAAGCCATATGCAGCGATTTCCGGATTCTGCTCGAGCGCATGATCGAGTGCGAACTGTTGGCGGATGTGGTCCAACGCTTCCGCCGGGCAGTGAATACCCAGGGCAAGCTGGACAAGCTGGCGCGCATCACGGCAGAGGACTGCAAGTTCTTCGATAACATGATGACCAAATATTCCCGCTATGAACATTCGCAGCCGAATGAAGCTCCGGTTGCCCCTCCCGCGCCCGATGAACTGAAAGCAGACTTGGAGGCATTGCGGGACTGGCGAGTAGATTTTGTGAACAGGACAACGAAATGACGCATCCGAAAAAATTGATCGAGGTCGCGCTGCCATTGGCGGCAATAAATGAGGGGTCCAAACCGGAAACGGAGAACCCGTTTCTGAAGGGTCACCCCCGCGCGATCCACAACTGGTGGGCGCGGACGCCGTTGTCCGTATCGCGGGCAATTCTCTTCGCGCAACTGATTGATGACCCGGGCGATGGTCTTCCGCCCAAGGAGGCGCGCAAAGCGCGTGAGAAGCTGTTGGACTTTGTGGCCGCACTGGCCACCTGGAGGGCGACGACCGACGAGAAAATTATCGGCCAGGCGCGGGAAATGATCCGCAAGCAGTTCAACGGCGAGATGCCAGAGTTCTGGGACATGTTCGGCGGGCGCGCCAGCATTCCGCTGGAAGCACAGCGATTGGGCCTGAAGGTCACGAGCAGCGATCTCAATCCCGTGGCGGTCACCATCCAGCGGGCCTTGTTGGAGTTCCCGCCGAAGTTCAAGGACCGTTCTCCGGTCCATCCATTCGATAAGAATGACCTGTTGAGGGTAACCGATTGGAGAGGGACGACTGGTCTCGCAGAGGATATTCGATGGTACGGCAACTGGGTGTGCCAGAGGGCTGCGAAAAAACTTGAGAAGCTCTATCCGAAGGGGCCCAGAGGTGAGCAGGTCTTAGCATGGTTGTGGGCACGAACGGTCAAGTGTCCGAACCCGGCATGCGGCGCGGAGATGCCCTTGGTAAAGACATTCGTCTTGGCATCAAAGGGCGTGCAGAAGACTTGGATTGAACCGAAAGTGTCACGAACCAAAAAACGAGTCGAATTTAGTATTGCGCATGGGAAGACCCCTCCGAGCGCAGCAAAGGTCGGTCGTGGTGCGAAATTCAAATGCATTGTCTGTGATTCGTCAGTGGATGATCAATACATCAAGGACGAGGGAATGGCTGGACGAATGGGCGTCCAACTTCTTGCCGCCGTCTCCGACGGACATCGAACCCGCAACTACTTGAGCCCGGACAAAGTGGAGGTTCTTCAGTGCCGTGCACCCAAAGACTTGCGAGGGATCGATACGCAACTGAACAGCGACCCGCGCGCCATTTGGTGCGTGCTCTATGGGCTAACGACCTATGACAAGTTATTTACGCCCAGACAACTTACAGCCCTTCTGACTATTGCGGACATCATTCAGGAAGCACGCGGTAAGATTCTGGAGGATTCGAATGGTGATTCGGAATATGCCTCTGCAATAACAACCTTCCTTACGTGCGCTCTGTCACGGTTAACCGACTATTGTTGTTCTCTGGCGACCTGGAATCCAACGAATGAAAATGTAGGGCATCTCTTTCAGCGGCAGGGCATTCCAATGGCTTGGGATTTTGTGGAGACCAACGCCGTCCACGGGAAGCTGTCTTACACCGTGGCGTGTGAATGGGTTGCAAGTTCGCTGGCCGGCCTTCCTGACGATTCGGATGTAGCGCGGGTGCTTCAGATTGATGCTCGCAAGGCAAATGTGCAGTTTGATACACCGCCAGTGATTTCCACTGATCCACCATACTATGACAACATTGGCTATGCGGATCTCTCAGACTATTTCTATGTCTGGCTCAGAGCCATTCTTCGCCAAGTCGATCCACAGACATTCGCAACACTTCTGACGCCAAAAGAACCCGAACTTATCGCATCCCCGTACCGACATGAAGGGTCGATGGATGCTGCTGAGAAGCACTTCAGAGATGGCTTTTCGGCGGTATTCAAGAACATAAATGGATTAGCTAAGAACGATGTTCCAATAAGCGTTTATTACGCATTCAAGCAACAGGAAGATGAGTTTTCTGGGGATGACTCGCAGAGAGCGTCTACTGGTTGGGAGACGATGCTTGAAGGCTTGGTTGAAGCCGGATTCCAGATCACGGGAACATGGCCTATCCGTACAACCAAGAAAGCGCGGAGTGTTGCGCGTGGAACAAACGCCCTTGCCTCTGCCGTCGTTCTCGTTGCTCGCCAGCGCAGCACGGGTGCGGCAATGGCTACGCGGAAGGAATTCGCCTCGGTCCTGCGAAAGGAACTGCCAGCCGCTTTCGCTGCCCTAACGCAGGCGGGAATTGCTCCCGTCGACCTCGCCCAAGCCGCCATCGGGCCGGGGATGGCCATTTACTCTCGTTACAGCAAGGTGATCGAGGCGGATGGTTCGCCGATGTCTGTCCGGACAGCACTTCAGATCATCAACCAGGAACTCGATGCGCACCTGGCGGCGCAGGAAGGGGAGCTGGATCGTGATACGAGCTGGGCGGTAGCGTGGTTCGATCAGCACGGGATGAACGAGGGCGAGTTCGGCGTGGCGGAAAGCCTTTCCCGCGCGAAGAACACCGCAGTCAACGGGCTTGTCGAAGCGGGCATCATCACGGCAAGGGCCGGAAAAGTGCGGCTTATCCCCCGCGACCAGATGCCGGACGACTGGGACCCAGCAACCGACAAACGGCCGACCATCTGGGAGGCAACGCAGCAGCTTATTCGCGCTCTGGACCAACATGGTGAAAGTGGCGCAGCGGCGCTTCTAAAACGGCTGGGTGGATACGGCGATGCGGCCCGTGACCTGGCCTATCGCCTGTTCAGCATTTGCGAGAAAAAGAACTGGTCGAGCGAGGCGCTGGCCTACAACAGCATCGTCCTGGCATGGCCTGAACTAACCAAACTGGCCCAGGCAGCCCCGCGTGGGGACCAACGGACCCTTTTTGAATAGGGGTATTTCAATGATGAGGGCAAAACATGGCTAAAAGCAATCACGGAAGAGTGGGGGACGCGCTTGAGCTGCTCAACAGGGGGTTGCGCCCTTTTGTAGAGCGGGAACTGCAAGCTGTGCACGGAGATCAGTGGCAGGAGATGGCGGCGCAGACGCTCCGCGAAGACCGCGGTGCCGTGAAGGCGACCAAGAAGGGCGAGCTCAACTGGGACACCCACAACCTGCTCACGGTCATGTGGGACCAGTGGAACGCGGTCTTCCGTAACACCCTTGGCCATACCGAACGATCCCTGGTAAGCGAACTGCGGGATGTGCGCAACCGCTGGGCGCACCAGACGCCCTTCAGCAGTGACGATGCTTATCGGGCGCTGGACAGCATCGGTCGATTGCTCACCGCCATCTCGGCTCCCGAGGCAAAGGAACTGGAAGAACAGAAGATGGCGCTGTTGCGCGTGCGATTCGACGAGCAGCGCCGGGGCGAGATGCGCAAGCACGCCGTGGCCCCCACCGAGGGCAACCCGCAGAGCGGCCTAAAGCCCTGGCGCGAAGTCGTCACCCCGCACCGGGACGTGGCCAGCGGCAAGTACCAGCAGGCGGAGTTCGCGGCCGATCTGTGGCAAGTGTACCTGGGCGAGGCGGCATCCGAGTACCAGGACCCCACCGAGTTCTTTCGGCGCACCTTCATCACCGAGGGGCTGCAGAAGCTCCTCAGCAACGGCGTACGCCGCATCGGCGGGCAGGGCGGCGACCCGGTGGTCGAGCTGCAGACGAATTTCGGCGGCGGCAAAACCCACAGCATGCTGGCGCTTTATCATCTCTTCTCCGT
>JAXGTO010000052.1:0-5257 GCA_040774885.1 Eggerthellaceae bacterium | reverse complement strand
GCGCGGCACCATGCAGTGCTCCGCCTACTCGGCGGTGCTTCTGGCCGACAACGACGGGAAGCTGGCCTCCGGCACCGGCTGGCTGGTGACGGGGAAGTACACCGCCGGCAACCTGCAGCGCTACTGGTTGACGACGCTCACCGGCCCGTACTCCGGCGCGCAGACCGGCTTCTTCCAGACCGGCGGATCGCAGTACTACGGCGTGTACGGCAAGGGCTACGTGCTGCGCGGGGTCGCCGCTTACGGATCGAACCACCGCCTCCTGGCCGACAATGATGGCAGGCTCGCCGCAACTCCCGGCTGGCTGGTCACCGCGAAGTACGCGGGCAGCCTTCAGCGCTACTGGATTGAGAAGGTGTCCGGTTCGTATTGCGGTGCGCGCGTGGGGTCGTTCAACGTGGGCGGTAATAGTTACTATGGTTACTATTCCACGGGTTATGTGGCGCGAAACGCCTATCAGGTATCGGGAGCAAGCGTGTATTATGCCAATAATGATGGCGTTCTCGGATTTATCTGTGAAACCTGCTGCAGTCGTGATGATGTGAACATCGCTGTTGCTCGAATAGTCAATAGCGGCATCAATACGCTGAACAAGGCATTCTACTATGTGGCCGGCTTCGATTATATCGACGGATCGAAATATCCCTCTGGTGATTGGGCGCCCGGTTTCGCTTTGGAAATGATCAACAATGGTGGCGGCAACTGCTATCGCTATGCGGCTCTCATGTGTATGCTCGCACGTGCCTTGGGAGAAAATGCCGGCGTTGTGAGCGGCTGGGTAGTCGGTTATACCGATCCCGTTGCCCCGCATGGCTGGACTGAGATTTACAGCGGTGGCACCACTTATGTCATCGATTGCGACATGCAGCACGAGATGCCGGGGTATGGCTGGTATATGTGCACGTATGCTTCCTCGCCGACGGAATACCATTTCTGGTGATGGTCGTCGCTGATATCCGTCTTCTTTTCGGGCATCCGTTTCCATGGATGCCCGAAAGCTGTTTGCGGCGGGTCGGATGCTAGATGGTATTCAGCTCGCTTACTTTTCTATGCGTGTTTTTTCCCGCAGTTTTCCTGATTTATCAGGTCCTTCCCGGCATGCGTTCCAAGAATGCTTTGCTTATCGTTGCCAGTCTGGTGTTCTATGCCTATGGCGAGCCCGTCTATGTGGTGCTCATGCTCGCATCGACCATTGTGAATTGGGCGCTCGGGTTGGTATTGGGGCGTACGGAGTCGTCCGCTGCCCGCAGAATTTTTCTTGCGGTGGCGGTCGTTGCCAACTTAGGATGCCTTTGTGTGTTCAAGTACGCCGATATGGTGGTGAATACGTTCAATGGCATAACGGGGCTGAACGTTGCATCTCCGGACATCGCGCTTCCCATCGGCATCTCGTTTTATACCTTTCAAGCTCTTTCTTATGTCATCGACGTGTATCGCGGAGAGGTCGAGGGCCAGAAGAATTATGCGCATGTGCTGCTCTACATCGCATTCTTCCCTCAGCTCATCGCCGGCCCCATCATCAAATACCACGATATCGAAGATCAACTGGCAACGCGGCATGCTTCGCTTGAAGACAAAGCGCTCGGGTTCCGCCGCTTTTGCTTCGGCCTGGGCAAAAAAGTGCTTATCGCCAATACTATGGCTGTGGCCGTCGACAGCATTTTCGGCGCTGATCCTTCGCAGATCAACATCCTGGGAGCTTGGATAGCGGCTATCGCTTATTTGATGCAGATCTATTTCGATTTCAGCGGGTATTCAGATATGGCCATCGGCATGGCCCGCATGTTCGGCTTTACTTTCAAAGAAAACTTCCGCTATCCCTATGCATCGTGCACCATCAAGGAATTCTGGCGTCGTTGGCATATCTCGCTTTCGACGTGGTTCAAGGAGTATGTGTACATTCCGCTGGGCGGCAACCGCAAAGGCAGGCCGCGCGCGGTGTTCAATAAGCTCGTCGTCTTCTTCACCTGCGGTTTGTGGCATGGAGCCAGTTGGACGTTTGTGGTGTGGGGCTTGATTCACGGATTGTTCTTGTTGTTGGAAGAGTACATCCCCATCAAAAAGCTTCCCAAACCCATTGGGCTTCTGTACACGCTGTTGGTGGTGTGCACTGCGTTCGTCTTGTTCCGCGCTGACGGTTTCGGGCAAGGAATCGCCATTATCGGTCAGATGTACACGGGATTCCATTTCGACTATGCCAGCATGGAATTGGCTGTCCGTCAGCTCACCCCGGTTTTCGTCATCGCCTTGGTATTTGCCATTGCGGCTGCGGCTCCCATCAAACCTTGGTTCGAAGCGCGTTTCGACGCGGCCCGTCCAGCTGTTCGTATTGCAAGCTACGCTGTGGGCATCGTGCTGCTCATTGCTTGCGTGGCCAGTCTTTCGGGTGGCGGGTACAACCCGTTCATCTATTTCAGGTTCTAGGAAAGGGGGAGCGAAGATGCCGGATAAATCCAAGGGCAACCATTCACGTGGTGCCCACGTAGCTGCAAAACCCGCCGATCATCGCACGACGCCGGCTGCTGCCGCATTTTTGATCGTCGCCTTCGTTTTGCTCCTTATTCCGAGCCTTGGCATGCTTGTTGCGCCTACCGAGGCCACTTCCGAGAACCGCGAACTCGCTTCAGAGCCGTCTTTGACTGCGGATGATGGAACATTCAATTTCAACGTGCTGCAAGATTCTGGAACGTATTTCGAGGATCATTTCGCCGGTCGAAACCAACTGGTGTCGCTCAACGCTTCCGTCCGTGCCGCTTTGGGGTCTTCCGCGACCGATCAGGTGGTGGTGGGAAGCGAGGGTTGGCTGTATTACGGAGGAACTCTCTATGATTACCTGGGCGAATCGCGAATGACCGATCGTGGGCTTCGCAATATCGCCCATAATCTTTCGCTTTTGCAAGGCTATGCCAATGCGCAAGGTGCGTCATTCGTCTTTACTGTTGCGCCTGATAAAAGCAGCGTTTATCCCAGTCATATGCCCTTGTATTATCTGCAGTGCAAAGACGATTCGAATGCAGAGCGCCTTAAGCCGTATCTCCAGGAATATGGAGTGAATTACGTTGACTCGTTCGAACTGATCGAATCTTCTGACGACACTCTATATTACCAGCGCGATACCCACTGGAACAACCAAGGGGCGCTTGTCGTTGCCAACGCTTTGCTTCAAGCAACGGGATTGCAGGCGGTGGATGTATCCGATGATCAATGGGTTGCGCGTGATGATTATTCTGGAGACTTGGCTGGAATGCTGTATCCGACGGATACGCCGACGGAAACCGATGAATACGCGCAGGGAATCAACGATGGCGTCGATCGTACCGGTTCCACCTGGTCTTTCGATGATTCACAGTCAAGCGTTACCGACAATTGGGTTGATACTTCCGGGTCGGGAACGGGCTCGTTGCTGGTGTATCGCGATTCGTTCGGCAACAACCTCATTCCCTATATGGCTTCCGCTACGCAATCGGCTTCTTTCAGCAAACTTGTGCCTTACAATGCGCTCAAGATAGCCGAAACCGATGCCGATGCCGTCGTCCTCGAACGGGCCGAGCGCCACCTGAGTTATTTATCCAAGAATGCGCCTATCTTCGGAAATCCCCGTGTGCAAGTGGAAGTGCCCCAGCAATGCGAGGCATCGGGGGAAAACACCACCTGCATTCGTTCGACCAATGGGCCGTTTATCGTGCTGTCGGGTGTCCTCGACCAGCAGTTGCGCAACCCAGATGCGACCATATACGTCACCATTGTCGACGGGTCGGGCAATCAGCGGACCATGGAGGCCTTTACGGTCTCCGTATCGGCTTCGCAAGGTGCCGATGACGCCGATTTCGATGAGTTCGGCGGCGGGCAAGCAGATTCCACTGCAGATGATTATGGGTATCAGGTATATTGTGATGCATCTAATCTTTCGGGCGATATAGCGGAAGTCCGCGTGTTCGTAAGAGACGCTACGGGGACGTATGGAATGAAGGTGTTCGATAGCCAGGCGCTTCAACAGGCGTGATGGCTGCAGAAAGGGAAAGGTAGCAACATGTTCAAGCAAAAAGTTGGCGGTGTTATCGTCGCAGGATTGTTGGTCTCGAGCCTGGGGGCAGTTGCCGGGTGCTCCAGCGAGTCTTCTTCAACTGACACTCAGCAAAGCCAGGAGCAGACGGACACCACGTCTTCCCAGGAAACGCTGTTCGCCATCGGCACGCAATCTTCAACCGCCAAGACCATCAAGCTTGATAATCAAATCGGCAAGGATATCTCTCAGGTGAATATTGCCGTAACCGAAACCGACGAGTTCGGTACTGCGCTTTCCATGCCTTCGTCCCAAGTTTGGAAGAATGCCGAGAAGGCTCAGATTTCCTTCGAGCCCACGTCCGGCGCTTCTGCGTATGACATCCAGATCACTTGCAAGGATGCTTCCGTCTATACGTTGCATGGCGTGGACGTTTCCGTGCTGGGCGATGATGCTGCCATCGAGGTCCAAGGCGACATCGCGTACCTTACCTATACCAGCGGTTCATCAACTGTTTCCACGCTTTCCGCCGAGCAGGCGTATGTCCAAGCCCAACAGGAAGCTGCAGATGCTGCCGCGGCTGCGGAGGCTGCTGCAGCCGAGCAGGCCCAGCAAGCTGCAGATGCCGAAGCGGCCGCCGCTTCCACAACCTACGAGGCTCCTGCAGCTACTACTGATACCTATTCTTATGACACCGGTTCGACCTATAGCTACGACACGGGTTCCTCGAGCGCTTCGACGGGATCGTCCGACTCGTCGTCATCTTCTTCTTCAAGCGGTTCTTCTTCTGATTCGTCTTCGGTTGGCCAAAGCGGAGATGGATGTGTCTCCGGTGGCGTTGTCTTAAGATAGTTTGGGCGACATCATGGAGAAAACAGGTACGATTTGCCGCTTGGTCGGGGGATTAAGCGCAGAATCAAAATTTAGAGGCAGTTGTCTTGCGGCAATGCTCGTCTTGGCGCTGTCTGCCGTCGTTGCGCTTCCAGGTACTGCATGTGCTGCTGAGGGCGGCGTTGCTGCAGTTGTCTCGTCTGGCGTTTATGGCGCTTCTACCTGCATGATCGTTGATTCGTCAGATGGAAGCGAAGCCACGGAGGACGTTTCGTCCGTGGCTTCCGACGCCGCGGGAAAGCAGCCCGTCGACGGCAGCATCTCCGGCGTTGTCGACGAGTCCTCGGGCGGCGACGGCTCTGCCGCCGGCAGCGGTTCCGCCGCAGGCAAGGACCCCGCCGCCGATACCTCTGAGCCCGGCGC
>JAXGTO010000051.1:0-5417 GCA_040774885.1 Eggerthellaceae bacterium | reverse complement strand
ATGAGCGCAACGCCGGCAGATACGCACCCCGCATTCAATGAGTTCGTGGCGACCATCGCCGCCTTGCGTGCTCCCGACGGGTGCCCGTGGGACAAAGAGCAGACGCATGCTTCCATCGGCAAGAACATGATCGAGGAAGCCTACGAGGCGCTTTCGGCCATCGAAGAAGACGACGTCGACCATATGCGTGAAGAATTGGGCGACGTGCTCCTGCAAGTGGTTTTGCAAAGCCAGATTGCCGCCGATGCCGGCGAGTTCACCATTGACGACGTCATCGAAGATGTCAATGCCAAGATCGTTCGTCGTCATCCGCACGTGTTCGGCGTGCAGAAAGCTTTCGAGGCGGCCGGAATCGACCCCGATTCCGTCACCGATGCCGATGAGGTGCTCGACATGTGGGGCACCATCAAGCAGCATGAGCGCAAGCTGAAGGAAGAGGCGCGCGCCGAAAAGCTGCGGGCTGCGGGGCTCGACCCGCAGCAGCCGCGCGGTTTGCTTGAAGATGTCTCGCGCGAGCAGCCGGCGCTCATGGAGGCGCAGGAGGTTTCGAAGAAGGTCGCCAAGGCCGGATTCGAATGGGAGACCACCGAAGACGTATGGGCCAAGGTGTATGAAGAAATCAGCGAGTTCGGAGATGCCGAGACGCCTGATGATGCCGAACTGGAATTCGGCGATGTGCTGTTCGCGTTGGTGAATGTTGCGCGCCGCGAACACGTGGATGCAGAAACCGCGTTGCGCCGCTCATCGTCCAAGTTCCGCAACCGATGGGAATACATGGAGCGCACCGCCTATGCTGCAGGCGAGCGTCTGGAATCCCTGCCGATGGATCGCCTGGAAGCCCTTTGGCAGGAAGCAAAATCCCAAGAGTAGCCACCTGCCCCGAATCAGCTTACTGCAGTCGGGACAAGGTCAGTCGAAGCGCATCGGTTTGCGAAGACCTGCCTTTGCGCGTCGATCTATCTTGGACCTGCCGCCAGCCCCGACCCGTCAGGTTGATTGGGACCTGCCGCCAGCCCCGATTTGCGCCAGGTTATCTTAAATCGCGCAGTAGTTCGATTTTTCCAAATATCTAAACGGAAAACGAGGTACTGCACGGAATTTTGAAGCGGAAGGCCATTACGAGCGTTGCTGAAAGATGAAATCCCAGGTCGTTTTTGATGGAACCTCAAATCAATCGTGCAGAAACTCGGAATTTGCGAACAATATTGAAAATAACGAAGTATGGCACGATTATTATCGTCCCTGACTATCTTGATGCTGTTATACTCCCGCACCCATCAAACCATCGCACCGCCAACTCGCCAGCCGCCGTCCCTTGATACTGTACAAACCGTCAGGCCACGCCTCCGCTTTGCTGCTGCAACCGCCAAACCGTCAGGCCGCGCCGCCGGGTTGCCGTAGCGTCCGTCGAACCTCCATGCCTTAATGCTGCCATGCTGCCGCACACCCTAAGCCGTTATGCCGCCGCATACCGCCAAACCGTCAGGCCGCGCCTCCGCTTTGCTGCTGCAACCGCCAAACCGTCGGGTCGTCAACCCGCGATGCTGTCATGTCGGACCCATGCCGCCAGGTTGCTGTGCTGCCGCGCTCTCTGAGCCGTCTCGCTGCTTGCCGCTGCTCAGCCATCGAGCTCCATAGCTTTGCAGAGCCGATATTCTCAGGACCAGGGATCTTCTTCGAAGAGGGGCTCGGGAATGGCTCGATCGTGCAGATCGGAATACGGATCGTAGCCGTCGTCGTCTTCGTTGATAGCGCGCACGGGGGGTTCGGCCGGCTTCTTCTTCGGTGTTGCGACGGGCCGCTTGCGCGGCCCGTCGTCTTGCTGTTGTTTGTCGTCGTTGGCAACCACGGCGGTTACTTGACCATTTCGATCTGGTCGATGATGGCGTTCAGTCGACCGGCCACTTCGTATTCGTCGACCTTGCCCGCGTCGCACTTGGAGGCGAATTCGGGGTCGATGGGCAGCGTGGCATAAGCCGGGATGCTGTATTTCTCGGCCACTTCGGCACCCTGGGGTTCACCGAAGATGTGCTGTTCCTTGCCGCAGTCGGGGCACACGAAGTAGGCCATGTTCTCCACCAGGCCCAGCACGTCGACGTTCATGTCCTTGGCCAGATGGACGGCTTTGCCCACGATCATGGCAACCAGTTCCTGCGGGGCGGAAACCGTGACGATGCCGTCGATGGGCAGGCTCTGGAACACGGTGAGCAGAACGTCGGAGGTTCCGGGAGGCATGTCGACGAACAGGTAATCGAGCTCGCCCCAATTGACCTCGTTGAAGAATTGGCGCACGGCGTTTGAAACAACCGGGCCGCGCCATGCCACGGGCATGTCTTCTTCGGGAAGCATCAGATTGGTTGACACCATCCTGATGCCCGTCTTGGTCTGCGCGGGGATGATGCCGTCGGAATCGGCGGTCAGCGGGTTGTCGATGCCGAAGGCCTTGGGGATGGATGGGCCGGTGACGTCGGCGTCCAAGATGCCGACCTTCTTGCCGCGGCGCTGCATTTCGCAGGCCAGCAGGCAGGTGACCAGTCTCTTTCCCACGCCGCCTTTGCCGGAAACCACACCGATGACATGCTTGATGTCGGATTTCTTGTTGGGCTCGAGCACCGTGGGGCCGGTGGCCTCGGCGCGATCGCCGCAGCCCGCAACGCCGCAACTGCCGCAGTCGTGCGCGCAGTTCTCTTCTTCGGCGTTAGTGGATTCGTTTTCTGCCATTGCCTTTGCAACCTTCTTTCATAAAGGAGGGGTCTTCTCTCAACGGGCCATGGTATCACAAGGGATGCATGGAATAACATCGAGCATATGATGTGCCGCCTGGCATGACTGCTATACTTGCCAACCAGAAAATCACGCGACCGCACAGGCGCGGTCCGATTGAAAGGAACCCCATGAACGTCAAGCGCACTCCCGCCGAAAACGGCAAGGTCAAGCTCGTCATCACCGCCGATCCCAGCGAAACGGACAAGGCCTTCACGGCCGGCATCGCGCTGATGCTCGACCAGGCCGGTGTTCCCGCCGACCCCGAAAAGGCCACTCCGTACGAAGCCATGAGCAAGTTGTTCGGCAGCCAGGAGCAGATCGACCAGGCTACCATCGGCGCCGTGGTCAACTATCTGCTGCCCTTCGCTTTGGACAGCGAGAAGATCACGCTGGTCACTTCGCCCGACTACGACCCCTCCAAGCTCGGCGTGCCGCAGCAGGGCATGCCCTACGCTTTCGAGGTGACCGTTCAGCCCAAGCCGGAATTCGAGCTGGACAGCTATGACCCGGTGGAAGTTACCGTGACGCGCCGCCACGTGACCGATCAGGAAATCGACCAGCAGCTCAAGATGATGGCCGACCAAGCCGCCACGCCGCACATGGATATCATGACCGGGGAACAGACGCGCATGGCCCCGAAGATCGACGATGCCTGGGTTAAGGAAAACATCCCCGACGACGCATGCAACACCGTGGCCGAGCTGCGTGACCGCCTGCGCGAAGCCGGCGAGCGCTACATGAACGACCAGCTGGAACAAGACAAGATGAACCAAGCTGTCATGGCCATGACCCGCAACTTCACCGCGCAGATCCCCGATGACATCGTGGCTTCCACCAAGCATGATTTCATCGAGAGCTTCAAGGCGCAGCTGGCCGCTCAGGGTAAGAAGCTCGAAGACGTTCTCGAGCAGGAAGGTGCCACCGAGGACCAGTTCGAATACGATATGGAAACGCAGGCACGCTCGATGCTCACCCAGGGCTTCACGCTGGATGCCGTGTTCCGTCATGCCGGGTTGGAAGTGGATGACGACGACATGAAGGAAGCCA
This sequence comes from Eggerthellaceae bacterium, assembly GCA_040774885.1. Lineage (GTDB taxonomy): Bacteria > Actinomycetota > Coriobacteriia > Coriobacteriales > Eggerthellaceae > JAXGTO01. Next base: position 1,604 of record JAXGTO010000051.1, on the reverse strand, counting down.
TCCGTTCTATGGCCGGCGACAATGCCGAAGAAGCCGAGCGCCAGTTGCGCGAAACCGGTCGTCTGTTCGCCGTCACCGAGGCTGCCGAGCGTTTGAAAGCCGGCAAGCACATCTTGGACCAGGCCAAGATCACCGTCACGGAATAGCACCTGAAGCAAGCATCCAAGGCAACGTTCGGGGAAGGAAGCTCCATGCTTTTTGCAGACATCGGCGTCATCGATGAAGACTTCGCTTATCGCGCCCACCAGTGGGTGGGGGTTCGCGACGAGCTCATCGAATACGTGGGCGACCAGGCACCGGAAAATGCAGCGGATTTCGGCGAGGTCTACGACGGCGCCGACCGCCTGCTGATGCCGGGCATGTACAACGCGCACGCCCATGCCCCCATGACGTTGCTGCGCGGTTGGGGCGAGGCCCTGCCGTTGCAGGCGTGGCTCAACGACCGCATCTTCCCCTTCGAGGCCAAGATGACGGGCGAAGACAACTATTGGGGCACGCTTCTGGCCTGCGCCGAGATGCTGCGCTATGGCACGGTGTCGTTTTCCGATATGTACTATCATGCCGAGGATCGCTTCCGTGCCGTGGGAGAAGCCGGCTGCAAGATGAACATGGGCGAGACGTTGATTGCCTTCGAAGAAAAGCCCTACAGCGACTATCCGCTGTGCGCCGAGAACAAGCATCTGGTCGAAAAGTTCCATGGTGCCCATGATGGCCGCTTTTTGGTGGACGGCGTGCTCCATGCCGAATACACCAGCAACGAATTGACGGCAACCGGATTGGCGCAGGCCGCCAAAGAAGCCGGCGTGCGCATGCAGGTGCATGTGAGCGAAACCGCTTCCGAGGTTGCGGATTGCAAGGAGCGCCATGATGGCATGACCCCGGTGGCCTATCTGGCCCACATCGGATTGTTCGACGTTCCCACCACCGCTGCGCATTGCGTATGGCTGGAAGACGACGACTATGCCATTTTGTGCCAGTACGGCGTTACCGTGGCCACCAATCCCGTTTCGAATTGCAAGCTGGGAAGCGGGTTCGCCCCGGTGGGCCGCATGCTGGCCGAAGGCATCCCCGTGGCCCTGGGCACTGACGGCTGCGCCTCCAACAACAACCACGACATGTTCCAAGACCTCTACGTGCTGGCGCTCACGGCCAAGGGCTCCACGCAAGACCCCACGTGCGTCACTCCCGCCCAGGCGCTGCACATGGCAACGCGCGCCGGTGCTCTTTCGCAGGGGCGCGACGATTGCGGCTTGATCGCCGAGGGCATGCGCGCCGATCTGTGCGTGCTGGACACGAGCGGTCCTTCTTGGACGCCTGCCACCGACATGCTGGCCAATGTGGTGTATGCAGGCCACGGCGGCGACGTTCGTTTGACCATGGTCGACGGGCGCGTGCTGTATCGTGACGGCGCTTGGCCAACCATTGATGTGGAACGTGCCAAAGCCGAAACGGCCGCCGCCACCGCCCGCATCGCTGCAGAGTTCTAGCGCTGCAGCCCGAATCTGCTTTTACGCAACGGACGGGCCGCGCCCCACCACGGGGGCGCGGGCCGGCCCGTGCGCGATAGTGGCGTACGCCACTATTCCCGCATTGGACAGCCGGCT
>JAXGTO010000050.1:0-6216 GCA_040774885.1 Eggerthellaceae bacterium | reverse complement strand
ACTAATGATTCAAATTCAACAGTCGAGTGGGAATAGCAAGTAATATTACGTGCAGATAATTATATATTGCGTGGATATAGGCATATGCTAAAGTAACCTCAGGAAAATGGTTATGGAGGTACTGATATGCCCAACACAAACGTGACGATACGCATCGATGCAGACCTGAAGAAGCAGGCCGACAAGCTGTTCGACGAGATGGGCCTGAGCTTCACCGCCGCAGTCAACGTGTTCGTGAAGCAAAGCCTGCGCGAACAGCGCATCCCCTTCGAGATCAGCATGAAGCCCACGTATGGCTATTCCATCTCCGACCTCGAGTCCGGGGAGACGCATCATGGCGACGAATGACATCGTTCTGTTCGAATCATCTGATGGGGAAATCGATCTGAAGGTCGAGATCGATGCTGACACCGTATGGCTCGATAAGGAGCAAATGGGAGAGCTGTTCGGCCGGGACAGAACGGTCATTACCCGCCATATTGCAAATATTTACCGAGAAGGTGAATTGGAGCGTGAGGGAACTTGTGCAAAATTTGCACAAGTTCACAGAGAAGGCAATCGTGACGTGGTCAGGCAGAACGCGCATTACAACCTCGATGTCATCATCTCCGTCGGCTATCGCGTTAAGTCGCAGCGCGGCGTGGAGTTCCGACGCTGGGCGACCGGCGTGCTCAGGGAATACGTCATGCGAGGCCACGTCGAAAACGATAAGCGCCTCAAGCAACTCGGCGAGATAGTGAGCGTCATCCGCCGCCTTGACAGAGGACTGGAAGCCGATCAGATCCTCGATGTCATCGAGAGCTATACGGCAGCCCTCGACATGCTCGACGATTACGACCACCAGAAGCTCGCCAAGCCGGAGGGCAGCAAGAGCACGTATGTGCTGACCTACGAAGAATGCCGAAAGCTCATCGACCGGATGCGCTTCGGGGCAGAAAGCGATCTGTTCGGCAACGAGAAAGACGACTCTTTCAAGGGCAGCATAGGGGCCGTCTACCAGAGCTTCGACGGACATGACCTCTATCCGAGCGCAGAGGAGAAGGCTGCCAACCTGCTGTACTTCGTCGTGAAGAACCATTCCTTCAGCGACGGCAACAAGCGCATAGCTGCCGGGCTGTTCCTGTACTTCTTGGACAGGAACTCCGCGCTGATCATAGACGGCCGCAAGAGGCTGGATGACAGCACGCTCGTGGCCATCACCATCATGATCGCCGAGTCGAAGCCGGAGGAGAAGGATACCATGGTCTCGTTGGTGATGAACCTGCTTGCCGGCACCCGCAAGCCATTCGAATCTGCCAGATAATTCGAGGCGTGAGTACCATATGAGTACCAACGGCCAGGCTACGTGGGTGCACGACGTAAACGCAGTAGACCCAGATTCACTGGAATGGACCATATCAACCACCTGCTCGAATTGCATCATCGAGTGGGAATAATTTAGGGGAATAGCAGCAAGCGGCGACTTGCGGTTCGCGTCCCGATTCAAAGCCAATCGCCTATTAACAGCGCTCCGCGGTATAATGAAAAACGTCAAAAGGAAGGCGAGATGACTGCAGAGCGCATGGAAATAATCATCGACGAAGTCGAACATTCCCTGGCAACGGAAAAACTTGTCATGACCGATGCCGAAAAGGAAAACCTGCGCCGTGTTGGTCGTGGGGAAATCTCCTATCAAGATCTTATCGCCGAATACGTTGCCGCCGCGCACAAGATGGCAGCAACGCATGCCTGATACGCCAATCCGCACTTACGATTATCGCTACGACGATGACGACCCTTATGTCTACGAAGGCACCGGCGTCTTGATCAACCGATTCGGACTTAAGACGTGGGACGAATTAAACCAAGCGGAACGGTCGATTACCGCGGTTGCTATCGCTGCTCTTGAAGACGAACCAATCAGCGGAGCTTTCGACTTGTCCCACCTAAAAGCAATTCACAAAGCGTTATTCGGCGAAATCTATGACTGGGCGGGCGAAATCCGCGAAAAGGGGTTCATCTCAAAAGGGTCGACCGTTTTTTGTGCAGCTGAATTCATAGAACCTTACTCCGAAGAATTATTCGGAAAGCTGAAATCCGAAGACTATCTGCACGGGCTTAAACACGATGAATTCGCAGCACGGATGGCTTTCTATATTGCCGAAATCAATGCGCTTCATCCCTTCCGAGAAGGCAATGGGCGTACCCAGCGCGTTTTCGCCAATCAATTGGCGCGATGTGCCGGGTGGGAATTAAACCTTAGGACAATTGACTCCGATACTCTTTGCGATGCATATATCACAGCAATGCGCGATACAAAACCACTTGAGACGTTGCTATCCGGCTCGGTAACCAGAAAGTAACTTCACCTATAAGCAACCTGAAACAACAGAATGTATTGAGCATGAGCACCATAAGGGTCCCGGCGAAAACGGCAAACGCCTCGAGCAGATCGGCGAGGCAGCAGGAGAAGGAGACCATGGTCTCGCTGGTTATGAACCTGCTTGCTGACACCCGCAAGCCATTCGAATCCGCCTGATAATTCGAGGCGTGAGTACCATATGAGTACCAACGGCCAGGCTACGTGGGCACACGACGTAAACGCAGTAGACGCAGATTCACTGGAAAGAACCACATCAACTGCCTGCTCAAATTGCATCATCGAGTGGGAATAAAACAGTGTGCTTGCACGTGACTAAAAGGTATCCGCAAGCGCTCGCAACCTAGGTCATACGTCGCTTCGCCTTGGGCTCGGGGAGCTCCGGCCACATGGCCTCCACCACGGCGGCGATGAACGCGCGGTCCTCGGTGTTGACGGCCAGCATCTTCGACCCGCCGTCATAGTTCAGCTCCATCGGGGCATCGGGCAGCAGGCGCCTTGCCGACTCGGTCGGCTTGACCAAGAAGCGGTCGTCGTAGATGCCTCCGAACACCTTGCCCCTGCAATACAGCACGTATTCGCCCATCATCTTCCGATGGCTGATGCCGTCCACGTCACCCAGCAGGTCGAGCACGTAGTCCAAGTATCCTTCGCTGCTCGCCATGGCCCTACGCCTTCCTAACCGGATGGCGGATGACGGTCTTGCACTTCTCGGGGGCCGTCCTGCGCGGGTCGGAAAGGTAGATCTCGTGATGCATCCGCCGCCCGCTGAAATCGAGCTCGTATCCTTGCTGGGCCGCACAATCATCCATGGGGCCGACCGTTTCCGGCTCGCTGTCGAAGGATCCGATATGCATCGCTTGCACGCACGTCCCCTCGCAGATATCGATCAATTCGACACCCGAGCAATCGATCTTCTTCTTTCGCTCGGCTTCGCCCCTCGCCCATTCGAACACGTCTTGCGTAACGAACTCGGGAACGCGAATCACCGAAATCCAGTTGAAGGCCTCCTTGTTTGCGTAGTCGACTCCCGCAACGCCCTCTTGCCACCAAAAGCCCTCGAGGGGCGGCACGACGTACTCGTAAAATCCGGCGATCGCATGGTTTCCCTTGTAGCTCATCTTGATGGTGTACGCGATGGTGTACAGCACGCCCACCGCCTGCTTGTAAGCGCCGTCTTCTTCGTTGGGATCGCCGCTTCCCCTTACGGCTAGATAGGTCATCTTGGGAACATCGATGATCCCCGGTTTCCGCGGTGGCAGGTAGAACTCCTTGTATTCCTTCTTGAAGTCGAAAGCCATCGTTCCCTCCGGTTCCCCGCCGAACAACGTGCTGCTTCGTTGGTAGAAGGATACATCAGCGCATGTGCCAGAGCATGTTGGAAGTACGCTTGATGGCCGTCCGCTGTTTCGTTTTACCGCCAATGGCGGTAAAATAATGGCGGTAATAATGAGAGGAGACCCATGGAGCACGAACCGCCCTTCGAGCGCACGGCTCGCATCGACAATCTGTGCATGGAGATAGCCGAGATGGTGGGGTCGCTCTCGCCGATTCCGAAGCCGATGGCACCTGCACCGCTTTCGTGCAGTTCATGCTCGAGGTCATACGCGACGCGGTCTCCCCGTATGCGGCAGGCGGATCGGGCTTGAATACCGAAGAACAACGTGCGCTGGACTATTTCCACAACAATCCGAAGGGCACGGTGGGCGGATTGTCCGAAGAACTCGGCACGTCGAAGCGATCGGCGGAAAGGCTTGTCGCCGCGCTGAAGGCGGATGGAGACCTCATCCGCGCAGGCAGCCCGCGTTCGGGCTCATGGAGCGTCGTTTCCTGAGCATACCGACCACCCCCCTGCCGAATGACGCGCTGTTTCGTTGGCAGAAGGTTACATCAGCGCAACATGCCGGAGGGACGCGTATCGAATCACGCGTCCCTCCGGAATACGCACTCTGGCACGACGCACCATGCGTCTGTCGACATGCGCAACGTGCGTCCGCTACGGATTGCTCAAAAAGGCCGCCATTCTACGGATTTCGGGACCGATTCAGACGGTTTTTGGGAGCACGCCGACAAAAGGCCTGATGGCGACAATCCCCTATTCACCAAAGTCGTAGAATGGCGGCCTTTTTGAGAAATCCACGCTTCCCGGCCGCACCTGACGCATGTCGCCCTTGGTAAGGCGCAAGCAATCTCGCGTCCCTCCGGCACACGTCCCAACACCCGTTCAGCAAACGCCCTTACGCCTGCCGCGATGCCGTTTCCTGATATCCCCGAAGTCGCCTCCCGGCCCTCAAGGCCAGAACGAATAGAGGAATGGCGAAAGCCAATATCGGCAGAGCCGGGAACTCCAAGAGCAATGTAGCGCCGGCCATCTCCCCTACCGAACTCCAATCCATGCCGTTGTTGTTCCACAAGAACATGCTGGCAGCGCAGATCAAAAACACGCACACCGTAAGACCTATGATGGCTCCGGAGACCACCGCCAAGACATGCATCGGCCTGGCACGAGGGAATTTACGCACGGAAGCCGTCGACACGATACCGCATACCCCCAAAGCCAGGAAGCACGCACTGTATCCGCACGCGGTAGCTAAAACCGCCCTTTCAAGGATGAAGTATAGATAGTCGTCGCCGACGTTCGGCTTCGTGTAATCCGGGGGGCTCAGCGAGGCCTGCACCTGTTGTATATCCACGAGCAGATAGACGGCTGCCGCAGCGCACAGGCACGCTGCCACCACGGCGATGACGGACATCACCTTGATAGCGAAGAGTATGCCGCCGGGAAGCGGCCGTGTGGACACTGGAGTGCACGGATAGCCCTCCGAAACGATGGGCGTCGCGGGCAGCGTTATATGATCCGTCTTTTGCATGAGCCCAGTATAGTCCTCAGTTCCCGCAGGACCCATGGTCTGCATGTGTCAAAGGGGGTGCGATCGCCGAGTTGCCTTCGATTTCAGTCCTTCCAGACGAAACCGACCGCCATGCTCCTTGCTGCGTCGTCCGCACTCGAATCGGCATCCCAGTTCGTCAGCTGGATGAGGCAATAGCGATTATCGCCGACCACATACCATTCGACGGTTTTCGAGCCATCCGCTTCGAGGATCTCGAATTTATAGAGGTATTCCCCTGCGTCGGTGTAGGTCCCGCTTCCGCTGAGCTGTGCATCATCGCTGCCGATCTGCGTCGTCAACTGCTGCACGATAGCGGTCCGGAACTGGACGTTCTCCTTTTTCGTATACTTGTTCGTCCCGACGTTGACGGCGATGTTGTCGGGCAGCTGGTTGTCTTCGTCACCGGCTTTTACGAAGAAGAGCTTGTCGTCGGTGGAATGTTCTTCCGAGAGAACCCAACCGGCAGGAACGGTGTAGGTTCCGAAATCCTGTTCATAGGTGGTGCTGCCATCAGCGTTATCCGTGGTCGTGTAGGAGCTGCTTGCCTGAGATTGCGTTGCGTCCGTTGCGCCGGTGCTATCGGTGCTGCTGGTGCTGTCGGTGCTATCGGTGCTGCTTGAGGCGTGATTCGAAGAAGCGCCGCATCCGCTTATAACGAGTACAAGCGCACACAGGGAAAGCAAAGCTATCGCTTTCATCGAGAACAGGGAGCGCAGAGACCGGGAGGCGGTCGGGTTTTGATTCATCATCAGGTAGCCCCTCACATGGAAGATGATCAGATGATGAAAGTATAAGCCTTATCGAGTACCGTCAGGCATCATCCGCAAAAGAGTGAGCCACTGAGCACGTATCGGAGGGACGATTCAACCGCGTGCATCAGAGGGGCGCGACGCGCCATGCTCTCACTGCGGATTTCTCAAAAAGGCCGCCATTCTACGGATGTCAGGGCCGATGCGAACGGTGTTT
>JAXGTO010000049.1:0-6465 GCA_040774885.1 Eggerthellaceae bacterium | reverse complement strand
TACCACGGCTTGGTGCGCTACGAAGAAGGCGATATCGACTGGATCAACAAAAAGGGCTTCACCATGCTGTATTCGGCGGAGGTGAAGGCAGGCGTCGACCTCTCTAGGGCCACCGTAAGCGTCCAGGACAAGCAGATCAACGTTTCCTTGCCTGCGGCCCAGATTCTCTCCACCAGCATAGACCCCGATTCGCTCACCTTCTACGACCAAAGTTATTCGCTTTTCAACTGGGAGAACAAGGATGACACCGCCAAGGCGCTCGTCGCTGCACAAGATGACCTGAGCGGAAAGGTCGATGACATGGGCCTTACCGACACCGCCGATCAGCAAGCGACATCGGTGATCGAAGGATTGCTGGAACCCTTCACGAATGACCAAGGGTACACTCTCACCATCACCAAACAGTAAAGCCGGAAACTAGGCGGCGAGCCTTGTGCTCCATGCGTCTTCGAATGCAGCCCAACTGCGGCAGAATCCAAGCTGGGAATAGAGTTGGGGCATGTCGGTGACTTGCACAGAGTCGTCAGACAGCGCGGAGGTCCCAGGCAAATAGACCCCCAACCCGCACAGGTTCTTTCCTGCCGACGAATTGCGCACCACCGAAACGCAATCGGCCAGGGCATCGTCCAGGGCAGAAGCGCTTTCCTGGCTGCATAATGCATCGGCGAACAGACGAACATCCATCATCCCGTACGGATGGGAACTCATGGTTTCGAACCCGGCTCCATGGCGAGCGGTTTGCAAGGCAGCTGGATCTTGCTGGAGTTTCAAGCAAGCCTCATCGGACACGCGACTCCACGCCCGGAGAACCGCAGGCAGCTCGGTTAGATCGACCAGGGAAAGCGCAGAGGCAAGGCGTGGGCTGAGCTGCTGGGACTGCGTGGCGAAATCCTGGCAGACGTTTTGAGCCAGCACCCAGGTGGGAATACTCGGATTGGCATCGAGCGCACTCAACAACGTCTGATAGTCCCATCCCATGGTAGGCTCATCGGCTTCAGAGGCCAGCAAGTAATCAGCGTACGGCTCCAAGGCGGTTGCCGTCTCTATGTTGGCCATAAGGCAGCAATCGAAACCGATGAAGTCGAAAACGACGCCGGCGCCGGCCAGAGCCTGGCCGATTTGCGCAACGGTCATCAAGGTGTCGTGAGGATAATTCTCGTCGACGCCGAAACCGCCTGCCGCACCTGCCCCATGGTCCCACAGCACCAATTCGGTACGATCGGCCGGTGCAACGGTCGTCCCATACGTTATGAACGATTGCAAGGTATCCGGGTCCGACATATCTTGAGACCCGATATCAGCCAAAAGTTCCAGCCCATTCCCCGACACGCGCCAAATCTGATTTGTGGAGGCATCGATGACGTCATTGTCCCAAGAAGACGTTCCTCCCGTTTCTATGATGACGTTGGCGCCGGAATCGATGTCGGCAGCGCACATCTCCATGATGTCCGAAGTGGCCGATCCATATTCGCTTTCAAGCGTCGATGCGCACAGGTAGATGAGAACCGTCACAGACTGAGCTGACGAAACGTCGACACGAGCATCCCGTTGATCGATAGAACGCTCTTCATAGGCGCCATGCGAGGAATCGAATGCGGTGACGCATTCCTGCGCCGCTTGCTGTACTGCGGGATCCTCTGCGGTTGCAGAGTTTGTTTGAGAAGATGATTCGACGGATGAATCGTCCGTGATGGAGGCAGGCTGAGAACAGGAGCACAGAACGAGCGAAATCCCAAGCAAAAGCGCCAAGGCACAGCGGGCCGAGCGAAAGTGACGATGTCGGAATGAAGAGGCCATCATGACACGCTCCTGCGCGTGATGAAGAAGGCGACCAGCAGCAGCACCAATCCGAACGCATCGAAAGCGATGAAGCGTTGGATCGAAGCAGCAAGGAGGGCCGTATCAGCCGGCAGCGTCGACAAGATGAACGACTCCCCCACCAGCCCCACAACCTGCTGGGCAAGCACGACCGCGAACACCGCGCGAAAACGCTTGGGGGAAACGAGAACGGGCACATAGGTAACGTTCCACATGAGAAACGCCACGCCCAACCCGGCAACGGCGGCGTTGCCCGCAGTGCCGGAAAGCTGGTAAGACGACGCGAAAGAACCGGGGTCGAAGATGAAGCCCAGTGCGCACTGCACATTCACAATGAATACGACGACCACGAGCCCTCGGGCAATCCAAGAGCGAAACGAAACCCGACGATGTGAGGAATCAACAGCCATGCAGCCATTGTAGCCCCAAACCCAACCGGACGTTGTTCCGCCGTTCATAGAGCGGCGGAACCAACCTACATTTTTACAGGAGCATTAACGCCCAGCAGGCCGAGGCTCAGTGCCAACACGATACGGGCGGAATCGCACAGGGCCAAACGGGCATTCTGAAGAGCTTCATCGTCGCCGAGAACATGGCAGTTGGTATAGAACGCATGGAACAAGCCGGCAAGTTCCTGGCTGTAGTGCGTGAAGCGGAAGGCAGCGCGGTCACGCGCGGCGGCGGCCACCAGTTCGCCGAATTCGCTCATCTTGCGGCACAGAGCGATTTCGCTGGGATCGGTCAAGGGCGACAAATCAACGTTTTCGGGAAGAATCTTCTCAACCAGGGCATCCATGCTCATGGCACCGGTACGCACCAAATCGGCGTCTTCTTCCGTCGCGGCCTTGCGCAAAATGCTGCAAATGCGCGCATGGGCATACTGCACGTAATACACGGGATTGCTGGCATCCTTCTTCTTGGCCACTTCGATATCGAAATCGATGGGCTGGTCGCTGGAGCGCGAAAGCATGAGGAAACGCGTCGCATCGACGCCCACTTCATCGATGAGCTCTTCGAAAGAGACCATCTCGCCGGTGCGCTTGGACATGCGGACCGCTTCGCCGTCGCGGAACAAGTTGACCAGCTGGCCCAACATGACTTCAAGCATGCCCGGATAGCCCCATGCGGCCATCATGGCCTCGCAACGGGCGATGTATCCGTGATGGTCGGCACCCCAGATGTCGATGAGGTGGTCGAAGCCACGCTTCATCTTGTCATAGTGATACGCCACATCGCTGGTGAAGTACGTGTATTCGCCGTTCGCCTTGATGAGCACGCGGTCCTTTTCGTCATCGAACGCACTGCTCTTGAACCAAGTGGCTCCATCTTTCTTGTAGATGTAGCCTTTTTCATCCATAGCCTTCAACGCGCGATCGATCTGGCTGGTGCCGTCTTCGCCCTTCTCGTACAGAGAACGCTCGCTGAACCAACAATCGAACGTGGTGCGAAAGCCCTCGCAGATGCGCTTCTGGTCGGCGAGCATCATGGCATAGGCCCGTTCGCGGAAGTTCTCCATACGCTCAGTAGGGTCGGCATCGAGCCACTTATCGCCATCTTCGTCGATGATGGCCTGCGCAATATTCTTCACATAGCCGCCTGCATAGCATGCTTCGGGCATTTCGACATCGCGACCCAAGATCTGCTGGTAGCGCACGGCCACCGACTCGCCGAAGTTATCCATCTGGACGCCATGGTCATTGATATAGAACTCTTCGTAGACATCATATCCTGCATGGCGCATGACGCGCGCCGTAGCATCGCCGAGCGCGGCCCAGCGACCATGGCCCACATGCATGGGGCCGGTTGGGTTGGCGGAGATGTATTCGAGATTCACCTTGCGCTGGCCCTCGGGGATGGTGCCATGGCCGAAGTCCGAACGCTCGGAGCGCACCTGGGCAACCACGTTTTGGAACGTGGCATCGGAAAGCGTGAGGTTGATGAATCCCGGACCTGCGATGTTCACGGAATCGACCATGTCGCTTTGCGGAAGATGATCGACGATGATCTGCGCGATGGCGCGCGGATTCATCTTGGCCGGCTTGGCACAGCGCAATGCAACGGTGGAGGCCCAATCGCCGTTGGATTCATCACGGGGTCGCTCCAAAGCAGCCTCGGGCACTTCGGCCAAATCAAGCGATGAATCGTCGATGGCCGCCTTCAAGGCGTCGTTGACAAGGATTTCGAGCTGTTCGCGAATCTCCATTGCGCTTCTTTCCTCTTCAAGTAGGTTCTACGGTATATGTCGGTTCATTCTATCAAAGAACTGTGCCATTCGATGAACAAAGGAGCCCCGGTTTCCCGGGGCTCCTTAAACAGTGCAGCATGTGCAAGAAGCACAACCTAGGCGGTGATGACGGTACCCGTCTCGCCGCGCAGGCCGGCAGCCGCGCATTCAAGGCTGGTGATGAGGGCCTTGCCGTTGGGGTTGGCCTTCACGTAACCGATGCAGGCTTCTACCTTGGGCAGCATGCTGCCGGGGGCGAACTGGCCTTCTTCGATGTACTTTTCAGCTTCGGCCACGGTCATCGAGGAGAGTTCCTCTTGTTCGGGCGTGTTGAAGTTGATGCACACCTTTTCGACAGCGGTCAGGATGACCAGCATGTCGGTGCCGAAGTCGGCAGCCAGGCGGGCGCTGGAACGGTCCTTGTCGATGACGGCAGGAACGCCCACGTAGTGATTGCCCTCTTCGAAGACGGGGATTCCGCCGCCACCGGTGGAAACCACGATGTAGCCGGCGTCCATGAGGTCCTTGACGGCATCGAATTCAACGATGCGCTGGGGGATCGGGGACGCAACCACCTGACGCCAGCCACGGCCGGCATCTTCTTTGAAGGTGTAGCCGGTCTCGGCAGCCTTGGCCTTGGCTTCTTCTTCGGACAAGAACGGGCCTACGGGCTTGGTGGGGTTCTCGAACGCAGGGTCGGCCTTGTCGACCACGGTCTGCGTGACGACGCAGGCGGTGGAGCGCATGATGTTGCGGTCTTTGAGCTGGCCCAGGATAGCCTGAGACAGTTGATAGCCGATGTAGGCCTGGCTCATGGCGCCAGCCTCGGGGAAGGGCATTTCAGGGATCTTGGGGTCGGCAGCGCTTGCGGCGGCGAATGCGTTGGCGATCATGCCAACCTGGGGGCCGTTGCCGTGAGACACGACGACGTTGGTGCCGTCGGCGACCATGTCGACGATGTGCTTGGCGGTATTCTGAACCAGTTCGAGCTGTTCTTGCGGGGTATTGCCCAGAGCGTTGCCGCCCAAGGCGATGACCACGGACTTGCCGGTGCCTTTTTCATAAGCCATGGAAAAACCTCCTTATGGAATACGTCGGGCGCGGTAGAAACCGCGCCCGCGTGAATGCGTGGGACGGAACTACTTCAAGGTTGCGTACATGACGGCCTTGATGGTGTGCATGCGGTTCTCAGCTTCCTGGAACACCTTGGACTGCGGTCCTTCGAAGACCTCGTCGGTGACTTCCATTTCGGTGATGTTGAACTTCTTGGCGATGTCCGCACCGATGACGGTGTTGGTGTCATGGAAGGAGGGCAGGCAGTGCAGGAAGATGGCGTCGGGGTCGGCCATGTCCATGCATTCCTGGGTGATGCGATAGGGCTCGAGCAGCTTGATGCGGGATTCCCACACGTCGTCGGGCTCGCCCATGGACACCCATACGTCAGCGTACAGAGCATGTGCGCCCGTGCAAGCCTTCTTGATGTCTTCGGTGGTCTCGACGGTGGAGCCGTGCTCGGCGGCGATGGCCTTGCAGGTCTTGACGAGCTCAGGATCCGGCATGTTTTCCTTGGGGCCGCAGGCGACGAAGTTCACGCCCAGCTTGGAGCAAACGACCATGAGGGAACGAGCCACGTTGTTGGCAGCGTCGCCCATGAAGACGAGCTTCTTGCCCTTGATGTCGTAGTTGAAGCACTCCTGCATGGTGAGGATGTCAGCCAGCATCTGGGTGGGATGCCATTCAGTGGTCAGACCGTTCCACACGGGGACGCCGGCGTTGGCGGCCAGGTCCTCGACGTCGGTCTGGGCAAAGCCGCGGAACTCGATGCCGTCATAGAAGCGGCCGAGCACGCGAGCGGTGTCCTCGATGGATTCTTTCTTGCCCATCTGCGAGCTGCCGGGATCGAGGTAGGTGACGCCCATGCCGAGATCCATGGCGCCCACTTCGAAGGAGCAGCGGGTACGGGTGGAAGTCTTCTGGAACAGCAAAACGATGTTCTTGCCTTCCAGGTAGCGGTGCGGAGTGCCGGTGATCTTGAGGTTCTTCAGCTGGCGAGAGAGCTCGAGCAGGTACTCGATTTCTTCGGTGGAGAAGTCCAGGAGCTTGAGAAAGTGACGTCCGCTCAGAGAAACAGGCATATTGGTTCCTTTCGATTGATTGATTCTTAACGTGATGGGCCGCCGCCAAGCGGCCCATCGGTTATCTTCAGCTCCCAACCTGCACCAGTCGAGAGCCGAACAACAGGGTTGGAAACTACAGGTCCTCGCGCCATGCCGGCATGGACATGCAGCGCGGGCCGCCGCGGCCGCGGGAGAGCTCCGCGGACGGGATGACCACCAGGTTGAGGCCCTTCTTGTCGAGCACCTCGTTGGTCACCTCGTTGCGCTCGTAGACGCAGATGGTGCCCGGGGCGATGCACAGGGTGT
>JAXGTO010000048.1:0-6721 GCA_040774885.1 Eggerthellaceae bacterium | reverse complement strand
CGGATGCGGGGCAAACCCATGGACCCCTTTGCGAATCAAGGCCTTGGACGTTAGTCGGCGTCATTGACAGCCGAATCGTGCCATACCTCGCTTTTTTGAATTACCCGAACGAAAAACGAGGTATGGCACGAAAATGCGAGGCATTTCGGACCAACGCATTGGTCGGACGTTGCGTTTGCCCAGTTCGCAGAAACGGTGAGCCCAGACGTCGATGCCATACTTCGTTTTTCGCTTGGATGCATATAAAAAGAGAGGTACGGCACGAATTCCAAACCTCGCGTTCGATAGCGGGAACGAGGCAGGGAGGAAGGGCGGAAGCGCCCGCTCGACTGGGCTCTCTGCATGGACGCTGCGGGCCCTGATGCGCTGGGGTACCGCAGATTCGCCCGGCTGAGCGCCGTAGCGCACTGGCCGGCTGCGTAAGCGAAGAGGAAGAGCGGAAGCGCCCGCTCGACTGGATACGCTACCTGCACATGCTACCTGCATGTTGCGCGCTTGTGCGCAAAACCTGAATGTGACGCCCTGGCGTGCTCGTTGGCTCATAATGAAAAGCGGCTTGCGCGCCCAAGCGCAGGTTTTCTCAACAGCCAGGAAGATGGAGGTCACGTGGCAGCACCCAGCAGACGCCTGACGCTGCCGTTGCGCATCGCCTGCATCGTCGCCATCGCCCTGGCCGCCGAGATATTCCTGTTCAACGTGAACTTCTGGACTACGCTGGGCAACGACCCCGTCGTGCTGACCGACGATGCAACCGTTATCGACAGCGCCGATGATGCCTTGGAATTCACCGATCTGGATACGCCTGTGTCCAACATCCGCATCACCTTTGCCGACGACCAGGCCGACCAACCGGTTTACGCCAACTATTCCATCACCGATGACGGCACAAGCGAAGCCTACGACCTGCCCGCCGTCGAGATGCTGCCGTCCAACAGCACCAGCTGCACTCAGAATCTGCATGCTTATGGCAACCTGACCAGTCTGCGCATCACCTTCCCGCAATCGAGTGCATACAACGAGGATTCCGGCGAACAGCTGCAGCAGAATTCCTATCCGCTGACCATCGAGAGCATCGAGCTCGATACGGTGCGGCCCTTCTCGTTCAATCTCTTGCGCTTCGCCCTGCTGGCAGGCATCTTGCTGCTGCTGTACGCGCTGCGCCCCAAAAGCGCGCTGCATCGGCTGCCCGCCCTGGATACCGGCCGCATGGCGCGCGGGGCACGGGGCACGGCGCTGGCCTTGGCGCTGGGGCTTGTGTGCGTGGGCGTGCTGTCGCACGCCAATTGGGTGTCGATTGCCACTCCGTTTTACAACGCAGATGACTGGGACGGATCGGCGCCTGTCACGTTGATCCAACAGGACTGGTATTGGGATTACGGCAACAGCGAATACGACGAACTGGCCCATTCGCTGGCCCAAGGCAGCTTGTCGCTCGACCTGTCCGTCCCCGATTGGCTCTCGCAGGTGGACGACCCCTACGACCCCGGAATCCGTGACCAGATGGGCGCGCAAACGGGCGAATGGGCCATGGGGGATGCGGCCTATTACGATGGCTCGTACTACGTGTACTTCGGCATCGTCCCCGAGCTGCTGTGTTACCTGCCGTTCTACCTGATAACCGGTTGCGACCTTCCAAACGCACTGGCCGTGCTGGTGGGCGCCCTGCTGTTCACCGTGGGATTGTTCGCCTTGCTGCGCGCGTGCGTGCGCCGCTGGTTCCCCCGCACTTCGCTGGGCGTGTTCTTGCTGGTATACGCCGGAGTCTTCGCCTGCAGCGGGCTCCTGTTCGGTTTGAGTCGCCCCACCCTTTATCAGGTGCCATTCGCCTTCGCGCGCGCCTTTGTCGTATGGGGGCTGTTCTTGTGGCTGCGCGGGCTTGAGGCGACGGGAAATCGCAGCCGCATCGCCTTTGTCGCCGGCGGGTCGCTGTGCATGGCGCTCGTCGCCGGATGCCGGCCGCAGTTCCTGCTGTTCGCATTGTTCGCCATTCCCCTGGCCATTGCGCTCTGGCGCCGCGGAAAGGGAAATCGGGCGGCTCCGCTGTGTGCCATCGCCGTGCCCTTTGCGCTGGTGGCCCTCGGGCTGATGTGGTACAACGCCGTACGGTTCGGGTCGCCCTTCGACTTCGGCGCCAGCCGCAACCTTGCCGGCAACAACATGACGCTGCGGGGAAACGATCCCGCTCGCTTGGTGGATGGCTTGTTCGCCTACTTCATCCAGCCGGCCCAAGCAACCACCTCGTTCCCGTTTTTGCAGGTGGCTGATGCATCGACGACCTACGAGGGCATGACCATCATCGAGCCCATGGCGGGCGGAGTGCTGGCTTGCCAGCCGTTTTTGTGGACCGCGTTGGCAGCCGCCGGCACGCGCCGCAGGCGTCCCCTGCTGTTCTGGACCGTGGCTGCGCTGGCCGCCGCGGCCGTGGTGCTGTGCTGTTTCGATATACAGGCATCGGGAATCTTGGGGCGCTACTATCAGGACTTCAGCTTGTTTCTGGCCTTCGCCGCCGCACTTGCGACGCTGTCGTGGTTCGGAAGTCCGACGGCCGATTCACCCACGGGCCCCGACAAGCCCGACGCCATGGTCGCTCCCGCACGTGAACAGTCCCTGCCGCTCAAATTGCTCTATGCTGCGACAGCTGCCACCATGGCATACTTCTTGCTGGTATTCTTCTTGTCGTTCGACAACTCCGCCTGCAACACCATGGCCGGCAGCGACCCTGCTACTTGGGAGTACTTGCGCCAAACCTTTTGCTGGTGGCTGTAGATGGGAAGCCGTATGAGTCCGAAGCATGCCGCAGAGCCGACCGCAAGCCGCGCCAAGGGCGCTGGCAGCATGCGCCGCGGCCTCATTGTCGCCGCAGCAATCGCCATGATGGCGGTGGCAGCGCTGATGTGCGCGTTCGGTTCTTGGTATCTGGGAATTTCTTCGACGGGGCCCTATGACGAAACGGGTGCGCCTATCTGGTACGACGAAGACGCCCAATCAGAATACGACCAGCTGGCCGATGCCTTGCTATCGGGTCGCCTATCCCTTTCTGCAGAACCGCCCCAGTGGCTGCAGGAAATGGACAACCCCTATGACACCGAGGCGCGCGATGCCCTCGAAGAGCAAACGGACGAAGACTACCTATGGGACACCGCTTATCACGATGGATCGTACTACGTGTATTTCGGCGTGATCCCCTGTCTGGTGTTCTATGTTCCCTTCCACCTGATAACGGGCGGCGCTTCGCTGCCCACCGGCATCCCGGTGCTGCTGTGCCTATGGCTGTATCTGGCCGGCTTGGCGGCACTGACAGGGTATGCGGCGCGCCATCTTTTCGGCAGTCCCCGCCGCGGGCCGACGATTGCCGTATTCGCAGGAGCTGCGGCGGCTTCCGCGCTCCCCTTCGCCTTCATGTCGGCAACGCTCTATCAGATTCCGGTCGTCTCGGCGCTGGCCCTGGCGGCGTGGGGGCTGTATTTCTGGCTGCGCGCCTATCGCGAAGGCCGGACGGGATTCTTGCTGGCGGGCGCAGTTTGCGTCGCCGCCATCTTCGGATGCCGCCCCACTTTGGGGATCGTGGCGCTTTTGGGAATCTTCCCCCTGGTGCGCGTCATCAAAACGCACCGAGGCGCAAAGCTGGCCCGTGACCTTTGCGCGCTGGCGCTCCCCTTCGTGGTCGTTGCCTCCGGCTTGGCGTGGTACAACGCCGCGCGCTTCGGATCGCCGCTCGATTTCGGGTCGAATTACAACCTGACCGCCGTCGACCTTTCCCACCATGGCTATGCGGCGGACCGCATCTGGCTGGGCTTGTGGAACTACCTGCTGCAACCGCCTGCGTTCAGCACGACGTTCCCTTTCTTGCAACCGGCCGATTTGGGTGCAGCCTGGAATGCAGGCAATTACGTCGAAGCCATGGGCGGCGGGCTTTTGGCTTGCTTCCCCTTCCTATGGCTGGCAGCAGGTGGATTCGCTTTGCGCGGCCGCAAAACCTGCCAAGCCGTCATCGCCATCTTGTTCGTCAGCGGCGTGGTGCTCTGCGTGCTCGACGCCGAAGTGGGTGGAATGGTGGGGCGCTACCAACTCGACTTCGCATTCTTGTTCGCCTTGGCGGCGGCGATGGGTGCACTCGGTGCGCTTCAACGTTCGCACGATTCCGGCAGCTTGAAAGCCGAACGCGTGATGGGCGGAGTGGTAGTGGCAGCGGCGGCACTGGCCGTCGTCTTCGCCATCGTGCTGGTTTTGTTCCTTACCACGAAGGACTCATGTCCCAGCGGTGTCGACTATGCGTCGATCAATCCGCTGTGGTCGCAGCTTCTGTCGTAACGCCAAAGCGCGCCATGGCTGCTATACCCGAGCTTTTGGGCTCGGTGCCTTCCTGATTCTCCTGATTGCGCTGCGCCTCGCAAGATTCCGACTGACCAGAGCCATTGCCATCGTCAGAAGACTCTTGATACGACGTTTCGGTGTTGACGCTCCAGATGTCGCGCTGGGTAACCGCACCGCCGCACAGCAGATCGGCGGTATACAACGCCGTGAGCATGGAGTGATCCATATTGTTGTAGCGATGCTGGCCGTTGCGCCCCACGCAATAGAGATTGGGCACGGATTGCAGCCAATCGCGCAGAACATCGATGTCTTCGTAGGTATCGAAATAGGCAGGATACGCTTTGGGCACCCGTTCGCGATGCGCCTGCAAAATAGGCTGTTCGGCGGTGATGATGCCTATCTTCGCCAATTCTTGGCGGGCATACTCGATGCATTCTTCGTCAGAGAGGCACCAGAACGCATCGCCTTCTTCGCAGAAGTACTCCAGCCCCACCCACACGGTATGGCGCGCGTCTTCGACCAGGTAAGGCGACCAATTGTTGAAGATTTGCAGGCGACCCAACTTCACCTTGGCATCTTGCACGTAGATCCAATTGTCGGGAACGATGTTGCCCAACGTGGGAATATCGGTGCGGTTTCCGATGGATAGGCGGTCCACCAAAAGTCCCACCGTCACGAAATCGCGGTACGGCAAACCCTCGGCCACACGCCGCGCATCAGCAGGCATGGCATCGCCGGCGGCACGTGCAACGTCCACCAGCGGAATGGACGACACCGCTTCGTCGCAGGGGATGGTGAACGAAGCGCCGCTTGCGTCGACGCAATGGACCGACGCGACGCGCCCCTGGGCATCGAAGGACAAGCGGTCCGCCCGCGTTCCCATGTGGATGGTTCCACCGCGGCGACGGAATTCGTCGGCAGCGGTCTCCCACAGCTGGCCGGGGCCGAGCTTGGGATAGTAGAAACCCTTGATCAGGCTGGTTTCGGTTTCGTCATCGCTTTTGGGCGTGCGGCTGAGCATGTCCTTTATCACCGCGCGGATGGACAGCCCCTTCACGCGCTGCGATCCCCAGTCAGCTGAGATATCGCGCGGATGGCGCCCCCACACCTTTTCGGTGTAACCCTCGAAGAACATCGAATACAACTTGCGCCCGAAGCGGTTGACATAGAAATTCTCGAGCGATGTGTCGGGCAGCTTGCGCACGGCCGACTTGAGATATGAGCAGCCTACGGACAGCGTGCGCGCAAAACCAAGCGAGCGCAGGGTGGAGGCTTTGAGCGAGATGGGGTAATCGAAGAAGGCGTCATCGTAGAAGATGCGCGAAATGCGATGGCGTTTGAGCATGACTTCGTCGACGACCTGGGGGTCCGGGCCGCCTTCCACGGAAAACGAAGGGCGTCCGAGTTCCTTGTCGTCATAAGCAGGGGCACCTTGGAGCGGCAGGATGCTCTCCCACCAGTGCATGATGCGCTCGTCTTTCGAGAAAAAGCGATGGCCGCCGATGTCCATGCGGTTGCCTCCGGCGCGAACCGTGCGCGAGATGCCGCCGATGGTGTCGGTGGCTTCAAGAATGCAAACGTCGAAGCGGTCGGGCGCTTGGCGCAGCAATTCGGTTCCGCAGGTTATTCCGGCAGGCCCTGCGCCGATGATGACGACGCGGCGCTTTTCGGAAGGGTTCTCAGTGGCTCGATCGGTCATCGGTGGATTGCTTCTTTCCTTCCGCGCGAACCATCGCCAGGAGCAGCGGGCTCGATAATTCGTGGCCATCGATGGATTGCTTGCCATCCGCCATTGGGTTGTACAGGTCAGATTCCAACTTTACGCCTATCGTCAAGCCGCTTGAAGCGCTTTCAGCTAAATCACACGGCAAATGGAAATGCCCGCCCGCACGGTCCGAATTTCCTTTTGTCACCCAGGAAGAAAGCAGCCGACAGCGGGACGAGGAGGCAGCCGATATGCGAGCCGCGAGCAGATCGGGGCCGTTCTGAAGCCGGCACTGGGAAGAGGAGACAGCTGACACGCGAGCCGCGAGCAGATCGGGGCCGTTCCGCAGTTGGCGCTGGGTCGAGAAAACGGCTGGAATGCACCAGTGACAACGGGATGCCGCGAAAATTAACAAAATCGGGCACTTTCCGCGATTGTCGATGAGCTCGAAAATCCGTGACCTGCGGTTTTGCTTCCAAAACTTTGATTTCGACGAAATTGCGCATGAAAAATCGCGGAAAGTGCCGCTTTTTGTTAATTTCACGTGCTCGGCCGTGGCGAAAGCGAGGAGGAAGGGTGGAAGCACCCGCCCGACGAGCGCAGCGCACTGGCGCTGCTCAAGCGATGAGGAAGGGTGGAAGCGCCCGCCCGCATGGACGCTCTACCCGGATGCGGGGCAAACCCATGGACCCCTTTGCGAAT
>JAXGTO010000047.1:0-7791 GCA_040774885.1 Eggerthellaceae bacterium | reverse complement strand
CTGGCGTTGGTTTCCAACACGGCAAGCGCATAGCTGCAGCTATGCGCCAGGATGCCGTCGCAAGCGCCGTTTTCGCCGAGAGCGGTCACCGCGGCGGCCTCACCGCCTATCAGGCCGCCCATGCCGGGCTGCACATCGGTTGCGGGCCGGGTGGCGCTTTCGCGCATAACGTCCAGCACGCGGTCGAGGTACGGGTCCACGTCGAAGGGCGTTCCCGCAGCTGCGGACAGCGCTTCTTCACGCGCTCGGAAAGCCGCACCCAGGTTGCAACCGGCCTCTTCGCAACGCGCAAGCAGCTCCGATCCGTCTGTGAAATCCGCTTGTTCGAAACGCTCCAGATCGGCAGCGGAGGGCTCGGCCGGTTGGGGCTCGCCATCGCGTCGTTGCGTCGTGTCGGCGGCGGGGATGATGCGCACGCCCAAAACGGCGGGGTTGCGCTTGATGGCGCCATGGACCACGGCAGGCACCTGGCCGTCTATCTCCATCACCGTATAGGCCCGATGGCCCTTGCGTTCGCGGAACATGGTGGCCGTGGCGATGTTCACGCCCGCATTGCTCAGGCACCCGGCTATGTGCGCAAGCACGCCGGGCACGTCGTTTTGCTGCACCACCACGCTGGTGAACTCGCCGGTTATGTCCACATCGACGCCATCGATGCGCACGATCTTGGCCGCACCGCCGCCCACGCTCACACCGCGCACCTCCACCGAAGCGCCGCGTTTGGGCTTCATCATGATGTCGACTGTGTTGGGGTGCGGGCAGTTGTCGTTGGGCAGGGGAGTGAAAGTCACGTGCATGCCCGCTGCTTTCGCGCCGTCCAGGGAATCGCGGATGCCCAAATCGTCGGGCTGCATGCCCAGCATGCCGGCCACCAGCGCCTTGTCGGTGCCATGGCCGCGGTACGTATGTGCGAACGACCCGTACAGCTTGAACTCCACGGAGGCGGGAGCGGAATCCATCAACTGGCGGGCCATGAAGGCGATGCGCAGCGCGCCGGCCGTATGGCTGCTGGAAGGCCCTACCATGATGGGGCCGATGATGTCGCTCAACCTCAGTGTCTGCATGCCCTGCGCCTCCTGTTTCCATTCGATGCGGCCATGCTATCATCCCTGTGTTGCCACGATGTGAAACATGCAGGTCGCACACAGCAGCAACGAAATTGTGAAGGGATGGATACACCCGGGTGCGTGGCGTTTGACACCCCTTTTGGTGGGTGATAAAGTACCGCTTCGCGTCCCGTGTGGGGCGCTTGTTTTCGGGTGCGTAACTGCAGAACGCACACGAATGCAGGCAAGAAAGCAATCGGTAAGAAAAAGGAGTTGAACAGTTGCCTACTATCAATCAGTTGGTCCGCAAGGGCCGCCAGCAGTCGGTCGATAAGAAAAAGACCCCGGCTCTCAAAGGCAATCCCCAGAAGCGCGGCGTATGCACCCGCGTTTACACCACCACCCCCAAAAAGCCGAACTCGGCGCTGCGCAAGGTCTGCCGCGTGCGTCTGGTCAATGGCATGGAGGTCACCGCATATATCCCCGGCATCGGCCACAACCTGCAGGAGCACTCCATGGTGCTCATCCGCGGCGGCCGCGTCAAGGACCTCCCCGGTGTCCGTTACAAGGTCATCCGCGCAACGCTCGACTGCGCCGCAGTCGACAACCGCGCTCAGGCCCGCAGCCGTTATGGCGCCAAGAAGCCCAAGAAATAACCGGCAACTTTACGAAAGGAAGTAAGATATGCCGCGTCGTGCAGCAGCTACCCGCCGTGAAGTCCAGGCGGATGCAGTTTACAACAACCGGTTGGTCACCCAGCTGATCAACAAAGTCCTCCTCGATGGCAAGAAGTCCACCGCCGAGGGCATCGTCTACGGTGCGTTCGACATCGTGGCCGAAAAAACCGGTCAGGATGCCCTGTCCGTATTCAAGAAGGCCATGGACAACGTGCGCCCCACTCTGGAAGTCAAGCCCAAGCGCGTGGGCGGCGCCACCTACCAGGTGCCCATGGAGGTCAACTCCCGTCGTGCCACCACGCTGGCCATCCGCTGGATCGTCGACTTCAGCCGCGGCCGCAAGGAACACACCATGCAGCAGCGCCTGGCCGCCGAGATCATGGATGCCTCCGAAAACCAGGGTGCTTCGGTCAAGCGTCGCGAAGACCTCTACAAGATGGCCGAATCCAACCGTGCGTTCTCGCACTACCGCTTCTAGGCCGGTGACTGAGAACCATGGCTAAGAACAACCTGAAAGACACCCGCAACATCGGCATCATGGCCCACATCGACGCCGGTAAGACCACCACCACCGAGCGCATCCTGTACTACACGGGCAAGACGCACAAAATCGGCGAGGTCCACGATGGCGCTGCCACCATGGACTGGATGGTCCAAGAACAGGAACGCGGCGTAACCATCACCAGTGCCGCCACCACCTGCTTCTGGGAAAAGGATGGCGAAAAGTACCGCATCCAGATCATCGACACCCCGGGCCACGTCGACTTCACCGCTGAAGTCGAGCGTTCCCTGCGCGTGCTCGATGGCACCGTCGCCGTTTTCGACGCGGTTGCCGGCGTGCAGCCCCAGTCCGAAACCGTGTGGCGCCAGGCTCATCGCTACAACGTGCCCCGCATCGCCTTCATCAACAAGTACGACCGTGTCGGCGCCGACTTCTTCCATGCCATCGACACCATGCATGACCGCTTGGGCGCTCCCGCGTTCGCGGCTCAGATCCCCATGGGCGCCGAGGAAGACTTCTGGGGCGTCATCGACCTGGTAACCATGACCGCATGGGACTTCAAGGCCGACGACAAGGGCATGACGTACCCCGAACCCATGGACGCCATCCCCGACGAATTCAAGGCCCAGGCCGAAAAGTGCCGTCAGGAACTCCTCGAAGCCGCCGCCGATTGCGACGACGACCTCATGGAAAAGGTCCTGATGGAAGAAGACGTCACCGTCGACGAATTCAAGGCCGCCATCCGCAAGGGCACCATCGAGTGCAAGCTCAACCCCGTGTTCGTGGGCTCCGCCTACAAGAACAAGGGCGTGCAAGAGCTGCTCGACGCCGTGGTCGACTACCTTCCCAGCCCGCTCGAGGTTCCCGCCATCACCGGCGTCAACCCCGATACCGACGAAGAAGAAGATCGTCCCAGCGACCCCAAGGCGCCGTTCTCCGCTCTGGCCTTCAAGATCATGACCGACCCATTCGTGGGCAAACTCACCTACCTGCGCGTGTACTCGGGCACCCTGCCCGCCGGCAGCTACGTGAGCAACGCCACCAAGGACAAGAAGGAGCGCATCGGCCGTCTGCTGCAGATGAACTCCAACCAGCGCGTCGACGTCGACGAGTGCTCCGCTGGCGACATCGTCGCCGTCGTGGGCCTGAAGGACACCAGCACCGGCGATACGCTGTGCGACGAGGACCATCCCATCGTGCTCGAATCGATGGAATTCCCCGATCCCGTCATCGACATCGCCATCGAGCCCAAGACCAAGGCCGAACAGGACAAGCTGGCCGTGGCTCTGCAGAAACTCGCCGAAGAAGACCCGACGTTCCGCGTTTCCACCAACCAGGAAACCGGCCAGACCATCATCGCCGGTATGGGCGAGCTGCATCTGGAAATCATCGTCGACCGTCTGCTGCGCGAATTCAAGGTGGAAGCCAACGTCGGCAAGCCTCAGGTTGCATATCGTGAAACGGCCACCAAGCCGGTCATGAACGCCGAGGGCAAGTTCGTCCGCCAGTCCGGCGGTCGCGGCCAGTACGGTCACGCCATCATCAACATGTTTCCCACCGAAACGGGCGAGGGCTACACGTTCGAGAACAAGATCGTGGGCGGCTCCATCCCCAAGGAATTCATCTCCCCGGTGGACAAGGGCATCCAAGAAGCGCTCAACAACGGCGTTTTGGCCGGATACCCTGTGGTGGATGTGCGCGTGGAACTCATCGACGGCAGTTATCACGACGTCGACTCTTCCGAAGCGGCATTCAAGGTGGCCGGCTCCATGGCCATCAAGGACGCCCTCAAGAAGTCCAGCCCGGTCATCTTGGAACCCATGATGGCCGTCGAAGTGGAAACGCCCGAAGAGTACATGGGCGACGTCATGGGCAACCTGTCCAGCCGTCGCGGCCAGATCCAGGGCATGGGCGACCGTGGCAACGCCAAGGTCATCAACGCCAAGGTTCCGTTGTCCGAGATGTTCGGATACGCTACCGACCTGCGCAGCGGCACCCAGGGTCGTGCATCTTACACGATGCAGTTCGATTCCTATGAGCCTGTTCCCAAGACCGTGGCCGACGAGATCATCAGCAAGGCTGGCGGTAACGCTTAGGCCCCGCGGCTTCAGCGATACGTCAATTACGGAGGTATATACCAGTGGCTAATCAGAAGATCCGCATCCGCCTCAAGGGTTACGACCATGAGATCGTGGACCAGTCCACCAAGCTCATCGTCGACACCGCCCAGAAGACCGGTGCCAAAGTATCAGGTCCTATCCCGCTGCCTACCGAGCGCAATCTGTATTGCGTCGTCAAGGGCCCGCATGTGGACAAGGATTCTCGCGAACAATTCGAAATGCGCACGCACAAGCGTCTGATCGACATCTTGGAACCCACCCCCAACACGGTGGACTCCCTGATGCGTCTGGACCTTCCCGCAGGCGTCGACATCGAGATCAAGCTGTAGGGAGGTTTGAATAAATGATTAATGCAATCTACGGCAAGAAGCTGGGCATGACCCAGATATTCTCCGACGACGACCGCGCGGTGCCGGTCACGGTCATCCAGGCCGAGCCCAACACCGTCGTCCAGGTCAAGACCAACGAATCCGACGGCTACAACGCTGTGCAACTGGGTTTTGGGACCATCAAAGAAAAGAAGGTCAACAAGCCCATGGCCGGCCACTTCAAGAAGCAGGGCACCGACGCGGTGCGCTACCTGCGCGAAGTGCGCGTCGAAGATGCCACCGAGTTCAAGACGGGCGACAAAGTGACTGTCACCGATTTCGCTGAAGCGAAGAAGGTCGATGTTACCGGCACGTCCAAGGGCAAGGGCTTCGCGGGCGTTATGCGCCGCTACAACTTCAAGGGCGGCCCGGGCGGCCACGGTGCGCACTTCCATCGCGCTCCCGGTTCCGTGGGCCAGTGCGCCACGCCTTCCCGCGTGTTCAAGGGCCTGCGTCTGCCGGGCCACATGGGCTGCGACACGGTGACCACCAAGAACCTCGAAGTGGTCCGCGTCGACGCCGACCAGAACCTGATCCTCATCAAGGGCGCGGTGCCCGGCGGCAAAAACGCCATGGTCCGTATCCGCTTGGCGAACTAGATACCGAGGAGTTTAGAGATATGGCAAGTATCGAAGTGAAGAGCGTGAAGGGTTCCAAGGTCAAGAGCCTTACCCTGAACGCCGAAGTGTTCGGCATCGAGCCGAACGTTCACGCCATGCATGAAGTTGTTCGTGCACAGCGTCTGTCCTGGCGACAGGGCACCCATGACACCAAGACCCGTGGCGAAGTTCGCGGCGGCGGCAAGAAGCCGTGGCGCCAGAAGGGCACCGGCCGTGCCCGTCAGGGCACCATCCGCGCCCCGCAGTGGGCTGGCGGCGGCACCGTTTTCGGCCCGCATCCGCGCAGCTACGCCATCAAGGTCCCCAACAAGGTGGTCAAGCTGGCCATGCGCAGTGCGCTTTCCGGCAAAGCTGCCGACAAGGAGCTCTTCGTTGTCGACAAGTTCGGCTTCGAAGCCCCCAAGACCAAAGACGCTGCGGCCTGTCTCAAGGCGCTCGGCATCGACGGCCGTTGCACCGTGGTGGTCAACGACGACGACGTCAACACCTACCTGAGCTTCCGCAACATCCCCCAGGTGCGTTGCATCCCGGTTTCCGAGAGCAACACCCATGATTTCGTCGATAACAAGGCGCTCGTGTTCTCCGCCGACGCCCTGGCTCGCATCGAGGAGGTGCTTGCATAATGAAGGATTCGCGCGAGATCATCATCCGCCCCATCATCTCGGAGCATAGCTACGACATGATGAGCGAGAATTGCTACACCTTCGAGGTGGCCAAGTCCGCCAACAAGATCGAGATCGCCAAGGCCGTCGAAGACCTTTTCGACGTGACGGTGGTCAAGGTGAACACCTTGAACGTCAAGCCCAAGCCCAAGCGCGTGCGTTACCAGCCCGGCACCACCCGTACGTGGAAGAAGGCCATGGTCACGCTCAAGGAAGGCGACACCATCGAGCTGTTCGCCCAGAACTAGAGCGATCGGGCGGTCGGCCATCGGCCGTACTTGCACCGTTCAAGCAATTTTTGAAGAGGCGCTGTCTGAAAGGACGGCGCCTCTTGTTGTGCCGGTGCCCCTCATTTCCGTGCTGTTCATTTGCGCGGATTCTTCCATGCAGTTGTAAACCAAGGCCCAGGTTCAGTCTCTTGTGCTACAGTCGGGTCATGAGAATCCGCAACCGCACCGCATCCATCCTGTTCAAAGCCGTCCTCGTTGTTTTGGGGGCCGCCGCTTTGCTGCAGCAATCGGGTATTTTGACCGGCTCGCCCAGTCCGGTGTTCCTCAATTTCTTCACCAACCTTTCCAACTTGGTGGTGGTCGTCTACTTCGCCATCGATGCCATTTGGCTCGTTGCCAAACGCAAGGATGATGCTGCCATCACCTGGGCTCCCAAGTTCAAATACGCTTGCATGATGGCCATCACGGTCACGTTTTTGGTGGCCATGTTCATGCTCAATGGCGGGATGATCTTCGTAGATGGGCATTTCAACTGGCACTTTGCCGTGCTGCATGGCATCGTTCCCGTTATGGCCATAGCGGATTGGCTGCTGTTCGATGTCAAAGGAACCATGGGCAAATTCGATCCGTTGGTCTGGACGGCGCTGCCCATCATCTATGCCATCTACGTGTTCGTGCGCGTTGCCTTGCTGGGCGGCAGCATGACGGGATTCGGCGAATCGCGCTATCCCTATCCGTTCATCGACGTCGATGCCAACGGTTGGCCGATGGTGCTGATCACGATGGCCGCCATGATCGCCTTCTTCATTGCGTTGGGATACGTCTACCGAGCCATCGACCGCCGTCTAGCCAAAAGCAAATAGGCGTGTTCTTCATGGCGCCGAAAAACGTCTGCTGGGCCATTGGCTGCCGTCTAGCCGAAGCCGAATTGATATTGCGCTTTTCGTTGCGCCGAAAACACCAGTTGAGCCTAATCAAGCTCAATAGCGCGGGTTGCATAAGGGGCTCATCGAAAGCCTTAAAGTCGATCTGGCTGGATTGCTGAGGCGCAGCTCGAAACCCCTTGGGCATGTCCTAGTGCGATTGCTCATGGAATCAATCGTGTTGGACTGTCGAATTGATTCCATTCGTCATCGAGGCCAACAGTTCCATCTGCAACAACCCATTCGTCATCGAGGCCAACGGTTCCACCTGCAACAACCCATTCGTCATCGAGGCCAACGGTTCCATCTGCAACAACCCATTCGTCATCAAAATGGCCCTTTTTGTTTCGTTTTCGCGATATTGTGGGCTTTATCGAGCTGCTCAATTTAGCCGATGCTTCGTGACCTGGGGTAATAGCTATCATTCTTGGATTCTTGACTCCGAATGTCCCTTTAATCGCCACACTATCCCGAATTCGAAGCAAGAAAGGCAAAAATCGCGACGAATGCCAGGTTGTGATTTCGTAAAACAGACAACAGGGGCGGAATCCCCACTCAGGTCGCGAGGGGTGCTGGGACGGCGCATATCGTCCCGCCCCGCGACTGAGCGTATATGGATACGCGAAGAAGGAGCGGACAAAGG
>JAXGTO010000046.1:0-9842 GCA_040774885.1 Eggerthellaceae bacterium | reverse complement strand
TGGCTTATACGCGCAACAAGCTTTTGATCGTGGATGGGTACAACGTGCTGCGCAGCGGCAGCCGGTATCGCCATCTGCGCGATGATCCCGATTACACCGACGATACCTTCAATCGTGCTCGTGAGGCGCTCATCGACGACGTCATCGGCTTTGCCGGACATGACACGCGTGCCATCATCGTGTTCGATGGCGGAGGCAACGAATTCAGCGATGGCAAATCCGAAACCGTGGGCGGCGTGCGCATCATGTTCAGCCCTGCCGGGTCTTCGGCTGACAAGGTCATCGAAAAGTTGGCCCACGACGCACGCGAGCGCAATATCGAAACGCTGGTGGTAACCAGCGATGCCACCATCCAAGACACCGTGTTCGGTCTAGGTGTCGACCGCATGAGCGCCGACGGTTTCAGCCACGATGCGGGCGTTGCCGCCGAAGAAGCGCGACTCGACGATGAGCCGATTATTTCGCATAAGAACACCGTTGCAGGCCGCATTGATGCGGATACTCTGGCCAAGCTCAAGCGTTTGCGAGACGAAGGGTAACTCCTCGGTCACGTTCGCGCTCATTGCATCGACAATTCGTGCAGTTCGGCGTATAACCTGATGGTAGATAGAGATTCCCAACGGGCGCCCGGGCGCATCGTCTGCGGCGCGGAAGGAGTGAAGCCATCATGGCCGATCGCATCGTGCTCAACGGCGTTTCATACCACGGCAAGGGAGCCATCGCGGAAATCCCCGGCATTTTGCAAGCGCAGGGCGCTTCCAAGGTGTTCCTCAGCACCGATCCCGGCTTGGTCAAATGCGGAGCGGTGGACAAGATCACCGATTTGCTGACGGCCGCCAAGATCCCCTTTGATCTATTCGACGGCGTAAAGCCCAATCCCACCATCCAAAACGTCCAAGACGGCGTTGCGGCGTTCAAGGCATCCGGCGCCGATGCCATCGTGGCGGTAGGCGGCGGCAGCGCCATGGACACCGCCAAGGCCATCGGCATCATCATCGAGAACCCCGAATTCGCCGACGTGCGCAGTTTGGAGGGCGTGGCCGACACCAAGAAGCCCGCAGTGTTCACCATTGCCGTGCCCACCACCGCCGGCACTGCCGCCGAAGTCACCATCAACTACGTCATCACCGACGTGGAGCGCAAGCGCAAGTTCGTCTGCGTCGACACCCACGACATCCCGGCTGTGGCCGTAGTCGACCCCGACATGATGGCCGGCATGCCGCGCGGATTGGCAGCCAGCACCGGCATGGACGCGCTCACCCATGCCATTGAGGGATATACCACCAAGGCTGCATGGGAAATGACCGACATGTTCCATCTGGAAGCCATCCGTCTTATCGCGGCCAACCTGCCCGCTGCGGTCGAAAAGGACCCAGCGGCCATGGAAAAGATGGCGTTGGCCCAGTACATTGCGGGTATGGGCTTTTCCAACGTGGGCTTGGGCATCGCGCACAGCATGGCGCACACGCTGGGCGCCACCTACGACACGCCGCATGGCGTTGCGTGCGCCATGATGCTTCCCATCGTCATGGAATACAACGCCGCAGCCACAGGCGATCGTCTGCGTGAAGTGGCGCGTGCCATGGGCGTTGAAGGCGTGGATGCCATGAGCATCGAAGATGCGCGCGCTGCAGCCATCGATGCCGTCCGCGCTCTGGGCAGCAAGGTGGGAATCCCGACGGCGGTGGAAGGCATGAAGGAAGAGGATCTGGACTTCCTGGCCCAAAGCGCCTTCGACGACGCCTGCCGCCCCGGCAATCCGCGCGACACCAGCGTGGCCGAGCTCAAAGACCTGTTCCGCAAGGTCATGCCGTAGACCAACGCAAAACAACGCAGCAGAAGGCGGAGCTCCGATTCCGGGGCTCCGCTTTGCGGTAACCGAGATGTCGAAGGATGTTCCCGTTTGAAACCCTTGACTTGGAGTTCGCTCCAGTCGATATAATCCAAGCGATGAATGGAAGCGGATCGAAAATGGAGGGCAGCCATGGACCATCGCGAAATCGGCACCACGGGCATCAGGGCAAGTGAGATCGGGTTCGGCGCGGAATGGGTGCGTGGCGACGACCTTCCGGGTGCGCGCGCCTTGATCGACCGGTGCATGGAGCATGGCATCAACATCCTCGATTGCTGGATGAGCGACCCGGCCGTGCGCTCGGCTCTCGGCGATGCCCTTGCCGGTCGGCGCGACGAATGGATAATCCAAGGCCATATCGGCGCTACCTGGCAGGATGGCCAATACAAGAGGACACGCGATATGGCGGCGGTAAAGCCGGCTTTCGAGGACCTGCTTGCTCGCCTGCAAACCGACCACGTGGAATTCGGCATGCTCCATTTCGTCGACACCGCAGACGATTATACGGCGGTCATGGAAGGCGGCTCGCTTGAGTGGGCCCTGCAGCTGAAGGCGGCTGGCACCATCGGGCATATCGGGCTTTCCACCCACAATCCCGCTATCGCCCAACGCGCCGCCGAAAGCGGCGTGGTCGAGATGATCATGTTCAGCTGCAACCCTGCTTTCGACCTGCAATCGGCCGACGTCAAGCTCGACGACTTTTTCGACGGGACGGCCTTCAAGGATGGAACGCTCTCGAATATCTCTGCCGACCGCGAGCGCCTGTACGCGACGTGCGAAGAACGTGGTGTGGGCATCACCGTGATGAAGCCCTATGCCGGCGGACGCCTGCTCAATGCCGAGGATTCCCCGTTTGGCGTGGCGCTCACCCCCGAGCAGTGCCTGCATTACTGCCTTACCCGGCCCGCGGTGGCCAGCGTGTTGGCGGGGTATGTGACGCCGGAGCACGTGGATGCCGCGGCATCCTACGAAACCGCCGAGGCGTCCCAGTTGGATTACGCCAGCGTGCTGGCAGCTGCGCCGCGTTGCGCGTGGGCGGGACGGTGCACGTACTGCGGGCATTGCGCTCCCTGCCCGCAGGGAATCGATGTGCCGCTGGTCAACAAGTATGCCGATCTGGCAGCCATGCAGCCCTCGGTGCCCGATTCTGTGGCCGACCACTATCGGCTGCTGTCGGCCCATGCCTCGGATTGCATCGGGTGCGGCCAGTGCGAAGAACGCTGCCCCTTCGGCGTTTCCGTGGCGCAGCGCATGGAAGAGATAGCCGACCTGTTCGGCTGCTGATTCCGATCACTTCTGCAAACGCAGCAGGCACGCCAGGAAATAAACCGGGAACGCGACAATGCAGAAGAGGACGAAGAGCACTGTTTTCACCACATCGGATGAGTTCAAAGCGCACACCTCCTTGCAATTTGGATGAAACCGACGTTCTGGGCGATTATGCATTGACCAGTATGTAACCTACTGATAATTGACAAGAAATCGACTGTCGGTTTCATTGGTTTTCTTTGGAACAATGCCACTATCCCTCTTTTTTTCGGCATGGTAGTACAAGAAGTTGGACATTTACGAAAGAATTGGGAATAAGGCCGTAGCGAGCTGCGTGGCCTCTTCGGTTTGTGGTTCGGCCTGGTATCGACATATTGCGATCAGGCGGTAAACGTGAGGGCGGATATTGATGAAAAAAAGGCGCCGAACACCTTAAGCGGTCCTTCTGAAACCTCGCATGCAACATACTATGTTGTACTATGAAGCAGAAGTCATCCGCTCGCTAGTCACGGCGTTGTCGATCGGTTTGCGGGGCGCTTTACTTGGGACGCACTATGGGGGTTTATAAGGGGCAGCACGCGTGTCACGACCTAGAACCAGATATATCGGATCGCTCGACGGCCTCCGTGCCTTTGCCGTGCTGGCTGTTATCGCCTACCACATGGGTTTTCAGTGGGCGCAAGGCGGTCTTCTGGGCGTCACTATCTTCTTCGTGCTGTCAGGTTATCTGATCACCGGTCTGCTGATAGCAGAGTTCCGCGAATCGAAATCCATCGATCTGGGCAATTTCTGGCTGCGGCGTATCCGACGCCTTGTTCCCGCCATCGTGTTCGTGATCATCGGCGTGGTGGCGTTGTGCGCCCTTTTCAACCACGCGCTGCTCACTAAGGCGCGCCCCGATATCCTGCCCTCGCTGTTCTTCTACAGCAACTGGTGGCAGATCTTCCACAACGTATCGTATTTCCAGGCCATGGGCGCCCCTTCGCCCCTGCAGCACTTTTGGAGCTTGGCCATCGAGGAACAGTTCTACCTGATTTGGCCTATCGTGTTGCTGATTTTGTTCAAGCTGGGCGTGAAGAGCAAGCCGTTGCGCCGCGGCATCTTGGTGGCAGCGGCGGCCAGCGCCATCTGGATGGCCATCTGCTACGATCCGCTGGGCGACCCCAGCCGTGTGTATTACGGAACCGACACCCGTGCATTCAGTTTGCTCATCGGTGCGTGGCTGGCGTTTGCTTGGCCAAGCACGGGGCTCACCGAAACCAGCGGGCAACGAATGAGCCATCGTTCTCGAATCCTCTTCGACGGGGTGGGAATCGCGGCCTTCATAGGCGTTGTGCTCATGGTTGCGTTTGCCAATGGCTATTCGCCGTTTTTGTATTGGGGCGGCATTCTGCTCTGCAGCATCCTGACCGCCGTGGTCATGGCGGTTATCGTGCATCCGCGCAGCGTGTTCGCCAAGTTTTGGGAGTTCAAGCCCTTCATCTGGATCGGCAAACGCAGTTATGGCATGTATCTTTGGCATTACCCCATCCTGCTTTTGATGACCGATCGCAATTCGGTCGGCGAACCGAACCTGTGGTGGTGTTTGCTGGAGCTTGCCATCATCATCGGGATATCGGAGTTCAGCTATCGCTTCATCGAGAACCCCATTCGCAAGGGCAAGCTGGAAGATTGGGTGCGCGGGGTGCGCAGCGGATCGGTAAACGTGCAGGTCTATCTGCGCAATCATATCGTTCCCGCAGGTGCCGCGTGTGCGCTGGTGCTGGTGGCGGTAATCGGCTGGGCCGTGGTGCCGGCGACTGCGGGCATCGGCGGTGCCGAGCAGCTCGAATCGGCTGCCGAGCAATCGCAGCAGACGCAGGAAGATGCCGCAGCGCTTGCTGCGACATCCCAAACCGAAGCCGAGGCAGACTCGAATCGCTATGACGTCCTGATGATAGGCGACAGCGTTGCGGTGCGGACCATTCCCTATTTCAACGAAACTTTCCCCAAGGGCTGCATCGATGCTGCGGTCAATCGCCAGTTCTATACGGGCAAAGAGATTTACGACTACTACAAGGACCTCGATCTGGTGGGCGGCACCGTCGTATTCGCCTTGGGGACCAATGGCGTCATCACTACCGATCTGATGGATGAACTGGTGACCGATGTGGGGCCTGACAAGCAGATATACTTCATTACCACGCGTTCTCCGCAAGATTGGGTGGCCGAAGACAACGCTGAGATTTTTGCCGCCGCTGAGCGCTACGGCAACGTGCATGTGATCGACTGGTACGGATTCTCCGCTGGCCATAGCGAGTATTTCGACGGAGACGGCACGCATCTTACCGAAGATGCGGCGCAGATCTACACCGAGATGATCCGCGAGGCGCTGGGGTACGTTACTCCCGTGGTCGAAGAGCCGGCAGCTGCCGATCAGGATGCGACGCAAGCGGATGGAGACGCCGCCGACAGCGAACAGGCTGCAGACGGTGCGGCTGCCGATAGCGAGCAATCCACGGATGGGTCTTCCAGCGGCGCGCAGTCCACGAGCGATGCGGGCGCAACCGACAACGAGCAGTCCGCGCAAGCCGCGTAGATTGCAGGTGATGCGTTTGCGGGCGACCCCTGCGACAGCTGGTTAGTTGAGGCGGCCGTGTAGATAGCGAGTGGCGTGCTTGCGGGCGGCAGCAAGCTCGTTGCGGATGACACTGCGTAGCCCACGGGCGCTGCGATCAGGTCGGCAATGTGCCGTTCCGGTTCCCGCTGACGACGATATGCAATCGTACGCAACCCATAGGTGCTGCTTCCGGTAAAACAAGGTCTGAGGCGCCGTTGCCACGTAAGATCGGGCAGCGAAAAGAAAGCTAGCATCGTAAAACAGCGATTTCTGCTGATTTTTTTCGGTACGGTATGCCTAAATGCCCGATTCGATGTTATTCGTCGAGAAGCATCGACTAAAACCCCAGGTCACATTTCGCGGCATGCCCGTGAGGGCTTCAAATGGCATGCCGTATCGCAATTTTTTAACAAAAAGCGGCGTAATCCGCGATTAGCGCAGCTTTCAGAGCCATCGACAACCGTATAACCCCAGGTGGCGGTTTTCCATGGTCTCATTGCGTCGAAAAAAATCGCGTCAGGTGTATCAGGCAAATGTGCCGAGGGTCTGAAAGACGCCAGGGGATGCAAAGCCCAGTGTGACATCTTGGCTAACCGCCGAGGATAAGGGCACTTTCTGAGAAGACGCAAACGCGCTATACTGAGGAAGTCAGATACGTTGCGTCTGTTTACGCGTTCGTGAAGCAATCGGTTATTTGGCAGACAATCCATGCACAATTGAATACTTACCGAAATCCTTGATTGCCACAGGCATGCCAACCTGTTCGATCGGGTCGAATTCGATGCCGTTATGTCGAGTCAGGCAAGGTGTATGGCAACGAGCAGAAAGGGAAGGAGGCTAGCTGCGGTTTCGGAGGGGAAAGCAGTTTGTAAACACTCTCGAGAAAGGACGAAGAATGATAGACGAAGAATTTGTCAGAATGGCTAATGATGCGTTGAAAGAGCAACTGGAGGAGATTGAGGAAGGGTTCGCTCCAGGCATTCGCGCACTTTCGATTCTCGACGTTGGCTTGTGCACGGGCATGAAACCCGAAGAGTTCGACCCACCGCTGAACGAAAAGGAAACCGAATTCTACAACGATTGCAAAGCAGAGAGAGATGATTACAAACGGCGTGGAATCGATATCGAATGGCAAATCCCATTCATTTAAGCATTGAGAAGCAATCA
The DNA here is from genome assembly GCA_040774885.1 of Eggerthellaceae bacterium. Lineage (GTDB taxonomy): Bacteria > Actinomycetota > Coriobacteriia > Coriobacteriales > Eggerthellaceae > JAXGTO01. The sequence continues at coordinate 2,955 of JAXGTO010000046.1, read as the reverse complement.
AACCCGTTGCGGCAGAACCGGGGGCTATTGTCGCCTGGCATCCTAATTTGTTCGAGTAGGAGCATGCTGCCCGCAATAGATTGGGGACTCAGCAATGAAGTACAGATACAAGCTCATGGATGTTGGTGAACCAGAAAGCAAATCTATCGGAGTTATCAGGATAAATGACAATTGGCATCCCGAATATTTCGTCTTCAAGAAGAATGCTTGGGTGGATGACTACGATTACCTCGGGAAGTTCCTATGCGGAGACCGCGAGGAATGGGATCTGACCGAAGAAGATGCTAGGAGGATCATTGAAGAAAATGGCGGAACTTTCACAAGCTAGGGAGCTATGCGTTTCGGTCCATTCCGGGCAGACCGACAAAAATGGCGCGCCGTACTATCTCCACCCGTTTGCCGTTGCCGACATGGTTGATGGTGACGCGAAGGTGGTTGCGTACCTGCATGACGTCGTCGAGGATACCGGCATTACGCTTGACCAGCTCGAAGATAGGGGATTCAGCAAGGACATCGTCGATGCCGTCGATTCGATGACGAGGAGGGCGGGCGAAGACTACTTGCTTGAATATTTGCCAAGGCTTTGCAGAAACGAGCTGGCAAGAACCGTCAAGCGTGCCGATCTTACTCATAACACGGACAAGAGCAGACTTGGAGCCACAGAGCAGATGCGAGAGAAATACAAAAAGGCGCTGGACTACCTAGACGAATACGAGCGTCGCCTGAGTTAGCGGCGTCCTTCCTGGCTCGAAGGCAATTCCCTTCACCGATATGAGCGATGGCTCCGGCGTCACTGTATAGCGAAAATCGTGCAATACCTCGGATTTTTAAATTTGCGAAACGGATTACGAGGTACTGCATGGAAAAGGGAGGGGCTTCTAGCTGCTCGGCAGTTCTTGTTGCCGTTTCCCGGTTCGGGGGGTTGGCGTGCTCTTTGTCTTCTTTGAGAAGGCGCTCCAAGCCCATACCATAATCAGTGGAGAGCTATAGAGGAAAGGCAGCAGGTAGCGGGCAGCTTCTTGTCCGATTGCGACGGGTGATAGCAGCAGTCCTATGTATGAGATTACCACCGGTATCAGCCCAATGAGATAGCGCTTGTTCTTTGAAGAAAGGATCAGCGACAAGGCGAGCGCAGGCAGGATGGTTGCGTACAGTCCAGTGGAGAATGCGATTCCGATGATAGGAAGCTCCGAAAGAGTGTCGTAAAACGAGTTTAATGTGCTTGAGGCCGTGCCAAGCAATCTTTGGTTGGTGCCGAAAAACTCGTCTGATGTGTAGTTCGGGTTTGCTTGGGTATGGTGGTCGGAATTGAACAGAGGCGTAATGGGGGTAAAGGAGTACCATGCCGCGTCCAAATCGATTGCGGCATCGAGATAGCACAAGGGGTGGCGTAAGCCTTGCGATATGTAGGCCTTTGCCCATGCTGCGTATTCCTCTTTTGTTCCCAGTTCGGAATATCCTTTTACCGGATCGGCTACAAACGGATCGTACCGCTGCGCAAGCGTATCGAGGTTCAGCAGGTCGTCAATTGCCGAAGCTTCATCTTGCGTCATATCGTCGGGGTACAGCAGAGCGTAGCGTGCGGTCTGCTGCAGAGGCAGTGAAAGCATCTCCTGCGTTCCGCCTGGCGTCGTTTCGTAGGCGGCTGAAATTGCTGGAAGAATGGCGAACATGGTGAGCAAGCATGCAACAAGGGGAGCAATTACCTGCCTGCAGTTTTTTAGATTGGAAGCAATCATTACGGCTAGTGAAGGCGCTACGACATAGAACCCAAATTTTTTCGTCAGGATGCACAGAAGACACACTATGGTGAACGCAATGATGCGGATGGGCTTTTTCAGCGATTGATTATCGGTGCGCAGTCCTTCTAAAAAGAAAAGGAGGAAATAGATGTAGAGCCAGGAAAACAAGGTGTCTTTTGAGACGTTGCATGCGCAGATCGGAAAAAGCGGCATAAGGGCAAAGAACAAAATGATGCCAATAGCGCCTTTAGCTGAAAGGTTAAGTTTTGATCGGGAGTATTCAGCCAATGCAGCAAATGCAATGGCTGTGAGCATGGATTGAATGACCACGTAAGCAAAGACTCCGCGCGAAAGGCTGCCGAGGGCGTCTTCTGCTGCCGTGAGAAAGCTGCCGAATAAAAAGGTATCGAAAAGGGGGTGGAGCTCTGACAGCGATGTCGAGTACATGCTGTCAACCCATTGTCTGAACATGCAGAATTGACCAACGGTGTCATTTGACAGGGTTCCAGGATAGAGAATTACTAGATAGGGGATCCAGCAGACGAAAATAATCAATGAACCAAAAAGTAGCTTTTTAAAATTGAAAGGTTTTTCGCTTACGATCCTTTTCTGTCGTGTGCATAGATTTCTAAGGATCATCTGGAGTGCAAGAAGGCCAATGACGTAGGCGATGAAGATTGCCAGCGTTTCCCACGTAGGTTCGAAAAACCCAGAGTTCAAATAACTTGGTGATATGGAAAACAAGCTGCCGACAATAAGGGCTATGACCACCTCATGCGTTTGGATGTTTCCTATTTGCTTAAGGGGGAACCACGCAGGAGGATTGCGTTGGTTTCTAGAAATCATGCCATTCTCCGTTGTTTCGGTGGTTGTAGGGAGCGGTCTGGGCCATCCGTGCTGGTCTACTTCTATATCGTAAACCATTGTGCAGAGGGGTGCTACTGAACTCGTATTTGGCTTAGAGGATCATGGCTGATGCTGTGCCCATATTGTGCCGGTGGGCACGACATGGGAAGAATCTGGATTCCACTGGCAATTTAGGCGGCTGCGAAATGGCATCGTGGGGAAGTTGCAAGGTCAGCCGGATTGGTGCTGCTTGTTGATCTGGGGCACTATAATGGCAGGCAGCAGGCAGCAGGCAGCAGGCAGCAGGCAGCAGGCAGCAGGCAGCAGGCAGCATATGGGGCGCTTGTGAAGCTGCGAAGGATAGCTT
>JAXGTO010000045.1:0-10405 GCA_040774885.1 Eggerthellaceae bacterium | reverse complement strand
TCCAACCCGTGCAGCTAAAAATGTGATGCTGCTGGTGGTTTCGCTGCTCTTCTATGCTTGGGGGGAGCCGGTCTACGTTTTCTTGATGATTGCGTCGATTCTGTTCAACTGGTTGTTTGCTCGACTTATCGATGCGGGGGGGGTTCAAAGCGCAAACTGTGGCTTGTGCTCATTCTGGTTATCGACCTCGGCATCTTGGGCTTTTTCAAATACGAAGGGTTCTTGGCTGACAATATCAATGGGCTGTTGGGAAGCAATCTGATCCCCAATCTGGACTTGCCCCTGCCTATCGGTATCTCGTTTTTCACGCTTCAGGCTGTTTCCTACGTGATCGATGTGTATCGCGGTGAAGTGAAGGCCCAACGCAACCTGCTGTATCTGGGCATGTATATTTCAATGTTTCCCCAGCTTATTGCAGGCCCTATCGTGCGTTACCAGACCATTCAGGACCAGATTATCAATCGCAAAGAGAATCTGGTCGATTTCGCTGCCGGACTGCGTCTGTTCATCGTCGGTTTGGCCAAAAAGGTGCTTCTGGCCAATATCGTGGCCATTCTTGCGGCGAAAATGCTTGAAGACGGCGGTTCCCAAATCGGCGCCGTAGGTGCCTGGGTGGGTCTTATCGCCTATACGTTTCAGATCTTCTTCGATTTTGCCGGATATTCGGATATGGCAATCGGCTTGGGAAAGATGTTCGGCTTCAAGTATCTGAGGAATTTCAATTACCCATACATGTCCAAAAGCGTTACGGAGTTTTGGCGCCACTGGCACATTTCGCTTTCATCATTTTTTCGCGACTATGTTTACATCCCCTTGGGCGGTAATCGGTGCAGCAAGGCGCGCTGGACGTTCAACTTCGCCGTGGTGTGGGCGCTGACGGGTTTTTGGCATGGGGCCGCATGGAACTTCATCGGATGGGGCGTGTATTACGGGGTTTTGCTCTTTCTTGAAAAGGAAGTATGGGGAACCGCTCTTGCAAAGGCGCCGGTCATCGTTCGCCATCTTTACACCATTGCTGCGTTCACATTCGGCTGGCTTATCTTCTGGATAGAAGACCCCGCAGTGTTTTGGCCGTATCTGCAGGCGTTGTTCGGGGCATTTGGAACCACCGGATCATCTTCCATGTGGGAGCTCACTGCTTGGGAATACTGGCCGGTGTTCGTCGTGTGCGCCGTTGCCGCGCTGCCGGTAGTGCCCTGGATTCGCGCTCATTTGACGGCTTGGGCGCAGCGCGATTCCTTTGATAAAGAAGCTTTTTGGAGCCGCGACCTTCCAGGCGCGAAGACGCTTTCTACCGAAACGCTATGTTCTCTCGATGCGCCGAAGGCCACAGGGGGCCGTGCTGCGGCTGTGGCGGTTGTAGGGGTAGCGGTTGACGTGTGTCTGCTCATCTTGTTGCTGGCATCGGTGATATCCGTAGTGTCCGGTTCGTTCAATCCGTTCATCTATTTCAGGTTCTAGGAGATGACGATGAAGGCAAGAAACGTTTGCTTCACCATTATCGTGCTGGCGGTGTTGTTTTGCGCAATCGGCTACAAGGTTGCCGATCGTGCCAATGTTCTTCCTGCCTCCCTTGACAACGGTCGCCAATCAAGCATCGAAGGAAAATCACTGCAGACGGTTCCTGAGGTTTCGCTCGATTCCATTTTACAGGGAACGTTTCAAGACGAAGCAGAAGACTATTTGTCGGGGTGCTTCCCCAATCGCGACGGCGCTCTTTTGGCGAATGCGTCGCTCCAACGAGATGTCATCCAGGTAGCGAATACGACTTTCGGCTATCAAGCCGTCCCCACTTTTTACGGGTCAGCGTATAGCTACGACGCTTCGGCCGGAACGGTGATGAGGACTCCCTATGCGTTTACCTCTCTTGAGCCATCGCTTGATAAATCGATTACGTTGATGAGCAAAATAGCGGAGAACAATCCCGACACCCGTTTCATGTGCTACATGGTGGACAACGCGACGTGCAGCGAAGCCAATCCAGCTATGAGCCTCATGTCCGATCCTTTCAGAGCAAGCGATGTCGAAGACATGTTCGAGGCGCATTCAACATCCAATCTGGATTGGTATGTGGAACAGCACGATGATCTGGATGATTACCTGCGGATGTATTTTGCGACGGATCATCACTGGAAGATCTCCGGAGCATATGCCGCGTACTCGGTCATTGCCGAGGATTTGGGCATGAATCAAGTGTCCGTGCTTGGTACCAGCGAATATTCTGACTATCCGTTTTATGGTGCGAGCAGCAGGGCCGGGCTGTGTCTTGTTCCCGGTGATTATATTCAGGACATGGATTTCGATCTTCCTGACTATCGGGTGTTATGCGGAGGCAAGGAAAAGGAACGCGGCGGCAAGCAAGCTTATAAGGATGGAACCATCAGTAAAAAGCAATCCGGGCTGAACGGTTATGCCGCCTATTACGGGAGCGATTATTCTCGCGTCGTCTACACGACCGAAGCCAATGAGGGAAACGGACATGGCAATCTCCTCATCGTGGGTGATTCTTACACGAATTGCATGGAGCAGCTGTTCACGTCGACATATGCTCAAGTCCATGTTCTTGACTTGCGAACCTATGATGAGGGCAGCATAAGTCAGTACATCGCCTCGAACAATATCGACGACGTGCTGTTCATTCAGTGTCAGCAAAGCTTGTGGGGTCAAAACGTAGTGGCAGGGCTTGCAAAAGGGTAAAGGTGCTGCTTGGTCGATGCTTCATGAAGCGAAGTTTACCTTTGTGCACAAATAAGAGGGAGTCTGGTGAAATCCAGGCTCCCTCTTTCAACTATCTTGGAAATATCAGGCTGTTTGGGATTGCTGGACGTTGGGTGTCGAGCTCATGTCGCTGCCGCCCATGTTGCCCATTTCACCGCCCATGCCGCCTCCCATGCCGCCGCCACCCATGCCGGTGCTCTGGGTTTCGGTGGAAGCGGTGGCGCTGGTGGAGCTGCCTCCCGTTACGGTGCCGCTGGTGGCGTACCCGATGGCGTCGGCGGATCCGTTCGAACCGCCCACCACGATGTTGTATTCGGTGCCGTCCGTGATCGTCGCAGCGCTACCGCAGGCCCAGCTGAACGCGTTTTGGGCGGTGAACGATACGATCACCTTGCCCGAAGCGTCGGTCACGGACACCAAATCGCCCGAGCTGCCGCTTACCGATGCGGCTACGTTGGCTTGCGTCGATCCGCTGGTGAAGCCTTCGGCCATTCCGTTTGAGCCCAGGGCCAAGACGGTGCCGCCGCTGATGGTCGCGCTGGTTTCATAGTCGATGGCCGAGTTGTCGTTTTGGCTGGTGCCCGACACCAAGACGACTCCACCGCTTATTTCCAGTGTACCGTTCGAATCGACGCCGTCGCCGTCCTGCGTATTCACGATGACCACGCGGCCACCGGTTATCTGCAGGTCGGCTGTAGAGCCGCTGCCGCCCATCGCGCCGCCTTGTTGCGCCGTGTCTCCGGAAGGCTGCTGCGTTTGCGCGGCATCGGTGGAAGAGGAAGCATCGGGCATGGCGGTGCCGGTGGCGCCAGACGCATCAGGTGCGGTGCCGGTTGTTCCAGAAGCGTCGGGTGCTGATGTGCTGTCTTGCGTTTGGCCGGATCGGTCGGCGCCCATCATGCCGCCTCCGCCCTTGTTCATGCTGCCTGTCGGGCCATCGGCGTTGCCGGATATGTCCGTCTCGCTCGATGTGCCGCCTTCGGCTGCATTGATGCCGTCGTCGCTGGAATAGATGGTGGTATCGCCATCGGAGATAAGGATGTTCTGGCCTTCCAGCCCTTCGTAGCAGGCTTCCACTGTGATGGTTCCGCCGTCGACTTGCAGGTTGTATTCGCCGTGGATTGCATCATCTCCGGCATTGATGTTGAGAGTGCCGCCGTTTACCAATACGTCGTTATCTCCGTGGATTGCATCATCGGTGGAAGTGATGTCGATCGTACCCCCGGTGATGCGCACCAATCGTGCAGCCTGGATGCCATCGTCGCCGACATCCATGGTGAATGCCCCGCCATCTATGCTGACGAACCCGCGATTATCTTCCGAATCGTTGGTTGATTTGATGCCATCGCCTTCTGCGGTGATGTCGAACGCGCCGCCATCTATCTTGACGCAGTCCTTGCCGCGCAAAGCGTCATGGGCGGCATCGATGGTGTAAGTGCCTCCCGTTATCACGAGGTCATCCTTGCTGTTTATGGCATGGTTGGTGGTGGCGTTGATGGTCAGCGAGCCCGATCCATTTAGCGCTAGATCGCTTTTGCTGTAGATGGTGGCGTTGGGCTCGTCAGAGTCTTCGCCGATCGTCCACGAACTGCCGTCCGAAAGGGTATTGGATGATCCGTCAGCCAAGGTGATGAACGCCTTGTCGCAGCTTTCCACGTAGATGCAGGGTCCGTCTTGACACGAGAAGTCGGCATCGTCGAGCACTACTTGAACCTTTGCGTCATCGGCGGCCGCCACCACTATCTGGGCATCTGTCGAAGAACCGCTTACCACGTAGGTTCCCTCATCGGTTATCGTCACGGTTCCGCCATCCGCAGTGGCTCCGCTGCCCGTTACGGTTGCGTCGGCAGAGGAAAGCACGATGGTGGTGGCGGAGGCTGCGTCGTAGCTTGCATCGGCATCGCGCTTGGAATAGTCGAAGTCCATCGTTGCGGAATCGGTCGCGATGTTTTCTTGCGCGGTGCCATCGGCTGTGGACGTTTGCGCGGAGGCCGTGGTAACCGCAGACCCGCCTTGTTCCGCCACGGCGGTGCTGCTGGAAACATCGTTCGAGCAGCCGGTAAGCAGGTGAAGAGCGGCCATGAGGCCGATGCAGCACAATACGGCCAATGCGCGTTTGGCAATGGAGATCTGCATTACAGGGACTCTCTTTCGACTACGGGGCGCCCGCACTGCACGGTGAGGTTTCCGTTGCGGCACCGGATGGCATCGAGCAGGTTTTTCTCGACCTTCGGATTTTTAAGGGTGAGTCGATATTCCAGCTGGTAGAGACTGCCCATGTTGGTGGTCTTGACGTTGATGAGCTCGTTTTCGCTGGTGAATCGTTCGAAGAGGTCGTCGAAGGCATTGCAGTAGTCCATGTCTTCGGGGATGGTCACCTTGAGGGTCTTGTCCGTACCCGTTTCGTGCGGTTTGCCCAAAGGCGAGAGTACATAGACGATGTTGGCGACACCCACGATGATGGTGAACAGGATGGCCAAAGTGAGGTAGCCCATGCCGGTTGCCAGGCCCACTGCCATGGCCAAGAATACCGTGCCGATATCTTTGGCGCTTCCAGGGAAGCTGCGAAAGCGCACCAGGTTGAATACGCCCATTACGGCGATGCCGGCACCGACGTTGCCGTTGACCAGGGTGATCACCATTTGCACGATGAGCGGCAGCAGGGCCAGCGTGATGACGAAGTTCTTGGAGTAATCGTGCTTGAACATATAGATGAAAGCGATGGCCAATCCCAAAATCAGCGAGACCAGGCTGCACATCAAAAACGACCCCGACGACAGGGTGGCTGCCGTGGATTCGGTGGTGGAAAAAACGCTTGCAAAGGTCGAATCAAGCACAGGTTGCTCCTTCCTGCACGGCTACGTTGCGCTGTGCAGCGGGGACGAGGGGATTGGGTATTCGGAGGATGCGGCCCGCGCGGGAAACAGCTGCGGGCTCAGGGGTGCTCAGCGGATCGGGGATGGTGTATTCAGCGGTCGAGTGCGCGGCGATTTGCGCAACGGAATCGAGGGGAACGACGCTCATGGTGGGACGCGCGGTCCTGCCGTCGTGCTGAGCCACATAGGCGCGCCCGTATTTTGAGCATGATTGCGGGTACACCTTCGCAGCGGCAAGAGCGCGGGAAAGCCAGAGAGGATAAGCTTTCGCGCACTTGATCTCCATGATGATGCGGCCGTCGTCGAACAGCGGCACGCCTTCCATCTCGTTGTCCAGGTCGGTGGAAGTGTTGCGCCAGACCGGGTCGATATCCAAGGTGATGCGTACGTCGCTGCCGTCGGTGGTGTGCAGCGCCACGCGGTTGGTGATGATCACCATTCGCGGCTGGAGGCCGGGGTTGCGATGCAGGCAATTGGCTATTTCCGCAGCGATTTGCATGCTGTTCGCGCACAGGCATTGGGCTTGGTATACGGGATTGACCAGCGGGTGCTCGGTCACGGCACGGGCGTAGGGTTCGCCGTTCATGAAGGCGCGAGCCGCAGCGTACGAGCAGGCCACGCGTCGCTTGTACACCACGCCCTTGAACTTCTTCTTGAGTTCGACGTAGACGCGGGTGTCGGCATCGGGGCGTCCGTAAGACCTGATGCGGAGCTTTTCCTTATACAAGGGTTTTTCGAGCGAGCGGTTGATGAGCTCGTCGTTTGCCGTGTCGTAGTACAAGCTGCAAATCTGGCTGTGGGCGAAATCATCATAGGCCAGCTTGGTGCGGATCTCTTCCATGAGGGTGCGGTAATCCCCATCAGTGAGCAGGTACTTCTTTTCATTTCGGGCGAACGTCGTCCGAATGACGATGGTGGATCGAGTCGGTTCCATGGCGGGTCCTCCTTTCGTTCGAGTAAAGAAAACGTAAAGGGAGCGCCTTAAATCATCCTGAAAGGGTGCTCCTCCTTCAGATTTCCTTCACGTAGCTGTCGCCTGCATACGTCCAGCACGGCATTCTGCTGCTTCGGAATCACTCTCTTTCAGACAGGTTTCAGGCAGCTTGGTAGAATGAGGCGACGAAGAAAGGAAAAATTCATGCAGATTCTGGTGGTGGAAGACGATATTCGCCTTTCAGAGGCGCTGGCTCGCATCTTGCGCGACAACAGTTACCAAGTAGACGTCGTGCACGATGGCGAAGAGGGGCTCTCTTACGCGAAAAGCGGAATCTACGATGTCATAGTGTTGGACGTCATGCTCCCCAAGCGCAATGGGTTCAGCGTGGTGAAGGAATTGCGTCGCTCCAACGTGGCCACTCCCGTTTTAATGCTGACGGCGCGCGATGCCTTGGGCGACAAGATCAACGGGTTGGACAGCGGGTCCGACGACTACATGACCAAACCGTTTGCTCCTGCCGAGCTGTTGGCCCGTTTGCGGAGCCTGTCCCGGCGTCAAGGAGACCTCCAATTCGAGAAGCTCGAATTCGGCGATATCGTTCTCGACCTTGAAAGCTGCGAACTTTCCACGGCCACGAAAAACATCCATCTGGGCTTCAAGGAATACGCCATCCTCAAGATACTGATGAGCAACACGCAGCGGGTTACCAGCAAGGAAACGCTTATCTCGAAAGTATGGGGCGTGGATTCGACCGCTGATGATAACAACGTGGAAGCGTACATTTCGTTTTTGCGCAAGAAGCTGGCATTCGTGGGATCGAACGTTCAGATAGCCACGCTGCGCAAAGTGGGCTATCGCCTGGAAGCAGGGGCCGATGCTCAATAAGCTGCGCAGGAGGTTCGTCCTTACCAACATGTTGCTGGTGGCTCTGGTTTTGGCGGTGGTTTTTGCCACGGTGTGCGTTGTCAATTACAACCAGAAGCTGGGAGAAGTGACCAATGCGGTGGCGCATCGAGTTGATGACAACCCCGGCGGCAAGCAGACGGTCCCTTCCGATACTGCGCAGACCCTTGCCGCCGATGGTCAGCAATCGCAAGATGATTCCGCCGCCGGAGCGACCGGAAACGGCGGTGCAACGTCATTGCGGCAAAGCGCCAATGACCAGTTTGTGGCCACTTCGACATACCTGTTGAACTCGGATGGAAGCCTGAGCCAGACGCTCGATGACTCGCTTTCCCTCGATGATGACGTGCGTGAAAGCGCGACGCAGACGGCCATCGAGGCGGTCGGCAACAGCGGGAGTCAGTCCGCGCAAGGCCATATCGATTCTCTGAGCCTGTATTACAAGGCCGTCGCCACTTCCGGCGGCTACAAAGTGGCATTCGCGTCGGACAACTACATCAACCAGAACATGATGTCGCTGGTGGGCACTTTGGCTGCCGTGTGCGCAGCTGCGCTGCTGGCATTCTTGGGCATCAGCGTGTTTTTGGCTCGCCGTGCGTTGGCCCCGGTTGAGAGTACCTGGCGCCAGCAACAGCAATTCGTGGCCGATGCCAGCCATGAGCTCAAAACGCCTCTCACGGTCATCAGGGCCAACAATTCCATTCTCATGTCGCAGCCGGATGCCACCGTCGGCGACCAGATGCAATGGATACAAAGCACGGAAACCGAAGCAGAATGCATGCAGGGTCTGGTCAACGACATGCTGTATCTGGCACGTCCGGAAGATGAGGGCCAATCCTCGATGATGGGGACGGTTGATTGGTCGGATGCCGTGGATGAGGCCGTTTTGCAGTTCGAGTCGGTCGCTTTCGAGCGCGGTTTGACGCTCGATTCCGACATTGAGAAAGGGTGCACGGTGCAGGGAGACGAAACCCGCCTGAGGCGCCTGGTGGCCACGTTGGTGGACAATGCCTGCAAGTATGCCGAAGAGGGCGGTTCGGTGACGGTATCGCTTTGCCGTGCGGGGACGAAATGCGTCTTAGGCGTCGCGAACACGGGAGCGGCCATCGACCCCGATGACTTGCCTCATCTGTTCGATCGCTTCTATCGCGCCGATAAGGCGCGTGTGCGCAGCCAAGGTGGGTTCGGGCTGGGGCTTTCCATTGCAAAGACCATCGCCGAAGAACATGGCGGCACCATTGCGGTTGAAAGCACGCCGACGGTGGGAACGGTGTTCACCGTCGCGCTTCCGATGGCCTGACTGGAAAATCAGTTGGCGTGAGAGCCTCTGTTAGAGGTGCTGTCCTTCTTCTTTTTGCGTGCGATGAAAGCGATGATCAGCGCGATGATGACGATGATTACGAGCGCTATGACGGCCCACATGATGTAGTCGCCGGTGGCGGGTGTGGAAAAGGCCATGCTATGATCTCCCTTTGATAGGATGCGTTGCATTTCAGTATAGCAGGGGAACAAAACCGATGGCCCGCTAAGCTCATCGCCTAATTTGCCTTCCTTGACTCCTTTTGCTGCGCGCATAATCGTAAATGAAGCTGCCAGATGATAGACTGACTCCAATTATTGGAGTGTGGCTATATTAACGATTGATTCGCTTCATAGTGATAGGGTGGCTTATGAAGGTAGCAATTTGCGATGACGAGCAGTCACAGGTGGAAGTAATCCGTCTTCTGGTAGAAAATGCCGCAAAAAAGTGCGAGGCAACGGTTGATATATCCACGTTCCTCGATCCACGGACCATGCTATTTGAAACCGAAGATCCCAAAGATTGGCCCGATTTGGTATGCGTTGATGTCAACATGCCCCAGATGCTGGGCACCGAAGCGGTTCGTACGATGCGCAAACGTGGCCAAGGCAGCGCGGTCGTGTTTTTCAGTGTTTTAAGCGACGTCAATATTCTTCTGTCTGCATTCGACGTGCGCGCTACCAACTATTTCGTAAAAGAAGCCATAGACGTAGATCGCTTCAACAGGGTGTTTGCCGATATCCACCAGGTGATCGATGATCAGAATCAGGAAGCAATCGTATTCTGCTGCGCCGGCGAGTCACGCAATATCTTGGTAAAGGAAATCCTCTATTTCGAAGTGAAGCATCATGTTACGACGGTCCATTACAGGGGTGAAACCTTCGAGTTCTATTCCCCGCTGGAAAAGATCGCATACGTACTCGAGGGACAAGGATTCTTACGCACGCATCGTTCGTTTTTGGTTGCGCGCCGATTCATCGATTCCGTTTCGGCGACTCAGGTCGTGCTGAAGAACGGCGAAACCCTCCCTTTGTCGCGGACCTATTCCGCCAACGTGCGCACTGCGGTCTCTGCTGCCGAATAGGGCGGAGTCGATCATGCTAATTCGTGCGAGACAAGCGGTTCTGTCGCATGCGAAACGATCGGGTTTCATTCTTGTCGGCCTATGCTTCCTGCTGACGGTCGGTGTCGAGTGCGCTTTTGCGCAAGAACAGCACGTGGATACGCCCGACTATTGCATCAAGGCCCAAGAAGTCACGCTGACGGCCGAACAGGTAGAAGAAGCTCGGGAATCGTCTACGCTTTTGAAAACGGTGATCGATCAGAGCCATATAGTGGTGCTTAAGCGAAGCGAAGGCCTTGATTACAGTCAATGGCCCCGTTACACAGGCACCATACAGGGTGATGTTTCGCCTCTGATGGAGGCTGATCTAAGCGCAGATTCGCAAACCTATTACCTTGCTTTGTATCTGCAATCGAAAAGCACGGCCGGCCAGAACCACCTTATCATTCCCGTGAAGGTCGTCGATCCGCTGCCGGCTTCCCAGGCGGAGGAGCCTGCTCCTGCGCCGGAGGTTGAGGAGCCTCCTGCGGCTTCACCGACGCCTGAGACGACAACTCCGGCAACGACGGAGCAAACGGCCGAACCGGAAATTCTGGAGACGGTCGAAT
>JAXGTO010000044.1:0-11142 GCA_040774885.1 Eggerthellaceae bacterium | reverse complement strand
TCCGGGCTCAATCGTCTTGACAAGGTCGTCAGCATCGATCAGACCCCTATCGGGCGTACACCTCGATCCAACCCCGCTACCTATGTCGGTCTCTGGGATGACATACGCCAGCTCATGGCTTCCACGCAGGAATCCAAGGCGCGCGGGTACGCTCCTGGGCGTTTCAGCTTCAATGTTTCAGGCGGACGATGCGAAGCTTGCAAGGGCGATGGCCAGATCAAAATCGAAATGCACTTCTTGCCCGATGTCTATGTGCCTTGCGAGGTCTGTGGGGGAAAGCGTTACAACCGTGAAACGCTCCAGGTCACTTATCGCGGCAAGAACGTCTACGATCTGCTTGAGATGACGGTGGATGACGCCTTGGATTTTTTTGAGCGCATTCCCTCTCTAAAACGGAAACTCCAGACGCTGCATGACGTCGGGCTGGGCTATATCCGGCTAGGTCAGCCCGCTACCACGCTTTCCGGCGGCGAAGCGCAACGCGTCAAGCTTTCCAGCGAGCTCCAACGTCGGCAGACGGGAAAGACGTTTTATATCCTCGATGAACCGACCACCGGACTTCACTTCGAAGATGTGCGGCAACTTCTCGATGTGCTTCAGCGTTTGGTGGATGCCGGCAACACGGTTCTGGTGATCGAACATAATCTCGACGTAATCAAATCCGCAGATCGAATCATCGACTTGGGCCCCGAGGGTGGGGAGCGCGGCGGCTCCGTCGTCATAACGGGCACGCCTGAACAAGTTGCCGCGTGCCCTGACAGTTATACCGGGCAGTTTCTTGCGCCGTTGCTTGCTCGCAGCGGAAAGAACGGTCGATGACCTCATGGCCATGTCTCAGTTGAAACGTGAAAAGATCGCTTTGGTGGTGTTCATTGTTCTGGTGCTCGTTGTGGGCTTCGGTTTGGTGACCTACCTCAATGTCGGTCATAGCTGGAACGTCGCCGCCAGCAACATAGATGATGCCGCGGGCAGCATGGAGGGTTATACCGCCATTGTCTATGATGGCGTGGGCTCTCCCAAAAGCGAACTCGATGAGAACAGAGGGACCATTACCACGTCTTCGGTAGTCAAGAGCTACAAATCCAAGAAGGCATCGGTTCTCAGGCTCGATACGGTCGACCCTTCCATTTACTCTGAGGGATCCATTGTGAAGGTTGGTGACAAGCGCATCGGATTGTTCAGCGTCACGTCTTCCATCACGCCGACCGCCTTGCAAACCAGGGTTGATTATTTCAAGGAGCATGATGTCGATTTCATCATCTGCATAGCATCGGATTGCAAGTACGTGCAAAGCGCGCGCGGCATCGATATCGTGATTTCGTTGGGGGGCGACATCGGCTCGCTTTCCCGCGAAGCGAAGGATTCTGCCAATTACGTCGAATGCCCTTGTGTGGGAAAGGTCGGTACCATCCTCATTTCCCCCCACAATGTCGTTTCTTCCAAGGCCATCGAGCATCTGTAGCCGTTTTCGCCTTGCATTTTCAATGCGCATGCATGAAAACGGGGACCCGATGAGGTCCCCGTTTCAATGTCTCCTATTGGAAACCGAGATCAGACGATGCCCTGCGCCATCATGGCATCTGCGAGCTTCGTGAATCCGGCGATGTTGGCACCCATGACGTAGTTGCCCTCATGGCCGTATTTCGTGGCAGCGTCGTCGGCAGCATGGTAGATGTTTCGCATGATGCCATGGAGTTTTTCGTCGACTTCTTCGAACGTCCAGCTCAAGCGTTCGCTGTTCTGGCTCATTTCCAACCCGCTGGTGGCAACGCCGCCTGCATTGGCTGCTTTGCCCGGGCAGAAGGTGACGCCGTTTTCCTGCAGGTACACGGTGGCATCCATGGTAGTGGGCATGTTTGCTCCCTCGGCCACTACCTTGCAGCCGTTTTCCACCAACGCTTTCGCATCTTCGATGAACAACTCGTTTTGGGTGGCGCAAGGAAGTGCGATATCGGTGGGGACGCTCCAAACTCCGCGGCCCTCATGGTATTCAACGCCATCGCGGCGCTTGGCATATTCCGAAATGCGTCCGCGTTCGACCTCTTTGATCTGCTTGACGAGGTCGACGTCGATTCCAGCGGGGTCATGGATCCAACCCGTGCTGTCCGAGAGGGTGACAACGGTGGCACCGAGCTCTTGGGCTTTCTGCGTGGCGTAGATGGCGACGTTGCCGCTGCCGGAAATGGTGACGGTCTTGCCCTTGAAGCTGTCGTTGTGGCAGGTGAGGTATTCATCCACGAAGTATACCAACCCGTATCCGGTTGCTTCGGTGCGCGCAAGGCTGCCTCCGAATGTAAGGCCTTTGCCGGTAAGGACGCCGACCCATTCGTTGCGCAGGCGCTTGTACTGGCCGAACATGTAGCCGATTTCGCGTGCGCCGGTGCCAATGTCGCCGGCGGGCACGTCGGTGTCGGCGCCGATGTGACGCTGAAGTTCGGTCATGAAGCTTTGGCAGAAGCGCATGACTTCGGCATCGCTTTTACCCTTGGGGTCGAAATCGCAGCCGCCTTTGCCGCCGCCCATGGGCAATGTGGTCAAGCTGTTCTTGAATATCTGCTCGAAGCCCAAGAACTTGATGATTCCCAGGTTGACGGAGGGGTGCAAACGCAGACCGCCTTTGTAGGGGCCCAGGCAGCTGTTGAACTGGACGCGCATGCCGCGATTAACTTGCACGGCGCCTTTGTCGTCAACCCAGGGAACGCGGAACATGACCACGCGTTCGGGCTCGACGATGCGCTCGAGCAGTGCGGCTTTCTGGTATTCGGGATGTGCTTCGATGACTGGCTCAAGCGAAGTCAGCACCTCGGTGACTGCTTGGATGAACTCCGGTTCGTTGGCATTTTTTGCCTTTACCTGATCGATGACGTCTTCGACGTAACTCACGATTGCCTCCTTCAAGGGGAACACCTCGTTTTGCAGATAAGGAAATTATACGTTCGCAACACGCATGCAACCGTGCTGTAACATGATGGAAACATAGCATCGCGATGAACGGATGGACTGCGGCGGCGCACGGTGCCAACGTGACGCTATACTGATTCCATGTCCACCATCGAACAGATAAAACAGCAGTTGGCAAGCGTTCCCGCACAGCCTGGGGTCTATCTTTGGAAAGATGCAGAAGGCCAGGTCATTTATGTGGGGAAGGCCAAGCAGCTGCGTGCGCGCATGAAGCAATACGTCATGGGGCAAGACGAACGCGCAAAGATTCCCTTGATGTTGGAGCAAATCGATTCTTTCGACTACATCGTCACCGAGAGCGAGCATGAAAGCCTGGTTCTCGAAAACAATCTCATCAAGCAATATGCGCCGTTTTTCAATGCTGATTTCAAAGACGATAAAAGCTACCCGTTCATTGCATTGACGAAAGGCGATGTGTTTCCCGCAATCAAGTACACGCGCGAAAAGCATCGCGCAGATACGGTGTATTTCGGTCCATATACCGATAGCAGGGCGGCTCGGCAGCTGGTGGAGATCGTACGCAAGGTGGTTCCCGTTTGCTCTTCCGGTTGCGCCCAGTGGCGGGCGATGAAAAGACGGCTTTGCGCTGAAACGCTCGATGAATACACGGCTCGCAACGTGAAGCCATGCTTCGACTTTCATGTGGGTTTGGGGCCGGGAGCCTGTTGCGGCGCGCTCGGCCCAGAAGAATATGCGCGCAATGTAGACCGCGTCGAGCGCTTTTTGCGCGGAAACCATCGCTCATTTATCGATGAACTCGAAGTTGAAATGAACAATGCCGCCGAAAACCTCGACTTTGAACGGGCGGCGCGCTGCAAGGCGCGGATCGAAACAATCGAAGGGTTGCAAGATCGCCAGCATGCCGTGACGAATCGTGACGTGAATGCCGATGTTGTCGGCATCTATCGCGAAGAGACGATTGCCGGCGTGCATGTTCTCATGGTTCGAGAGGGCAGCATCATCAACAGCAACGAGTTCATTTTGAACAAGGGCACCGACGTGCCCGACGATGATCTGCTCCATATGTTCTTGCTTCGCTATTACGATGCCACTACATCTATCCCTCATGAGGTGGTTGTCGAGCAGCCTATCGAAGACGAGTCGGTCATGTGCGCCTGGCTTACCGACAAATTGGGCAGCGTGCATGGCGCGCGTGTTCGTTTCACCGTGCCGCAGCGGGGAGAAAGGCACGATTTGCTGCTGATGGCCCAACGCAACGCCAAACATACCCTGATGCGTTACAAGGTGCGAACAAATTACGAGGACAAGCGCATCAACGAAGCCCTGCTTCAGCTTGAAAGCGCCTTGGCGCTCCCTGCGCCGCCTATGCGGATGGAGTGTTTCGATATCTCAACCATCCATGGCAAGCATTCGGTTGCCTCGATGGTCGTGTTCACCGATGGACGTCCCGATAAATCCCAATACCGACGATTCAAGATTCGCATGGAATCCGACGAGGCGAACGACTTTGCCATGATGGCCGAAGTCATGGCGCGCCGCTACGCTCCTGAGCGCATGGCGGATGGGCGGTTCGGCCGCAAGCCCGATTTGCTGGTTGTCGATGGTGGAAAGCCCCAACTCACAGCGGCGATGGGACAGCTTGAGCGTCTTGGGCTGGATGACATATCCGTTGCCGGCTTGGCCAAGCGCGACGAAGAGCTCTTTGTTCCCTGGCAAGATTCCGGCCCCGTGGTTCTCCCTGCCGGTTCGGCTTCTTTGTATCTCGTCAAAAGGCTGCGCGACGAAGCCCATCGATTTGCCATCACGTTTCATCGCGAACTTCGTGGCAAGGCCATGACGGCCAGCGTCCTCGATGACGTGGCCGGATTGGGGCCGGTGCGCAAGAAGGCGCTTTTGAAGCATTTCAAGAGCTTCAAGCGATTGCGTGAAGCCTCGCTCGATGAATTGAAGGAAGCGCATATCGTCCCCGATGATGTCGCCGAGGACCTGTTTGCCGTTCTTGAGCAGTATAATGAAAGTTCAAATGACAAGGGTCCTGGCGGGACGGTCGGAGAGGATTTCGATGGAGAGCGCTGAGAACAAAATCGATCAAGAGCCTCAATGCGAGGATTCGACGGGTGCGTGCGATCAGGCGGGTCCCGATCTCATCATCATCACCGGCATGAGCGGTGCCGGTCGTACCGAGGCCATGCACACCTTCGAAGATCTGGGCTATTTCTGCATCGACAACCTTCCGCCTTCTCTCATCATGAACTTGGTCTCTTTGGCCAATATCCCCGGGCAGGGCGAGCAGATGCGCAAGTTGGCCGTTGTCTGCGATGCACGCAATCGCGCGTATTTCCAACAGCTCGCCAAAGAACTCGGCCATCTCAAAGAAGCGGGTGTTTCGTATCGCGTCATGTTCCTGGATGCTGCGGATGACGCGTTGCTCGCACGTTACAAGGCCAGCCGTCGTCGTCATCCCATGTGCGTCGACAGCAAGATGACCCTTTCTCAGGGCATTCAAAAAGAGCGCGAGCTCTTGGCTGATTTGCTCGATATGGCCGATACCGTCATCGATACCACGGGCAAAAAGCCCATTCAGCTGCGACAGGAATTGCGTGAGCGTTTTTCCAAGGAATCAGCCCAATCGGGACTCAACGTCGTTGTCTATTCGTTCGGGTTCAAACACGGTGCCGCCCTCGATGCCGATATCGTCATCGACGTCCGCTTCCTTCCCAATCCGTTTTACGAACCCGATCTTCGTCGCCTTACGGGTCTTGATGTTCCCGTGCGCGATTATGTCATGAAACGTAGCGAGACCAAGGAATTCCTGCGTTGCTGGGAGAGTCTGTTGGCATGCGTCATGCCCGGATACGTTTCCGAGGGCAAGCAGCAACTCGCTATCGCCGTCGGCTGCACGGGCGGCCAGCATCGAAGCGTTTGCCTGGCAGAGGTGACCGGTTCGTATCTGAAGCAGCTGGGCTATCACGTCGATGTGACCCATCGCGACCTTCCTTTGGCCGAAACGCTTGAGCCCGTCAAGCCGGAGGTCGAGGCTCGATGAGCATCCATCCTTTCCATTCAGACCCTTCGGGTACTGCGGCATTCGCGCGTATAAAAAACGTGCTTCCCGTCATTCCTTCAGGCGCCCATGCGACTGCTGTCGTCATCGGCGGCGGCACGGGGGCTCCCATGTCCATTCGCACGCTGCTGAGCATGGGGCTCGAGACGTCTGCCGTTGTGGCCATGGCCGATGATGGGGGTTCTACCGGCATATTGCGCGAAGAGGCCAACGTCACGCCACCGGGCGATGTCCGCAAATGCCTTGCCGCCTTCGCTTCCGACTCCAATGACCCGCTTACCAAGGCATTCAAATACCGTTTCGATTTTGCCCAGAACCACACGTTGGGAAACCTGATGCTCAGTGCGCTTGAAGAAGCGACAGGATCTTTCCCCTCGGCAATTGCCATTTGCGAAGACCTTCTCCATGCCCGCGGCAACGTTTATCCTTCCACGCTTGACAAAGTGGTTCTGTGCGGGATGACGCGTGACGGCAGCGTGATTGAAGGGCAGTCGGCCATATCCCATTCTTCGACCGCGCTGCAACGCGTCTGGCTCAAGGAACCGCATGTCGGCACGTCGTATTCTCCCGCGCTTGAGGCCATTCGCGATGCCGATCTCATCGTGCTCGGCCCGGGTTCGCTGTTCACTTCAATCATTCCCAATCTGCTGGTTCCGGGCGTCATCGATGCCATTTCCTCTTCGCGCGGACGCACCGTGTTCGTCTGCAGCTTGGCCGACATGCAGGGAGAAACCTGGGGGCTCACAGCCAAGGAACACGTCGAGGCTTTGCTTAACCATGGCATGCGCGGCCATCTTGACTACGTGTTGCTGCACACTGCCAACCCGCTGCATCCCATGATGGTGCAATCTGCCTCTTTTGAATCTGCGGCCGGTCCTGAGTCCTCCGTTTCGCCCGACCCTGCCGTTGAAGCTTACGCTGCTGCGGGGATTCGTCCTGTCGCCATCACCTATGAGGACGCACGTGCCATTCAGGCTGAGGGCCCGGTAGTGGTCGCGCGCAATCTGGTCGATCCAATTCGACCGACCTGGCACGATCCCATTGCGCTTCGCGAAGCGCTCACGGGAGTTTTGAAGCTATGTCGTTCACCGCGGATGTGAAAGACGAGCTGGCGCGTGTCCAGCCGTCTTGCTCTCATTGCGATCGAGCCATGCTGGCTGCCCTCATCCGCATTGAGGGGACCCTGTCGTTCAGCGGCAATGGTCGCTATCATGTGGAAGTAGCCACTGATTCTCCCAACGTCGCCCGTCAGGTGGTTCGCCTGGTCCACGGTCTTTACCATCTGAAAACCGAGCTCACCATGCGCCGCAGCGTATTGCATAAAACGCCCAACTACCTCATCAGCGTACCTTTGCAGCCTGGGCTTGACGAAGCGCTGCATGATCTGGGTGTATTGGGCGAACAGGGTATAGAGATGGGCATCGATGCGGATCTCGTTCGAAAGCAATGTTGCGCAGCGGCCTATCTCAGAGGTGCTTTTTTGGGCAGCGGTTTCATTGCCGAGCCTCGTGGCGACTTTCATTTCGAGATTACGGTGGAATCGGCTGAATTGGCCGAAGGCATCGTTGCCCTCATGGAAGATCGGGACATCCACGCCCGCGTTATGGCTCGAAGGTCCAGCCATATCGTTTATCTGAAAAGCGGAACCGCCATATCGGAATTCTTGGCGATGACCGGTGCGCATCAGAGTGCTTTGAAGATGGAAAACGAACGGGTATACAAAAGCGTTCGCAACGATGTGAATCGACGGGTCAATGCCGAGGTTGCCAATCAGGCCAAGAGCGCCGAGGCCAGCGTAGAGCAGATCATGGCGATTCGCACTGTCGTTGATCATTTCGGTCTCGAGAATCTTCCTCCGGCTCTTCAGCAGTTCATTCGGCTGCGCGTGTCGAATCCCGATGCAACCATCAAGGAGTTGGGGCAAAAGGCTGACCCGCCGCTTTCCAAGTCCGCCGTTTACCATCGCATCCGTCGCATCGAACAGCTTGCGGCCGAGGCCAAAGGACCTAACAGCTGATCGATTTGTGCCGACGGCGCTAATATTCGATGCATGATGCGTTTATGCTCCGCTGCTGCGCTCAATGAACCGCTCGGTCGTACCTCGCCTCATTAGATCTTTCCAACGGCTAAAATGGCAGACAGTGCCCATCGGCGCTGCGCTTTTGATGTGGTAACGTTTCGAATGCGAACCTGATGCGGCAAGCAATCTATAATGCATGGCAGCAAGCGATCCATTCTACGAAAGGGGCTCTACATGGCAACCAAGGTAGGAATCAACGGCTTCGGGCGAATCGGACGTCTGGTTTTCAGGGCGATGGCCAAAGACCCCGATTTGCAAGTGGTTGCGGTCAATGACTTGGGCGACATCCCCACCATGGCCCATCTTCTCAAATACGATTCCGTTCATGGCCGCGCTTTCGACACGGTAGAAGTGACCGATGATGGCTTCGTCGCCGATGGCATCCCCGTGAAGGTGCTTTCGCAGCGCGACCCTGCCGATCTTCCGTGGGGCGAGCTCGGCGTCGATGTCGTTGTCGAATCCACCGGTTTCTTCCGTGACGCCCATGACGCTCAGAAGCATATCGATGCAGGCGCCAAGAAGGTCATCATCTCGGCTCCCGGCAAAAACGAGGACATCACCATCGTGATGGGCGTTAACGACCATCTCTACGACCCTGCCAAGCACAACATCATCTCCAATGCTTCTTGCACGACCAACTGCCTGGCTCCGTTTGCCAAGGTGCTGCTCGATACGTTCGGCGTTGAGCGCGGCTTCATGAATACCATTCATGCTTTCACCAACGACCAGAAGATCTTGGATCTCCCGCATTCCGACCTCCGTCGTGCCCGTGCAGCCAGCATGTCCATGATTCCGACCACTACCGGTGCCGCTCGCGCCGTGGCTTTGGTGCTGCCCGAACTCAAGGGTAAGCTCGATGGCTTCGCAACGCGCGTTCCGACTCCCGATGGCTCCATGGTCGACCTCACCGTCGAGCTCGGTCGTGAAACCACCATCGACGAGATCAATGCGGCCATGAAGGCTGCAGCAGAGGGCCCCATGAAAGGCATTCTCGAGTACACCGAAGACCCCATCGTCTCCATCGACGTCGTGGGCAATCCGCACTCTTCGATCTTCGATAGCAAGCTCACCATGGTGATGGGCGAGAAGAGCAATTTCGTCAAATGCATCAGCTGGTATGACAATGAGTGGGGCTATTCCAATCGCGTCAAGGACCTTGCAAAGATTCTGCTGTAAAAGTTCCGAAACGCCGACTCACCGTCGGCGTTTCCCTTTTAGGAGGCTAGGATGTCCCAAATCAAATCCATTGACCAAGCCGATGTGGCCGGCAAGCGCGTTTTGTGCCGTGTCGACTTCAATGTCCCTGTGTCCAATGGGGTTGTTGCCGACGATACCCGTATCCGTGCGGCGCTTCCCACCATCGAATATCTGGTCGATTATGGCGCGAAAGTGATCCTCATGAGCCATCTCGGGCGGCCTTCTGGCGATGGATTCGAGTCCGATTTCTCTCTCGAACCTGCGGCAAGCCGCCTCTCCGAACTGATCGGGCGCCCCGTCGTTTTCGCGTCGGATACTATTGGGCCGGATGCGCAGGCCAAAGCGGCCGAGCTTCAAGACGGTGGCGTGCTGCTATTGGAAAACCTCAGATTCGACAAGCGCGAAAAGAAGAACGATCCCGACTTCGCTGCTTCGCTTGCCGCGCTGGGCCAGGTCTATGTCAATGACGCTTTCGGTACCGCGCATCGCTCCCATGCTTCCACTGAGGGCGTTGCTCACCTTTTGCCGGCGTACGCCGGGTTCCTCATGCGCAAGGAGGTGGACACGCTCACCGGTATGCTCGCTGCACCTAAGCGTCCCTTCGTTGCCATCCTCGGAGGCTCCAAGGTCTCTGACAAGGTTGCGGTCATCGATGCGCTCATCGACAAGGTCGATACGCTCATCATCGGCGGCGGCATGTGCTTCACTTTCATTGCTGCCAATGGCCATTCGGTGGGTACCAGCTTGATGGAAGAGGATTGGGTCGATAGGGCCCGCCAGATGATGGCCAAGGCCGAAGAGCGCGGCGTTGATCTGCTGCTTCCCGTCGATGTGGTGGTTGCCGACCGATTTGCGGCTGACTCAGCGCATAAGACGGTTCCCGTCGACTCCATTCCCGACGATATGATGGGTCTTGATATCGGGCCTGAGACCACCGAGCGCTACGCTGCGGCGATTGCAGATGCGGGAACGGTGTTTTGGAACGGCCCCATGGGCGTCTTTGAAATGGATGCATTCGCTGCCGGCACCGAAGGGGTCGCCAAAGCAGTGGCGCAGTGCTCCGGTGATACCATCATCGGTGGCGGCGACAGCGTTGCTGCTGTCAACAAATTCGGTCTGGGCGACAAGATGACATTCATCTCCACCGGAGGCGGGGCCTCGATGGAGCTGGTTCAGGGTTCGGCGCTTCCCGGCGTCGAAGCATTGAGATAAGGAGTACGGCATGCGGACTAAGATGATGGCGGGAAATTGGAAGATGAACAACACCGTTTCAGAGGCGGTTGTGCTCACGCAAGCCATTTCCAACAGGAGCGAAGATACTTGGAGCGACATCGACGTGGTGCTTTGCGTTCCCTCGATAGACCTCAAGCCCGCTAAAACGGTTCTCGATTTCGACAAGGCGCCTGTTGCGGTAGGTGCCCAGAATGTCTATTGGGAGGATTCGGGCGCCTTCACCGGTGAGGTCTCCGTTCCCATGATCGCCGAAGCCGGAGCATCTTGGTGCATAGTGGGCCATTCCGAGCGGCGCACGTTGTTCGGGGAAACCGACGAGCAGGTTGCGCGTAAAGTGAAAGCGATCCTAGCCGGCGGCCTGGCTCCCATCGTGTGCGTCGGCGAGTCGCTTTCGGTGCGAGATGAGGGAACCACCGATCAATTCGTCTGTGCTCAGTTCGACGCTGCCTTCGCCGGTCTTGACGCTTCCGAGGTCGCACGGTGCGTCATCGCATATGAGCCTATTTGGGCTATTGGAACCGGCCGCACTGCTACGCCTGAACAGGCGCAAGAGGTTTGCGCTGCGCTGCGCAATCGCGTCAAGGAAACGTTCGGGAACAGGATACCCGTGTTGCTGATAGGCGAATTAGCCGGCACCAGCGCGGCT
>JAXGTO010000043.1:0-12347 GCA_040774885.1 Eggerthellaceae bacterium | reverse complement strand
GGCACCGTTGGCAGTGCTGGCGTTGATGGCAACGCTCATCACCGACACCAGGATGGCCGTTCCCAGCGATCCGGCAACCTGGCGAAACGTGTTGTTCACCGCATTGCCGTGGTTGACCAGCTTGTCATCGAGCGAATTCATGGCCCATGTGGTAATGGGCATGTTCACCAGCGAAAGGCTGAACAGGCGAATGGTATAGAGCACCACCAGATAAGCCACTCCCGTGCTGTCGGAGAGGAAAGCGAACGCGAACGTGGTAAGCGTGAGCAGCGAAAGCCCGATGAGGGACAGCACGCGCGGTCCATGCTTGTCGAACAAGCGGCCGGCGACGGGGCCCATTGCGCCCATGACGATTGCGCCAGGGAGGATGACCAAGCCCGAAATCGTGGCCGAATAGCCCATGTAGGTTTGCAGGTAGATGGGCAAGAGGATACCGGCGGCCAGCAGCGATGCCTGCACCAACATGCCGATGATGGTGCCCATGAGAAAGGTACGGTTCTTGAGCACGCGCACCTGCAGCATGGGGTGTTCCATGCGCAGCTGGCGACGGAAAAAGAGCACCAGCGCCGCCACACCCACCACGGCGGCCACGATAGCTCCGACATTGATGCCGTACGACCCGATGACGGACAGCCCGTAGAGCAAGCAGCCGAACCCGACGGAGGAAAGCACGACCGATGTCTTGTCCAACACCAATTCGGTTTGCTTTTCGGCTTCCTTGTCCAATACGAAAAGCGAGCACAACATTATCGCCACCGACAGAATAGCGATGGCAAAGAACATGATGTGCCAGTTGGCGTTATCGATGACGATACCGGCGATGGTGGGGCCGATGGCCGGAGCGAAGGCGATGACCAGGCCGAACAGACCCATTGCCTGGCCGCGTCGTTCGGGCGGGAAGGTGAGCATGAGCACCGTCATGACCATGGGCATGAGGATGCCGGCACCGGCGGCTTGGGCCAAACGGCCGATGAGCAAAACGGCGAAACTGGGACCCCACCCTGCCAGCAAACTGCCCACAGTGAAGACGGACATGGCCACAACGAACAGACGGCGCGTGGAAAAACGGTCGGTGAGATAGGCCGTGACGGGAATCATGATGGCGTTGACCAGCGTGAATCCGGTGGTGAGCCACTGCGCGGTGGCGGCGTCGATGTTGAAGTCGACCATGACCGACGGCAGCGCCGGCGTGACCACGGTCTGGTTGAGCACGGTGACGAAAGTGCCGAACATCAACACGGCCAGCATGGCCATCTGTTTGCGCGTTATTCCCATTGCCATAGAGGGTGTCTCCTTGCCGATCTGCGGGTTTGCATAAGCAAACCCCAAGGATGCGTGAGCATTCTCAGGGCGTAAAAAAGGCGCCAGGGCGCCGAAATGCAAACCAATATGCGGTGATTTCGCTATTCAGTATACGCGCACGGCACCTGAAAATGATGGAGCGGATGTGGGGATTGATTGGCAAATAGACCCTCCCAGCCGTCCAGGATCGCCTCGTTTAAAAGCGATGGAGGCTGGCAAATAGATCCTGCCAGCCTCCATCACCCGCTATCAGCTCAACCGCGGAATGGCAGCGAACACGTCGGCCGCACCGCGCACCACCTTGACCGCACCATCTTCGGCCACATCTATCAATGCGGGGGCCTGCATGATGTCAAAGCGTTCGGCCAAGCTGGGGTCTTCTTCTGCCAGCACCTTGCGATAGGTCACGCCCGCCTGGTCGAGCATGTGCTCGGCTCGCTTGCAATTGGGGCAGCTGCGCGTGGCAAGCACGTATATTCCCGCTGCCAGATCGGGCTGCGTATCGGCCTGTTCTACTGCCGACAGAGCTGCGTCCAAGACAACCGGGGAAGCGGTGACCGATTCGGGGTCTACGCCTCGTTTGATCGCTTCTTGGAAGGCCGGCGCAGCCTGGGCATCCGCCAACACGCGCTGGGACCCGCCCACGCTGTACACTTGGCGGTCGCGGTATTCCTGCGCCTTGCCGTCGTTCCAGTTCTTCACCGGGCGATAGTATCCGGTGATACGGCTGTACACCTCGGTTTCTTCATGGCAGCAAGGGCATTCGTGGACCTCGCCGGCGATGTAGCCGTGGTTCTTGCATACCGAGTACGTGGGGCTGATGGTGTAATACGGCAGCTTGTAGTTGGCGGCTATCTTGTGCACCAGCGTGGCCGCCGCCTGCCAATCGGGCAGCTTCTCGCCTAAGAAGGCATGGAACACGGTTCCGCTGGTATAACGCGTCTGCAGGTCGTCTTGGATATCGAGCGCGCTGAACACGTCATCGGTGAATCCCACCGGCAGATGGCTGCTGTTGGTGTAATACGGCGTGCCGTTCTCGTTGGCGGTGATGATGTCGGGGAACTGCTCCTTGTCATGTTTGGCCAGACGATACGTGGTGCTTTCGGCTGGGGTGGCCTCCAGGTTGTACAGGTCGCCGTACCGCTCTTGGTAGTCGCTCAGGCGTTCGCGCATATGGTCGAGCACCTGTTTGCTGAACTCCTGCGCGGCCGGTTGCGTCATATCGGCGTGCAGCCAAGCGGCATTGAGGCAAGCCTCGTTCATGCCCACCAGGCCGATGGTCGAAAAGTGGTTTTCAAAGGTTCCCAGATAACGCTTGGTATAGGGGTACAGGCCAGCATCGAGCAGCTTGGTGATGACGGTGCGCTTGGTTTTGAGCGACCGGGCTGCGATGTCCATCAAATGGTCCAGGCGCGCATAGAAGTCGGCTTCGTCGGCGGCTTGGTAGGCGATGCGCGGCATATTGAGGGTGACCACGCCCACGCTGCCCGTGCTTTCGCCGCTGCCGAAGAACCCACCGCTCTTCTTGCGCAATTCGCGCAGGTCAAGGCGCAGGCGGCAGCACATGCTGCGAACGTCCGAAGGCTCCATGTCGGAATTGATGTAGTTGCTGAAATACGGCGTGCCGTACTTGGACGTCATCTCGAACAATAGCTTGTTGTTCTCGGTGGCGCTCCAGTCGAAGTCCCTGGTTATGGAATAGGTGGGAATGGGATATTGGAAGCCGCGGCCGTTGGCATCGCCTTCGATCATCACCTCGATGAACGCCTTGTTCACCATATCCATTTCGCGCTGGCAGTCGCCATAGGTGAAGTCTTGTTCCTTGCCGCCGACGATGGCGGGCTGGGCGGCCAGGTCGGCCGGGCACACCCAGTCGAGCGTGATATTGGAAAACGGTGCCTGGGTACCCCAACGCGAGGGGGTGTTCACGCCGAAGATGAACGATTCGACGCACTGCTTGGTTTCTTTGTAGCTCAGGTTGTCGGCGCGCACGAAAGGCGCCAGGTAGGTATCGAAGCTGGAAAACGCCTGGGCGCCTGCCCATTCGTTTTGCATGATGCCCAAGAAGTTGACCATCTGGTTGCACAGGCTGGACAGGTGCCCCGCGGGCTTGCTGGTGATCTTTCCGGGCACACCGCCCAGGCCTTCTTGGATGAGCTGTTTGAGCGACCAGCCAGCGCAGTAGCCGGTGAGCATGGAAAGATCATGCAAGTGGAGGTCGGCGTTGCGATGCGCCTCTGCGATTTCCTTGTCGTAGATTTCGGACAACCAGTAATTGGCGGTGATGGCCCCGCTGTTGGAAAGGATGAGGCCGCCCACGCTGTAAGTAACGGTGGAATTCTCCTTCACGCGCCAATCGGCCACGTTGACGTAGCTGTCGACGATGGCCTTGTAATCGAGCAGGCTGGCATTGGCGTTGCGTACCTTTTCGCGCTGGTTGCGGTACAGGATGTACGCCTTGGCCACGTCTGCGTAGCCAGCGGTGGAAAGCACTTCTTCCACGCTGTCCTGAATATCCTCGACGCCGATGACGCCGTCGGAGATCTTGGGTTCGAAGTTGGCCGTGGTCTGCAAGGCCAGCATGTCGATGGTAGAGGGATGGTATTGCTTGCCGCAGGCATCGAACGCTTTGTCTATGGCTCCGGCGATCTTGGCGTTATCGAATTCCGCGACCTTGCCGTCGCGCTTGCGTACCGTGTACATGAGGCTTCCTTCCGCTCCGCTGCTCTATTGTTGATTCATTTCGAAGGTGGTGTTCAAGGTAGGTCGTACCATAGTCCGCTGAGGCCGGTTAGTCAATCCGATAACCACATCATTTTGTTGATGTATACCATTTGTGACACAACATATTGTGGTATGGAAATTCGCAGCCTGGTGCTGCAAGAAGCGCAGGCGGTGCTACACTCGCGCGTATGAGGATATCCGGATTGCAAAAACTCACCCTGCTCGATTTCCCTGGGAAAACGGCTGCCACCGTGTTCACTCCGGGGTGCGATTTCCGCTGTCCGTTCTGCCAGAACGCCGCCTTGGTGCTGGGAGAAGAAACTATGGACGGGCAGGGGGCGACGTTCCCCCTTATCGACGAAGAAGAGCTCTTCGACTTCCTGGATAAGCGCCATGGATTGCTGGACGGCGTCTGCATCACCGGCGGCGAGCCTTTGCTGCAGCCCGATATCGCGGCGTTCTGCCAGCGTGTGAAGGATGCCGGATTCGCCGTGAAGCTCGACACCAACGGCAGTTTTCCCGATCGGCTGCGTATGCTGATGGACGCCGACCTGGTGGATTGCGTGGCCATGGATGTGAAGAACGCGCCGGAGCGTTACGCCGAAACCGTCGGAGTTCCCGATTTGGATATCACGCCGATGCGTGAGAGCATCGATGCATTGCTGACGGGAACGGTGCCCTTCGAATTGCGCACCACCGTGGTGCGCGAACTGCACTCTGCCCACGACCTGTTGGCGTTGGCTCGATGGATAGAGGGTGCACCCGCTTGGTATCTGCAAAGCTTCGTGGACAGCGACGGCGTATTGGCCGGCCCGCACTCTTTGCATGCTTGGACCCCCGCCGACTTGCGCGTCCTGTTGCCGCAGTTGCAAGCCATCGTGCCTGAAACGCATCTGCGCGGCATAGGCTGACGCAAGCCTCATAACCTGGTCGCCAAGCAAAACGGAAGACGGCCCGTGTGGGTGGATACACGGACCGTCTCATTGAAAACAGGAGGGGGGTGGACCCTCCCCGAAATCATCCCTGCGCGCCGCCTATTCGGACAGTGCACAGGGAGAATCGGCAATTATTCGCGACCGCTCATCTTGCGGCGCGCGTACAGGACGCAGCCTGCAGCTGCAACCATCAGCAGCACCAAAACCGCGACGGGCGTGGCATCGCCAGTCTTGGCGGTGGTGGAAGTCGTGCTGGCGGCAGCCTTGGTGGTTGTCGAGTTGACGGCCTTCATAGTGGCGGCGTTGGTGGCATTGGAAGGATCGTATTCGCTGGAAGGACGATCGACCGATCCCGTGATGTCGTAGTAAGCGATATTGGAAATGGTCGCTCCGATGGGCACGCATTCGTCTACCAGCACGGTGAGATCCAACGTGACGCTCTGACCCGGCTGCAACGTATCGATGAACCAGGTGACGTACTCGCGCCCGTCGGCATTCGCATCTACCCCACGGTAGATGCCGCCGTTGTCGCACGACACGTACAGCGTATATTCGGGCAGGTAGTCCTTCACGTACACGCCGGAGATCGGCACGTTCTCGTTGTTGGTTACCGTGATGGCGTACGAGGCGTTTTCGCCCGGAGCCACCGTGTCGCTGGATACGCCCTTGACCACGCTGGCGGTTACCTCATGCCACTTGGCGTACAACGTGGTGTCGGCGGTGACCGGCGTGCTGAAGTCGTAGGCCGTGGTGAGCGCAGCGTCGGTGTACCAGCCGTCGAATCCGTGATTGGCATACGTCGGGTCGGCAGGTTCGGTGGCCGTAGCGCCAGACGTCACCGTCTGGGATGCCACAGCGCTGCCGCCGTTGCTCTCGAAGGTCACCGTATATTGATCCTGGGCCTGTGGAGCTTGAGTCCACTTGGCGTACAGCGTGATGTCGGCGGTGACGGGCGTGCTGAAGTCGTAGGCCGTGGTGAGCGCAGCGTCGGAATACCAACCACGGAAGTCATAGCCATCGCGCGTGGGATCGGCGGGTTGCGTGGCGGTGGCGTTTTCCTCCACCGTCTGGGATGCCACGGCGCTGCCGCCGTTGCTCTCGAAGGTCACCTGGTACTTGGCCGTGGGAACCAGGCCCTTGACGAAGTTGGCCACGACCTCGGTGTCCTCGTTGACAGTGAGGGGATCGAGCGTGTAGGAGGAGGTGGTGTTGGGGGTGGCGACGACGGTGCCGTTGACCGTCACGCTGGCCAGATACCAACCCTCGTTGGGCGTGGCGGTGATGTCCTTGGTGGTGGTGCCGCCGGCCTCGACCTCTTCCCAGTAGGTCCAGCCCTGGCCCGAAATGGTGCCGCCGTCGGCATCGTTCACGGCGGTGGTCACCTTGTACTTGGCTGCGCTGGGCACCTGCACCGGTCGCGGCGTGGCCGTGAGGGCGCTGGAAAGCTGCACGATGTTCTTGTTGGCGTCGTTGCCCAGGGCATACACCTTGTCACCGACGGCGGCGCTGCCGTAATACTGATCGTCAGTGCCGGTCTGATCCGTATCGGTGCCGTACAGATAGCTGTCGATGTACTTGCCATCGGCGGTATAGCGCACGATAACGGCATCGGTGGTAGAGGTGGAATTGGTGACGATGGTTACCACTTGGTCGAAGATATTATCGCCCGGCTGCACGGTGACGGTGCCGGACAGCTTGCCGGAAACCACGTATCCGCCTGCACCATCGGTGGCCAAAGAGACGCTGTTGAATTCGCCGGCTTCGGTAGCAGTGGAGTTTTCAGAGAACAAACTCTGCGCCCAAATAACCTTGCCCTCGGAATTGAACTTGACCAAGAGGGCGGCCTTCTTGCCGTTGGGGTTGGTCGAAATGGTGATGGGCTGGGCGCTGGCCGTTTGGCTGGCGGGAATGGTGTAACTGGTGGTGCCGTCAGGGAAGGTCATGTCGCCGCT
The DNA here is from genome assembly GCA_040774885.1 of Eggerthellaceae bacterium. GTDB lineage: Bacteria > Actinomycetota > Coriobacteriia > Coriobacteriales > Eggerthellaceae > JAXGTO01. The sequence goes on along the minus strand of JAXGTO010000043.1, from coordinate 5,434 downwards.
GGCCACGTAATCGCCTTCGTCGGTCTTGATGACGTCGTTGAAGCGGCAGGTGTTGGCACCTTTGATGGTGAAGAGCCAATCAGTGGTGGAAACGCCGTTGGCTATCGTGTACTTGCCCACGAACGCGGTGTTGCTGTTGCCGCCGCCGGAAACCACATACGTATCGTCGCTATCTTGAATGACGGACTTGGCGAAGCTGGATTCGGTGACAATCGAAATCGGACCCCATACCTTGGTGCCATCGGCCGTGTATTTCATGATCTGATTGGATTTGTTGACGAGCACCACGCCGCCATCGCTCGTCGAATGGATGTCGAAACAAGTGTCGTCGCTGTCGACCTCGAAGGACCCGGTCTGGTTGCCGTCGGCATCGAACAGGTACACCACGGTCGGATTGCCGGAACCGGATAGGGAGTAATTGACCACGGCCACCTTGTCACCGAGATCGGTGAGCGAATACGAGGCGTTATCGGACGCGAACTGCTTTACCCACTCGATCTTGCCGGTGGACGGGTCGATCTTCAGCACAACGCCCATGCCGTCAGCCTGATTCAAAACGATGTCTTTGCCGTCGACGGTAGATGATCCGGGGATGGTGTAGGTGGCATCATTGACCCTGCCGACAGCGACCACATTGCCGTCTAAACCGACGACATCGCGAAACGCCAAACCGGAAAGCCCCAGGCCCCAGTCTTCGGTAAGCTGAACGCCGGGCTGGTTGTTGGACGACACGGTGATCTCGTACTCAAGTCCGCTCACGGCGTTCACATCGTACTTCGAGGACAAACCGCTTACGTACTTGGCAACGTAGCGTCCGGTCTCGTTGACCGAAACGCTGGCCACGCCGTTGGCATCGGTGACGTCAGTGCCCAACGAAGTGAGCGCGCCCGTTGAAAGGTCCTTCTTGAAGAATTCGAAGGTAACGCCGGAGATGGCCTCGCCCGTCGCCTTGCTGGTCAGGGTGATGGAGGCATCGACGGTGCCCTGAGCAGAGAGCTCTTCATCTTGGGCGGAAACGGCGGCGGCTTCGGTTGCCGCGACCTTTTCCGTTGTAGACTCAGTCGTCTCCTTTGTGCTGTCTGCAGCCGTCGGCGCAGCAGCAGTCGCATCGGTGGCAGCCGTTGCAGCAGCGGTGGAATCGGCCTTGGTGCCGGTTGCCGAAGCATTGTCGGTTGCTGTCGTGGATGCAGACGTCTGGTCGGTCGCTGCGGCCGCTGCCGTGGAATCGGCGGTTGCAGCCGTAGCGGTCAGCGTCTGAGCGGGCTGCGCAGCCGTTTCATCCGCATATGAACCGATTGGCGTGAGGGTCACCACCAGGCAGGCGGCAAGCAGCACGCGCCACGCCATGGAGACACCTCGTTTCATAGTGTGAGACTTCCCCGTATTAGATTGCATTGCAAACCTCTTTTCACTCTGCCTTCACCCGTTTGAGATGTTTCTTTCTCAAGGTGGATAGTGCCTTCTTCGGGCACAAAAGTCAGCTGGATGGCACGAATGACGTTCTAGGGCGCACCGACAGCGCCCAACAGGCCCTCGGTGTGACGAATGAGCGAATTATTGGCTGGGTGTTGCGCTGCGGAAACACCGCCGAAACGAGGTGCGATAACCCCTGGGTCATGCTTTGCCCACGGGCTGGCCCGACTCATCGTCTTGTTCGTGGATGCCGCCCAAGCCCTCGATGTCGTCGCTTTTCGCCTTGATGCGCCGATACACGACGATGGCCACGACAACCACCACGACGAAAACCGCCAGCTCTATCCAATTCGACAAAGTCATCAGATACGCCCCGCTTCCCTGCGCCTGCGGTCTGCCGCTTCCGTTCGCTGCTGCGCTTTTTCCGCCATCAGCGTCGCATGCTTGCGACGCGCCCACAGCACGGGCATGAGCAGCGGATACACCAGGAGCACCGCCACCACCAAGCAAACGATGGTTGCCGTTGAAAGCGTGGCATCCATCACGTTGAGGTCGCTTCCCGGATACAGCTTGGAAAACATGAGGTCGGTAAAGGGATTGCCTGTGGATTGGCCGTTTTGGGCATCGCCCGCATCGCCGTCCGACCCGCCGTCCGACCCACCCGCGACGACCCCCGTGGCAGGGATATCCTCTTCTTCGACATGGAAAGAGTCGTTGGCGCACACGCGATGGCGATGGCCCGGCTGCGTATCGGTAGCTTCTGAATCGACGATCCATTCACCCCAATTGTGGCCGAGCGCGGCCTGCGTCTGCGTTTCGGTGACTCCGCAACGACTGCAGGTGAGCACCGTGACGCCCTCATCAGTGCAGGTGGCATCCGTGTGGGACGTTTGCTGGAAATCGTGTCCGAGGGCCGCTTGGCCCTCTTGGGTGTACGAATCGCCGCAACGCGAGCACGTGTAAGTGTCGGTGCCGGCATCGGTGCAGGTGGCATCCGTGTGCGCCGACAGCACGTAGTCGTGTCCGAGGGCGGGTTCGTACTCTTCTTCCACATCGCCGCAAACGGTGCATGTGCGATAGGTAAGGCCCTGCTGGGTGCAGGTGGGCTCGGACTCGACCGTCCAAGCTGTCCAGGAATGGCCGCTGGCGGGAATCTGCTCGGTATACGAATAACCGCACTTGAGGCACGTGTACTGGCGAAGCCCCGGCTGACCATCGGAAGGATAGGTGACGATCTGGGCAGCGAAATCGTGACTTCCGCCCGCCGGGCATTCGTCGGCGAAAGCGGCCGGAGCGCATGCGGCACACAGGGTGCAGACGAAAGCCGCCGCAAGCAGCAATCGGATGACGAAGGTGCGCCTGCCGTCGCGGCAACAGCCATCAGCAGCGGGCAGATGCAAGCCGAAAGCCTGTTCCGCCTTGACCGGGAGTGCGGATATGCCGGCGTTGCCCAGCATGCGGAACTAGGCCTTCCCCAGTTTCGCCACGCGCATGCCCGTCGCTTGCGCATCTTCCATGGCCTGTTTGAATTCGGGCTGGTATTTTCGCCCAACCGGCAGCTGCGTTCCATCTACCAGCGTGAGCTTGTCGTAGCCGTAGTCCTGGATGTAGGGACGATGCACCAGATACGAACGGTGCACGCGGATGAAGTCGTATTGGAGCAGCAGGTTTTCAACCCGCCCCAACGTAGAATAGAATTCAAACGTCTTGGAACCCTCGTAGTGGACCACCACGATCTTACGCACCACTTCGAAGTACTCGATGGATTCGATGGGTACGTTTCGATACTCGCCTACGCCGGTGAGCAGCAGATATTCGCGATGGCGTTTCTGCGCTGCAGCAATGGCTCGGCGCATGACCTCATCGAAGCGCTTGGCGATTCCGCCCTCTTTCACCACGTAGTTGAAGGCATGCAGATCGAATGCTTGGATCATGCGATCGGTCGTGGACGTGAGGAACACGATTTCGCCCGCGAACCCGCGGTCGCGCAGCCGCGTGGCCACTTCAAGTCCGTCAGTCCCCGGCATCATGATATCGAGCACCACGATATCCGGCTGGTCGGGCATGTCGTCAAGCGCGAAGAGGAGCTCACCGCCCGAAGCAAAGATAGACAGATCGCAAGGAACATGCTCGGAAGTGCACAGCTTCTGCACGCGATCGGTGTAACGATCGCGGTCTTCCTGGGAGTCGTCGCAAAGCAAAATTCGCATGGCGCGGCTGTTTCCTTTCGCCCTTACCTACCAAACATATGCCGTCACTATAACGCGATGCCGATGAATAGACCACAAACCTGCAAAAGAGAACATCGCATGCAATCGCGCAGATGGGAAAGGAGGAAGGCATGATCCATGATGAAAGATTTCACCCTTTATTTCATCCGCAATCCATCTGAACGCAAAACAGGCCGCACGCGTAAAAACGGGTGCGGCCTGCCATTATGCCTGGAGCCAACGAGCGGATTCGAACCGCTGACCTACGCATTACGAGTGCGTTGCTCTACCAGCTGAGCCACGTTGGCATACCTGCGCCGAAGCGCGAAAGAGAAGTATATAGCAGATACCCATACGGCGCAAACGGGTATTCGGCCGCCCATTCGGGCGCTACAATGCACTGATGCAATCGAAACGACTGAAATACGCCGCCGCCGTTTTCCTCGGCGGGGCAAGCTACGGCATCATGGGCACGCTGTACAAGGTGAGCTACGGACTCGATGCATCCTGGCAGCAAACCGTCATGACGCAGGAGTTCTTCGGATTCCTGCTGTTTGCCGCCGTATGGGCGGTGCAATGCATCCGCGGCGCGCACCGCACGGCGCTCACCGGCAACGACCTGCTGAAGCTGTTGGCTCTGGGCCTAATGACCGCCACCACGGCTTGCCTGTACGGCTTCGCGCTGACGAGGCTGCCTGTGGCAACGGGCATCACGATGCTGTTCCAGTTCACCTGGATGGGCATGGTGGCCCAATCGGCTTCCCTGCGCAAGCTGCCGCACGCGCGCCAAGTGGCGGCAACGGCGGTGGTGTTGGCTGGCACCGTGTTGGCCAGCGGATTGATCAGCGGTGAAGGAACGTCTTTTGATCCGCTGGGCATGGCTTGTGCCCTGGCGGCGGCCATCAGCTGCACGGCGTTCATGTTCTATTCCGGACGCGTCGGCACCGGCATGCCGGCGGCGCAGCGCGGCATGTACGTGTGCCTGGGCGGCACCATACTGGCCTTCATCTTATGTCCCACCTATTTCGTCAGCCCGCAATTGCCGCAGCTGGCGCCCATCGGCCTGGGGTTGGGACTGTTCGGGTTGGTGCTCCCCGTTTCGCTGTTCGGCATCGGCTGCCCGCATCTGCCGACGGGCATTTCCACCATCCTGGCTTCTTCCGAATTGCCCGGCGGCATCTTTTTCTCATGGCTTCTTCTGGGCGAACAGGTGGACTGGCTGCAGATAGTGGGCGTGTTGGTGATCTTGTTCGGCGTGGTGCTCAGCCAGGTTCCCAGCCGCAAAGGCACCTCGAGTGCACGCCGCATTCCGAATCCCTGACGCAGGCGCAATCGCTGCGTAAGCGAGGAAGATGGCTCTCTGCACAGTCGGCGTCGGGTCGAAGCGGCCATCGCGTCGGGGGAACGCCGCAGAAGGTTCTCTGCGCAGCCGGCGGCAGCTCGAAGCGGCCATCGCGTCGGGGGGAACGCCGCAGAAGGTTCTCTGCGCAGCCGGCGACAACGGAATGCCGCGAAAAGTAACAAAAAGCGGCACTTTCCGCGATTATCGATGAGCTCGAAAATCCGTGACCTGCGGTTTTGCTTCCAAAACTTTGGTTTCGGCGAAACTGCGCATGAAAAATCGCGGAAAGTGCCGCTTTTTGTTAATTTCACGTGCTCGGCCGTGGCGTAAGCGAGGAGGAAGGGTGGAAGCACCCGCCCGACGAGCGCAGCGCACTGGCGCTGCTCAAGCGATGAGGAAGGGTGGAAGCGCCCGCCCGCATGGACGCTCTACCCGGATGCGGGGCAAACCCATGGACCCCTTTGCGAAT
>JAXGTO010000042.1:0-12622 GCA_040774885.1 Eggerthellaceae bacterium | reverse complement strand
CGGGATGTCGTCGAACAGCAGCTCCTCGAGCGTGTTCGGCGTCAGGTTGAGCAGCTCCTTGCCGGGGCGATGCAGGATGACCTTCTTCAGCGGTCCGATCTCGCTTTTGACGTTGACTCCAGCCATGAAACCCTCCCTTTCGAAGTCGGGCACAAACGGAACATGCGCACGGCGCTGAGCCGTTTATGCATTTTGTCGAATCAGCCCTCTCTCCCAGGGCCGATTTCGGTTTGCATCGCCACCATTGCACGGGGGGAATCCAAAAGCAACTGTCGGGGAAAAACTAAGGTAAAAAAATTTTATAAGCATCGTTAACGGTTGTATTTGTCGGTAAGCGGTAGTTGACAATAGCTGATTCAACGATTCGAAAAGAATCGGCAAGCGGTTCATCAATCCAACTGCGAACTGGGGAAACAACTCTAAACAGGGGTTTTGCAAATTGACATGCCAAACGATTTGATTTGTCAATATTCATTTTTTTGCATACGTTACGATGCCCCCATGCAAAACCAACGTTCATTCCCCCGCAGAGCCGTCCTCCGCGCCAAATTCGTCGGCATCTTGCCCGGCGATATCCAAGTGCGCGGCATCCGTCGGCCGTCCATCTGCATCCAACAAACCCAGATCATCCATTCGACCCAAGATGTCCCGGCCGCGCTCATTGAAGAGCAGTTTCTTGCTGTGAACGAAGAACTGCGGGCATCCCTGCTCGTTGATAAAGGCCATGCCCGCCCGATTTGCTGCCAAATCCGTCACCAAAAGCAGCATTTCCTGCCCTTCGTCGAACGCATCTTCGCAAAACGTGAATGAGGCGCCGAGCGCACCGGAAACGGAAGCTGCCAAATCGTCGAGTTCATCGACGCAGGCGGCAAAGCGCGAACGAGCTTCGTCAAGCGATACGGGGGCAGCGGAGCTTTCCATCTGGGCGAAAAACGCACGTGCCTGCATGACGATATCGCGATCGCCGGGCATGAGGGCGCCGGCCGCCGTGCGGCGTTGCACTTCCCCATCGAAATCATCGACCGCCTTGCGGCACTGCGGCCGTATGTCGTCTTGTCCATGGGAAGCCGTCGAATCATCGCGCACTTGTTCCATTGCCGCGTGGATGCGCTCTACCACCGTCTGGCGCTTTACCGCGTTTTCCAAACGGCAGCCCAGCGCATCCATGATCAATCCGACCAGAGCCACCCGCTCGTCGAACCCTGCATCCTTCGCACGCTGGACCAATTCGTCGTCGGCATCGCCCGACAAGATGGCATCGATGCGGTATTCGCTGCGATACGTGCGGAAAAGCTCGTAATACGTGGCAAAGCGCTTGGCGATGCGATCATGCTGCAAATACTGGGCAATGAGGTCCTCGTCGATGGGCAGATCGATGCGCTCGTAGATCTTCATCATCTGGGACAGATCGTCCCACCCGCGGGCCGTGACGAACGCCTTGCCGTCGACGGTACTCTCCACCACGCAGAAATCGTCAGGTTTTGCCTGCAGATAGGCGATGACGGCGGGATGCACCCCGGTATCGCAGGCATATTCACGCCATACCTCGAAATCCGGCTCGACGTCGATGCGCTTGAGCCGGTCCCAGGTTGCGATGTCGAAGTCGTGGGTGGAACGATTGTATTCGGGGGGATTGCCCGCCGTCACCACGATCCATCCTTCGGGAAGGCGATGGCGCCCGAATGTCTTGTACTGCAAGAATTGGAGGATGGCGGGCGTGAGCGTTTCGCTGACGCAGTTGATCTCGTCCAAGAACAGGATGCCTTCATCCTTGCCCGTGGCGGCAATCAGGTCATTCACCGCGGCGATTATCTCGCTCATGGTGTATTCGGAGACGCGCTGCTCCACGCCATCGTAGGTGCGCGTGGCGATGAACGGCAGGCCCAAAGCGCTTTGGCGCGTATGGTGGGTCATGGAATACGAGATGAATCCGACATCGAGCTCTGAAGCGATCTGCTCCATGATGGCCGTCTTGCCGATACCGGGCGCACCCAGCAAGAACACCGGCCGCTGCCGTTGCTGGGGAATGGCGAAACCGCCGTATTCTCCCTTGGTAAAATACGCTTGCATGGCATTGGCGATTTGCTCTTTGGCTTGCTTGATGTTCATGTTCGATCTCCTTGGACAGGAGGGGCGAACCCCTCGATATCGCTTGAATCCAGTTCCAACGTCATGGCCCAGGAAGGAACGCGCTGGGCCGCGCGCCAATCGTCGACGAAGACGAAAGCCGCATCGTAGGCAGGTTTGACGGCAGGATAAGTGCCCTGCCCGTCGGTGAAATAGACGAGCCCCGCCATGTTCTGGAGCTCGCCTTGGTCGATGAGACCGTCGACGTATTCGAACACCGGCCTGAAGTCGGTGCCGCCGAGACCCTTGACCTCCATATGCGCAAGATACTCGTCGAATTCTTCCGGCGATGCAACATGGACCACGTCGGCGATTTGGGCATCGCATTGGATGATGTAGATGTTGGCGCGCTGGAAGAACCCTCCGCTTTGATGGAGGATGCCGTAGGTCTTAGCCAAGAATCGATGGACCAGCTCGTCTTTGGTGGAAGCCGACGTGTCGATGGCGATGACGAAATCGCGGATGCGCCGCTCTTCCACATACTCCACGGGCTCGATGAGCGGCATGTCGCCGTAAAGCGAAAGCCCATAACAGTAATAGCCGTAGTCGAATTCATCGGGGCTCAGCCGCATATGCTCGCCGTTGACCGCGAACTTGCGGAGGAACTCGCCGTAATCCTGGTGGTCTCGCGTGGCCTGGCGCAGCATCATCGAAAGGCCGGCACCCTGGGATCCCCAAAGCTTGGCAAAGGTGTCGAGCTCGACGCCCATTTCGTAGGCGGCATTCTTCCAGCGTTCGCGAGAGCGATCGAGCGTGATGGTGTCGGCGTGGCGCTCGCCAGCGGCAGGGCGGGCGTTTTCGGGCTGTTCCTTCATGGTATCGGGCGCATGCCCTTGTTGCGAACGCGAACGGTGCTCGCGATCTTCAGGGCGCTTACCATCATGCGTTCCGGCCTTGCCCGGGGCCATGCCCTGGCCCTGGGCCGCCTCCCCATCGCCAGGGGCAGTGGAGGCGTCATCGCCTTTGCCGACCGCAATGCGATACCACAGCGCATGGTCGTCAGCGTAGAATCCGGCGCGCAACGCAGAGACGGCATCATCGTCGATGTCCGAATCGCACAAATGGCGGTAGAGCTTTTCGGCCGTGAAAGGATCGACCGCTTCTTTCAAGCGATGCACCTGCGCCGCATGGTCCTGCTGGCGCGGGCATCGGCATACCGCCAAATCAAGTTCATCGATGACCGACTCGACGGCGATATCGCATGCCGCATCCCACACGGCAGGACGCTCGATATGGTCGATGAACGGATGCAAGAACACGCAATGGAGCAGCGTGTGAAGGCAATCGCGCGCGGCCTGCTGAGGACTGGCGGCATACCTGCCGAGGAAATCGCGCGGCCCGTAGATGAGCCGGCGGCCGTCGGTCGCCAAAGAGTATCCATCCGCAGCTACGGACGGAAGCAGCGTCATGGACCTTGCAAGGAATCGAAGGTTCACCAACACGGCATTGCGCGACGACTCGATGGCATCACGGGCGAGCGATTCGATCGACCGTTGCGCTTCATCAGGCAAAACGCTGCGAATATCCATCTTCGTCACTCCCTTCCGACCACAAGGCGGCGCTATATCGAGCGCAGTGTAGCACGGGGGCGCAAGGTGGTAAACTTCCCTGCAAAACGCGATTGCGGCACAGGACAGGAGGCCGACGGATGAATGCAACGTTGTTCGAAGACAATTCCACTGATATCGAAAAGCTTGTCGAACAGGCCCTTTCCAATCCCATCGACCTCCCCCTTCGCATGGCATCGGTAGACGATACCCCGCAAGCCGCCAGCGGCGAAAACTGGGCACCGCATCTAGCCCCCTACAAAACATGGAAACCGGGGAAGCGCAACGATGGACTCGGCCTCTTGGAGGCAGGCAATCTCGACCAGAGCATGGATGCCGCGTCAAGGCGTTACGCGCTTGAACAGGGCCTTGCAGCCGCGGCTTCCGAATCGGTGGTGCGGTTGGACGGCGAACCCGATACGGAAAGCCAGCCGATGATTTCCGCACGCAAGGGTGAAGCCGGCTGGACCATCGTGGAATTCAACCTCCACAAGTGGGTGCGCAACCTGGGGCACGCCGTGCACGATGCCGTGGTGGTGGTGCCCGCATCCATCGACGGACAGCCCGTTGTGGGGCTGGCGGCGAATGCCTTCAGGCCGCGCCAGGTCAACGGCATCGGCGTGCGCTTGCTGGTCTTGCCCGAAGGTTTGCTCCGCGTGGCCGACGACGCGCTTTCCGCCCTTTCGGTGCGCACGGTCTATCTGTCCGAGACCATCGAGGAATTCGGGGCGCAAAGGTTCAGCGGCGGCTCCGCTTCGAGCGCGCCGTGCATTTCGTTCATCGTAGATCCGAGCAACCCGCGCTTTGAAAGCAACGAGGGGAGCCTGCTTACCGCCGATGGCTCTTCCCTGCTGTTCCAGCGCTATCCTTACCCCGCCGTGCTCACGCTTGCGCAGGGTGTGCGCCGCGTGGGTCCGGGAGCTTGGGTGCGCGGAGTGCCGGGCCCAGAATGCGTCGTCTGCCCCGCAACGCTCGAAACCGTCGAATCCCAGCCCAATCCCGACTTGCTTTGGAACCCTGATACCCTATGGGCATGCGAGCACGGCAGCGATTTGGAGCGAAGGATGAACACAGGCCGGCCGGTTGCCTTGGGACGTGATTTCGTCCGCACCGAAGAAGGCCTCTACTTCGACATTGACGGCATGCAGGCGGAATTGGTCGGATCGCCGGCAACTATGGATACGATCACGGTTCCAGCACAGGTTAAAGGGCTGCCCGTTACCGCGGTGCGCGAAGGCGCCTTGCCCCGACGCGTGGGGTCCCTCTCATTGTCCGACGGGATACAGCGGATCGGGCCGCGCAACCCCTGCACGGGATTGCATACCCTCCAGCTGCCCGCTGCCCTCGAAAGCGTAGGCGAAGGAAGCTTCCGATCGCGCTCTGTGCGTCACATCGTCGAGATACCGGCCTCAGTGAGAGAAATCGGACGCGGCTGCTTCGAAGGATTGCTGTGCCGACTGGAGCGATGCGATGCCGTGGTCCGCGTGCCCTCCGACGTTATGCTCTCGTGCTTTCTGGAAGGCGAAGCGGCGGCTGAAGCGGGCCTCCCCTTCGATTTCCGCGCATATGACGGCTGGCTGCTCTCGGGAAGGCACGTGCCCGACAAGGTGGGCGCTTTGCTGGCCCGCCTGCAGACACCCTTCGCGCTCAGCGATGCGGATCGGGATGCGATGACGGCCGTTTTGCGCGAGCGGGAAGCGGAGACGCTCGACCAAGTGGCGCGCGCAGGCGACCCACAGCAACTCGAAGTCTTGGCGGAAGCGGGATTCTTCACCGAAGATAATATCGATCGCGCCTCCGACCTGATGAGGCGGGCGCAGCGAACCGATTGCGCGCTGTTCTTGATGGCATATCGACGCGACCATTTTGCCCAAGCTCCCGACCTGCACACCCGTTTTTCTTTATAGCGGAGAACTATCGAATGCGGAGTGGGAAGCAAGCCCGAACACTGCGAGTCGGCATCGCCCGCTGCGACCGCCTGCGAACGGGCGGAGGCAGGGCAGGAATGTGCAATCAGCAGGATAAGCGACCCCTCTCACAGCGCGGACTGGGCGCTCATGCCCTTGCTAAAAGAAAAGCGCCCACGCCCTAGAAGGCGCAAGCGCTAAAGCCAAAGGGCGGCGGGAGCAATCCCGCTGCCCCATCCATTGAAGATCAGCACAAAGCGACGGGTGCACCGCAATGTGCCATCATGGTCACTTGAGCAACACGCAGCGGGTTGCCAGCAAGCAATGAGCCCTCATGGTAGCTTCGCGCCATCAGCAAGCGAATGCAAAGTCGAACGAGCGTCTTCAAGATAGACGAGCTCCCACACGCCAGACCAGACAAGCCGAATCAGGCACGAATCAGGCAAGTAAATGAGAGGCGACATGCGCGCGCCTTAAAACCGTGCACTACTTCAATTTCGATTTATTGGTAAACGGAATTCGAAGTAGCGCATGGATTATTGCGTATAGTACGCTGAATATTTCGCACAAGGCCAGTTCAGCGAAATCAATGGCACGCCAAGACAGAGAAAATCGTGCACTACCTCGGTTTCCGTTTCTCTTTATCAAAAATATGAGGTACTGCACGAATCTGACATAATCCAAGCAACCCCTCTCGAAACAACCAACGGTGCACGGCTCGAGTTTGGCGCTGCACGATTCCGACAGGACCCAAGCACACCCCCTCGAAATAACAGACGACACCCGTCTTGAGTTTGGCACTGCGCGATTCAGACGGGGCCCAACGCAGCTCCTGCTCGAAATAATCGCCAACGCTCAGCCCAGGTTTGGTGCCGCATGATTCAGGCAGGGCCCAGTGAGACCCCACCACTTCAGTATCGAAGTTCAGCTGCATTCGCTATAACAACGCAGTATTTGTCTCGACCCATGCCGAGACCGCAGCGAAGCGAAGGAAGATGATCGAAACAAAGGGGAACATCGGGTGCTATTCAAAACCAGGCCGATGAACCGGCTTTTAAAGACTTCTAGCTTTTGATTCAAGGCCACGGCAAGCCCACCCAAACCCTAAAATTGAAGAAATAGCGACGGAAAATTGGACGGATACCGCGAGTCGGCATCGCCCGCTGCGGCTGCCTGCGAACGGGCGGAGGCAGAAACAAGCCCATGACCAGGTGTTATGAGATGGTGCGCCCGGGGGGATTCGAACCCTCGACCGTCGGATTAGAAGTCCGGTGCTCTATCCAGCTGAGCTACGGGCGCACAGAACGTGGGCCTGAGCGACGCTCGGCCCACGGCTGCTGATTTTAACGCAATTCCGACCCCGGAAACATCGCGCATCGATTTTGATGCGCCCAAACAGCTGAGAAGCTATTCGGTCGCAAGCTTCGTAGGCGACGATTTCTTCCGACCATCCAGCAACGGAATAAGGCGCTTGGCAACATAGCAGCTGATGAATCCCATTGCCGCATCTCCCGGCAACGTTGTGAAGAGTCCTATGACCAAGATGTTCCAGATACCGACATTTTGAGCCAGATAGATGTCCTTGATGCCATAGAGCCACAAGACGCCGATGGCATAGATGATGACCAGCCCTGCAAAATATCCCGCAAGCAGCCGCGCATAGCTCGGATGGATTGCATCCGCACCACGACGCGAGATCATCCCGCACACATACGCTCCGGGAATGAAACCGATGATGTAGCCGAACGTGGGCTGCAGCACGTACCAAATGCCCCCGCCTTGCGTGAAAACGGGAATGCCGATGAGTCCGATGACCATGTACAGCAGGCAGGAAAGCGAACCGAGGCGAGCCCCCAGCAACATCCCCGCCAACGTGACGAACGTCACTTGCAGCGTAAAGGGAACATAGGGAATGGGAACCTTGATATAGGCGCCCACGATGACGAGCACCGTGAACAGGGCCACCAGAACCATATCGCGCGTCTTGCTCTTTTTCATCGGCATCGAATGCTCACCTCTCCAGTCTGCAGCGCTTCTTCTGCGCCGTCGTCGTATCTAACCAACAATCTCAGATCATCGTCGATGGCCAACGCCATCGCCGCTTGCCGCCTATCGTCACGCACCACATCGATCTGACGGCCCACCACCGAAGAACGGTTTCGATATTCCTCCAGCATCTCGGGGCCGCCCATCTGCAGCGACAACCCGTAAAACCCCTTGAGAATCGATGCAGCCAAGCGATTGCGCATATCGACGCACGGTGCGTCGAACACGGCGCCCGCCACATTGGCGATATCCTCGGGAAATCCCCCTTCGGGCCTGTACAGGTTGATGCCGATTCCCACTACAGCCGTGTCCAAAGACCCGTCTTCCATGGAAACGCCGCCCTCGGTAAGGATTCCGCACACCTTGCGCCCGTCGACGAACACGTCGTTGACCCATTTGATGGAAGCGCTCCCGCCGCTTTCCTCTTCGATGGCGCGGGCCACGGCAACTGCCGCAGATGCCGTGATGAACGAAGCGCGCTCGACGGGAAGATGGGGCCGCAGCAAGATGCTCAGGTAGAGTCCCGTTTTGCCAGGAGAATAAAACGACCGCCCGCGCCGGCCACGTCCTTGCGTCTGCTCGGCAGCGACGGCCACCGACCAGGCGGGAGCGCCCTGCTGAGCCCATTGGCGCACTTCATCGTTGGTAGAACCAACCGAGGAATACGTTTCGACGGAAAACAGATCGGCGGCATCGCCCAGATAACCGTCTATGGCCGCAGTTGAAAGCATGTCGGTGTCCTCGGCCAGCAGATACCCTTTGTTGGGTGCCGCCTGGATGCCGTAGCCGCGCTTCCGTAAGGAATCAACCGCTTTGTTGACGGCCACCCGCGACACGCCGATTTCCTCGGCCATATCGGTGCCCGAGACATACGACCCTCGGTGGACCTCGAGCAACCTCAAGACCTCGTCTTTCACCGCCATCGGCAACCCTTCTTCCCCTGTATTCGGCTGGACCTCCGTCGGATTAACCGCCCGACAAGGCTCCTGACTATATCCGTTGCTTGGCTATTTGTAAACCATAATTTTATTAAGGTTTACGATTCATAATGACAAGCGAGCAGCACGGGTTTGGTCTACCATGGAAGCCTGAAGACAAGGAGCAATACGTGGCCGTTCTGTTGACCTGCAAGGACCTGCACCTCGAATATCCCGCCAAAACCGTTTTGGACGGCGTTACGCTCGGCGTCAACGACGGCGATCGCATCGGCATCGTCGGACGCAACGGCGACGGAAAATCCAGCTTGCTGCGCGTGCTGGCCGGCACCGCCGATGCCGATTCGGGCCAGGTGATTCGCAACGGAAGCGCCACCATCGGTTTGCTGGCGCAGTCAGACGGCTTCGCCGATTCCGACATCGTCGAAGACATCATTTCGGGAGGAAAGCCCGAATACCTCTGGGCTGCCCAGCGCAAAACCCGCACGATCGTCGATGTGCTGCTTGCCGACGTCGACCGCGCATCCAGCGTCGGAACGCTTTCGGGCGGACAGCGCCGTCGCGTCGATCTGGCACGGCTGCTCATCGGCGACTGGGACATCCTGATGCTCGACGAACCCACCAACCATCTGGACCTGCCCACCATTTGGTGGCTGGCCGACCATCTGAAGAGCCGCTGGCAAGACAATGCGGGTGCTTTGCTCATGGTGACGCATGACCGCTGGTTTCTCGATGAAGTCTGCGGACGCATGTGGGAAGTGCACGACGGCGCGGTCGACCCTTTCGAAGGCGGGTATTCCGCCTACATCATGCAGCGCGTGGAGCGCGACAGGCTGGCGGCGATGGCGGAACAGAAACGGCAAAACGAGGTGCGCAAAGAACTCGCCTGGCTTTCGCGCGGCGCGCAGGCCCGCAGAAGCAAGCCGCGCTTCCACATAGAAGCAGCCCAAGCGCTTATCGCCGACGTGCCTCCCGTGCGCAACCCGCTCGAACTCAAGCAGATGGCCATGCAGCGCCTGGGCAAGCAGGTGGTCGATTTATACGATGTATGCCTGGACCGCGGCGGAAAGCAGGTTCTGCGCGATATCACTTGGATGATCGGGCCGGGCGACCGCATCGGCATTCTGGGTGCCAACGGAGCCGGCAAGAGCAGTCTGCTCGATGTCATACGCGGCGCCTTGAAGCCCACGGCAGGCCACGTGAAAATCGGCAAGACCGTCAAGTTCGCCCTCCTTTCGCAAAACCTGGCCGAGCTCGCGCCGTTCGAAACCGATGTGGTGCGCGTTTTGCTGAGCAGGTACAAGACCTACTACGAAATCGATGGCAAGAAGATGAGCCCGACTGCGCTTTTGGAACGCCTGGGCTTCTCGCGCGACCAGCTGAGCGCCCGCGTAAGCGACCTTTCGGGCGGGCAACGCAGACGTTTGCAGCTTCTGCTCATCTTGCTGGATGAGCCCAACGTGCTCATTTTGGACGAACCCGGTAACGATCTGGACACCGATATGCTCGCCGTGACCGAAGACCTGCTTGATTCCTGGCCGGGAACGCTCATCGTGGTGAGCCACGACCGCTATTTCACCGAACGCGTCTGCGACGATCTGTATGCCTTGCTGGATGGAGACGTGCAGCACATGCCCGGCGGCGTGGACCAATACCTGCGCACCATCCAGGCGCCGAGTGCTTCTCCCAACCGCGCCGCTGCTGCCGCGGCCGATGCCAAGCCCGCTTCTCGACCGCGGTCAGGGCCTTCCAATGCCGAACGCCATGCCCTGAAAAAACGCATCGCAAGCCTGGATCGCAAGATGGATACGCAGCGATCACGCGTCGAGGAGCTCAAAGCCGAGTTGCTTCAAGCCGACCCCACGGATTTTCAGGCCCTTGGCGACATCCAAGCGGATATCCAGACGGCAACCGATGCGCTCGACGCGCTTGAAACCGAATGGCTCGATGCCAGCGAGATGCTGGAAGCGTGATTGGACAGGTCGCTTTCACGATTCGCCCACACGACTTCAAACGCTAAGGTACAATACGATGCTGCATAGGCAACCATTCAAAAGGAGCACGCGTGAGCGCACCTGAAACCGAATCGGTCGACGGCACGATAGCCGTTATCATCCCCTGCTACAACGAGGCCATGACCATCGCCAAGGTGATCGATGACTTCAAGCGGGAAATGCCCCAGGCCGACATCTACGTCTATGACAACAACTCTTCTGACGATACCGCGCGCATCGCCGCAGAGCATGGCGCCATCGTGCGCAGCGAAACCCGGCAGGGCAAAGGCAACGTGGTGCGTCAGATGATCCGCGACATCGATGCCGATTACTACCTGATGGTAGACGGAGACGACACGTACCCGGCCGAACAGGGAATGGATCTCATTCGTCCTCTTGCCGAAGGACGTGCCGACATGACCGTGGGCGATCGCCTTTCAAACGGCAGTTATAAAGATGAAAACGAGCGTGCTTTCCACGGGTTCGGAAACAACCTGGTACGATGGTTGATCAAGTTGATCTACGGCTTCCACTTCACCGACGTGATGACCGGGTACCGTGGCTTTTCCAAGGTGTTCGCCAAGACCATGCCCGTGCTCTCCCCCGGCTTCCAGATTGAGACCGAGCTTTCCATCCACGCCGTCGACAAGCGTTGGCGCATCGTCCAGGTGCCCATCGACTACCGCGACCGTCCTGCCGGCAGCGAAAGCAAACTCAATACGGTTTCGGACGGCATGAAGGTGCTGCTCACCATCGCCAGCCTGTTCAAGGATTACCGTCCGCTGGTCCTTTTCAGCTGGTTGGGTCTGATCTTGGTAATCATCGGGCTCATCGTGGGCGTACCCATCATCGTAGAATTCGCCCAAGTGGGCCTTGTGCCCCGTCTGCCATCGGCCATCGTGGCCGTGGCCTTGGTGGGCGCCGGCCTCCTGAGCTTCATGTGCGGCCTGATTTTAGACACCACGGTCAAGGGGCATCGCATGGACTACGAGTTGCGTGTGATAGATGCCTACGAGAAATACGGGCGCACCAACCGCTAACGTCCTTCTGCCAGCAGGTCGAATGAATCTCGAAACAGTTCTTGGAACTGGCTTTCCTTGCGCCACACGAAAGTGATGTCGTGATCGGGAAGCGGATCGCTTATATCCAAAACAGCCAGCTCGCCTTCCATCAAATCACCTTGCACGGCCGCACGGTAGAGAAACGAGATGCCTATGCCCTCCCTCACCAACGAGCGAATAAGGGAAACGCTTCCGATTTGCGTGGTACGGGAAAAATCTTCGATGGCCAAGTTGCACTGAGCCAGCGCATGCTCGAGCACCGCACGCGTGCCAGAACCTGGTTCTCGCACCAGCAAATGCGAGTCGAGAAGGTCAGCGAATCGATGGCTGCCACGCGTCAGCGGATGATCAGGTGCGCAGATGCCGCAGAACGGTTCGCGCGAGAACACCTTCCATGCATATTCCGCCTTGTTGAACGAACCTTCGATCAACACGCAGTCGATGGTTCCCGCATCAAGAGCTGCCAGCAATTCACGGGTGTCCGACACCCTGACGGAAACATCGATATCGGGACGCACCCGCATCAGATACGACAAGGGCCCCGGCAGCAGATACGATCCCACCGTGAGCGTGGCGCCCAAACGCATCCTGGGCGAGGATCCCGACACCGTGGCCATGCGCGAGCGCAAAAGCGCTTCATCGGCCTTCTGGCCGCGGCACACGTCGCCAAGCAAACGGCCTGCAGCGGTAAGGTAGAGCTTCTTGCCCCGATACTCGAACAGCTTCACCTGGTATTCGCGTTCAAGATAGCGAATGTGCTGGGATACTGCAGGCTGCGAGATATTCAGAAGTTCCGCTGAACGGGTGTAGTTCAACGTTTCGCACACAGACAAGAACGTGTCGATTCGGTAATCGAGCATGCTGCCCCATTACAGTCTTAAGCATCTCCGAAGGGCCTGATTCATTCATTTCCTGACTCGGATTATGATTGCATCGGCCCCGAAGGGCTGTTGGTCGGCCGCTCCCGGATGGCCTGGTGCCCCTGCCTCTTCCGAAGGCCCGGGG
>JAXGTO010000041.1:0-14480 GCA_040774885.1 Eggerthellaceae bacterium | reverse complement strand
TTTATCCCCAGCCCCTTCGTTGAGGAGACTCGAACAACGGCGATGCAGTCACGTTCTCGCAATGGCTGGGGTTTATCCCCAGCCCCTTCGTTGAGGATGCCAAGGCAGGAACGCCATGCCCCATCACACCGTAATGGCTGTGGTTTATCCCCAGCCCCTTCGTTGAGGAGTCCATGAAGCCGCTCGGATGGCATGGAACAGCCGCGATGGCTGGGGTTTATCCCCAGCCCCTTCGTTGAGGAGACGGCTTCACCGTATTCGAGGTCCCCGACGCCCTATGGCTGGGGTTTATCCCCAGCCCCTTCGTTGAGGAATCAAGCAGGGCGCTACTTATTTCCGCGGTGAATGCATGGCTGGGGTTTATCCCCAGCCACTCTTTTGAGGCATTGTGTCGATTCTTTATAGCGACGCTTCTTTGTGAAGCGATGGGGTTTGCCTTCCCCTTCCTAGACGATATGAAGAGTGACTGGAACCTCACTCTATGAAGCAAGGGCCCTCTTTGGGCAACGTGGGTTAGGATTCGGTCTGTATAGGCCATCCGTACCACAAGTCATAGGAGGTTCCAGCCATGAACTATCGTACCAGCATAGGGCTCGATGTACACGCCCGGTCCATTAAAGCCGCGGCATTCGTTCCGGAAACCGGAGAGATCATCGAAAAGGGATTCGACTATGATCCCGGTACGATTACAGAATGGGCAGCCACGCTTCCGCAGCCTGTACAGTGCGTCTACGAATCGGGGCCAACCGGATTCGATCTCCAGAGAAAACTATCCGAATGCAATGTTGATTGCGTAATTGGGGCCGTATCCAAGATGCTCAGGCCATCGGGCGACAAGGTTAAAACCGACAAACGTGATGCTGTATTTCTGGCACGCATGCTTGCCGTCGGAAATATCGTGGAAGTCGTCGTTCCCGAGCCTGCGATGGAGGCAGCTCGTGACCTTGCCCGCGCACGAGAGGACGCGAGGAAGGATCTGATGCGTGCGCGTCATCTCTTATCGAAGTTCCTACTTCGCAAAGGAATCGTCTACGACAAGGGAAAGTCTGCCTGGACGAAAACGCACAGAAAATGGCTTGCATCGCTGTCGTTCGGTGATTCCTGCGAGCAACTCGTATTTGATGAGTATCTTGCTGGAGTCGTGGTTATGGAGCAGCGCCGTGACCGGTTGGATGAGGCGATTAGAGAAAAGGCTGCCTCTCCGATGTTCACGGGCGTGG
Organism: Eggerthellaceae bacterium; assembly: GCA_040774885.1. Taxonomy (GTDB): domain Bacteria; phylum Actinomycetota; class Coriobacteriia; order Coriobacteriales; family Eggerthellaceae; genus JAXGTO01. Next base: position 13,260 of record JAXGTO010000041.1, on the reverse strand, counting down.
TTGCTCGCTTATCGGCAATCCGTGGCATATTACCATCACGGCATTCTCGATAGCCGTCGAGATTGGTGACTTTGGACGGTTTCCAAATGCACGGTCATTCATGTCCTATCTTGGTTTGGTTCCTTCGGAGAGCTCAAGCGGCGAGACGACAAGTCGCGGCAAGCTCACGCGAACCGGAAACGTCCATGTGCGCACCTTGCTGGTCGAATCAGCATGGCATCACGCTCGCTCATACAGCCCTGCAGCATCGACGGCATATAAAGATGCTATTGCGACAAGTTCTCTTGCCGCAGCTCAAGCAAGAGAAGCTAACCGAAGACTGCATCAGAGGTATCTCCACCTGAAAAGCCGCGGAAAGCCATCGAATATCATCAACGTAGCTATCGCCCGCGAACTGACCGGCTTCGTCTGGGCCCTTGCAATCTCCGAAGTCCGCTGATCATTTAGATTCCATCTTCATCCGTTGAATCCGAAACGATGGCGCGTGGGGCAATCCGCGAAGCGACTATGCGCGGCCCAGCCGGACTATGCGCGATCCTAGACAGGCGAGACTCCCCAGCCGAAACATCGGAATGCGTTAACCAACACGCGGATATCAGACTTGCAATCGTGCGTCGAATCAGACACGCCGGAAGCGGTGCCGACAGATGAAGTGGACATAGCACAAAGAAGGGCTGTTTCCCCATGCAAGCGGGGAGCAGCCCTTCATTGCCTCTTGACAAAACTATCTACATATCAGTCGCTTCTTGAACGATTGCGCGGCACTGCGCTTCCTGAGGATCCCTGGTCGGAACCTCTTCTTTCGCTGTGCAGAGCGGGTTAGATGCTGATTTGCGAGCAAGCACGACTGGCTTTTTATGCAACTTGATTAGCGTATTTAGATGGAATCGGAATGTTGGGCATCGAGAACCAATCATCCAGCAGGGCAATAAAGGCGCAGTAGCTTGCTTGCATGCTGCTCTTTCCCACTCGGGTTGTCCCCGAGCTCGGTCCGCCATCTTCGATCATTCCATCGCAGCGGGAGTATGTGAAAACCCAAGAGTCGCCGAAATCCCTTGCTTCGGTCAGCCTGTAGTCTGGGCCAAGAGCAGCACGCGCTAGCTGGCAAGCGCTTTCAAAACGATGGTCCGAATATCCATCGAACTGTCTTTCGGCTGCATCGCCGAAGGCCTGGTAGTACGAAGTGGGTTCTTGGGATGCTGCAATCCCAGAGACTTGGCCGTCTCCTCCCTCGATAACCACCCATGATCCGTCATTCAGCTCGGCAAAGTCGACGGTATAATACGGGCTGTTCAAGCCAGAGCAGCCTTCGACGAAGCTTTGCGGCGGGGCGGGGCAGTCGGCATTCTGGCTGGAATTGCGTTGGGCCGTCATCAGCTTGCCGGCAAAATAAAAAGCTCTCCATTCGTTGGTGGCGCTGCCGTATCGTTTCAAGTTAACAAATTCCTTGAAAACGACGTTGCCGGTAAAACAATCGCCGCGTTGTTCGATGAACTCTTTAACCAATGTATCAAGTTGACTTTGCGTTATCGGCGTGTCGATGACCGGTGGGAAAGAAGTTCCCTTCAAAGACTTGACTGAGTCTTTGACCATGAATTGCTTGAACGTTGAATTGACCACCTCAGTATCTACTTCGGTTGGATCAAAAGACAAGTACATCGGAGTGGGTGGATATTCCGTGTCGGATGGGTCGAAATCTCCAAGATAGGGGCCAGGATAGTTCTCGGTGAACAGATGGAGTTCATCGTATTGCCAAGGTGGCGTGATCGGGCGCAGATGCGCAGCGACAAGGCCGTCATAAAAACGACGGTATTGATCGGGCTTCATCATCCAACCTCGATAGATAAGGGGCAGTTGCCGATTGTCGACTTGACGGCTGATAACCAGACGCCCCTCGCTGATGAATGTGCTGAAATCGAATAGAGCAACATCGAAGTATCTGGAAGCCAATGTGGCCTCGTATTCGAGCTTGAAGCAGCCCTCAACTTCGCTCGATGCCAGGCAATCGCATGGGAACAGAATGGTTGTGTTGCTCATCCAATGCCCCTTTCCTTCGCGTTGCTGTTTCTTCGGAATCGTAATGACAATCGTATTCTACGCGGCTATGAAGGTCGAATCATCATTGTTAGCGCTAGCGTTTCATCCAATCGGATTTCTCTTGTTGCACTGTGGGCGAACGATTGTGGCCGCGGTTTTCTCTTTCGAATTTCCAGTCATAGATCCATTGTGTCGAAATGCTATTGTGTGTGAGTACGAAATAACGGACATTCAAGAACGCGAAAACAGGGATTTCTGTTCGAAATTTGCGGTACGGTACGCCTCTCAGAAGTGAAATTCGGCAGCGATTTTCTGTGACCTGGTGTTTTGCTGGTGGGGAGGGGCTTCGGACTGCTGATTTGCTGCTCAAAAGCCCATTTGGGCGTACCGTACCGCAAATTCTTTGCACAAAACGGCTAAAAAGCGTTCTCGGAATTTTCAGGAGCGATGACGAGCTGCTTTGAGGCAAAACAGCAGTCGGTCTGTTGCCTTTTGCAACACTACCGCGAAACACTGCGACTGCCCCGTAGTACCCGGATTCGGTCGGTCAATTGCTTTTTGTGACACTACCGAGGCGCCGCAACCGGCCCCTTCACCTTGAGCGTTTGCAAGTACGCTTTGGTATCGTCGCCGATGCGGCGGCTTTCGCGGGCTTTTTGCAGCGCTTTGTTGTGGGTCCAGGCATCCATGCGCGCTTCGGTGAAATAGGGGAGCGCTTCGTCGTAGTGCTTGACCAGCGCCACGCTGAAGTACCAGGCGCGCGCCATGTCTATGTAATAGTCTCCGCTGCGCACGTCGGCCACCTCTTGCAGATAGTCGATCTTGAAGAGGTTATCCAGATAGCAGTTCATCAGCAGGTCGACGCCGAAGCGCACTTCGTAGGTGGAAGGGGCGTCCAACCAGCGGCGGATGGCTCCGAGGGCCTCGGTCGATCCTGTTGCCAGATGCGGCGCTCTGATCATGTCGCAGGTGGCCCAGTTGTCCACGAATGGCAAAAACGCATCCAGCAGGGCGATCTGCTCACGCGCATCAGCGGCCAGCCGCTCAATGAGCAGGGCGTGCACGTTGTCCTCTTCGTAATAGCGATGCGGCAGCTCTTCCATGAAGCCGCGCGCCCGCGGGTCTGCCGCAAAGCGCTTGGCCGCTCGCCGAACGTCGGGCACGCGCACGCCGATGATGCGCTCCTTGGGCACAGTGGGCATGAGCTTGGCATGGAAGTCGCGATAGCCCTCGTCGCGCAAAGCAGTCAGTTCGCCAATCAGGTAATCCATGCCGCTCCTTTCGGTATCGAGGGCAGCATAGTGGGTTGATGCCGCCAGGGCAAGCAGCAGCCGTTGGTTGGGAGGGCACCACACGCCGGTTTGCCGATGTTGCGCAATAACGTTGCGGCTGCAGCGGATATACTGCATTTCAAGGGGAGTCGTTGAATCGAGGGGATTGCCATGTTCTGTCCAAACTGCGGATGCGAGATTGAAGAGGGAACAGCTTTTTGCCCTCAATGCGGTCAGGGCGTGGAAGGCGCATCCGCTTCGCAGCCGGTGGCCTCAACGCCGGTTGCTGACTCCAAGGCGGCAGGGTCCTTTGAACCTGCAGCCGAATCAACGCCGACAATCTCATCGGCACCTGAACCAGCATCCGCCTCGAAGCCTGACCCCAAGACCCATCGTCGTCGCAATATCATCATCGCCATAGCAGTGGCGCTTGCCGTAGTGGCGGTCGGCGCCGGCGGCGCGTTGTGGTGGAAGACCGATTCCGATGCCAAGGCCGCTTTCGAGTCATCGCACTCGATGCATGCCGTGATTATCCCCGTATCTGCACCCGGGTTCGATTCAGCTGACACGCGCGTGCCGGTGCAGGTGACCGGCACCGACCTGGACGGCTCGGCCGTAGATCTGCAGTCCTACATCGGTGCCGATGGATCGGGTCTTGAACTGCAGCAGGGCGATTACGTGATCACGGTGGAAGCGTCTCCGCTCACCGATGATGGCACCGTGTACGCCGTGCCCGCCACCTCCATTCAGATAACGCTGGGTTCCGACCTCGAATCGGGCCAAGCGCTGCAAGTGGATGAAAGCGCGGCCATCAAGATGGACGTCGTGCCCGCCCTCGATGTCACGGAGGCCCAGATAAACGCAGCGGCCGATTACGCTGGCAAAGACGCCGAAGGGGGCAAGGACGCCGCCACGCTGGAAACCTATAAGCAGGCCGCCGTCTCCAAGCGCGACGACGCGATCGCCCAAGAGCAGGCCGTCGAAGCTGCAGCTGCTGCCCAGGCCGCTGCCGAGCAAGAAGCCGCCGCTCGCAAAGCGGCCTTGCATGTGGAAACAAGCGCCTATTCCTTCGACTTGCCCGATTACTGGTATGGCAAGGTGCGCGTGTCGACCAGCGGCACCACCACCCAAGTGTTCATGAACGACTATGCGGCCGATCCGCTTTTCTCCGTGTCGGTAGTGCCTGCGTCGTATCCCAATAACGCCGGGGACATCGGGGGCGGTCGAATCGGCGCAGTCGATGCTGGTTCTCAGCGCATCGAAATGTGGCAGCGCAACTGGCTGTATTTAGCCTGGGAAGCGAAATTCAATCCCACGACTTCTGAGCATCTTCCTTCGCAATCCATTATCGAGGAAGGCATCGATTTGAGCACCGGAGGGGCCAAGACGTATGCCGACATAACCAAAGACACTTCTTCATGCATGGGTTCTACGGATTACTACCAAGCTGTCGTGTTACCCACCATTGTCGCCCGCTAGCCGTTCCGTTCCCCTTGTATCGACGGCCTCCGTACCATTCCTCAGTGCGGGGTTTCGGGCTCAAGATCTCTCTTCATTTCCTCGTCCACGCGTTTGGACAGCTCCGATCGCGAATGGACATCGAGCTTGGCGTAGATGCTGCGCACGTGGGCGCGTGTGGTGTAGGGCGATATCACCAGCATATCTGAAACCTGCTGCGTGGTCTTGCCCTTTGCCAGCAGCAAGAAGACTTCGGTTTCGCGCTCGGACAGGCCGTTTTCTGCGGCCAGGCGTTCACTCGCTTCTTTCCAGGGGGCGTAATGCCGCTTGCCATCATCGGTTTCGAAATGCTTTTCGTCGACGGGCAGCAGCAGCTCGCTGATCTTGTGTTCGGGGAAGATGAAAATGGCCACCACGATGGCCGCCAATGCCAAAAGAAGGCAGATGGCCAGATACGTTCCATGGTCCATGCCGGTTTGAAGCAAGAAAATGGAAAGAAGGCTGCCGATGACCGACCCGCCGGCAAGAGCGGCATTGCCTAGGCAAAACACTTTCACGGCATCGGCCTGCGCCTGGTACACGATGTAGGCGAGCATGCCCCACACCATCAGATTGAAAGCATAATTCGCTGCACTGGAAAAAGCCCCTGCGGCAACGGGCTCTATGTTGAAAAGCGGCACGATTATCAGAAGGGCGATGATGGTCAACGTAGCCGGACGGTAGATGACTCCGAAGTCCATCGGCTTGGTCATCAGCAGGCTGAAAGCTATGAACACAATGCAGGTGATGATGAGCAGGATGAGCATGTAGTCGTAGCTGACGGTCGACTCGGCAGGGGGCAACGATATGAGCGCGCCTTTCAGGGTCTGCGCTGCAGCGGCGAAGACCACCACGGCAACCAAGAAGCTGTAGAACTGCCGGGTGAAATGCGAGGTTCCCTCCAAAACCGCTTTCTCGCCGAATCGGTCGGTCGAGCGAAGGCTCAACAGCAATGCGGAAATCAGCGGCAGCAAAACGAAGAGCAGCGTGCCGATGCTTTCTGGCATGGTTTTCAGAATGCAGTAGGTGGCGCCGGCCACCAGCATCGATTCGCAGATGCGTATGAACGAACGCCGCGGGTTGAGTGCTCCGTACAGGGCGGAGCAGCGGATGAACAGCAGCGACGTGCCCGCACCGGTCGCAATGCAAGATAGGATGAATAGCACGGCGCTGCCGAAGATGCTGGGCCGAGACAAAATGATCCCTATTCCGCCCGCAAGGGATATGGCGGCCCCGATGAACACGAAGCGGTTTTTCGCCACGAGCGGCGCCAGCTTTTTGGATAGGAGACCGAAGATGAGAAGCGTTGCCACAGAAGCCGAAAGATGGGCGACGAACAAATCGGATACGCGCAAACCGGTATCCGTGTCTATCAACCAGACGCTGCCCGAAAAGGCAATGAGGTTCCAGGCCATCCAGAAGGCGAGGCCATAGTAGGTCAGGGTGGGCATTTGCGCATCGATAGACGACAGCTTGCCCTTCAGCGTGCTTCCGCGATGAGTGCTTTTTGCCACCGGAACCTCCCTTTCCCTAGCGACGAATCAAGCATAGTCCATTACGGCTATCAGCGAATAGTCACGAATTGACTATTCGAAAAACGCTTTAGTCAAACGCTGGCGATTCCCTCTTTTCGCTTCCCCTCTATGGTTCAGGCAGCAAGCAGACCAAGGGAGGGAAAATGTGCGATCAAGATGCAGTAAATGCGGTGATCGAGAAAGTATGCAGCCAAGATCGATATCGGGAGCTGTTCCTCAAGACGCTTGATTATTGCCGTACGCCGCGCAATGCCGATGATGCCGAAGCATTCATTGCCTCGCTTCCCGAAAGCAGACATTCGCTCCAGTCCCCGGCCATGCTGATGGAGATGCTGGAAAACGCGGGCGGCCTCGAAAGTGCCGCCATCGATGCCCAGGGCGAAATCATCGCCGACGAAACGTGCGCGCAGATGACCGAGGACCAGCTTGACGAGGCCATCGCCGGCTACCGCGTTTCCACCACAGATGCCGGTTTCGCAGTGGTCGGCATGCTCAGCCCCTCCAAACGCCTGCAGGCCAAATTGGCCGAAAAGCCCGAGCGATCCGAAACCTACCTGAAAGTCCTGGATCTTTGCCGCAACCCGCGCACGCTTGCCGATGTGCAGGAGTTTTTCCGCACGGATGGCTCTCTGGCGCGTGACACCGATGTCGATACTCAGCCGATAGCCCCTGATTACTACTTGAGCGAACTCGAGAAGACGGGCGCCCTGGTGTGGAACGAAGGTTGGAGAACCACTGCGCAAGGCGAAGCCTTTCTCGCTGCGCAAAGCAGCGTTGATGGGATAGAGAAGTAAGAGACGAGAGAGGAAGAAGGAGGTAAGGGAATGTCTGATCTGACACTGTCGCGGCGTTCATTCGTGAAAGCTGCGGCCATTGCCGGCGGTGCTGCTGCGCTCGGCATAGAAGCAGAAGGCAATCTGGTCGAAAGCGATAAGGCTTGGGCCGCCAGCGACACCAAGGAAGTGCGTACTTCGTGCCGTGCCTGCATTGCGAACTGCGGCGTCATCGCCACGGTGAGCAATGGACGCGTGACCCGGTTGCGCGGCGACGACATCGACCCGATGTCGAAAGGGCGTCTGTGCCCGAAGGGCCTTTCGGGTATACAGGCCCTGTATCACCCGAATCGCAACAAGTATCCTATGAAGCGCGTCGGCGACAAGCCCGGCAACGATTGGGAGCGCATCTCTTGGGATGAGGCGTGCGAAACGGTGGCCGAAGCCATGATGGACATGGCCGAAAAGACCGGCAAGCACGGCCTGCTTGCCACAACGGGCGGTGGTGGCAATCCGCAGTTCTTCAGCCCTCCGCGGTTCCGTAATTTCTGGGGCGCCGGCAATGTGTTCGAGCCCGGCTGCGCGCAGTGCTACCTGCCGCGCAACTACACGATGCCGCTGATCAACGGCGTCGGTGACACGTCCATCGCCGACTCGGGATGTTCGGAATTGTACAAGCCGGCCAAGTACGGCGATCTGTGCCAGGTATATGTGATGTGGGGCACCGGCCCTGCGTGGCATTCGCCTTCCACTTCGGGCCGTTGCGTCGCCGAACTGCGTGCGAACGGCTGCAAGACCATCGTGGTCGATCCGCGTTTCACGCCCGATGCGGCCAAGGCCGACGTTTGGCTTCCTATCCGTTCCGGCACCGATATCGCCATGATGCTGGGCTGGCTCAACTACATCATCGAGCACGAACTGTACAAGATGCCGGAATATTCCGACTTCGTTGAGAAATGGACCAACCTTCCGTTTCTCGTGGATGCCCGCGATGAGGTCAAGCTGCCTTCCGTCACGCCCAACCTGGACAAGAATGGCAAGCTCCTGCGCGCATCCGAGGTTTTCGATGACGTCGATGCCGAGACCTACGTGTATTACGATACGGCCACCCAGCAGGTGACCAAGGCGTTCCCCATGGGTCCCGATACCGAGGCGAGTTACAACCCGGCCCTGTTCGGCACATTCGATGTCACGCTCAAAGATGGCACGACCATCAAATGCAAGACCGCCGGCCAGGCTTACAAGGAACGTTGCCAGGATTACACGCTGGAAAAGACCGCCCAGATCACCGGCTGCTCGGCCGAAAAGATCGAAGAGGCCATCAAGCTGTATTGCTCCAGCGCCCACGGCGGCATAACGCTCGGCGTGGCCACCGACCAGTACCCGGCTTCAAGCCAGGCCGCTTTGGGTGCCGCCGCCCTCGATTGCTGGACCGCCCATCTGTACCACACCGGCTGCCCGGCAAACAGCATCGGCACCGGCCGCGCGGCGGAATCGACCATCTTCCCCGATGGCTTCACGGGTTCCTGCCCCTATCCCTTCCAAACCAACGAGGCTATTCAAGAACGCCTGGGCTACGTGGAGCACAAGGGGCTGGGCGGCTGGATGCATTCCCATATCCCCACGGTCCTCAACGCGGTTCTCACCGGCGAGCCCTATCAGCCCAAGGTATGGATCGAGCGCTCGGGCAACAAGTTCCACAACCTGGCCAACGCTGCATCATGGCTCGATGCCATTCCCAAGTTCGACCTCATTGCCCATGCCTATATGTACCCGACCTCTTTCACCACGGAAGCTGCGGATATCGTATTCCCCGTTTGCGAATGGCTTGAAACGGCATTCATCCAAGGGCGCCTGAACGTCACGTTGCTGCGTCAGCCCGTGGTCAATCTGTTCGAATCCGCCGACGAGACCATGATGTGGGGCGGCATCGCCAAGAAGCTGGCCGCATTGGGCGACGAGAACATGAAAGCCTCGCTCGATGAAAGCTGCACCGGTCCGATGGTTCCGCCGTATTGGGACACCATCCAAGATTATTGGGACTGGGTTGGCACGCAGGCCAAATGCAAAGATATGGCCGAAGCCAAGGAAAAGCTGCCTGCTGTTGCAACGCCCGACGATGAATATTGGGGCAGCAGCAAGTATGACAAGAACTATCTGGGTCTCAACAACGAAGCGGGATCGTCGGATGCCGCGGTCACTGCCGGCGCGGCCGGTACGACCAAGACCGTCGACGGAGCCTACATCGGCTTTACTTCCTGCGCGGCCAACGACATCGTGCTCGATCCGTGCAAATGCGGCCCGTACGGCGACACCATGCTCTACATCGGCCGTCACGGCAAAGAGAAGTTCGACATGCCCGCCGCTTCCACCGACTACAACCCCATGCCCTACTTCTTCGAGCCCGAAGACTACACCGATTACAAAGATTCGTATCCGCTGGTGCTCTCCGAAGGCCGCATCCCGTACTATCACCATGGAACGCTGCGCAACAACCCCTATCTGCGCGAACTCTATCCGGCTCCGGAAGTGTGGATCAGCCCCGACGATGCGAAGACCTGCGGTGTGGAAGACGGCGACTGGGTGAACCTGAAGTCGCCTCGTACCGATGGCCTCGATGTGTTCAGCAACCTTTCCACGGGCGAAAAGCTCACCGAGGAAGGCCAATCCGTGGTCAAGGGCGGCATCTTCGGTCTTGCCCGCGTTACCGAGGGAATCGTGCCGGGTGAAGTCTATATGGAACGCTTCTGGAACCCCGAGTTCCTGGAGCAGGGTAAGGATTCCCGCAAGTCGTGGACGACTGAGAACATGAACGTGCTCACCAAGAACACCGGTTTCTACAATCCGGAATTCGGCACGTACACGTTGCGCGGAATCAACGTCAAGATAGAGAAGGCCTCCAAACCGGAGGGCATTTGGTACGACGCAACCGACTTCGAACCTTGGATGCCCACGCCTTCTGATAACACCGGAGGAGGGTGCCAGTAATGAGCCACTACGCATTGGTTATAGACCTCGACCGCTGCATCGGCTGCCATGCTTGCGAGATCGCATGCAAGAACGAGAACGATGTGGCGTTGGGCGGATATTGGAACAAGGTGCTCCAAATCGGTCCGAGCGGAACGTTTCCCGATTTGGAGGAATACTTCCTTCCTTCGCAGTGCATGCAGTGCGAAAACGCTCCCTGCGTCAACGTATGCCCCACGGGCGCGTCATATCGCGACCCCGATACGAACATCGTGCTCATCGATAAATCCAAATGCATCGGATGCAAGTACTGCATGATGGCGTGCCCGTACGGCGTGCGTTCTTGGAACAAGCAGGAAAACGTGGTAGAGAAATGCACGCTGTGCCAGCAATTGACATCCGCGGGCGAGCAACCCGCCTGCGTCGGTGCCTGTTGCGCCAGCGCCCGTTTCTACGGCGACTTGGACGACCCCACTTCGGACGCCTCCAAGGCGCTGGCGAAAGCGGACTCCGCCAGCATCCACTCCATGCCCGACGTGGGTGGAAACAAGCCGACGGCCCGCTACATCCTGTCGAGCAGCATCGCATCCTGGAAGGAAGGTGATCTGGCATGAGCATCCAATGGTCCCTGGCGCTGTTCACGGCGCTGACCGGCCTTGCAGGCTGGATGTACGCCTGCATCGCCGTCGACGAATTCAAGGGAGCCACCAAGCAAACCGCTTTCAAAGCGGCGTTGGTCGCACTCGTGATCGCCATCATCGGAGGCTTGGTTTCCGTCACGCATCTGGCTCATCCGGAGCACATGCTCAACGTGTTGGGTCATCCCACCGAGGGCATCTTCTTGGAAGCATTGCTCACCGGTATTACGTGCGTGGCTGGAATCATCTATTTGGTCTTGGTCAAGCGTGAAGCCGGAGCGGGCGCGCGCAAGACGTTTGCCGTCATCGCAGCCGTCTTCGGCGTCGTTCTCTCCTTTGCGGCGGGCGCATCGTACATGATGTCGGCCATTCCCGCATGGGACACCTTCCTGCTTCCCCTGGGCTATTTGGGAACGGCCATGCCTGCCGGCATCGCCGCTTATTTGGTCGTGGCCGGTGTGCAGAAAGAAGACGGCAAGCAGATGGCGTTCTATGGAACGCTGCTTCTGGCAGCCGGCATCATTGCAGCTGTGACGTCTGCGCTGTACCTGTTCGTGGCCACCCAGAGCCAGGTTGCTCTTGGCTGCGCAACTCTGCTGTTGAGCGGCGTGGTGCCTGCGGTTTGCGGTGCGATGATACGCCGTAAGCCCGAACAGTTCTTGCAGTATGCCGTCATCGCATTGGCCTGCGCTTGCGTTGGTGCGGTGTGCTATCGCTGCGGCATGTGGCTGGTGTTCGACAAAGCCATCGATCTGTTTCAGTTGACGATTTAGCACGGTTTCCACCCGGCCCGCCTTTATGGGGCGGGCCGGGCTCCGGCCGTCAGTGGAAAGCCAGTCGCTCCCCTTACCCCTCCTGTGCTGCGACTGGTTTTCCGAGGACGGCCCGCCAGAAGTTTTTCGCATCCGTTGCGGATGAAGAAAAGGAGTTGATCATGACCACTCAGCTATCCGACGACCATGAAGTCGAAAAGGCAATCGATCAGATTGTCGAGGTGAACCAAGCCCGGGCTTCGTTCTACCGCATGCTTGCATCCTTGTTCTATCGCGAGCTTTCCCAAGAAAAGATCGAAGAGCTTTCGCAGGGCGCTCTTAAAGATTTGGCTGCAGAGGATGACACGATGGGCGAGGGGTACCGTTTGATCGCCCAAGCCGTCCGTCGTCCAGATGGGACTACCCGTCAAAAGTTCGCCAGTGATTATGCTCGCGTGTTCCTGGCGGCAGGCGAATATGACGACCATCGCGCAACGCCCTACGAATCGGTTTTCACCAGTGAAGATGGCCTGCTCATGCAGGATGCGCGCGACGACGTCTATCGGCTGTATTGCAATGAGCATATCGGCGTGCGTGAAAACTCGAATGAGCCGGAAGATCATATCTCGTTCGAATTGGAATTCATGGCCGACATGGCCGATCGCTGCAATGCGGCGCTCAACGGGAGCGATTTTATCGAGGCACGTCGGCTGTCTCGGCTTTCGGTGGAGTTCTTGCATAACCATTTGCTCAACTGGATCGACGATTTTTGCGATGCGATAGATGCGGCGGCTCATACAAAGCTGTATCTGGGCGTGTCGAAGCTGGCCCGAGGCTTCATCTACGACGATAAAGAAATGGCCGGCGATATTGCCGAGCTGATCGACGGCGTTGCCGATTCCGTTTCTGAAGATTGCGTTGTGGCGGGTGCTTGAGTTATGGAGCCAAGCGACATCGATGATTCGAATGCCGAGTATGGCATGCGGCAGGGCCCCATCCGCACAAGACGCGGGTTCTTGTTGGGAGCCACGGGCGTTGTCGGGCTGGTTGCGCTCGGCGGAGTAGGGCGTGCTTTGTGCGGTGGCGGCGAGCTGTTGCGCCCGCCTGGTGGCCAGTCGAGGGCGGATTTCGAGGCGCTCTGCATCAAATGCGACCGCTGCCGGTCGATATGTCCTCAAGATTGCATCACCACGGCAACTCTGGAAGATGGTCTGATAAACGCCCGCACACCGCGGATGGATTACATCAAAGGCTACTGCACGTTTTGCGGCCGTTGCGCTGATGTTTGCCCTACGGGAGCCATTGCCCAGGGCTTCGATGAGGGTACCCAGCGCGTGGGCATAGCCGTGATCGATGAAGACCAGTGCCTCGCCTTCAATGGCGGTGGTTGTCAGAAGTGCGTGGAAGCCTGTTCGTATGGAGCCGTGTCCCTCGATGGATTCGTGCCGGTAGTGGACTCTTCGATGTGCAATGGCTGCGGCATCTGCGAAAATGTCTGCCCTTCCGGGAGCCTGCGATCCTTTTCAGGATCCAGGAACGAACGCGGCATCAATGTAAGGGTCGAAAGCGCGGTGATGTCATGAGCAGAGAAAAACCCGCCGTTGAAAACCGCGAAAACAGGCACAAGCGCTTCAGCAGGTTGCGTGGTCTGGTGGCGTTGGCGTTCTTCGTTTTGATCGCCATCGGTTTGGGATTCCATTCGGGATGGGGCTCGTATTCCGCTTTCGGCATCGACCAGATTGCATCCATTTGCCCTGTAGGTGCTTTGGAAACGCTCGTGACCGGCCATT
>JAXGTO010000040.1:0-15140 GCA_040774885.1 Eggerthellaceae bacterium | reverse complement strand
TAGATAAATAGGAAGATAGGACAGATAATCGACTGCGGCACAGCGCAAGCAACTAGGGGTCTTGCTAACACCAGAGCGCAAGCATAGGTTTCGGCCTAGCGTTACCAATCCTGCAGCATAGCGCAAGCAACTATACGCAGGTTGCGGCATAGCGCATGCAGATAATCGATTTTTGGGCACTTTTCTAATGCCTACTAAATTTTTTGTTGGTAGAATGTTGGTTGGATGTTGGTTGGACCAACAAAAAAGCTCAGAGCATATGCCCTGAGCTGGGAGTTTTGGTCGCGGGGACTGGATTTGAACCAATGACCTCCGGGTTATGAGCCCGGCGAGCTACCAGACTGCTCCACCCCGCACTATATGGGTTCGCTTCGAATCTCTGGTGTTCGGCCGAGGGCTTTCGCGCCCCAGCCGCCGAAGCGACGTTTGGTTATCTTACACTCACGCCGCTGCACATGCAAGAAGAGCTTCCTGCCACACACAACCCACACTGCACGGCCAATCTGCCTCAGTATCCGCCCGCCAGTTCTTGATTCAAGCGCTTGATGGCATTGCGGGTGTTGCTCAGGTTTTTTGAATAGTACCCGTACCCTTCTCGGATGGCCTGCTCGAATCCTACCCCTGCTTCTCGGTAGTACCCCAGCGCCGCTTGCATGTCCAAACTGCAGCCACGGGCGTTTTCGGCACAACACGCCAACCGGTACGCCGCGCTTCCCCACACGCAGGCATCATCATTTTTTCCCAATTCATATGCGTGCTTGTACAGCTCGTAGGCCTTTGCTTCATTCTTCCCGCACCCACGGCCACTCGAATACAGATCGCCCAGCTTATAGCAGGCTTCGGCATGATCCTTTTCAGCGGCCTGCTCAAAGCACTCGAAGGCTGCTTTGTCATCGCGCTTGCCGCAGCGCCCGTACGAATACACGTACCCCAGGTTCACCATGGCCTGAACGTTGCCGAAGCCCGCGCTCTTCTTGTAAAAGAACTCGGCCGCCTTGAAGCACTGCGTTTGCGTACGCTTACTCTCGTCGGCGCACCAATCCATCCCCTGCCGATAGTACTCGGCACCGATATCGAGTGAGACATCGCCTCCGTACGCACGGTCTTTATCCTCGTCATAGAAGCAGGGGTACTCTGTGATATCACCGTCGTCATCGAACTCTGGACACCATACGGGGGTGCAGGCATTCTCATCTGTCATAGTGCCCTCCTAGTCGTCCAAAAACACGCGCATGCTCACTTTGTTCCAGCGCTCGTCCACCAATTCTTTCTTGCGGACCTCGCCATACAGCAGCTTGCCGCCGTCCATCAGGCGCGCCAATATCTCGTTGTTGTCGCACGGCACATATCCAAGCCGATTGCCGTCGGCATCCATCACCTTGATGGCCATCTTGTCGAAGCGATTGTCCTTTTCGCGCACGAACGACAATCGGTCGCCTTCATGCAGGCCCTCCACCAGCTGGTCGATGCCCTTCACGTGCGTTGTGCCCGCCACATGCACGTCCACCAAGTAGATGGGCTCTTCGAAAGGAGCGCCCACACCCAGCGCGCCGCTTTGGCCCCCTTTGAGGACATCGGCCAGATTGCGCTCGGTTATCTTGACGATATCAGCCATGGGCCGTCCCTTTCAGATCTTCGTAGCGACGCATATACTCGGCCGCCGCCTTGTTGTTCGCCTCGGTCTGCGCCTTCAGCTGCTCCACCTGGCTTACGACCCAATTCTTGTCTTCCAGCTTGTCTTTGTAGCAATAGGGGGCGCGCGCCTTCAGATCGTCCACACGCTGTGCGAACACCGACAACGTGGCTTCCAGCAGCGCAAGTTCGGCTTTGAGGTCGTCAAGCACGCTGCCGCACGCCGCGGATGCGCCGCTACCGTCCTCGCCTCCTGCTCCTTCACGCGTGGAAACCTCGATGGCCTCCAACGCCGCAACGTCTCCGTTTTCATAGGCCACCTGGGCCCGCAGGAACATGTCGCGTTGCTGCGAAGTGAGGTCGGGATGCAAATCGGGGTGCAAACGCTTCACCAACACGCGGTACAGCTTCTTCATCTTGGCCGCCTCATCGGGCTTCATGGCTTTGGTGCCCTCCCGATAATCCAGCGCCTTCAGGTAGTCTTCCAAAGCCTTGGCCATGCGCTCTTGCCATTCGCGAAATTCGCCTTCAAGTTGAGCCTCCAGCGCACCATCGTCAAGCGGCTTGCCGGCGTTGATTGCCTTTTGCGCCAGCGTCAACTTGCGCTTGGCCCGGCGAGCCGCAACGTCGCTTTTCAGCAGTTCGTTTTCGTAAACGCCCACTTTGATGGCGTAATCGCTGGAAATATGCGGATTTTGCTGGCGGTCGATGTCGTCGTATTCCACCAAGGCATCGGCAATGGCCTCTTTGCAATGCGCGACGTCTTCGCGTGCCTGCTGCACCTGCGGATCTTCTTGAAGTCCTTCGGCCATGCGAACCCCTTTCCCCATTTGAACCAGTATATCGCTTGCATGACGAAGGACCCTTTCGGGTCCTCGCCGATTTTCGCACTCTATCCAAGACGCCTCTTACTTCACAATCGTCTCGGCGTGCCGGTTTACCACCTCCACGTAGTCTTTCAGCGGCATCATGGGCTGCGCGCACGCTTCGAGCGTTGCGGGGCTCAGCGTGCCCGTTTTCGCGTACTCCGTCCCGGCCGCCTTTACCTTTTCCAGCAACGGCGCTGTGTATTCCGTTGCGTCCAGGCAGTGCGACAGCGCTTCGAGCAACGGCGTTTCGGGCACCGTTATCATGGGAAAATCGCCGAACAGCTGATGCATCTGGTCCATCACCGGCTGGAAGATGCGCTCATCTTCGGCGGGAAAGCCCGACCCCACAAGGCCCACATGGCGCATCCGTTTGGCCAGCTTGGTTCCGTGCTCCATAGTGCCATCGGCGGTCTGCGCCATGTTCAGTTTTTCCAGCGGCAACGTGCGGTCCATCACCGCCTTCAGATGCGACGGCGCCCCATAGCAGTACAGCGGGAAGTTCCACACCACCGCATCGGCGGCGATCATCTTGCCCAGCAGTTCGTTCATGTCGTCGTTTTGCACGCACCGGATCTCTTCGGTGCGCCAGCAGCCGAAGCACCCCAAGCACGGATGGATGTCCTGGTTGATGACGTCCACCACTTCCACCTCTTGCGCGGCGAAGCAGTCCATGCCGTCCAAAAACGCCTGGGCCAGATGGAACGTGTCGCTGTGCTTTTTGGGGCTCCCTTTTATCACCAAGACTCGCATGGCTCCCCCTCTTTCGCAGCCGCCTACGTCATCTGCGCGTCGCGCACTTCAAGCACGCCAGTATTCACGTATTCCAAGCGCCCCACATCGAAGGTCGAGGCGAACTCGTAGTTGTGCCCCAAGCAATCGCCGTCGTATTCCACCATCACATAGTTGAACCCGGCGTTTTGCACCACCACCATGTTGTCGTGATCGCGCGCCAAGTAGTGCCATTCTTCGCTCTGGGTGTCTTCGATGCCGTAGTAGTACATGGTCTGGCATGCGTAGTACAACCCGCAAACCACCAGGCAAACCGTCGCCACAGTGGTCAGCGCCCTGGCCGATTCGGTGCCTTTTTCATTGGGGAATTGCGCGCACCACTTGGCGCGGATGCCCTTCACGTCGCGCTGCTTCACCGCCAGCAAAACGGCCCGGCGCCCCCACATGAACACCAAGATGCCCACCAAGATCCAATTGATGGTCAAAAACCTTCCCAGCACCACGACGGTGAACAAGATGATTCCAGCTATGGCGGTGGTGACGTAGATGTTGCGGATCAGCTCTTTGTTCTTGAGCTTAGCCACCAGCCAGCACACCACGAACACCATCGGCACCAGCGACCAAGCGTTGATGGCCACCTCGTAGATGGTTTCGATGATGTCGGGAATGCCGATGTCCACCAGATACGACGGCAGGTCGTATGCCGCCCACATGCCCGCCATGTTGAAATACGTCAGCAGATACGCGACGCCCATGACCACGGCCGCAACCAGCCCGCTTTCCAAGAATTTAGAGAATACTTTGCTCATGGCCAACCACCCTCCCACACCCTCTTCGTCAACCAGCGATACCGAAAGTATGGGCGGGCGACAGTGGCGCGGCTATTCCCCATGCGGGTAGTCTTTTGCGGCGCGCTGAACTAAATGATGCCGTTGTCGCGCGCCACGTTGATGGCTTCGATTTTGTTGGACACGTGCAGCTTGCGATACACCTTTGAAAGGTGGCTTTTAACCGTGTCTTCCTGCACGCAGATCATCTGGGCGATCTCTCGGCGCGAATAGCCGTCGGCAGCGTAGCGCAGCACTTCCAATTCACGGTCGGAAAGCGCGACCGGGACCGGGGTGCCGGCTGCGTCGGGGTGCCAGCACGTCTTGGCGGCCTGCGCAACGCGCGCCAGAAAATCCGCATCGACCGTATGGCGCCTTGCCACGCGCTCTATCAGGGGTACGATGTCGGGGTGCTCGGCGAACACCAGCACGATGCCGTCTTGCTCGGCCTGGATCAGGGCCTCTTCCAAAAGTCTGATGCCGTTGTCCATCCCGTTCATCTGTTCCAGCGCCACGGCTTGCGTCACCATCCCGCTGAGACGCACTGTCTGGCCCACGGAAGACAGATCGCCGATTGCCGCGCACAAGGCCTCGGCCCGCACGTTGTCGCCTTCAAGAAAACGGGCCCGCGCACCAACTGCCAGCGGAACGCCCATACCGCCCAGCAACGCTTTTTCAGGGAGCTCGTCAAACAGCGAAGCGGGCACGCGACCAAGGCATCCGCGCTGTATTTCGTAAAAGGCATCGGCCAACAAAACCAGCTGCCTTACCGTTGCAAACGCGATGCCCTCGCGATCCTGCACGCGGGCGTTTGCTTCCAACAGCGCATGGAGGGCGGCCATCTGACGGGCGGCGGCAGTAAGGTCGCCCAGAAACAACGCGCGGCGCATAAGAACGAATCGCGCGCAACCGGCAATGCAATCCTGCTGCTTGCCCTCTGCCGCGGCGATGGCCTGCCGGGCGAAAGCCGCAGCGTCGTCCATTTCGCAGCGCAGCAACGCCGCCTCCGCCAGCATCAACCGGTCCGATCCGCGCCCGAACCCGTCGGTCACCAGTTCATAGCGGTTGTGCTGGCAGCGATCGACCGCTTCGTCCAGCTTGCCCGACGCCATGAATTCACTGTACGAGAGCATGGGCAACCCGAAGGTGAAGGGGTGGTGGGGCTTGAGCACCAACGACGCCTGCCCGTCCAGCAAGATGGCGGCATCGTTCAGCGGGTCATGGCCCTTTTCGACGTCGTCCCCAAAGCCGAAAACGCGCCGTATCACGATCAACTCGCCATGGATGCGCCGTCCCTGCGGGTCGTCGGCCTGGGAAAAGCAGTCCCACATGATGCCCAGCTGCTTCATGCCGAACGCCCGGCATGTCGGCTGGGGCGAAAGCAGGGCGAAGAACACCACCTGCAAGTACGCAAAGGGGTAGGCAAGGCAGCGGTCTTCGGGCAGCTGCGATGCCACGCGGTACAGCGCCGCGGCATTGGTTTGGCGCAGCCAGCGCGCACGGGGGTCGTTCATGCGCTCGAAAAGCACATCAACGCACTCGCCGCGCTCGAACAAATCGATCATATGCGGGTAGGTGTAGTCAGGATGGTCCAGCAGCCACAGCCCGGCACGTTTGCGCACCTGCTTCTGGCGTTGGTCGTCGCTGCGCCGCAGCGACAGACAGCTCTGCAGCAACGGATGCAGCATGCATATCCCCTGATCATTGCAGGCGATGAAGGCGTTTTCGGCCAGCATGCGCGAAATCAGGCCGCGAGCCCGTTCGTCATCGAGCGCCGCCACCGCCAAATCGGGCGTGAACCCGTCCAAGTCGGAAAGACGCACCAGCATTTCGCAATCGAAGGGGGCAAGGTCGTTCAGCAAATTCTCTTCGAACAGCGCGTTGATCCCTTCCATCCCCTTGTCTTGGCGGCCGTGGATCAGCCCTTCGCTCAGCAGGTACAGCGCGGCGATCCACCCGGTTGACCGCTCTGCAATTCGGTCGATTTCCGCGTCGGAAAGCTTCAGCCCGCGCGCGGCCAAGTACCCCGCCACCTCCTGACGCGTGAACATAAGGTCTTGGGTGTCTATCCGAAAGCACAAGCCTTTCACCTGCAAGGACGTGAGCGCTATCGGCGGGTCCGATCGCGCCAGCAGCACAAGGTGGAAGCACGGGAACGTCTCGGCCGCCCACATGTTGCACAGCGAATGAAACGGGCTGGAATCAGCGAGGAATTGACAGTCGTCCACCACCAAGAGGGCTTCCGTGTTTTCGTAGCGCCGCAAAATGGACAGCGCCTGGGCCTGCTGGTGCTCGGAATACGGCACGCCGATGATGCGCAAGGCCACGGCGGCATCGGGCGAGAGCGCTTCGGCGGCATCGCAGAGCTTTTCCCAAAGCGCATCGTCATCGCCCGACGTAACCGTCACCCAGCGCGAAGGTACATCGATCGACGAGCAGAACGATTCGGTTGCCGTGGTTTTGCCCGACCCGGCATGGGCGGTAACCGTGCACAAGGGCACCTCGAGGGCGTGGCCCAGCAGATCGTCGATGCGCTTTCGCGGGAATATGCGCGGCTTCTGCATCATGTGGAACGGCCCTTCCCCAAGTACGGCCTGATGGTTTCCGCTTGCTGATTGCCCCATCATACCGCCCGAGACAGACGCGCGCATCACACCGCGCGGCGAGTGGCCTCCCACCTCTCGGTGACAAGTCGCAGGCGAGGGGCAATGCAACTGCGTCGAGCCACATCATTGGATTGCTCAAAAAGGCCGCCATTCTACGACTTTCGCGAACTTTTTCACCAGCAGCTCAGCAAAAGCCCAGTTCACGGTTTTTCAAAACCTGTCGAATAGCCGAGAAGTCGTAGAATGGCGGCCTTTTTGAGCAATCCGCGTGCGGGGGGGTATGAGATACACGCGATGGGGACAAGATGCAGGGATGCAAGGCAAGGGGCGCCGTGAAATGACGGTCATGGGGACGGAGCATGGACACGGGCGCGGCATACGGAATGCGAATCGATGGTCGCAACGCGCGAGGTGCGCAGCGAAGGGTGCGAGCACAGCGCACGGGAAGCGATAGGCGCGACTCCATGAAAAGGACCCTGCCGCGTTACTGCGGCAGGGTCCTTCATCCACCTGTTGCGAACTGGCGCCGCACTTACGGGGTGTGCGACGCCAGTCGCTGGGGAACGGTGTTTACTTCAATGCGGAAAATCGCAGGCTCAGGCAACTCAGGCCACCGTCGATCTTGCGATATTCGCTGGTATCCACTACCAAAGTATCATACCCTGCATATTGAATGGCCGCAAGGACCGTGGGATACCCCGCAGGCACGATAACGGTGCCGTTCATCCAAATGCAATTGGCCGCGTAGGCCTCGTCTTCGGGAATGACGATCTTGTTGAACTCGGCGAAGTCCGGCTTGTCGACGAATTCGCCGCTCACCAGCATGTTGTTGTTCTCGATGTAGTTCACGCCGGTCTTGAGGTGCAACACGTATTCCAGCGGAACCTCGCTGCCCGAAAGGCCGTACTTTTCAAGGATGGCCAAAAATTGACGGATGCCCTCTTCGTTGGTGCGCGCGGAACGGCCCACATAGAAGTGGTCGCCCACCATCATCACGTCGCCGCCTTCCAGCGTGCCGGGAGCGGTGATGTGCTCGATGCGGTCTTCGGGGAAGTAGTCGCGGATGACCGGCTCCATCAGCTTGGCTTCGCCGTTGCGGGTGCCGGCGCCGGGGTTGTCCATGATGGCGCATTCGCGCGTCAACACGCAGGTGTCTTCGACAAAGCAGCTGTCGGGATAGTCGGGCTCGGCGTCCAGCACGCGCACTTCCACGCCGCACTTCTTGAGCGCTTCGATGTAAGCGTCATGCTGTTTGAGGGCCTTTTCGTAGTCGGGCTTGCCCAGTTCGGGTGCGCTGGTGATGCCGTCGCAGATTGCGGGGCACGGACGACGCACGATGACGTTCTTGAATGCCATTTGTCTCCCTTTCGCTCAGCCGACCGCACAGCGGCCGATTGCCTATGGCCCCATGGTACTCCAACGCGAGCATTATGCGGAGACGAGCGGCAAACCGCGTGAACAGCCTGGCGCGCTAGAAACTTACCTGGCCGGTGGCGAACAAGAAGACGGACACCACGGCAGCCACCAAGATGACGGCCACCACCACCTTGTCCACGGTGGAAGTGAGGTACGTCTGCCCGCGTTCCTTCTTGCCCTTGATATATACCAAGATGCCGGGCGCATACAGCAGACTCATGATGGTAAGCCCCACCGCGCCGCTGGCATAGGCCAGAACCGCGCTGTAGATCACGCCGACCACGCCCACCACGCGCCATAACCACAGCGGAGCGCGCACTTTGCCCTTGAACCCTTCGGGCTCCTTGATGGATATCTTGACGAAGTACGCCGCCGAAAGCAGATAGGGCAGCAAGATCATGCCGGCCGAAAGCACGTAGAAGAAACGATACGTCTGGTCGCCGAACATCATGGCAATCAGGAAGGCTTCGATGACCAGCCCGGAAATCACCAGCGAAAACGTCGGGGCTCCCTGCTTGTTGGTCTTGGCGAAGCCTTTGGTGAACACGCCTTGCTTGGCAGCTTCAAACGGGCTTTCGCTGCAAAGCACCACGTATCCCAACATGGCGCCCACCAGTGAAATGACCACGCCGCAATTGATCAGCAGCGAACCCCAGTCGCCCACGGCGGCCTGCATCACGCCGGCCAACGCCGGGGTTTCCAATTCGGCCAGCTGGTCGAGCGGCAGCACGCCCATCGAAAGCAGACTGACCATCAGGTAGATGCACACCACGCAGCAAAACGCGATGATGGTGGCCTTGCCCACGTCGCTGTCCTTCTTCGCGCGCCCGGAAATGGCCACGGCGCCCTCGATGCCCACGAACACCCACATGGTGAACATCATAGTATCGCGTACCTGTTCCCAAAACGGCATGTCGGGCTGGGTGGCGTGCGTCAGGTTGTAGACGAACACGTCGGGGTCGAAGCATCCCAGAAACACGATGGCCAGGATAGCCGTGAAGATGGGCACGAACTTGCAGATGGTGATGACCACGTTGACGCCGGTGGCGCCGTGTATGCCGCGGCTGACCAAGAACGTGTAGAACCAGATAAGGCAGCTGGCACCGATAACGGAAGCCAGGTTGTTGCCGTTTTCGAAGATGGGGAAGAAGTTGGCAAGCGACCCCATAAGCAAACTGGAAAAACTCACTACGCACAACAGCGCCGAAATCCAGTAACCCCAAGCGCTGTTGAAGCCCAGAAACTCGCCGAAACCGGCACTCGCATAACTGTAGATTCCGCCCTTGAGCTTGGGCTTGATGCGCGAAAGCGCGTAGAACGTCATGGTAAGGCACAGCACGCCGAACGCCGTGATTGCCCATGCGGTGATGATGGCCGTGCCCGACCCGCCCGCAGAAGGGAGGTCGGCCGACATGGTGAAAACGCCCGCTCCCACAATGAGCGTGATGACCGAAGTCATCAAGCGAACGATGCCGATACCCTGGGGGTTGTCCACCTGTGCGTCGGCGGAACTGCTGGAAGCTGCCATGGGGTTGTACTCCCTCTCGTAGGATGCGCCCTGGAACAGATGCCCATGATACTCCAATTGCGCATGCGAGGTGCAGGTTATTCAGCGTGATGCATAACCGTCGCACCTTCGCCGTAGCAACGATGCTCCACGGCAAGGCGCTCGACCGTTTCGTCATCGAGAGCGCACCCGAGCCCCCATTCATGCCCCGGCGGATTGATGCGCAGGCACCCATCGGTCAAGACGAAGGGCGGCGTGCAAATGTCTTCGGGGAAGTAGCGATTGGTGCTCGAAATATCACCGGGCAGGTTGATGCCGGGCAGAGTGGAAAACGCCGCATGCAGCCGCTTGGAAACCCCGGTGTCGTACATGCCGCCCATCCACAGCGTTATGCCGCGGCGCCTGACGCCGCGATAGAACTCGAGCGCGGGCTGCACGCCGCCGAATTTGCCCAGCTTCATGGCCACGCAGCGCAGTTCGGGATGGGAATCGAGCGCGCCGCGCAACTGCGCCGCGTCGGTCCAGCTTTCGTCCAGGCAGATGGGGCAGGTTATCAACCGCTGAAGGCGCGCAAGGCGGGCGAACAGATCGCGCGGGCCCACGGAAGGCGCGTCGTCGGGATCGAGCGGTTCTTCCAGGCAGGCGATGCCCGCAGCATCGAGCCTGCGAATGAGCCCCATATCGTCTTCGGTGAAACTCTGGTTGGCGTCTACCATGATGATCATGCGGGGGAATTTCCGGCGCACCGCTTCGACGTTCTTCACGTCGCGCGTGCCCTTAACCTTCAGCTTCACTCGGCCATACCCCATGGCTTCGGCGTGGGAAACGGCGGCCATCACCTCTTTGGAGCTGCCGAGCCCCACCACGGCCCCGCCGGGCACGCATCCGGCCGGCACGCCATTCAAGGCACCGGTTTCGCTCACGTGGTCGCGCCCGCCGATGAGCTCCACCATGCTTGCGCCCACCACCTTGCCGTACAGGTCCCACAGCGCGCTTTCCACGGCGGCGCACGCCAAGGGATGCTCGGCGGCGGACCCATTGAGCTCGAACAGGGAATGCGCCTGCTTGGGGTGCATGAACACCTCTTCGAGCACTTTGGGCACCAAATGCTTTTCGATGACGCGAACGTCTTCATCGATGGTTTCGGGCAGATACCAGTCGGTCGAAAACGCCACGTCTTCGCCGATGCCCGTGCGCCCCGCCCAATCGGTTACGCGCACAATCAAACTTTCGCGTTCCTTGAGCGTGGTCTTGGGCGTTTTGACGGGTTCTGCCAGCGGCTGCTTTATGCGCCACATATCCACGCGCACCACCTGGATGCGCTCGTCGTAAAACGTCTGCAATTCGCGGCGGTCCACCTTGCCGATGGCCGTGCGGGGGAAATCGGGCAGCGCCACCACGCGATCGGGGCGATAGATCTTGGCCACCCGAGCCGACAAGCTGGTGCGAACCGCTGCGGCAAACCCGTGCGCGTTGAACCCGGGCTCGCGCGCCGCCTGGGACGCTTCGACGAAGGCGATGGGGCGACGGCCCCATTCGTCGTCGGGCACGCCGAACACGAAGGCATCGGTGACACCGGGAATCATCAGCATCTTCGATCGGATCTCTTCCGGGTACACGTTTTCGCCACCCGAAACGAACATGTCGTCGGTACGTTCGGCAACTTGGATCCAGCCGTCTTCCGACTTGGCGGTGTCGCCGGTTAAGAAGAAGCCGTCGCCGGTGAACGCCGCACGCGCGTTGAGGTACCCCTTGAACACACCCGGACCGCGTACGGCCAGTTTGCCGAACCCGTCGTCGCCGGCATCCATCACCAGCGTCTCGTATCCGTCAAGCACCTGCAAGCGTCCGTCGAACCCCTCTTCCACCTGCACGTTTGCTATCTGGCTGGATGTCTCGGTCATGCCGTAGCTCGCATACACCGAAATCCCGCGCTCCATGGCGAGCGCCAGCGTGTTTTGATTGGGCGCGGCACCGCCCAGCAACACGCATTCGTAGGCGGCCAGTTCGGAATCTATGCCCATATCCACGTTGATCAGATCTTGCAGCATCTTGTCGACCACCGCCACGTGCGTAGCGCCAAAACGCTTGAGGTCGCCGAGCACGCGCACGCTGTCAAAGCGGCGATACAAGATGAAGGGCGTCGCATTGAGCAGCGACCGGATGACCACCTGCAAGCCGCCGATATGGAACAACGGGAGCGCCGCCTGCCACATCCCTCTGCCTCGCTGGTTGAGCCGTGCGTTGGAAGCGGCCGCTGCACCGGTAAGGTTGGCCCAGGTAAGGGCCGCCGCCTTAGGTTTTCCCGTGGTGCCGCTGGTGAACAGGGCCACAGCGGGGACCAAGGGCTCGTGCGCGCCGCGGGCCCGCTGGGCCCAATGCGCCAGGTCGTCGGCAGCCGTGCTGTCCCATCCAGCTGGGTCGTCCACCAGCAGGTCGGCCACGTCGCGGCGGGTGAAGTACTTCATGGAATTGCTGCGCTCGGAACGGATGACGTCCGAAAGGCGCTCTTCTTTTTCGGCGGCGGTAAGGCGCTCGTTGAGCATAACCGTGCAAAACCCGGCGTAGGCGCCGGCCAAAACCAGGTACACGAATTCGGGGCAGTTGCCCATATCGCACGCCACCAGCGCTTCGCGTTCAACGCCCTGCTTTTGCAACGCACGGGCAAGTCCGGCCGCACGAGCGCGCAACTGGCGATAGGTCACCTGTGGATATACGGTGGCGTCAGGATCGGCATCGTAGAAACATACGGCATCCCCGTCGCTGGAAACCAGCGAATCGAGCACCGCCGTTATGTTGATGGGAGCACCCATCGCCACGCCGTCCCTCCCCGTTCGTTCTCAAAATCTCGTTTTTCGCACGAAAAACGAGATAGTGTGGTGATTGAATCCGTCTTCAACCTGCGAGGTCCGTATATCCCCAGGTCAGATTTGACGAAAACAGCTATCAGCCCCGAAAGACCTCCGCAATCCCCACATTACTTCGAATTCCCTGCAAAATCGACCTATTTCGTGACGAATGAACCGAAAAAGGCACAGGTCTGCGCCAAACACGCAGCCCCGCTGCCGCCTAGGGGAATACGGGGAACTGACCGAAGTCGGGGTCGCGCTTTTCCTTGAAAGCATCACGGCCTTCTTTGGCTTCGTCGGTGGTGTAGTACAGAAGCGTGGCATCGCCGCCGAACTGCTGCAACCCGGCCAAGCCATCGGTGGCCGCATTGAAGCTGGCCTTCATGAATCGCAGCGCCGTAGGCGAAAGACGCAACATCTGGCGCGCCCAATCAACGCATTCGGCTTCCAGCTGGTCGAAGGGCACCACCTTGTTCACCAGTCCCATATCCTCGGCTTCGGCGGCCGAATACTGGCGGCACAGATACCATATCTCGCGGGCCTTCTTCTGGCCCACGATGGCGGCCAGATAGCCGGCTCCGTACCCGGCATCGAAACTGCCCACTTTGGGGCCGGTCTGGCCGAACTTCGCCGTTTCGGCTGCGATGGAAAGGTCGCACAGTATGTGCAGGATATGCCCGCCGCCGATGGCATAGCCGTTGACCATGGCGATGATGGGCTTGGGCACCACGCGCATCAAGTGCTGCACATCGAGGATATTGAGGCGCGGGATGTTGTCCGCTCCCACGTATCCGCCGTTGCCGCGGATCTTCTGATCTCCCCCGCTGCAAAACGCCTCGTCTTCATGACGCCCGCCATGGTTCATGCCGGTAAGGATGATGACGCCGATCGATGCGTCGTCGCGCGCCTGCGTGAAGGCATCGTAGAGCTCCATGGACGTAAGCGGCGTGAACGCATTGCGGCGCTCAGGGCGGTTGATGGTGATCTTGGCGATGCCGTCCATCGTCTCATAGACGATTTCTTCGTACGCCTTGCCCGGCTTCCAGTCGAATCGATCCATTTCATTCTCCTTCATGAATGTTTCCTTTCAGCGCACCGTGCCTCTTCGGCCATGATCAATGCGGACGATCCCCACGGTCGACTTCCTCCAAAAGCACCGATGCCGACCGCTGATGGCGGGCATCGGTGCCGGCGGCGGTTTCAAGCAGCATCAACAAGCTGTCGCAGAATTGGTCGGGAAGTTCCAGATGGGTATTGTGTCCGCAGTGCAGCAACTCGGTAATGGCCCCTGCTTTGGCGGCTTCGCTTGCCAGCCCGGCGTACCTCGAGTCCTTTTCGCCCGCCAGGTACAGCACAGGAACGGCCAGGTCGCGCAGCAGGTCGAGGTTGTCATCCCGCAGGGGCATGGCATGCTGGCCGGCATCGCGGATCAGCGCCGCTTGGACACGCGGATCGCACGACAGGCGATCGGTGCGCTGAGCCACCGCCACGGGCTCGGGCAGGTCTCGCTGGGTTGCAAACATATCGAGCGTTTCCCACCGATCGACAAAATCGGCCAGAGATTCTTCGGTCAGCTGCCGCGCAAGCTCCAGGTCGCGTATCTCAAGACGACGACGTTCCTCTTCGTCGGCCGGCCCAAGCCCCGCGCTTTCCAAAAGCAATCCCGCGATGCGCTCGGGATGGCGGGAAGCGTAGGACAGCGCTATGCGTCCGCCCTGCGAATAGCCGACAACCACGGCACGTTCGGATTCGGAACGGGCGAGCAGCTCATCCATCGATCGGTCGACGGCGCGACACAGAGCCTCGGGATCTGCAGCGTCGGCGCACCCA
The DNA here is from genome assembly GCA_040774885.1 of Eggerthellaceae bacterium. Classification (GTDB taxonomy): domain Bacteria; phylum Actinomycetota; class Coriobacteriia; order Coriobacteriales; family Eggerthellaceae; genus JAXGTO01. The sequence goes on along the minus strand of JAXGTO010000040.1, from coordinate 875 downwards.
ACGGTGTAGTCGGCTGCTTCGGACACGATGCCCCGCACCGCCAGCGCGGCGCATATTTCGTTCCACCCCACCGACGACTGCAAAAAACCGTGCAGCAGCAAAACCGGCGGAAAGGATTCCGTCTTACTGGAAGAAGCCATAGCGTTCCTTCACTCCCTGCAAGGGCAGGGGGATGTCGATGATGGACAAGCCCGGCGTTCCCAAGAGCTCGGTGTACACGCGATGGAACTCGCGCACGGTGCCCGGGCGTTCGAACGGCACGTTGAAGCCGCGTGACACCGCGCGGAAATCCACCGCTTGAGGGGTGTAGAACAAGCGGTCGTACAGGGGATCGTCGGTTTTCTGGGGAAGCATGTCGAAGATGGCGCCGCCATTGTTGTTCAGGCAGACCACCACCACGCTCGGAGGCCTATGGCCTTCCGGAGTGTGGTGCAGCAGCTCGCCCTGCAGCGCCAAGGCATTGATGTCGTGGAGCAGCGCCAGATCGCCGATGAGCAGCGTGGTTTGCTGATAGCTCTGCGCAGCACCCAGCGCGCTTGAAAGCGTGCCGTCTATCCCGTTGAGTCCGCGATTGCACAGCACGTCGAGCGTCTTGTCGTTTTTGGTATAGAAGCTGTCGATGGCCCGAATGCTCATGCTGTTGGCGCTGAACAGCAGCGACCCGCCGGGGATGTCTTCCAGCATCTGCTGGACGTAGGCGCCTTCGAATTCATCGGCGAAAGCGACGCTGCGGGCGCCCTCCACCTTGTCGCGCACAGCGCCGTTGCGCACGATGAGATCTTTGGCGCAGGCGGCGCTGGCCGTGCCGGCCAAGCGGGCACCCGCGATGGCGCGCGCGAACGCCTGCGGCGTGCAGCGGACGAACAGGTCGGTCT
>JAXGTO010000039.1:0-15621 GCA_040774885.1 Eggerthellaceae bacterium | reverse complement strand
TCACCGCGCGTCAGGTTGTCGTGGCTGAAATAGGCGATTTGGTTGGTTTCATCAAGAGTATAGCCGCCGCTCTTGACGCACAGCGAACCCTTGACGTTGTTGGTGTTCACACCGATTTCGCTGCCCGCAGTGAGCCCGGTACCCTCGACGAAGACCTCGTAGTTTGAAAGAGCGCTGGAAGTGTTGGGCAGCCCCACGTTAGCCTGCTTGCCGACGGACGTGTAGTTATCGGTGATGACCACTTTGCCGCTCACGTACAGCTTGCCGCCGACGGTCGTGTTCGAAATGCCGCCGCCGGTGCCGTTGGCGCCGCATTGGTTGTTGTCGATGGAGGTTTTACCTTCGCTGGAACTGGTGATGTGCACTGTGGCCGGCGTGCTTGCATATTGACGCATGGAAATGGCGCCGCCGTCGCCATTGGCAGCCAGCGCCTTGTTCTCGGTAAGGCTGCAGTCACTGAGGGTAACGCCGGTCCCCGAAGTGTTGTTGACGTCGATTGCGCCCCCGGTAACGGCAGTATTCCCCGTAAATTTGCAGGTATCGAACAGAGTCTGCGCGCCGTTGGTTTCGAATGCGCCGCCGCAATAATTGTCGGAAGAATTGTCCGTGAACGTGCATTCCTTCCACACACCGCCAAATGCGTAAACGCCGCCGCCATAGCTTGACGCGGTGTTGCCGTCGAACGCCACGTTTGTGGCAAGGAGCTTGTCGGAGGACTCGGTCCTGGTATTGGAATACATTCCGCCACCTCTGCCTTCGCCCGACGTGGCGGCGCACTCCTTCACCAGAAGGTCGGTGAGCTTGATGGTGCTGCTTGCCAGGTACAAACCGCCGCCCCAGGATGTTGCGCTGCATTTGGTGATGCTGACATCGGGCGTATCGACGTTGTTTTCTGCGCCCAAGGTAAGAGCGGACGAAGTATATATGGCACCGCCATTGGCCGTGGCAGAGCATGAATCGAACGAGCTGTTTTTCGTGACGGACAGCGATGCGCCCCCACTGTAAATTGCGCCGCCGTTTGCAGACGAGCAGGATGAGAACGCGGTGTCGGTGATGGTCGTCGCAGTGTTCGGGCCGACGCTGATGGCGCCGCCCGTTTTCGCAGTCGAGCAGGATGAGAACGTCGACTTCGTTATATCCAGGGAACGAGCATCGGAGCCTTCCAGAAAAATCGCACCGCCATTGCCTCCGTTGTCGGAGTTGCCATTCGGTGCAGAGCAGTTATCGAACGTGGTGGAGGTCACCTTTATTACCCCGTCCGTGTCTACTTTTGGCGTTCCCGCCCAAATGGCACCGCCACCACCGTTGGATACCGAACTTGTGGCCTGGCAGTTCGTGAAGCTGCAACCAGTGGCCGAAACGGTGCTATAGCTGAACACCGCACCGCCGAACGGCGCGCTGCAGCTATCGAACGTGCATCCGTTAAGCGAGAGGGTCGAACCAGAAGCCGAGCCGTACATGGCGATAGCGCCGCCGAAGCGGCCGTTGCCGGAAGTCGCCGTAGTGCGTAGGTTCTTGAAGTTGCAGTTGGTGGCGGTCAGCGTGACCCCTTTGGCCGTCACTCCGATGCCGCTAAAAGACGACACATCGTTGGTCGTGTTGGCACCGTCCCAGGTCAGGTTCGTGAGTTCAAGCGTGGTGCTTGCGCCGGTCACGCTCACCATCTGGCCGCGATAGTCGGCGAGGCCGCCGGTGCTGGTGCTGGCGCGCGCGATGGTGATATTCTGCCCAATTGCAGCAGTCCCCCACTGCGCCGAACCCGTTAACGTCACCAAGCCGGCGATGTAGATGGTACCGTCCGCCTTTTTGAGCGCGTCGATCGCTTCCTCTACCGTCTTGAAGGGGCTGGCGGCCGTTCCTGTTCCGGTATTTGTTACGGTGCCGTCGACATAATATGCAAGTGGGTCTGCCTGAGGCGTGACTTCTTGTTCGTCGCTCTGAATAGCGACGGCTTCATCTTGCGCGTTGGCTGTATCAGCCTCGATGGCGGCGGACGGTTCAACGGATGAGGAATCCTCGTCAGCTGTCGATGCGGTAGCACCCTGCGTGTCGCCCGTTGTTGAGGAATCCCCGGTGCCGGAGGCCTGGGAGCTTCCGGCCGTGTCCTTTTGCGAAGACCCCGCAGCGGTGCCACCTGAGCTGTCGGAAGCTGCGGCGTCTGCAGCGGCGGAACCGCTTTCCGGCTGGACGTCTGGGGCGGCTGAACCAGCGGCATTGCCATCCGCGGCAGCGGCACCGGCAGTCGAAGTTGCCTCGTTTTGGGTCAAAGCGTCAACATCGGTGCGAGTCGAAGCAAAGGAAAGCCCGGTAACGGGAACGCCCGACACCGCCATCACGATTGCAAACAGGCAGGCTATTGCAGCATGGCGGCATGAACGGAAGGTCTGATTCCGCTTGCGACCCGCTTTGCTGTTTCCCGTTCTCACTATCACTCATCCGCTTGCAGTCCATTGGGTCAGCGCATTGCCTTGAACTTCTATTATATCTTAAGCGTCAACCATCTGCGCTTTTGTTAGCCCTTGGCCAACCAGCTCGCGATTCGCACCGACGCGTTTTCACGGATGTTGGCATAGTAGAACCCGTAATCGTTGGAATGGTAGCTTTCCGGGCCAAACAGCCGGGCGGTCACGCCCTTGTTCGCAAACGTCACAGCATCGACCGTGGTGGTCACCACCGTGCCCCGATCCAAGTTCACCTGCGCATCGGCAATGCCGGCCTGCAGCGCATAGTTCCCGCTTGCATCGGGATAGACGCTGCCCAGATTCAGCTCGACGCCCGCATACGTGTCGTCGGTGGACCAGTTGAGCGGGTTGATGGACAAGGCGTTTTCGCGCTTGACGTAGGTGATTCCCGCGTCGGCATTGCCCGGGCCCTCGGTGTTCCACGAAACGATGACGCCGGTATCATCGGCGCACGTCGCTGCTTTCAGGGCCGGGTTGTCCGCCAGCATATCGGTGGTCAGCGAATAGCCGATTTGGTACGTGGCCACCAAGTGGTCCAAGTAATCGGCATGCGCACGGAAGTACTCGCGCATGATGATATTCAGCATGATGGAACCTTGAGAATGACCTGCCAGGATGAAAGGGCTTCCGTCGTTGATGTTCTCGAAGTAATAATCGAGCGCGGCGTACAAGTCGGTGCGAGGCAGGTCGTGACACGCATCAAAAACCGCATCGCCATCGTAAAACCCCAGATAGGCGCCGTTGAATTGCCGATAATACGGCACATAGACATCAGCGAGGCCTTCGAATGCGCTGCCCTGCGCCTTGTAAACGGCTTGGGCGCTTTGCCGCATGCTCTCCGCATCGATGTCGGCATACAGATCGGCATAGACGTCAGAGTACACCGTTGGATAGAAATAGAGCACGTCCGCATCGTACTCATGCGTTTCGGGACGATACATCCAGTTGTCTTTGTTGGAATAGTCGGTCGGCGTTCCCTTCATGTCAGGGAACAGATCGCCTGCCGCTTGGCCCACCGTGGATTCGGTGGGCATGGTGAACGACTGCGCAGAATCCCCCGAATTGGAATCCGCCGTGCCCGATGAACTCGATGACGAACCGCCAGACGAGCATCCGGTCAGCGCGACGCCCGATGACGCACCCAGCACAACCGCCGCCACCGAAGCCGCCGACCAGGACAGGTATTCCCTCCGCGTGATGGCCATGAAAGCCCCCTCCCCCTATGAATCCGCCGTTTCATTTCGCTGTCGAACGAAAAGCGACCACGCCTCCATCTAGCGCCTATTCTGAAGAAGGAAGAACCGCGGTTCAATCACCCGAACGGGTGGCTTGCGCCGGGTGGAACCATGGCGCGCCTATCCTATCCAGCGCGCAATGGCCGGGCCGGCATCCGCTGCTTCAGCACCGTGGATGGAAAGACCGGGAGTCACTTCGGCCGAAGGGCACAGCCGCGCGATGTCGCCTTCGCTTTTGGAAAGGCCGCTGCCCTCGTTGGTGCAGAAGGGGCGGATGGTCTTGCCCGCAAAGTCATAGGATTCCAAAAAGGTGTACACGGGCAGGGGCATCGTGCCGCACCAATTGGGATACCCCAGGTAGATGGTGCGATACCCGGCGATGTCGCTTAGCGGGTCCGCCAGCTTGGGGCGGGCGGATTCTTTGAGCTGCTTGACCGCCACGGCCACGCATTCTTTGTAGTCCGCCGGGTAGTCTTCGATGCTGCGGATTTCGAACAAGTCCCCTCCGGTTTGCTCCGCGATGATCTGCGCGGCGATTTTGGTGTTGCCCACTGGAAGGTCGACGATTTCGCCGTTGACGTAGTTGTTTCCCGCACGCGAGAAATAAGCGACAAGCGTATCTGCCATGGTAGGTCCTTTCGACGAGCCTCGATTTGCCAGGAGCCATGGTAGCTCTTCGCCCCGCTATTTCGACGATGGGAGTCTCGGCGTTTTCCGTTTGTTGCATAGCGCAAAAAGAGGGCTAAGAGACGCGAGATTCGCCGTCTCGACGATGGGCGCGGACCCATTCGTCACAAAAGGGGCTATTGATGCACGAAAATTGCGATATTGTGGCGCGAACGATTCCACGGAAAAGAAAAGCTTCGCTGTGAACTGGGAAAACGCTCTTACAGACGCCAGCACTCCGCGCTGAAGCCGTTTGTTTGCCCCAAAATCGCCACAATATCGCGATTTTCGTGCGCAAAAGGGCGATTTCGTGACGAATGCCCGCACGCCGAAGGAACACGTGCATCAGGGAGCGCAGGATTTGGCGCGCTCGCCCTCGCGCCAGAAAGACGCGAGATTCGACGCACTCGCTTCGATTGCTTGGCAGAAAAAGGTAGAATCGATTACCAGAAAGCAGCGCCTGTGCTGTTTGAATTACGTGATGCCCGATGCCTTTCATCAGGCAACGTTGTCGGGAAGCGCCGAAAGGCCGAGCGCTCAATGGTCCCAGCAGATTAGGAGAAACGCAATGAAAGCTGCATTCGTTCATCGTTGCACGCACGTGCTGGACAAGGAAGCCACCATCGCATTCTACGAAAAAGCGCTCGGCTTCCACGTCGACCGCGAGTTCGGCCCCGAAGACGGCAGCTGGACCAACACCTTCCTGGTGAACGACGCTTCGCCCTTCGAACTCGAGCTCACCTGGAACAATGGGCGCACCGAACCCTATGACAACGGCGGATCGGACACGCATCTCGCCTTCCGCGTGGATGACTACGACGCCTTCCACAAGCTGCATAAAGACATGGGCTGCGTCGTGCATGAAAACCCGGGCATGGGCCTGTACTTCATCGCCGACCCTGACGGCCAATGGCTCGAAATCCTGCCGTAAGAGTTCGAATCCGTTTGTTATCTAGGTTTTCATACACGAGCCAATGCGTTTTGCAACTTTTTCGAAGTAAAGTACGGATTCAGCCGGGTTAGATCATGATATTTCGTTCGATCGGCAGCATAACCCCAGGTCGCGCGAATCGAGCCGCTTGCGCACGCGCCCAAATCCGTCTTCTACTTCGATTTTCATACAGTTACGACTAGTCTGGGCCGATTTCGATACAATTGCGGTCAGCTGCGCCACCGAAGTCGGCATGTACCGAACGGCGGCGCTATTCGCCTAGAAGCTCTGGGGGAATCGGGCGGTCGCGGTGGTAGAACTGCCGGTCGCGGTCGTCGATTTCGCGCTGCACGCGGCAGGGGTTGCCGAAGGCGACGACGCCCGCTGGCACATCTTTGGTGACCACGCTTCCCGCGCCGATGACGCTGCCGTCGCCGATGGTCACGCCGGGCAGGATCATCGCGCCGGCGCCTATCCAGCAGTTCTGGCCGATATGGACGGGCAGGTTGTATTCCAGCCCGCGCTCGCGCAGCTCGGGCAAAACAGGATGCGAGGCCGTCGCAATCACCACGTTGGGACCGATCATGGTGTGGCTTCCAACGAAAATATCGCCGTCGTCGACGAACGCAACATTGTAGTTGCAGTAGATGCGACTGCCGAAGTGAATGTTCTTGCCGCCCCCATTGGAGCGCAGCGGCGGCTCGATGTAGCATTCCTCGCCTATCTCGGCGAACATCTTCTTGAGCAGGCGGCCCCGTTTAAGGTAGCCGAGCGGGGTGGAATGCGTCTTGTTGAACTTTCGCAGCTTTTCGATGCAAGCAAGCTGTTCAATGGCCAGCTGTCTGTCGGTAGGGTCGTAGAGATCCCCGCTTTTCATTTGCTGGTGGATATCATCGAGAGACATCTTGTTCCTATCGTCGTCGTCGCGCGGCCGCTATCGCGATGATAGCGCCTGCGCATGGGGATAGCGCAGTGAACTTGCTGGACGAGAGCATCCCGAAACCCCTTCCGGACGAGGACGACAACCTCGATTCGGAGGGGGTTTCTTTGCGATGGCCCGCACCAAGCGAGCAAGAAGCGACTCCCTTATGCGCAGAAGCGGCGCGCAACTCACCCATCAGGCCCCCCAACAGCAAAAACCATCCCCACACCCCCCCTTTGGGGTGTGACCCGTGCGCGCAGATGCGCCTATCGTTATCTCATGAACCGTCGGCGAAATACCGGCGAGAACAACGAAGGAGGGAAAGGGAATGAGCGAAACATCCAACAGTCCGCAAACAGCGGAACAGGCGGAAAAGACCCCGCAGCCGCGCAAACGTCGCAAGGGCATCGTTGTCGGGTCGATCATTGCCGTGGTGCTGATAGTGGCCGGAGCAGGATTCTGGGTATGGCATGAGCAGCCCAGCTTCTGCAACGCCATCTGCCATACGCCCATGGACAGCTACGTCGATTCCTACTATGCCGACGAAGGCGCAGAAGGGTCCGTGGTTACGCACGCAAAGGCCAACGTCAAATGCCTTGACTGCCATGAAGCGAAAATCGACGAGCAGGTTACCGAGGGAATCCACTGGGTAAGCGGCGACTACGTGTTCGACGGCAATGCCAACGTTTTGGAGTCGCGCAGCTTTGCAACCGAGGAATTCTGCCTGAACAAGAATTGCCACAACATGACGCTCGACGAATTGGCTGAAACCACCAGCGACATGCCCTGGAACGTGCACAACTTCAGCGAGCACGGCGTTACCGATTGCGGCACCTGCCATTCCATGCACGGCCAATCGACCATCGCATGCTCGGAATGCCACAAAGAAGCCACTGAAGACATCCCGGACGGATGGACCTGCATCCCCTATGGCGAAGAAAGGTAGGAGGATGAAGATGAACGCATCCAACAATTTGAGCAGACGCTCATTCCTGACCGGCGCGACAATGCTCGGGGCTTCGGTAGCCCTGTTCGGCCTGAATGGCTGCGCGCCCCGCAGCACTGCCGATGCCGCAGAAGAAGAAGTCGACGGCGGCACATTCGACATCGTGGTGGTGGGCGCCGGCGGTGCCGGCATGGCCGCCACGGTAGGCGCGGTGGATGCCGGAGCCAGCGTGGTATTGCTTGAAAAGATGCCCGTTGCCGGCGGCAACACCTGCTTCGCCGAAGGAGGCATGAACGCCTGCTGCACAAAGTACCAAGCCGAAGCGGGCATCGAGGACAGCGTTGCCCTGTTCGCCAACGACACTTATGAAGGCGGCCACGAACTGGGAAACATGGAGCTGATCACCTATATGTGCGCCAATTCGAACGACGCGTTGGAATGGCTGGGCAGCATGGGCATCGTGCTGAGCAAACTTTCCACTTCTGGCGGGGCCAGCGTACCGCGCATCCATCGCCCTGAATCGGGAGAGGCCGTGGGCAAGTACATCGTCAAGGGAATGGCGAAGCAATGCGCCGACCGCGGCGTGGCAGCCAAGTGCAACATGGATGCGAACGAAATCATCATGGAAGACGGCCACGTCGCCGGCATCAAGGCGACCAACGCCGCCGGCCGCACGGTGGTCTACCACAGCAAAGCCGTCATCATGACCACCGGAGGGTTCGGCGCCAATCACAAGATGCTCGCGCAGTACCGCCCCGAGCTGCTCGATGCCGTTACCACGAACCAGCCCGGCGCCCAAGGCGACGGCATCGTCATGGGAACCGAAGCCGGTGCCGACCTGGTGGATATCGGGCAAATCCAAGTGCACCCCACCGTCGAGCAAACCACAGCGACGCTGCTTTCGGAAGGCATCCGCGGGGACGGCGCTATTTTAGTGAACACCGACGGCAACCGTTTCATCAACGAACTTCTGACGCGCGATGTGGTGTCTGCCGCCGAATGGCAGCAGCCGGGCAAAGGCGCATGGGCCGTATTCGACAAGAAGGTCTACGACGAAAATACCTCCATCAAAGAGAAGTTCATCGCGCGCAACATCATCACCGTCGCCGATACGCTCGAATCGCTTGCCGATAAAATGGGCGTGCCCCAAGAAGCCTTCATGGCCACGCTTGACAGCTACAACCAGAACATCGCCGACGGAACCGACGATCCGCTGGGTCGTTGGAAAAGCCTCTACCCCATCGACGAGGCGCCATTCTATGCCGTAGCCGTTGCGCCGGGCATCCATCACTGCATGGGCGGCTTGCGCATTGATGACAAAGCCCAAGTGCTCGATGCCGATGGCAATCCGATTCCCGGATTCTTTGCCGCTGGCGAAGTTACCGGGGGTATCCACGGAGGCAACCGCCTGGGCGGCAATGCCGTCTGCGACATCAACGTTTTCGGACGTCGTTCGCAGCAGACAGCGGTGGAGTACGTCCAGCAAAGCTGATAGCGATTCGAAGCAAAGAGGCAACGGGTTTCCCCGTAGCTCCGCATCTCTAAAATGTGCTCCGATAGTTGGACCGAGCAGAAAGACTCCCGGTCCAACTATCGTTGGGGGGCTGCGTCAGGACCGGTGCAGAAGCGATCATTTCGCTGATGCGGTCCGCCCTTCGCCTTGCAAGCCGAGCCGCCCATCGGCAACGTGTTACCCTGTTCCCATAAGCCATCGGAAGGGGGATGGGAATGGCTGGGCAGTTTTCAACCTGCGCCACGCAAACCGCGTCGTGGGATGAGTTCAAGACAACATATGTGCCTCGCTTCACCTGGTCTTTCCTGGGGCTTGTTGCCGTGCGCATCTGGATTCAATGCTGCCTGTATGATCGCTACACCGCCACTGACTCGGGCGTCTTGTCTATCATCGGCAACCTGGTGCGCGTCGTTTTAATAGCCGTGCTCATCGCCTACGCTCTGCACCGTTCCTTTCCCAAGCGATTCCAAACCGTGCTCAGTTGGCTTTCCGTTACCGCGATGACCGGCAGCGCCATCCTATTTTTGCTGCAACCCTCGCTTCCCAACGCACCGCTTTCGCTGATTGCCTGCGTCCTGGCGGGCAGCGGAATCGTATGGGGAGGAGGCATGTGGATCTGCTTCTTCGTACGCCTTGAACCTGGCGAAGCGCTCATCTACACCTTCGCCAATTTAGGCATCAGCAGTTTACTGGGCCTGGCTGTAGCGCAATGCGATCCGACGCTCGCCTACACCATCGCCATCTTCATGCCCACGCTTTCGCTTTCCGCTTACTGGTTTGCACAACGCACGCTGGACGATCGCCGCTCCGTCATCCCAGAACCCACAACGGATGCGCAGTACGACAATGAGCCACGTCGCACGTTGGTTTGGCTGTTCGCCGGCGTCTGCTGCCTGGAATTCGCATTGGGAGTAGCCCGCGGATTCCCGGACGGGTCATCGATTTCGCTGTCGCTTCCCTATCAGGTCGCCCATCAGGTAGGGGTCTTCGCCATATGCGCGCTTCTCATCGTCCGCACGCTTATGAATGGACGCGGGCTGCGTTTTGCCTTTCTTTGGCGCTGGCAAATCGCATTGATGGTGGCGGGCGTTATCTGCATTGCCACGCTGGGCGGCGCATTCACCGAGAGCGGCGCGACCCTTATAACCATTGCCAACACCATGATGGTGGGCGTGCTGTGGTTTGTCGCCTACGACTTTGCACGCCACAGTTCCCTGCCGCCTTATGTGATCCTCGGCGTTGTCTGGATAGCCCACATCCTTCCGCGCGAACTGGGACGCTGGCTTATCTTCGCCGTTGGGCCGCATACACTTTTCACGCAAATCGCCATGGCGGGCATGGTGTGCCTCATCGCCATATCGATGGCCTTCGTTTTGCGCGATTCGCTTTCGCGCACCCGTCCGTTCTTCGCCGAGCTGGCCGGCACGCAGCGCAGCCGAACCTACCTGCAGAAGATGCGCTCCGGTATCGAAAGCGAAGGCGGGGCCATAGAAACAATCGCCAGCACGACCGTTGCCGATGCGCTCGGCGCGAAGCAGTCAGAAGCAAACCCGCCCGAAGCGGCGGTGCCTTCCAATATCGAAACCGAGGAGGCCCTGCTCGACCGTCGCTGCGCCTCGCTGAAAAAGCAGTACGGGTTGACCGACCGCGAAACCGATATGGTGCGCTTCATATCGCAAGGACGCACTCGCAGCTACATCAGCCATACGCTGTTCATATCCGAGAATACCGTCAAGAGCTACTGGCGCAATGTATACCAAAAGCTCGACATCCACAGCAAGCAAGAGCTGCTCGATATCATGCAAACGCTGTAAGCTGCGCACCACCGCATCGGTATGCTGCGCTTCAAACCTCACGTCCCCTAGGCGCTCGCCTGTCGCCACGCGCAGTCCGGAGTCTTGGTAGCCAGCGCAAGCAACGCGGCATCCGAATCGTCATCACCCCTGAGCACCGACGATTATGCCTTCTGCACAGCAGCCACGGCGATCAACGTGAGGCCTTCTTCATAGACCACGATCATCTTCATGCCCCCTATGCGACAAAGGCCGCTATCATCCCTCCGTCCGCCACTTGTTTCGATGCCGGGCGTACCTGGCCGGCCCTCCCATGCCGTAGAATAATGCGTTGTTGTCACTCTGTGCAGGAAAACGCGAACGGGAACACCCGAGGCAGATTGGAGTGGGACATGGACATCAAGAATGTCATGGTCGCCGGCTGTGGCGTGCTCGGAAGCCAGATTGCCTTCCAGACCGCATACAAGGGATTCAACGTGAAGGTCTGGCTGAGAAGCGAGGCCTCCATCGAGCGCGCCAAGCCCAAACTCGAGAGACTCAAAGACACCTATCTTTCCACGCTCGAGGCCATGAAGACCCATCCCTCCGCCTACGCCAGAGGACTCGCCCCCAGCCCCGACCTCTCGTCCGACGAAATCGACAAGCTCAAGGAAAACGTCCAGAAGGCAGCGGAAAGCCTCGTCCTCACGACCGATTTGGACGAAGCCGTAAAGGATGCCGACCTCGCGATAGAGGCAATCATCGAGAACTTGGAAGAAAAGAATGTCTTCTTCCAGAAACTGGCCGAGCACCTTCCTGCCAAGACCATCCTTGCCACGAACTCGTCGACGCTCCTCCCCAGCCAGATGGCTCCCTATACCGGCAGGCCGGAAAAGTTCCTGGCAACCCACTTCTCAAATCAGATCTGGCGCTGCAACACCACCGAGATCATGGGTCAGCCCAAGACCGATCCGGCCGTTTATAGCACGGCCGTCGAATTTGCCGAGGCTATCGGGATGGTCCCCATCGAGATCAAGAAGGAACAGCCGGGCTATATCCTGAACAGCATGCTCACACCGCTCCTCACCGCCGCCCAGATGCTGTACGCGACAGGCGTCGCTGATTTCGAGACCATCGACAAGACCTGGACGCTCGCAACCGGCGCGCCCTTGGGACCGGTCCGCATCCTCGATTTCGTGGGGCTTACCACTGCCTACAATATCGGGGCAATGGACCCCCAGTCGCAGGATCCATCGTCGATGACGAGCAAGATAGGCGCGATTTTGAAAGAGCGCATCGACGCAGGCAAAACCGGCGTCGATGCGGGCGAGGGGTTCTACAAGTATGACTAGCGGGCTATTGGAAACTCGCGCGCAATCCTGGGTGATGACGCAAGCGCGATGCGGAGGGGCCTGACGGGGCAATCGTCTTGCTGCCCAAATCGCATTGATCGGCTGCGTCGGCTCGGGCCCGAAAACATGTCGGGCGGCGTTGTAGCAACCGTTGTCTTCGGTTTCAACCAATCCGACCCAGAATGGATCTTCGAAACATATGGTCAGTTTGCAAAGCGACACGTCGATCCCTCCCCAGTGCCATTATATCGGCGTCTGCCCCGCGCCCTGTCTAGCTTGTCTGCATGATGGTCGGGGCGCTCCATTCGCCTTGAACTTCGTCCATGTTAGGCAGATAGATACGCAGGTATAGGTGGAAATCATCCGTTCCCACCGGCAGCCAGTTCGCCTGGTTTTCGGGGGGTTGCGCCGACAAGACGATGTCCAGCGACCCGTCGGCGTTCTTCACGAAATCAGACCGGTCGTTGATGCAGTACCTGCCAAGCGGGTTCGCTATCAGGAAATTGTCGCTGCCATATGCGGTGACGGACCAGAATCCGCCCGATTCAACAGGCGGCATGCTATCGAAATGCAGGACGTAGCTGTTCTGCCCGTTCAGCGTCTGGCCCTGCGCGTCTGTGTCGGTCCGGCAATAGACGGCCACATCGAGCGGATTCGCACCCAGTCCGCCCAGCGCGATCATTGCACGATAGTCGTATGCTGTGCCAAAGTTGCCTATCGGGTCGCCGTAATACGTCCAGTTCCCCAGCGTGCCCTGATACGGCGTGCCCGCATCCGCCAGCGTCTGCTTGAGCTGCTGCAACATCGTCTTCCACTGCGTCGAGACGTCGCCCTGCAGCGCGGATGCGTCGAACTGCAGGCCGGGCCCCACGCCTATGGCCGAGATGCGTGCGAGGATGTCGGCGTCGGCGTCGGCCGGTGGGTTGGCGCTCATCAGGGAGTTCGCGGTCGAAAAATAGTCCTGTGGCGTCATGCTCAGCAGCGCGTCCACGGGCACCACGTCATAGTCTTCGTTCACTTCGCCCGCAGGCGGCGTGTAGTCTTCTCCGGACAGATAGGCGCTCAACGGCATCAGCTGCATGCCTGCCTGGATGGCTCGCACGTTGTCCATGTCGTCGTCGCCGTTCGCCAGGATGCGGCAAAGAAGCCAGGTGGTATCGGTGGGCACTTCGACAAGCGTCATCCCTTCGGGCACGTCGCCGGACCAGCCTTGCCGCGCGATCACGTAGCTGCCGGCCTCAAGCACGGCGGGCGTGTTGGTCCATGCGTCAAGCACCTGCGTCTGGAAGAAACGGTCGGTCTGGGGCATAACGAAGACCATTGGCTCTTCGGAAAGGTCAAGCCACGCCTGAGTGTATATGGTGTCCACATTGGGCGTGACCACCAGCTTGGATTCCGCATCGGCGAGCTTCTGCGCGTGGATGAGCTGGTTTTTTGGAGCGTGGCCTGCCAAATCAGGAGCTTCGACGTTCGTGGCTGCTTTCATCGTCCAGTCCGTCATCATGAGCGGAAACGTGTAACGGTATGCCTCGAACACCAGATTCCACTGGTCTTCTTCCGAAATCCCGTTTGCGGAATCGCTCGACGATTGCTGGTTCGTTTTAGCGGCGACACAGCCGCATCCCACGCATGCAACCAGTGCAATGGCCAAGACCAGACACAGCTTCTTCATTCGAACCCCTTTCCCCCACGCCTCGTCATATCGGTCGCATAGCAACCCATATGGCATCATGGCGACCATTCTAGTGCAAGAAATCGTGCGGCGTTCGCCTCGACGATGCCGCAGAAGATTACGACATCGCCATCCTCGACTGCTCCCTCACCATGAAGCGCCCTCGGCGTGGCCACCGCCAACCCGTTACTTTCGGATAAGCTCGTCGCGCATTTCAGATATAGAGCGCTCTTTAGCGCATGCATTGTTTCTTCTTTAGCATATTGTTGGTTGCACCGACAAAAAACAGGCCAGTCGCTACAAGCTTCTGACCTGCTGTTTCATGTGATCGCGGGGATGGATTTGAACCCACGACCTCCGGGTTATGAGCGACTCAGGGGTGTTTTTATCCTAGTTCCTGCGGTTCTAGAATTACGGTAAACGGTCTCTGACCTGTGGTTTTTCAATTCCTGCGATTCTGCCGATTCTCCCTTTTCGGCGCTTCCAACTTCCATTTGTTGGTCATTTGTTGGTTCCAATGTTGGTTACATTGTTGGTTGACGAATGGCTGTGGAAAACGTCGTTGGAGGAGCAGAAAATGAAGTACACCAGCCGAGGCATGAGAAGACGCGGGGATAGCAACAACTGGGAGGTTATCCTGTCGCACAAGGACCCCCTGACCGGAGAGATCGTCCCCACCTACCATACCGTCACCGCCAAGACCAAGAAGGCCGCCGAGAAGGCGCGCGACCAACTTATCGTCGACCTTGAGATCAAGGGCGGGGCGGTGAGCACGTCCATCACCGTGAGGCAGTTCATGGACTCGTTTTTGGCATACAAGGAGTCGAGCGGCACCATAGAGCCGTCCACCGTGCGCGGGTACCGCGCCGAGGCGAAGCAGATATGCCGCTACATCGGCGACGAGCGGCTGGGCGAGCTCTCCATCCCCACCATCAGCCAGTGGATGGCCGACATGAGCGCCGATGGGTACGCGCCCAAGAGCGTGTCCAAACCGTTCCGCCTGCTGAAGCAGGCCCTCAAGTTCGCCATGGCCCAGGACCTCATCACCAAGAACCCGTGCGACTACTGCAAGCCGCCCAAGCGCGTGATGACGCCCATCAACGCGCTCAACCGCGAGGACCGTACTCGCATGCTGCGGATCGCCCGCAGGGCACAGCCCGAGCCGCTCGGCATCGCCATAGAGCTCGCGCTCACCACCGGCATGCGCCGAGGCGAGATCTGCGCTCTCAGGTGGAGCGACCTGAACGACGACCGCACCATCACCGTGCGCCGCGCGCTGGGAAACGGCGACGGTGGCTTCTACGTGAAGGAGCCCAAGACCGCGAGCAGCTGCCGCGACATACCGCTCACGAGCTACACCTACGACATGCTCTGCGCCATCCGCAAGGACTCCAAACGAACCCTGTCCGAGATGCACGTCCCCTTCGCGGACCCCTACATCGCGGGGACGCAGGAACCCGACAGCCGCCCCTACAACCCGAGCATCCTTACCAAGGAGTACGCCGCGTTCTGCAAGATGAACGACTTCGACTGCACCTTCCACGACCTGCGCCACACCTTCGCCACCATGATGATCGCGAGCGGCACCGACGTGCGCACGGTGGCGAGCTACCTGGGGCATGCGAGCGTGTCCATGACGCTCAACATCTACGCCGACGTGGACCCCGACGCCAAGATGGCCGCCGTGAGCAAGGTGGAGGAGTCCTTCGACGACCTGTTCGCCGAATCGCTTGACGTGGAGGCGACCGGCGAACCGGCGGTTCCCGCCATCACCTTCACCGCAGACCAGCTGCGCGCGATGCTCGCCGAGGCCGAGCGAAGAGAGGAGGAGTAGGAATGGACTCCCAGAATGTCATTCATCGATGCGGAGATCCCTCGCTCTCGAGTATCCGGCTTCCTCTGAACGATGTGCGCCATCTGTCCTTCTATAGAAATATAAGCTGCATCTGTGCTATTATTGCAGCATTCTTTTCTATAAAGGAGGTGGTCATGACCAGGACACGGGAACTGCTCCGGTTCATGGAGGGGCGCGGTGGCGTCGCGCGCTCCGCGGACCTACTCAGCGCGGGGTTCAGCGCGGGCCTCGTCGCATCGCTTGAGAGGAAGGGCGACATCGAGCGGGAGACCCGCGGGGTCTACGTGACCGCCGG
>JAXGTO010000038.1:0-16223 GCA_040774885.1 Eggerthellaceae bacterium | reverse complement strand
GATCCGCTGAGTAGGGGGCCCCCGTATGTGTGGGCCAACCGCCGCGTGGGGGCGGGACGGCAACGGAGCGGGTGTGTAAGCCGGGTTCTGTCATCTATGACAACCATTTATCTAGGACGCATGTCGCCATGCGCCTCGAGCGCGCAACCCGAACGCACGGAAGGGCGGCCGTATCGCGTTCCTATTTGCGCTTGCTTCGGATGGGGTTTGCCAAGCCACGCCGTTGCCGACGCGCTGGTGCGCTCTTACCGCACCGTTTCAGCTTTTCTCCGCTTGCACGGGGAGTCTTCTTTTCTGTGGCACTTTCCATCGGGTCGCCCCGCCCAGCCGTTAGCTGGCATCCTGCCCTTCGAAGCCCGGACTTTCCTCACGCCGGCTAACCGGCCCGCGGTTGTCCCACCCGCTCCGATGGGGGATTGTACCATGCCGGCGGACGAAGAGGTGCCAACCCCACGCGTCCTGCATGGATGATGGCCGGGACGCTACAATGGGGAAAACGACAAGGAGGCTCGATGGCGCGTATCGCACTGGTGGGTTCCACTGATTTCAATTCCGAGCATTTCGGCGAGCAGTCATTCGATCGCATCATCGCCGTTGACGGCGGGTATGCCAGCTTGACGCAGGCGGGCTTTGTGCCCGATGCGGCGGTGGGCGACTTCGATTCGCTGGGATTCGTCCCAGACGATTGCCCGGTGCTGCTCCATCCCGTGCACAAGGACGCCAGCGACATGGAGCTGGCTCTCGATGAATTTGCGGCGCATGCCGGCGATGAAGCGGTCATGTACGGTGCGTTCGCCGGCAGGCTGGACCATACGTTGGCCAACCTCCAGCTGCTGGTGGGCTGCGCGCGGCGAGGGGTACGGGCGTTCGGCATCGGAGACGACTTCGTCATTACGGCGTTGGCGGGAGGAAGCGTCGACCGCATCGCATTTGCCGCCGGCGTCCATGCGGCTTGTTTATCGGCCGAATCCAAGTACGGCACGTGCCTATCGGTGTTCGCGCAGGGTGGGGCGACTCAGGGCGTCACCGAAGAAGGGCTTGCCTATGCGCTCGACCATGCCGAGCTGTCGGAAGGGGTTTCCCTTGGACTTTCCAATGAATTCGTTTCGGGCCATGACGCTTCGGTCGGGCTCGAAAAGGGTGCTGCTGTCGTGACGTTTCCCTTAGCCGCATGGGATTTCATGGGCTAGAAATCTCGCACAGCATACTCGATTTTTTGCAGCCCTTTCCCTCGGCCGGGGCGTATGCCGCCTTTCGATGGATTTTGCCCTCTGGTTTCGCGGCGCGCCCTATACTGATTGCTGCCGCACCGAAATACGGTGCGCGGGGAGCTCGCGCCGGCGGGCTGAGAGGAAGCGATCAAGCCGCTTCGACCCGAAGAACCTGATATGGGTAATGCCAACGAAGGGAGCTGATGCGCATGACGCAAATCGATGCCGCGCGAGCAGGCACCATAACTCATCAGATGGAAACCGTGGCCGAAAAAGAAGGCCGAAGCCCCGAGGATATCTGCGCGGGCGTGGCGGCAGGACGTATCGCCATTCCGGCCAATATCCACCATGCCGCGCTGGATGCGGAAGGCGTAGGCGGGGGATTGCGCACCAAAGTCAACGTCAATCTGGGCATATCCGGAGATCTTCACGATGAAGACGAGGAATGGCGCAAGGTGGAAGTCGCCCTCGAATTGGGCGCCGAGGCCATCATGGACTTGTCCAACAGCGGCAAGACGCAGCAATTCCGCCGCAAGCTCATCGAACGTTGCAGCGCCATGGTGGGCACCGTGCCCATGTACGATGCCATCGGC
This sequence comes from Eggerthellaceae bacterium, assembly GCA_040774885.1. Taxonomy (GTDB): domain Bacteria; phylum Actinomycetota; class Coriobacteriia; order Coriobacteriales; family Eggerthellaceae; genus JAXGTO01. The sequence continues at coordinate 14,419 of JAXGTO010000038.1, read as the reverse complement.
TATCTGGAAAAGCCGCTCGTCTCCATCACCGCTCAGGATTTCCTGGACGTGGTGCGCGCCCATGCCGAAGACGGGGTGGATTTCGTCACTATCCATGCGGGCATGAATCGGCGTACCCTCGATTCGTTCAAGGAGACCGGGCGTCTGATGAACATCGTCAGCCGCGGCGGGTCGCTCATCTTCGCCTGGATGGAAGCCACGGGCAACGAGAACCCGTTTTACGAGCACTACGACGAAGTGCTCGCCATCTTGCATGAGCACGATGTGTGCATCTCCATCGGCGATGCCATGCGTCCCGGCTGCACCTACGATGCTTCGGATGCCGGCCAGATAGCCGAGCTCATCGAAATCGGCAAGCTCACCCAACGTGCGTGGGATGCCGGCGTGCAGGTGATGGTGGAAGGCCCCGGCCATATGGCGCTCGATGAGATCGCCGCCAACATGAAGCTGGAAAAACGCCTGTGCCACGACGCGCCCTTCTATGTGTTGGGCCCGCTGGTCACCGATATCGCACCGGGATACGATCACATCACCGCCGCCATCGGCGGAGCGGTGGCCGCCGCCTCGGGTGCCGATTTCCTGTGCTACGTGACGCCGGCCGAGCATTTGCGCCTGCCCGATGTCGATGACGTGCGCGAAGGGCTGGTGGCCACCAAGATCGCCGCCCATGCCGCCGACATCGCCAAAGGCGTGCCTGGCGCGCGCGATGCCGACAACCGCATGAGCGCGGCGCGGCGCACCTTCGATTGGGATGCGATGTTCGCCGAAGCCATCGATCCGGTGAAGCCCCGCGAGTATTTCGAGAGCGCCCCGCCTTCGACCGAAGGCACCTGCACCATGTGCGGCAAGATGTGCGCCGTGCGCACCGTAAACGACATCATGGATGACTTGACCATAGATTTGGGAGACGAATATGAACAGCGATAACCTTTCCGCCGCACTCGACGCGGTCCGTGCCACCTCTCCGTTGGTGCACAACATCACCAACTACGTCACGGTGAACGATTGCGCCAATGCGCTTTTGGCCATCGGGGCCAGTCCCATCATGAGCGACGAGCCCGAAGACGTGGTGGATATCACCAGCATCTGCAATGCGCTGGTCATCAATATCGGCACGCTCAACCACCACAGCATCGAAGGAATGTTCGCCGCCGGTCGCCATGCCACCGCGCTGGGCCATCCCATCGTGCTCGACCCGGTGGGCGCCGGCGCCAGCGGCCTGCGCACCGACATCGCATCGCGTTTGCTCGATGAATTGGATGTCTCGGTGGTGCGCGGCAACATGAGCGAAGTGAAAGCCCTGGCTGCAGGTTCGGCCAGCACCCGCGGTGTCGACGTGTGCCCGGAAGACGTCGTGACCCATGACAACCTGGCGCAAAGCGCGCAGTTCGCCCGCGACTTCGCCGCTCGGGCGCAAACGGTGGTGGCCATCACCGGCCCCATCGACATCATCGCCGATGCTAAATCGGCCTTCGCCGTCGAAAACGGAACGCCGTGGCAAGGGCGCATCACCGGCGCGGGATGCATGCTTTCCAGCATCGCCGGCGCTTTCGCCGCTGCGCGCAACGACTGCCCGCTGCATGGGGCGCTTCCCGCCGTGTGCTGCATGGGCGTGGCGGGCGACATCGCGGCTGCACGTATGGTCGAAGCCGACGGCAACGGGAGCTTCCGCACGTTTCTGCTCGATGCTCTCTGCAATCTGGACGGAGCGACGTTGGGCCGCCTGGCCAAGGTGGAAGAGCTGTAGCGCATGAAACCGTTTTCAGCCGAGCAGCTGCGCGACGGCATGCTCCTGTATGCGGTGACCGACAGTGCTTGGCTGCGCGGGCGGACGTTGTCCGACTGCGTGGCCCAAGCGCTCCGGGGCGGCGCGACGTTCATCCAGCTGCGTGAAAAGGATGCCACCGCCGATGAGCGCCGTGCGCTTGCCGCCGAATTGCTCCCGCTGTGCCGCGCCGCCGGTGTTCCGTTCGTCATCGACGACGACGTGGCCTGCGCAAAAGCGGTGGGGGCCGATGGCGTCCATGTGGGCCAAGATGACATGGCATGCGCCCAAGCACGCGCCGCCTTGGGTCCCGATGCCATTGTGGGCGTGTCGGCGCAAACGGTCGATCAAGCTCTGGCCGCCCAAGCTGCCGGTGCCGATTACCTGGGCGTGGGAGCGCTCATCCCCACGTCCACCAAACCCGATGCGGTCGATGTCGGCTACGACGAACTCTGCGCCATCTGCGCGGCCGTCGATATTCCCGTGGTGGGAATAGGCGGATTGAACGCGTGCACCATTCCGGACATCACCGGAAGCGGATGCGCCGGGGCCGCCGTGGTGAGCGCCATCTTCGCTGCCGATGACATCGAAGGGGCAACGCGCGCTTTGCATGCGGTGTGCCAAGCGACTTTTGCCAACTGACGTCGCGCTTGAGGGGGCCGCATTCCAGCCGTTGCGCTACACTGGAGCCAATGAAATCGCAAGAGGGGAGTGCGTCATGACCAAGCCCGTTGTTCTGTCCATCGCCGGGTCCGATTCGTGCGGTGGGGCCGGCATCCAAGCCGATATCAAGACCATCGCCGCGCACAAGATGTACGCCGAAACCGCCATCACCGCACTGACGGCCCAGAATACCTTGGGCGTGCAGGGCGTGGTGGAAACCAGCCCTGAATTCGTGGCCATGCAGATACAGGCCGTATTCGACGATATCCGTCCCGATGCCGTGAAAACCGGCATGGTGGGATCGGCCGGCATCGTGGAAGCCATCGCCGAAACGCTTGCGGCAAACAAGGCCGAAAACATCGTCGTCGATCCGGTCATGGTGGCCACCAGCGGCGCGGCTCTCATGGCCGATGACGCGGTGCAGGCGCTCATCGAAAAGCTGCTTCCCTTGGCTTTGGTCGTCACGCCCAACATCCCCGAAGCCAAAGTTCTCACCGGGCTCGATATCCAAGACCATGACGACATGATGGCCGCCGCACATGCCATCCAGAAACTCATGAAGGGCGGATGGGTGCTCGTGAAGGGCGGGCACATGAAAGGCGATGCCGACGACCTGCTGCTCACCGAACACGGTCGCGACGTGTGGCTGGAAGCCCGCCGCATCGACACGCCCAACACCCACGGCACCGGCTGCACGCTTTCTGCGGCCATCGCCTGCGGATTGGCGGCCGGATTCGAGCCCCAGGCCAGCATCAGCAAGGCCAAAGCCTACCTTACCGGCGCCCTCGAAAACGATCCCGGCATGGGCAAGGGCCCCGGCCCGCTCGACCATATGTGGAACTGCCAGTAATAATCGAGGAAGCGGGCAGTCCATGCGCAGAAGCGATAGGCAGTTGAGCGATCAGGATGCACAATCCCTTTTGAAGAAGGGTTCTTACGGCGTGCTCAGCGCCGTCGATGCCCAGGGAGCTCCGTATGCCGTGCCCGTGAACTATGCGTACTCTGACGGCCGCATCGTGTTCCATCATGCGGCCGGCGCGGGCGCCATCGAGGAATGCCTGGCACACGATGCGCGGGCCTGCTTCACCGTCGTGGTCGATGCCCAGGTGGCTTCCGAGCGGTTCACCACCGAATACGAATCGGTTATCGTGCGGGGGCGCGTGGAGCGCCTGGCCGATGAAGGCGAGTGCACAGCTGCTTTGATGGCGCTCATCGAGCGCTACAGCCCGGACCATCGGGAAAAAGGCGAACGCTATGTTGACGCGATGGCGTCGAAAGCGGATGCGTTCGCCTTGATTCCAGACGAGGTCACGGGCAAGGGGAACATCAAACGCTGAGCGAGCGCCCGGAAGGCCGGTTTGCGTGCGCGCCGCAAGGCTGGGTGCCCATCGCGTTCCTAGAATACCTTCCGTCCCCCCACATAGGTAGCCAGGCACTTCGCTTCCAGCACGTCGTCGGGCGCACAGGTTGTCAGGTCGCGGTCGAACACGGCGATATCCGCCAGTTTTCCAGCCTCCAACGTCCCCAGATCGTCGGCGCGTTGCGCTGCGGCGGCGCTTCCTGCAGTGTAGGCCCGCAAGGCCTGCGCACCGGTTATGCGTTCCGAAGCCAGCCAGCCGCCGGCTGGTTGCCCGGTCGCGGCATCGCGTCGTGTTGTGGCCGTGAAGAGCCCCGCACGCGGATCGGTGTCGCATACGGGCGAATCCGTGCCGAAGGCCAATGTGGCGTCATCGCCCAATAGGGTGGAAAACGGCCACATGTAGGGCACGCGATCCGGTCCCAGGTCGCGCTCCGGTCCGCCCGGGTCGAGCGTGATGTGGCACGGCTGGACGCTGGCGACAACATCCAGCTGCGCCAAGCGCTCCATATCGTCAGGTTGGAAGTTCTCCAGATGCTCCAGGCAGTTGCGCCGACCTTGCGGCAGCGGGCCGAACTTCGCCCGGGTCTCTTCGAAGATGTCGAGTGCCACATGGATGGCCTCATCGCCGATGGCGTGGATGCGCACGGGTTGCCCTTCGCTCGCGGCAGCCAGCACGCGCTGGCGCATGATATCCGGGTCGATGGTTGGCCGTCCGCATTCATCTGTGCGAGCAGCATTGGAATACGGGTCGTGCAACCAGGCGGTGTGCTGGCTGGACACGCCGTCGAAGAACTGCTTGAACCCACGTGCCGAGAGCAGCGGGTCATGCAGCCGTCCTTGCAGGTCGGCCAGGCGGCTGCGGTCATCGAGCAGGGTGGGGAATAGACTGACGCGGCAGGTCAGCTCGCTTTTGTCCAGCAACCCCTCGAACAGATCGTCGCGCACGAAGTCGAGGCCCGGTGCGGCCATCAGGGACACGTCGCATACGCCGGTGATTCCCTGGTGCGCCAGCTTCTGCAGAAACAAGCGGTACGCATCTTCGAGCTCTTCGGTGGAAAACGATGCCACGATGCGCGGCATGAGAACCATGGCCGCCGCTTCCCGCACGATGCCGGTGGGTTGTCCGTCTTCTCCGATGTCGTAGCTTCCGCCGGCAGGGGGCACGCTGCTCCCGTCGATGCCGAGTTCTTCCAGAGCGCAGCTGTTGAGCCACAGCGTATGGGCATCGCCTGAATACATTGCCACCGGGCGATCGGGATAGGCGGCATCGAGCGAATGTTTGGAGGGCAGCACGGGCGGATCCCAGCGGTACTCGCGCCAGCCCTGCGTCAACAGCCATCCTCCCGCGGGCCGGCGCGCGGCCAGGTCGGCCAGAGCTGCCACGCAGTCGGCTTCGCTGGTGCCGAGCACGGTTGTGGCAAGAGGCGATGAATACAGGGCGGAATGGAAGAAGTGCACATGGGCATCGTGGATTCCCGGGCATACGAACGCATCGCCCAAATCGACGGTTTCGGTGTCAGGGCCCATCAGGTGCGCGCAGTCTCCCGGTGCCGTGACGGCCGCAATACGGTCGCCGGCAATGGCCACTGCTTTGGGTGCGGCGACCTCTTGCGTGCCATCGAAGACGCGTGTGCTCGTCAGAATGGTGTCTGCATACATGGGCTCTCCCTTCCCATTCGCATATTCGTGTGGCACAGCGTAGCGCGCCGCGCCTATTGAAGAAAGGGTGGATTCGATGGGCGGCTTCGTCCTTCGCTTGCGCAAGGCGGGCGCTTTGAGTAGTATGGGCGCTGTTCGATTTCTCACTTCCGCAAAGGAAACGATCACTCCATTTCCAATTGAATCAACATGCACCCTTTGTGCCTGTGTTCCCCTGTCTGCCTTCCCTAAGGAGGAAATCTGTGAAGTTCTTTCTGGATACCGCCGACCTCGCCGAAATCGAGGAAGCGGCCAGCTGGGGCGCCATCGCCGGCGTCACCACCAACCCCACGCTGTATTCTCGCATCGGCGGCAAGCTCGATGGCTTTCATGCCCACATCAAGCGCATCTGCGATATCGTCGACGGCCCGGTAAGCGCCGAAAGCGTTGCCATGACGCGCGACGAGATCGTCCGCGACGGCTTGGAACTGGCTGAAATCGCCGACAACGTGGTCGTGAAGGTCCCCACCATGGTGGAAGGCCTCGCCGCCACCCATGAACTGGCTTCTCGCGGCGTTCGCGTCAACATGACGCTGTGCTTCAGCGTTCCCCAGGCCATCTTGGCCGCCCGCGCCGGCGCCCGTTACATCAGCCCGTTCGTCGGCCGCTTCGACGACATCTCCGAGAATGGTTTGGCCCAGCTCGAAGACGTGGTCGAAGCCATCGGCAACTACGACTTCAGCGAATCGTGCGTCAACCACGAACAGGTGGAGATCATCGCCGCATCCATCCGCAGCGCCAATCATGTGACGCAGGCTGCCCTCATGGGCACCGATATCGCCACCGTTCCATTTGCCGTTCTCAAGAAGATGGTGGCTCATCCGCTCACCGACCGCGGTCTGGATTCCTTCATGAAGGACTGGGAGAAAGTGCAGAACGCATGAGCGAAGAATCCAAGAACGCCGGCAACGGGGGATCGTCTAACAGCAAGGGATCCCAGCAGCGCAAGCAGGGCAACCGCCAGAACAACAACAATAGCAACAACGGCGGCAATCGCAATGGTGGCAAGCGCAGCAACAACAACCACCGCCGTCAGCGCCGCCAGCACAACAACAACGGCGGCAACCGCGAGCCCGTGGTGCCGCAGACCAAGGCCGAGGATCTGGCAAAGCTCAAAGTGGCCGAACTGCGCGAAAAGGCAGATGAGCTGGGCGTCGACCACAAAGGCTTGAAAAAAGCCGAGCTGGTCGAAGCCGTTTTGGAAGCGTGCGTCAAAAAAGAAGGATTCGTAGATGTCGAAGGCGTCCTCGATATTCTTTCGGACGGATACGGGTTCTTGCGCACGAGCGGATATCTTCCCGGCGAAAACGACGTGTACGTGGGCCTTTCCATGGTCCGCCGCAATGGATTGCGCAAAGGCGATCGCCTTTGCGGCCAGGTGCGCCCGGCGCGCGAGAACGAGAAGTTCGCCGCAATCCAAAAGCTCACCAGCGTCAATGGCGTTGCCGTCGACCAATTGGTCCGGCGCCCCAAGTTCTCCGACCTCACGCCGGTCTATCCCGACCAGCGGCTGCTCATGGAACATGGCAAGTCGGCCATCACCGCCCGCGTCATCGATCTAGCCGCTCCTATCGGCAAAGGCCAGCGCGGCCTTATCGTGTCGCCGCCGAAGGCCGGCAAAACCACGGTGCTCAAAGACATCGCCGCCTCCATCTCGGCCAATAATCCCGAAGTGCATCTGATGTGCCTTCTGGTAGACGAACGCCCCGAAGAAGTCACCGACATGGAGCGTTCCATCAAAGGCGAAGTGATCAGCTCCACGTTCGACATGCCCTGCGAAAACCATATCGCTGTGGCCGAAATGGTCATCGAGCGCGCCAAGCGTCTGGTGGAATGCGGCCAGGACGTGGTCATCTTGCTGGATAGCATCACCCGTCTGGCACGTGCCTACAATCTGGCGCAGCCCGCCAGCGGACGCATCCTTTCCGGCGGCGTCGATTCCACGGCGCTGTATCCGCCCAAGCGTTTCTTGGGGGCGGCCCGCAACATCGAAAACGGCGGGAGCCTCACCATCCTGGCCTCCGCGCTCATCGATACGGGTTCCAAGATGGACGAAGTCATCTTCGAGGAATTCAAGGGCACCGGCAACATGGAACTCAAGCTCGATCGCTATTTGGCCGACAGGCGCATCTTCCCGGCTATCGATCCCGTTGCCAGCGGCACACGCAAAGAGGACCTGCTGCTCGACCCGCAGGAAGCTCCGCTCATCTGGGCGGTGCGCCGCATCCTTGCCAACATGAACAACACCGAACGCGCTATGAACATGCTCATCAAGTCTCTCAAGGCCACCGACACCAATCAGGAATTCCTGTTGCGCACGGCCAAAAAGGCCCAGGGGCATCGCGGCGACGACAACCTGGAACTGTAAGCTCTCGGAAGACGAATCGAGCACACCATGGCTTCTCTCGAACAGCAAAACAACGGCCCTTCCGCGCCGACACCGCCACCGGGGCCCTCGGGCTCCTATGCGGCGCCCGCCGCGCGCAAGGGCCATGGCGTTTGGATCCCCATCATCATCCTCGTTGCGCTGATCGCAGTGATCGCCGTGGCATGCGCTTCTTGTTCTTCGGCTCTTTTCGGGTCCAAGTCGTCGAGCTATTCTCCCAATACGGTGGCTATCATCGACATCGACAGCACCATCGGATACAACGGAACGGCCTGCAGCCCGGAAGGCTTGAAGTCGCTTTTGGACGAAGCATCCAGCGATGACAACGTGAAGGCTGTGGTTCTGCGCGTCAATTCCGGCGGAGGCACGGCGACGGCTGGCGAGGAAATGGCTTCATACGTGCGTGATTTCGACAAACCCGTGGTGGTTTCCAGCGCATCGGTCAATGCATCTGCGGCTTATGAGGTTTCCAGCCAGGCGGATTGGATATTCGTTGCCAACACCACTGAAATCGGAGCCATCGGCACCGACCTCACGGTCACCGATTATTCGGGATTGCTCGAAATGCTGGGCGTCAACGTCGACAATATCACCAGCGCCGACAGCAAGGATTCCAGCTACGGCACGCGTCCTCTTACCGACGAGGAACGCGCCTACTATCAAGATCTGGTCAATCAGATCAACGGGTTTTTCATCGACAACGTCGCAACGGGGCGTGATATGAGCACCGACGATGTCACCGCATTGGCCACCGGCTTGGTGTTCACGGGTGCCACGGCAACCCAGAACGGCTTGGCCGATGAAGTGGGAACGCTCGAAGACGCCTGCAGCAAAGCGGCCGATCTGGCAGGTTGCTCGGATTATTCCACCCAGCATATGGAAGATCCCGGTTCGACGAGCATCACCGATTTGCTCGGTTCGCTCACCGGTTCTTCTCAATCCACGGATACTACGGCCTTGGCGAAGGCTTTGAAGGAGCTTGAATCGAATGGCAACGCAAATCAGTAACGTCAGGTGGCCCAAGCGCGCTGTGGTGACGGCGGGAATGCCCTACGGGAGCAAGCCGCTGCATTTCGGCCACGTGGGCGGCGTGTTCGTCCCAGCCGATTGCTTCGCGCGTTTCCTGCGCGATCGCATCGGTGCTGACAACGTTCGGTTCATCTCGGGCACTGATTGCTTCGGGTCGCCCATCGACGAAGGCTATCGCAAATTGGTGGAAGCCGGCGAATTCGACGGCACCATCGCCGATTACGTGCAGCGAAACCACGATGCCCAAGCCGCCACGCTCGATTCCTACGACATCAGCCTCTCGGTGTTCGAAGGCAGTGGAATCGGGTATTGCGGAGAGGTCCATCAGCAGATCAGCGATGTGTTCATTCGTCGTCTGCATGAAAACGGGCACCTGCAGAAACGCGAGAGCATGCAGTTCTACGACACGCAGGCCGATACGTTCCTCAACGGCCGTCAAGTGGTGGGGCGCTGCCCGGTGCAAGGGTGCAAAAGCGAGCACGCCTATGCCGACGAATGCGATTTGGGCCATCAATACGCCCCCGAAGACCTGATCGCTCCCAAATCGTCTGTCACGGGCACGGTGCCCGAAATGCGTCCTGTGGCCAACTGGTATTTTGACCTTCCGTCGTTCAGGAGCTTCTTGGAAGACCAGGTCGAAGACTTGCGCGCCCAAGACGATGTGCGCCCGGTGGTCACCAACACCATTTCCGAGTTCTTGGTACCGCCCATCATCTTCGTGAAAAACGAAGCGCATGACCGCTATCTCGAAGTCAAATCGGAGCTTCCCGAACATGCGTTTCGCCCTGCCGAAAAAGGCAAAGCCAGCTTCGAGTTGGAATTTGCCGACATCGAGGCGCGCGACGAGGCGCGTGAAATCCTCAATCGTGCCGAAATACGCTTTCGCACGGGCAAGGCGCTCGTGCCCTTCCGCATATCGGGCAACATCGAATGGGGGGTCAAGGCTCCGGTCATCGATGGCGTCGAAGGGCTCACCGTGTGGTGCTGGCCCGAGAGCCTGTGGGCACCGGTGTCGTTCACCATGGCGGTGAACGACAAGCTCGGTCTTCCGCGCGACAGTTGGCGCCGTTGGTGGTGCGACGATGAAGCCCAGGTCTACCAGTTCGTGGGCCAGGACAACATCTACTTTTACGGCGTGGCCCAACCTGCCCTGTGGGAAGCAAGCCACAAGCAAGAGGGCCGTGAATACTCCGATGTGTTCGGCGCCGATTTGCACCAGACCAAGCTCGTGGCCAACTACCACATGCTGTTCGGAAACAAGAAGGCTTCTTCGTCGGGCGCGGTAAAGCCGCCCACGGCCGATGAATTGCTGGAACACTACACCGTCGAGCAACTGCGCGCCCACTGGCTGGCTTTGGGGCTCGACCAGAAGGCCGTCGGGTTCAAGCCCAAGCCGTTCGACCCCGATCAAGCCAAGCGCGACGATCCGCGTGTGGCCGACCCTGTCTTGAAAGAGGGGGCCCTGCTTACCAAGGTGTTCAACCGCTTGGCGCGCAGCTGCTTGTACGAAGCCAAGAACAACTTCGACGGATACATGCCCCTGGGTTCGGTGTCGCCCGAAGCGGTGGAGCGCGGCCTCGATGCCATGAACCGCTACGAGCAGATCATGCACGTCATCGAGCTCCACTCCATCATGAGTTTGATGGACGAGTTCATCCGTTGGAGCAACAAGTACTGGAGTGACGGCATAAAGCGCGCCGAAGAGGCGGACGACGATTCCCTGCGCCGCCAGGTGCTGGTGGACAGCTTTTACCTTTTGCGCATCTGCACGTTGCTCATGCATCCCGTGGTACCGCATGGCACCGAGAAGATATGCGATTACCTCAACTTCTCATTCGACGACTTCTTCAGTTGGAACTACGACTTCGAAAACATGGACGAGTTGTGCGGCACCACTGAGATCACGGACAGCCGCCATCGCGTGCGCGACCTCCCGCCTCGAACCGATTTCTTCGAAGCGCATCCCAGCCAGTTCAAGAAGAAGTAGTGGAGCGGTCCATTTCGTGTTACACTAGCCCGGCTTGTCTTCGCCTTGGTCGGAAACCAAGGCATATCGTTTAAGGAGAACCAGACATGAAAAAAGATATCCATCCCGAATACGTTGACTGCACCGTCACCTGCACGTGCGGCAATACGTTCAAGACGCGTTCCACCAAGCCGGAACTGCGTGTAGACATTTGCAACGAGTGCCACCCGTTCTTCACCGGCCAGCAGAAATTCATCGATACCGGTGGACGTGTGCAGCGCTTTGCCGATAAGTTCGGTTCCGCCAAGGAAACCGTGGCTGCACGCGAAGCCGCCAAGAAGGCCGAGCGCCAGGCTGCCGTCGAAGCCGCCGATGCCAAGCGCCGTGAAGAGCGCGAAGCCAAGGCCGCTACCAAGGCCGAGCATGCCGCCAAGTTCGCCAAGAAGGCCGAAGAAGACGCCAAGCGCGCCGAAGCCGCCGCTGCCAAGGCTGCCGCCGAAGCCGTCGAGAGCGAAGAGGCCGTCGTCGAGTCCGAGGCTGCCGATGCCGTCAAGACCGCCGATGCTGCGGGTGACGAAGCCGCTGCCGCCGACGCCGCTGAAACCGTGGCCGAAGCCGCTGAGGCCACCGAGGCCACCGAGGAAGCCGCTGAGTAACCCGGTCTCCATTTTGCAGCGCTATAATCCCCGTCGATACCATTCGACGGGGATTTTTCTTTCCCGGAAAGGCGGAACCCATGATCGATACCAAGGCATTTCACGCTTTGAGTTATGGCGTCTACCTCATTTCCACGCAAGATGCCGATCGGCCTTGCGGTTGCGTGGTCAATACCTTTCAACAGGTTACCAGCGACCCTGCCCGCGTGAGCGTCGCCGTCAACAAAGACAATTTCACCGCCCAAGCCATCGGCCGTACCGGGCGTTTTGCGGTCAGCGTGCTCGACGAGTCCGCTTCGATGGAACTCATTGGGCGCTTCGGGTTCCATTGCTCGGCCGAAATCGACAAGTTCGCCGATACGGAGTTCGCCGTCGATGCCTTCGGCGTGCCCTATGTCACCCAGAACACCTGTGCCCGCTTCTCGGTGCACGTCGTCGAAACCGTCGATGTGGGGACGCATCTGCTGTTCATCGGCGAAGTTGACCAGGCCGAAACCCTTGAGGCCGAGCCTCCCATGACCTATGCGTTCTACCATCAGGTACGCGGCGGGAAGACGCCTCCTCGGGCAAGTGCCTTCGATCCCAATGAAGCCGCGGCCGACGCGCCGGCTGCCGGTGCCGGCGGCAAGACCGCTTGGCGTTGCAAGGTGTGCGGGTACATCGAATACGTCGACGAGCTTCCCGACGATTTCACCTGCCCTGTGTGCGGGGCTGGCAAAGACCAGTTCGAGCGCATAGAAGTCTAAAGGCATCCGCTTGCTCTGAAGCCGCTGCAATTCCGATTGCGGCAGGCGTTCAGAGTGTCTCGGTGTCCAACCACAGCGTGAAGGGTCCATCGTTGGCGATGTCTACCTGCATATCGGCGCCGAAAGTGCCCGTTTCGACGCGCGGCACGTCGCGGCGTGCCAGCATGACGAAGTAGCGGTAGAGAAGTTTGGCCTGATCGGGGTCACCTGCGGCGGTGAACGAGGGGCGATTGCCTTTCTTGCAGTCGGCGTAGAGCGTGAACTGAGATACCACCAGCACTTGCCCATCCACATCGGAAAGCGACTTGTTGGTCTTGCCCGCCTCGTCTTCGAAGATGCGCAGTTTGGCTATCTTGCTCCAAAGTTTTTCCGCTTCCGGTTCGCCATCGTCGTGGCCCACACCCAAAAAAACCAGCAGACCTTGTTCGATCGAAGCGGTGGGTGTTTCGTCAATAGATACCTGCGCAGAAGAAACCCGTTGTATGAGTGCTCGCATGACGGCCTCCCTTTCGTCATCTTCATTCTATCGGCAAATCCCTGTCAAGGTGCATTCTTTTCGGCAGCGGCGGGCCCTTGGGGGTGATACCCTTGTTCAAAGAACCACGCATCCGTCCCAAGGAAAGGCAGCCATGCTCGACGAACTCCATGTGACCGACGTCGCCCTCATCCGCGACGCTTCGCTGTGCCCCGGGTCCGGCCTGACTGCCATCACCGGAGAAACGGGTGCGGGTAAAACCGCTTTGCTCGGAGCGCTCAAATTGGTCATGGGGGAGCGCGCGGATGCATCGTTGATACGTGAAGGCACGGATCGCCTGGAAGTCGAGGCCCGGTTTTTCGAGCGCGATGCAAACGTCGAGGGCCATATCGCAGCTCGCACGGTGTCCAAAGATGGCCGCAGCCGCGTGCGCATCGATGGGGCGATGGCCAACGTGGGCGAATTGGCTGCGGAGTTTGGGGCCAGCATAGACCTGTGCGGTCAGCATGAGCATCAGCGCCTGATGAAGACCGCGTTTCACCGTCATATGCTCGATGATTGGGCCCAAGATCAGGTAGAATCCGCTCTTGCCTCCTATGCGACGGCTTGGGGCGATGCGCAGGCGGCGCAGCAAGCCGTCGATGCCGTGCGTGCAGCAGCCGATGTGAGCACGACCGAACTCGACGGCGCCCGCTTCCTCGTTTCCCAAGTCGATGGCGCCGCACCCGAGGAAGGCGAATACGATCGCTTGGCGGCAGACGTGCCGCGCATGGAGAATGCCGAGGCGCTCGCCCAGGCGGTCGAAGCCGCTCGATGCGCTCTGGGCGAAGAAGGCGGCGCCCTTGACACGCTGGGCCATGCGGCCTCGCTTTTGGACGGGATGTCATCGGTGGATGCGGCGTTGGGCGATTTGGCGGGCAGCTTGCGTGATGCGTCGTATGTGATCGAAGATGTCTCTCGCGATGTCCGCGCCTATGGCGAAGACATGGATACGCAGACTGACTCTTTGTCTCATCTGCAAGAACGTTTGGGGCTTCTGCAAGGGCTCATGCGCAAATGGGGACCTACGATGGACGAAGTCATGGTGCAGCGCGACAAGGCGGCTGCGCTCATTGCCGCCGCCGACGGGTTCGACGAGGAGCTTTCTCGCGCTTTGGCCGTCCAGCAAGAAGCCGAAGGCGTGCTGGCCGCATGTGCCCAGCGGCTCCATGAAGCCCGTGATGCGGCGGCGCCGGTGTTCGCCCGCGAAGTCACCGTTCAAATGGATCGTCTCGAGCTCAAAGGCGCGGCGTTGGAATGCTCGGTTGAATCCCAGCCGCGGGATAAATGGACGGAGCAAGGGGGAGACGCCGTCGAATTCTTGCTCAAACCCGGCGCCGACTTGAAGGCGCGTCCGCTTGCCAAGATCGCCAGCGGGGGAGAAATCAGCCGTGTGATGCTGGCCATCAAGGTGGTGCTGGGAGAACACGATGTGGTCGACACGCTGGTATTCGACGAAGTCGATTCAGGAGTGGGCGGCAGCGCTGCTCGGGCTCTGGCCGACGTGTTGATCGATTTGGCACGCACCCATCAGGTGCTCGTGGTGACCCATCTTGCCCAAGTAGCGGCGGCCGCTTCGGTCCAGTATGCGGTGGAAAAGACCGATGGCCCCGACCCGTGCACTACTTTGCGCCCG
>JAXGTO010000037.1:0-16774 GCA_040774885.1 Eggerthellaceae bacterium | reverse complement strand
GTGGTCATCGAGGGGTTTTCGATGAGGATGACGGTGACGGCATCGTCTTCGTTTGCGTCGGATCCGTCTTGGGTTTGTGCGGTGGTTATCGATTCTTCGGTTGCGGATACGTAGACATCGCTCGTCGTTTCGAGGAGCGCTTCACTCGATGCGTCATCGGTTTCGAACCAATCAGAGGTTTGTGCGGCACTGCCATATACGGCGGCCATAACTTGGCCCTGCGTGTAATCGCCGGCATTCAACAAGTCGGTGATTTCCTGGTTCTCGTTGGTCGAAGTCGAGTCATCTGCGACGGCGGTGTCGGTTGCGCCGCTTCCGATGATCGGAGTCATGCCTACGGCAAGGATGATGGCCATGACTACGGCAAGCATGTTTCTCGATGCAGCTTTGATGGGTGAGCGCATGGGGCCTCTTTCGCCAGACTGGTTCGATGGGTGGAAAATCAGATGCGAACGCGGGCAACTCGGCAATGCGGTTCACATTATATTCCTGCACCCGTGCAAAAGGGACGTGAGATTCGACATGCTCTGATTTGCAAGTGCGTCCGGGTGTCAGAGGGATGTGAGATCTGGCGCGCTCTGACTCCGTGCGTCAGAGCGCGTATGCGTAAAAGAGGGACGTGCGTGTCGAAAGACGTGAGATCCGACACGTTCCGCGGCTATTGGCCGCAGCTAGAAGATGCGCGTGAACGATTCGTAGTGGTCGTCGGTGTAGTAGACCAATCCGTCGTTGCTGTACACGATGCGCTTGGCGCCGCGGCTTTTGCCGGCGAAATCGATGTCGCATTCGGTGTAGGTGCGTCCTGAGGCATCGGGCAGCAGGTCGGAGCTGTCATGGAAGCTTCCTCCGCCGATGCTTTTTCCGGGGCAGTAATTCCAAAGATCGTCCGAGTCTCCATCCCACCCGGCGGCCCGCGCCTTCGTCTTGCTGATGTAGTTGGCGGGAAGATGGCCGTAGGTGTGGATGTAGAGCGCCACTTGGTCGCGTGATGTGTAGGACCCGTCTTCGGAAACCTGCGTTGAAGGATCGGCGCTGACGGCATCTTGCGACACTGCGGTTGCGGAAGATTCCGAAGGCGATGCGCCCTGCGAAGAACCATCGATGATGCCGTTGGAGCTTGCCCATACGGCCGCAACCAGCACGCACGCTAAAACAAGGCCCAAAAGTTGTTTTGTCTTGGAGTTCATGGTGAGACTATAAACGATTTTCATCGAGCGCACCCCTTGATGACCGCGTTCTCGATGGTGCCAAGCCGGTGAGACTATAACCGACTCTCATCGAGCCCACTTCGGGCCTTCTTGATTGGGGAATCTTGCATCCCTTCGACACGCGCTTTGACATGGGTCTCTCTGCCAAGCCTTGAACCTGCTACGATTGGGAAAAGCTTGCTGCGAAGTGCGTGTCGATTGCGTCGCGCCATGTGATGCACAGAGGAGTCCAAATGTCCGATAGCGGCAAAGACGGGAGCGGTTCTGCTTCTTTTCCGGCAGGATTCGAACCGAGTGGAGCGCCTGCTTCCGATGGGATTCATTACATCGAGAAACTCGCGGAGGGCACCTGGCGCATCGACGAGAGCTCGTTTGTCAACTGCTATCTTCTTGAAGGTACGGATCGCGCCCTTCTGATTGACACTGGCGTGGGTTTGGGGAATATTCGGGAGACCGCTCAGGCTATCACCAGCCTCCCCTTGGATGTGGTTGCGACGCATCGGCATTGCGATCATGTGGGCGGTGCTCCTTGGTTCGATGCCTGCTACGTGCATCAGAGCGATTTGAGGAACGTCTATACGCTCACCGGTTCTCGACTTGCAGCCAAGATCCTATTGCGCATGGGCTTGCGGATGTTGAAGAAGGCCCGCGAAAAAGGCGCTGAGATTCCAGCCGACATAGCGGCATCATTCAGCTTCAACGCCCCCAAGCGCGGCGTTCGGTTTGTGGGGATAGACGAGACCAAGGTGTTCCATCTGGGAGAAAGGGACGTGTCCGTCGTCAATGTGCCCGGCCACACGCGCGGTTCGATCGTGCTTTTGGACGAACGGGAAAAGCTGATGTTCACGGGGGACGACGCGAATCTCAATCTTTGGATGCAGCTGCCGGGGTGTACGTCTCTCGCCGAATGGGTGCCGGGATGCGAGTGCATTCTCGCATTGGTGGAAGATTATGTTGCCTATGGCGGGCACAGCAAGAAACCGCTTGCTCATGAGCAGATTGCTCATTTGTTGGGATTGGCGGAGGAGCTGATCGCCTCCCGAAAGAACACCCTGGTGCCGCATACTGCCATCTATCCGGCTGCGGATGCGGGAACGGGTGCGGGGATTTTTCCGGGCGCAGAGGTGAACATCACCTACAACACCCGACGAGTCCATTGATGTGCGCCCGCAGAATCCCTCGATTTGCGGTCGAATTCGCTTTTTACTCGGATAAGGATGCAAAGCCCAGCCGTAACTGTATCAAAATCCGATTAGAAGACGGTTTTCGGCGTGCATGCGAGCGCCTTGGTTAACGCGACCTGGGGTTATGCTCACGAACGATTGGAACAGCACGCTTTTTCCGGCCAAAACCGTTTTTTACTTCGAAAAAGATGCAAGACCCGCCGGCCTGCACATTGAATCCGGCTAGGAATCGGATTGCCGCACGTTGGCGGCCGGGCCGACTTACATATATCCGTTGCTCTGGGCCCATTTCGTCCCGCGACCGCACTGAAACGCGCCCAAGGGGCAGGCCTTGCCGCACAGCGTGCAGACGATGGATCCGCTTGAGGTGCTGCTGGAGTCTTCGGCGGCTGCGCTGTTGTCGATCGAAGAACTGCTGCTCGTTGAAGCGCTGGCGGCATCGGCTTCGTCGGTGCGATTGTACTCGCTTGATACTCCTGAATCTTCTACCGTCGCAACCTGAGCCATGGTCTGCACATCGCTTTCCGAGACGGAATCGGTGCCGGAGGTGTCGTCTTTATATGCGTATACGAGATTGACGCCGAACAGCGCGAAAACCAGCATCGCCGCAGCAGTGCAACTCGCCGTTTTCTGAAATGTCGGTCCGTTCAATATCTTCCTGGTGACGGTCACGAGGTATTTCGCATGCAATACGGTATGGAGCGCGAGTATCACCAGGCAGACATAGGATACGACGTTATGCAGCACCACTATTGCGGGGCCGCCGGGGCCGATGAAGAGCTCTGTGGCGATCAGGAGCCCCGAGACTATGGAAATGAACATTCCAACGGGCAGGATGATGTCGGTAAGAAGCAGGAGCGCTCGCAGCGGAGAGAGACGGCCTGCCTGCCAGGAACGAACAAGCGCGCGAATCGGCTTCCAGTTGATGGCGACATGGATTATGAACAGGCATCCTATGGCTATGCCCGCCACTTCGTGGAACAGAGGGCTTATCGCATAGGCGAACATCAGCTGGCAGTACATTACGAGCAGCACAAGATCAAGCATGATCTTGAACAGTGTTTTAGGTCTCATGCGAGATTAGTGCCTTTCCAAATCGAATCGACGCCCGCATCCGAGCTTGCGCGTATTCTGACGGATATTCCTGAACTCTCCCTGAAAGCGAATGGGCACGCGACGACGTTCTCTCCAAACGTGGCTCATTCGACGCACGAGTGGAGGAACGCCACCTGCCCTTTGACGTTGTCTGCTCCCGATTCGGTATCCAGGGAGAATTCCCAGATATGAAAGAGGGTCGGTGATTCGGGGAAGTTCGACGTCACCGAAACGCCGAGGTCTTCCAGCTTCTGTTCGAACTCCTTTCCTTGCGACGTGAAGGTTCCCACGTTCCCATCGCTGAGGTATGTCGCGGGGAAGTCGGCCGTCGCATGGGCGAGCACCGACGACTGCTCGGCTCCGCTGTCGCTTGCGTAGTCGACGTCATCGAACTCGACTATTCCGCAGAGGTTGAAGAAGACGTTGGTGAGGGGGAATCCCGTATGCCCGCAATCCTGCGTGCTCAGGAGCCCGCACATCGACATGAATCCTGCTGGCTTCAAGCCGTTCTGCATAGCCGGTTCGATGCCCATGGACGAGGCGTAATCCTCGTTGGTTTGCAGGTTGGTGAGCTGTCCTGCGATCTGCCCGCCGGCAGAGTCTCCGCAGATCACTATCTTGCTGGCATCGATTCCGAAATCGCCCGCATTGTCTATGACGTATGCCAGCGCATCGTTGCACTCCGTAACTTGGGCGGGATAACGATTTTCGGGAGCGAGAGCATAGTCGACCGCGACCACGTTGAAACCAGCCGCAAGCCATTCATCGATGATCGGCTGCTCGTATTCTGAATCTTTGCTTCCGCTGACATATCCGCCGCCGTGGATGTAGAAAACGGTGCCTTCGGATTCCGAAGTCGCATAGACGGTCAGATAGTTGTTCGAATAGGAAGAGGGATATTCCAAGTCGCCGGTCACCGTCACGCCGTCGTCTCTCGTTTCCACATTCACCGTCTTTGCCTGGGACGATTCTGCGGTGGTGCCTGTCATCTGGGCGGCAACGCCATCTGCGCAAAACGGGAGGACGAAGAACAATAGGGCGAAAAGGAAGACGATGGCATCGAGTACCCACCCGGTAATTCCAACCGCGCGTTTCGCCCAGGGGCGTTTTCGCCCCAGCGTTTTTCTTGAGGAACTAACATTCAGGATGATCAGGACATTCAGCACCGCCATGGAAAGAAGCCCGGCAATCATTTGCACGGAAAAGCGATCGACGAGGGAAGCCGCGATGAGCGCTACGGCCACCGATGCCGCAAGCACGAGCTTCGCCTTGCCGCTTCTTTCAAGCAGGCAAGATGCGGCAAGAAGGCAGATGATTGCAATCGATATCTGCAGGTAGGCCTCGAAGAAGCAGGAGAGTGCAGCGCTTGCAAAGAACGCCAGAATCAACACGACGCGATTGGCGATTCGCTTCATAGGCATCCTCCTATCCGGTTTCCTGGCTTGACTGACTTATAGTCAAAAACCGAAGGCGGCTCATGCGGAATCGCCGAAAAGTACAATCAGTCCACGCTAAGCGCAAGATAAGTCGGGGTGTGCCAAGGGGATGCGGGTGTGCCGGGGGAACGTGTGCGTCAGGGGGATGCGGGTGTGCCAGCACGCGTGTCAGGGGGACGTGGGATTTGACGCAATTCGCAGCCATTACGACGGCGCGTCCCTTGGAAATCGTGCCAAATCCCATGTCTCCCTGGCATGCGCTCCTGACACGTGCGGCGCGCATTTAGCCACTCCGCGACCAAACGCGCGGCTTGGCCTAATTCAGCACCATGACCTCGGTGCGCTTGGTATACTGAACCAAACTTTGGTGGGGGACCGCTCCGTGGAAAATGCGGGAGAGGAAGGGCCATGGTTTCATTCGTCAGACATCCAAGGATCTCGGCGTTCTGCATGCTTGCATTTGCTTCTGCCTTGCTTTGCTGCTGTGTGGCGGGGCAGGCGTTTGCGGCGGCACCCGAGGGCAGCGATTCGCAAGGCGGCGCGGGGAATGCGACGGGCGCTGTCATCGCGGATGCGGCCGATGGCGTCGGCAGCGTTGGAAACAGCGGTGCGACCGCGGCGGTTTCTGCCCCAGCTGATCATGCAACTCCGCCAAGCACGGACGGTGCGGTTGCAGACGGCACTGCTCCCGGTGCTGCAACCACGGCTCCGGAAACAGCGGATACCGATGGCAGCAAGGCGTCCGATGCGCCTGACGCAGCCGTATCGGTCGGCGGAGAAGGAGCGTCGACGACCCCAGCGGACCCAGCGGCCCCGACGACCCCAGCGGACCCAGCGGCCCCGACGACCCCGACGACCCCGACGGACCCAGCGGACCCAGCGGACCCGGCGAATCCAGCGGACCCAGCCCAGGCAACGGATGCCGCTTCGTCAGCGACGGCTGCAACGTCCGCAACTCCCGTTTCGCAAACACCTTCTGCAACCGCCGCGGCGGCCGTTGCAACGCCTGCCGGTGCGGTGCAGGCGGCGGCAACCACCCAGTACCTGCTTGTGGGCAAAGACGTCTTCTTCAACGGAACCGCTCGCGATTGGACCGTCGGCAACGCTTCGTATCTGGTTTCCACCAACACCCTCACGCTCGGGTCGGGGACATGGTCCACGATAGTGGCGCGCGGACTGGGCGGCAGCTTCATCATCTATCTGAAGTCCGCTTCGGGGTCCAACATCACGGCGGGCAGCGGCGTCGACGACTATGCCATCCGCGTTGGCGATACCACGGATGATTCGCTCACCATCGGCGGCATAAAGGGATCGAACCTCGTGATGGTCGGGCGTATCGGGATCTCCGGCGATCTTGCCATCAAAACAGACGGCGGCATAACGCTGGTGAATATGGCCGAACGCCCCGGTGTGGTGGTGGATGGCAATCTGGCCGTTTCCAAAGGGACGAATCAGTTCATGTCCATCAACGAGGACGGGGTCCGGGTGGCGGGTGGCACCACCATTTCCGGCGGCGACAACCTGTTCATGGGGCTTTTCGGCAGCGGCCTGCTTTGCGACGGGGTGGTGAACATTTCCGGCGGCACCAACCAGTTCTTGGGACTCATGGAAAGCAATTCCAGCGGCAAGCCCACGAAGGCCATCTATGGTCTGTATGCCGGCAACGGATTGAATGTCTCCGGCGGCACCAACCAGGCGGTGGCGGTCGGGCTCATGGGCGATGACGCGGCGGTTTACGTCGACAGCGGCGACGCGGTCATTTCCAGCGGAATGCTGCAGGCGGTCGGTCCTCTTACAAGCGGGCTCGTCGTCGCCCACGGCAATCTCCGCGTAAAGGGAGGCACCCTCGACGCCCTCGGAGCCTACATCGGGGCAAGCGCCGTTGCCGACGGAGCGCCCGGTGCGGGCAACATCTATATAACCGGCGGCGTGGTTAACGCGTTTGCCACCGGCAAGGTGGATACGAGCAGCATCGACTGGCAGAAGATAACGAAGGAATGGAAGAGTGCCAAGACGCTTCAGGATTACCTGGACATCTTAGGAGAGATCAGCTTCCTGAACTCGCATAACAAGAAGGGCTATGCCCTTACCGCCGCCAAGCGCATCGACATTGCCAACGGCACCGTCAACGCTTTCGCGTTCGATACCGCCACAGGGGGCACGAACAACGAGTTCATCGGAATACACGCCGGCACGTCCATCACCATCATCGGCGGCATCGTGGTTGCTCTGGCCGACATCAAGGCTTCCGATTCGACTGCAATCGGCATGCATGCCGGCACCACCGACGCGAGCGGCGGCTACACGCAAGCAGGCACCATCACCATCACCGGCGGCACGACCACTGCTTACGGGTTCAACAACGCCAAGAATTCGATGGCGCTTTACGTCGGTTCGACGCCGACCGAGGCGGGCGTGATAGCCATTGCGCCGAAGCAGAAGATCGCGGCGGGCAAGCGCGCGCCCGGCACGCAAGTGGCTGCGTTCGATGCGGGCGACATGGCCAGCCATCCTTACATCTACGTGACCGACGGACGCCTGTATCTTACCGACGAGTACATCAAATGGGATGACCTGGGCCAAGACGTCGTCTACCTTATCGTGGGCTTCGACCCGGCGGACGGGCATCTGAAGATGACGCGCGAGATGATGCAGTCGCTCGTGGGCCTGAATCGCATGACGATCATCTTGTCCGACGGCGTCGACTTGGTGGGAGATTCCTGGTCTTCGTCGCTCGCCACCGGGACAATGAAATCCATGGCGGCCTCTTACGCGAAGTATGGGACCACCGACAACGCCACGATCTATCTTTCTTCCTTGTTCAAAGGCCAGGGCGTCGTGTTCGTCTTCGAAACGGGCCAGATGGTCTACAAGAAGACCACCATCCATCAGGTGGATGGTGTGGATGTCTACGATTTCGGGACGCGCTACGACACCGACCCCGAGCACGCCGTTTTCTACGGAATGGTGGGCGACCGCCTGATCCACAGCGTCCATTTCAACTATCAACCAGGCGAATGGCCTGCAGATATGAGCATCCTCATGTTCGTGGGCGACAGCTATGCGGGCCAGACCGTTTCGTGGTATTACCTCGATCCTGCCACGGGGCAGCTCGTGTGGATAGCCGATGGCGAAGTCGACCCGTTCGGTTGGGTGGAATTCACGGGGCAGAAGGTGCTCCCTGCGCATGAGACGGCGCTCTTGAAGCCGGCATCGACGCAGCCCGCGAATGCGGCGCAGCCCGCGAATGCGCAGCCTGTAAAGGCCGCAACGCAGAGCAGCGCGCTTCCGCCCACGGGCGACAGCGCTTGGCTGATTGTGGCCTTGGTGCTTTGCCTGGCGGCCGGCGCCCTGATTGCAATTCGCAGCGCGTCAAAGGGGCGCGAGGTCTGACACGCTTTGCGTCTTGCGGCGTCTTCGCCGATGGGAATGCGTCAAGGACGCGCGTATCAAGAGGATGTGGTATCAGGCACGTTTTGCGCTGGGAAGGTCTGGGCAACGTGTCAAACACCGCATCTCTTTGGCACTGGGTGCTTGCGAAGACAAGCGGGGTAGGGGGGTGCAAAATGAAACTGAAACGTATCGGATGCATGATGGTTTGCCTGGCGTTGCTGGGCCTGCTTTGTTCGTGTGCTGCTTCTTCGGCGGATGTCTCCGGTTCAAGCGGGCAGGCTTCAGATTCTGGGGACGGCGCTAACAGCTACACGGTAACCCACGTAGCGGGTGCGCCTGATTGGGATACGATTCCGACCTTGGATATCTCCAATCAGCCCTGGGGCGATCCGGTAGACATCGCCGCCCATGCCCAAGTGTGCTGCAGCGACGACACGCTCTACGTTCACATGTGGGCGCAGGAAGCGGATATCCGTGCGGAATACGCTGCCGATGACCTGCAGGGGAAGCCCTACGAAGACAGCTGCCTGGAATTCTTCTTCGCTCCTGTTTCCGGTGACGATCGGTATCTGAACATCGAGATGAATCCCAACTGCTGCACCCGTATGGAAATCGGCACGGAGCGCAACAATCGCGTGCGCCTGTTGCCCGCAGATGGCGTTTTGCAAGCCACATCGACTTACACCGACGACGGATGGGAAATCGAGTACCAGGTCCCCTTCGATTTCATCCGCACGCTCTACCCGGATTTCAGCGTTGAATCCGGCACGACGATAGGTGCGAACTTCTACAAATGCGGCAACCTGACCGTCCAGAAGCACTACCTATCGTGGAATCCGGTCACAAGCGAAACCCCCGATTTCCACCGCCCCCAAGACTTCGGCGAGCTCGTCTTCGCATAGGGTGTGCCGGGGGAAGCGAGATTTGGCACGCTTTACACAAGCGGTTGAGCGTCGGGTGCGTCGAACGGCGGCAGCCAGACGGATTGCTCATGTGCCAGAGGGACGTGAGATTTGGCACGCTTTGCACGTGCGGTTGGGCGTCGGGCGCATCGAACGGCGGCAGCCAGACGGATTGCTCAAAAAGGCCGCCATTCTACGACTTTGGCGAATGGGGGATTGTCGCCATCAGGCATTATGCCGGCGCTTTCGCAAAAACCGTCTGAATCTGTCCTGAAATCCGTAGAATGGCGGCCTTTTTGAGCAATCCGCAACGGACGAATGCGGTGCGTGCTGCATTGTGCCGGAGGTGCGAATGCGTTAAGGGGACGTGAGATTTGACACGTTGCAGGTCCTGATGACGCGCCTCATCGAATAGTTGCGTGAGACGGTCGTCGGCGAGTCTGAGGGGACGCGAGGTTTGACATGTTTTGCAGGTTTTGATGCCGTGCTTTCCAGATAACGTGCCAAATCTCACGTCCCTCTGACACGCCTCTGACACGAAACGTGCCAAATCTCACGTCCCTCTGACACAAACGTGTCAAATCTCACGTCCCTCTGACACGCTCCTCAGTTTTCGTTGCGGGAGGGCAAGGTATCCATGAGGGCATAGAAGCATTCGGCTTTTCCAGTGCGGAAATACTCGTACCAGTATTCCAGCGTGTCTGACTCGAATACATCCAAGCACTCTACGATCTGCCTTGCCCAGAGCAGGCCGCCGGTCGACCCTGCGGTGATCAGATTGCGGTCTGCAACAGACGGCTGATCGACATAGTGGGCTTGCCCTTTGTAACCGGGCGCAAACATCTCCAGAAAGCCTGGACCATTGCTGGTGTGCGGACGTTGATCCAAGAGTCCGGCATTAGCAAGAGCCGTGGTGGCACCGCAGATTGCTCCTACCAAAGCACCCGCCGATAGGAGCGCGCCCGCCTTTTTGATGATCGCTTTCTGACGGAGGTCGCCCCATGTATCGGCTCCCGGCAGCAACAGCACGCTATCTTTTTCCACGGCTACATCGTCGACCAGGCAATCAGGCATCACCGTCAGTCCGCCCATGGTATGGATGGGCTCTTTCGAACTGCCGACCGTTTTCAAAGACACGCGCGGTGCGTCCTTTTTGAAGAAACGCCTGGAATTCAATTCAGCGGTAGCGTATCCCAACTCCCAGTCGGCCAAGGTGTCCAGAACATAAACGTAAACTGTAGGCATAGGGTCCTCCATGTCTGTTTCCGGTGAATCGATTGTACCCTCTCTGACACGCGTTCCCTAGGCCTTGCGCAGGAACGCGGTTTCGCCATCGCCACCGAAAGACCACCTCTGACACGCGTCCCCTAGGCCCTGCGCAGGGGAATCTGCACCTCGGTCAGCCAGTCGGCTTTGTCCTCCTTGTTCCAGATGCCGTCGATGTAGCTGCAGCGCGGGTCGTCGGCAACCTGATAACCGTTCGCCTCGATCCATTGCATGGCGAAGGCGAAGGCTGCATCCATATCTTCGTAGGGCCCTTTGTGCATGACCGACACCACGTCTGCGGCCGGCATCTTATGGAAGCGGATGCCGTCGAAATCAGGCTTGATCTTGGTCACGGCCTCGCCGAACTCGATGTGGTTGTCGGTTTCCTTCCATTCGCGATCGCGGTTGATGACGAAGCAGTACTCGGGCGTGGAGCACTTCAGATCGGGGTAGTGGGATTTGAGTTTTTCTCCGAGTGCCGGTATCTCGGTGAAGTAGGCGTCGAAGTTCGGCAGCACCATATCCACCGAATAGACGATCTGCTCGGGGATGTGTTTGACGGTTGCGGAATAGGACATGATTCGTTCCTCCTGTTTTCCTTTAAGGATGAATTCGATTCGGGAGAGTTTGTCCTGCATCTGGGCGAGTTCGTCGGTCAGCTCGGCCGCGCGCTGCTGAAGAATCGCGGTCGCATCGTCTCCGGAAACGATGCGGCGGATTTCATCGATGGTGAGCCCGGCCTGCCGCAGCGCTTGAATGCGGTGCAGCTGCGTCAGCTGGGCGCTTGCGTACATCCGATACCCCGTGAAACCGTCGACGGCTTCGGGCTTCAGCAGTCCCACTTCGTCGTAGAAGCGCAGCGTCTTCATGGTGGTCATGGCCATTTTCGAGAACTCTCCGATACGGAACATCATCTTCCCTCCTCTCGGTTACGAACCCATCCTGATCCCTCCCGCAAAGGGAGGGTCAAGGAGAAATCAGAAGATCGTTCCCAGTGTATGCGATTCTCGCGCGAACTTTTTCATGAAGGGGCGTGGGCTTCACTGCCGGAGCCCTTATTTCCCTTTGAGCACGACTGTGCAAACGCCGCTGAAGACGCACCTGGGCTTCAGCCACACCGGTGGTTCAGTGACGCTCGCTTGCATCACGATACACCCCGCCGTTGACAGTGGTGGCCCCATAAGTATAATAAGTATGATTAATTATACTTATAAGATTTGTAATCCTGGTAGGAGATGGCGAGAATGCCCGGGAAACCAAAAGGTAAATATGCGTGGACGGCACGTGTGGGCGAGAAAGGGCAAATCGTAATCCCCAAGGAAGCGCGTGATGTTTTTGGCATCGAGCCGGGTGACACGCTTCTCATATTGGGGGATATCAAGCGGGGCATCGCCATCCCCCCGAAAGAGAAGA
Organism: Eggerthellaceae bacterium; assembly: GCA_040774885.1. Taxonomy (GTDB): domain Bacteria; phylum Actinomycetota; class Coriobacteriia; order Coriobacteriales; family Eggerthellaceae; genus JAXGTO01. The sequence continues at coordinate 4,877 of JAXGTO010000037.1, read as the reverse complement.
TGGACCAGATTGCAGATACGCTTCTAGGTTATGAGAGAGACGAAGAGCAATGAGTGGCCTGCATGCGGGTGCAGAGCATGCTCTCGAGGTCGTCAATCTGCGTAAGAGGTATCCGGGGTTTCTGTTGGAAGACGTATCGTTCAACGTTGAGCCCGGACACATCATGGGGCTTATCGGGCGCAATGGAGCCGGCAAGACGACCATCATGAAGTGCCTGCTCAATCTCGTGCATACCGATGCCGGTGCCATTAGATTCTTCGGGAAGGACATGAGCGCGCATGAAGGCGAGATCAAGCAGCGCATAGGATTTACTGCCGGCGGCACGAACTATTACGTGCACAGGACCCTCGCGGAGATCTCTGCGATCACCAAGACGTTCTACGACTCCTGGGATGAGAATGCTTACAGGCGTTATCTGCGCGAGTTCGACCTGGACGAACGGAAGAAACCGCTCGAGCTCTCCGAGGGAATGAAGGTCAAGTACTATCTCTCTCTGGCACTTTCGCATCATGCGGGAATGCTGATCTTAGATGAGCCGACCAGCGGGCTCGACCCCGTCTCGCGTGATGAGCTGCTCGAGATCTTCATGAAGCTTGCCGCAGAGGGAACGGCTATCCTTTTCTCGACTCACATCACTTCTGATATAGAGAAATGCGCCGATGACATCACCTACATTCGCGACGGTCAGCTGCTGACTTCCATGGACAGACAGGCCTTCGCCCAGAGCTACCGACTGGTTGCGGCGGATAAGGTATCGGACAAGGATCGAAATCGGGTGATATCGGTGCGTCACAGCAAATCCGGGGACACAGCGCTCATACACGTATCCGATGAGGGTTTGTTCGCGGACGGGGATATCACGATGCCGGATCTGCAAGACATCATGGTGCATCTCGAGGCAAGTGGCAGGAAAGAAGGTGTTGGGGCATGAAAAGGCTTCTCGCAAAGGAGATGAAGCTCGCGGCAAATCCGTTGAGCTATGTCTTCATCCTATTCTCCTTCATGACGCTGATACCCGGGTATCCCATATCGCTCGGTGCGTTCTTCGTCGCGCTCGGCATCTTCTATTCTTTCCGGAACTGCTGCGAGAACAACGACATCCTCTACACGGTGCTTCTTCCTGTGAGAAAGAGCGACATCGTGAGAGCGAAATACTGGTTCGTCATCGTAATTGAGATTGCCGCATTTCTGCTGGCAGCGATACTGACCGTTGTCCGCATCACGTTTCTCGCAGATGCCGACCCCTACGTGACCAATCCGCTCCTTCCTGCGAATCTGACCTTTCTGGCATGCTTCCTCATCCTGTTTGCCCTATTCAACATCGTGTTTTTGCCAGGTTTCTTCAAGACCACGTATCGCATAGGGAAACCCTTTTTCATCTACTGCGCGATATCGATGCTGGTCGTCGGACTATTCGAGACGCTTCCGCATCTTCCCGGGCTGACTTGGCTCGATGCCATCGGTGGGTCGGATCTCGTGTTGCAGCTGATTCCGTTTGCGGCCAGCGTTCTCTTTTTCTGCCTGGGGACATATCTTTCGATGCGCTGGTCGAAGGGGCGTTTCGACCAGATAGACCTGTGATGGGTCGGGTGTTCCCCAATAAAGCCCAGTCTGGACTACGTACCTAATCTGCTGGCCAGAGTGGACAACCTTTGCTGTCGCAAGATGATAGGCGAGCACGTGCCATACTACAGGGGCGAAGTGTTCGCGGACATCTACGATGGCCGTTTCCTCATCAAACCAGCCGAGGCGGCAAAGCGCCTGCTGGTTGCGCGCTGAAGATAAAAGGAAACCTACGGTTGGTTGAACTTGATGGTTCGCAACCACAAGATTATAGATATCGGTAGGTACCTATCTCCTCTACCGAGTTGGATGCAGGCTTAATAGATGAGGACAAGAGAAAGAGAGACAGGGCCATGAGCTTCAGAGATAACCTTCAACACCTGCGCGCTACACGCAACATGACCCAGGAACAGCTTGCGATGTTGCTCGGAGTAAGTCGTCAATCAGTGTCAAAGTGGGAAGCCGAGAAGGCATATCCCGAGATGGACAAGCTGCTCAGCATTTGCCAACTGTTCGGCTGTACGCTCGACGAACTGGTATCCGGAGACCTGACCGCGCGTCCTGCGGATGCGTCACAGAGTATGCCCGACTCCATGCCGCAAGACATAACCGGTTACGACGCCGCGATGCGCCGTTTCGCCAATCGGCTGTCGGCGGGGATAGCAATCATCATTTTTGGACTTGCGTTAACCGCGTTGGTCGAAGGAATATCTCTCTTCCCGGGTGCCAATCCTGACGCGTTCTCCATTATCCTGCTTTTCATCTGCATCGGTATCGGGCTCGCTTTCATCATACCTGCATCCATTGAACATGGCGCGTTCAGAAAGACACACCCCTTCGTCGAGGATTTCTACTCCGCAGAGGAAAAGGCGACGGCTCGCAAGTCTTTCTCGACTGGCCTCATCACGGGGATCTCGCTCCTGCTCATCGCGATAATCGCACTTATCCTCCTTACGGGGAACGACTCTGTGTCAACCGCATACACGGATGTTGCCGGTTCCCAAGTCGCCACAGGCCTATCGTTTGCTGGTTCTGAGTCTCTGGGCGGATTCATCTTCTACGCCATCGCCGCACTGGGGGTCTGGTTCATCGTACGTGCATCCCTGCTCTATAGGCGGACCGACCTGAAAAGTTACAACCATGATTCACTCGCCGACATGGACAGCGACCAGATTGACGAGCTCGACGACCCGAAGATGCGCGAGAAAGCCATGAGCATGAAGCATGAAAACGGCAACTACGGTGCAATCATGCTGATTGCGACCGCTGTCGGGCTCATGTTGCTGTTCGTGCCCGTCTTCCATGCGCAGTCATGGTTCTGGCTAGCCTGGCCTCTGGGCGGCATGATCTGTGGGGCAGTCGCCGTCTTCAGAAAGAACCGCTGAAGAAAAGCTACCGTCGGCCTTGTCCTCCTTGTTCCAAATGCCATCGATGCAGCTACAGCGCGGGTCGTCGGCAACCTGGTAGCCATTGGCCTCGATCCATTCGTGGCGAAGGCGAATGCCGCGTCCATGTCCTCGTACGCCCCTTGTACAGGACCGACACCACGTCTGCGGCCGGCATCCTATGGAAGCGGACGCCGTCGAAATCGGGCTTGATCTGGATTACGGCCTCGTCGAACTCGATGTGGTTATCGGTTCCTTCCATTCATGGTCGCGGTTGATGACGAACAGTATTCGGGCGTTGCGCACTTCAGATCGGGGTAGTGATTCTTGAGCCTTTCCCCAAGTGCCGGTACCCCGTGAGCCCGTCGACAGCTTCGGGCTTCAACAGGCCCGCTTCGTCGTAGAAGCGCAGCGTCTTCACGGTGGTCATGGCCATTTTCGAGAACTCCCCGATGTGGAACGTCCTCTCCCCTCCTCTCGATGACGTATCCATCTTGGCTCCTCCCGTAAGGGGAGAGTCAAGGGGTAATCGGAAGATCGTCCCAGTGTATGCGATTCTCGTGCGAGTCATGAGAGAAACGGTAGTCGGGGAAACTGTGCTAGAGGACGGATGCGGTCCGTGCCGGCGTGAAGCATCAGCTGCGCTTCTGGTGCTTACGGTACTCTTCCAGTTGCTGGGTGTAATTCTTTCCTGTGCGATGGAAGATGTAAGAGATCACGATGGTTACCGCGACCAAGACTACCAGGTATATCGCGACGAAGCTGCCCCAGGCCACCATGGGTGCTTCGGCGGGTATCCATCCGCCCGCCCAGGCGCAGGCCAGCAAGACGACGAAGTAGGTCAAGCCGAACCCTGCAATGCGCGCGGGGTAGCTCATCTTCGTGTTGACGTGCCAGTTGAACCACAACTGTTGCAGCAGTCCGCCGATTACCCCTGCGGCTATAAACGATAGAAGGTAGCCCACCGTTTGGGTGTATCCGGCAAACGCCATTTCGATCAGCGCGTAGATCAAGAACATCACTATCGTGATTGCACACCCCATGAAGATCCCACGTATTGTGGCGCCACTGGCAGTGTTCCTCATCGCGCCTCTGAAGATTCCAGCGGTGGCATCGTCGTAACCGTATTCGTTGTCGTTTTTCATCTCAAGCACTTCCTTTCGACTGCGCTAGCGTACAGAATTCAGCTTTTCCTTGATGGCTTTGGCGTACCCGCGCGAAACGAGGATCTTAGATCCACCTTCCAGTTCCAAAACCAACCGCGCGTTCAATTCGGGGCGTATCGCCACCACGTAATCGAAGTTCAGCAGCACCTGCCGCGATGCGCGCACGAACTCGGTACCTTTGAGCTTTTCTTCCAGTTCGAAAAGCCTGAGCGGAGATTCGAGCTCTTCGCCGGACTTCATGTGTATGAAAGCGCGCTTCTCGGTGGTTTCGATGAATACCACCTGGTCAAGTGGGAGAATGCGATGCCCGGTGCTCCCGTCGGCGGGATAGCCCACCAGGCGTTCGTCCAGGGATTCCAGGCGCTGCACCACGCGGGGGACGCGCGCGTCTCTGGGCCCGCTGCAAACGGTAACTAGGATGTCTGTTCGATCCTGTTGTACTTCCGTTCTGATTTCCATCTTGATTTCCTCTTCGATTGGTCGGCACGTCTGCCGAATCCATACGGTTTTCTATCGATCGATAAATACAGTATATGAAGCCGAGCCGCCGTTGCTCCCGTTGTTCAACCAAGATGCCCGATCCGCCGCCTCTGTTGCATCGAAGTGCACTGGCGAATGGCTGAATTGCACGCATGGTGGTGCGTCAGGCTCGTTAGGGGATGGAAGGGAAGCGCGGCTTTTTCAAAAATGCCGCCCATGGACTCCCTTTGGGGCTGGGGGGGGTTGGGCCACCAGCCATTTTCAGCCCACTTCGCCAAAACCC
>JAXGTO010000036.1:0-17386 GCA_040774885.1 Eggerthellaceae bacterium | reverse complement strand
ACGGGGCAGCCGAGAGCGCCGGCCAGGCTGGAGGCCGAGAGCGCGTCGGGGAAGTCGTCGCCGCGCACCAGCACCGCGGTGGCGCACTGCTCTCCCTGGGCGTAGGCCTGGTCGACGATCAGGGACATGGTGCCGTAGCGGGTGGAGCCCGCCAGGCGCGAGAACGGTGGCTCGACGATGTTGAAGGGCACATCGAGATACCCGACATATCCGGCTTCGGCAATGCCGACGATGCGGCACGTTGCCTGCCCCGCTTCCGTGTTGTCGGAGTACTCCAAGCGGTAATCAGTGCCCTCTGCCAGCTTCTTGCCATTGAACAGCACTTCCGGTTTCGGCGTGAGGGCGCTTCCGGTATAGGCCTGATCGGGCAAAGCAGCAACGTCGGCCGTGGAGATGTCGCCACCCGACAACGCCTTGAACGTAAAGCGCTGTCCACCATTTGCGCCGCTTTTGACACCGCTGTTGTCTGTTGCCAACTGCTGGACACGTGCTGCCGTGGCCAAGCCGTAGACGGTGACGGAAGTTTCTTCCGTAGCGCCCACGCCCTTGAAGGACAGCGCGGCTACCGACGAAGGAAGGCTTGCATCCGCCGTTTGGAACGTGAGCGAAGTGAGTTTCGAGCAGTTCATGAACGCCTTGTCGCCGATGGTCTCAACCGAAGCATGGAATACGAACGAGGTAATCGGGCATCGATAGAAAGCACTCACGCCAATGGTGGTCAACTGGGATGCCGACTCAAACGACACCGACTCCAACGACGGGGGAAGGTTGGTGGATGCGGAACCGAAAGCGTACGAGCCCACCGAAACCACCGTTGCGGGGATAACCGCCGAGGTGATCTTGAGCTTGGATTCGTTTGCAAGCGATCCGGAGAAATCGCTTGAAGAAGTTCCACCGAACGCTTTGTCGGCGATGGCCGTTACCGTGTAGGAGGTTCCATCTTCGACGACGGTATCGGGTATCACCATATCAAACGACGTGTTCGAGCCATGGTATTGGACGCCGGTGATGGTGGCACTCTGCGTCTGTTGGTCGATGTCGTAGGTGAAGTCATACAGAATGCCTTCGTAGATATCGAAGGTGCCTGACTTGGTTCCGACGAATTTGCCCATGCCCGTTATAGTGAATTCGGCCGTGCCCACTTCCACGTTGTCGCTATAGGAAATGGTGTAATCGACGCCTTCGGTAAGGGCGACGTTTTGATAGGAAACCGTCACCGGCGTAAGCGCCGTCCCGTCGTACATGACGGCTGGCGCATTCACGTCCGCATCGGCGATATCCGGCTTCGAACCATCGTCGGTGATGTTGAATTTCATGATGTCGTAATTGGAGAAATTGCCCCTGCCCGTGCCTTCTCCCGTGCCGTACACGGTCACATACCCGATGGACGTTCCGCCTTCGACACCTATATTGCCGGCAGGATTATCGGCCGTGTTGGAGCCGTCCGGCCGCGGATTGCCGTAGATAACCCGGTAATCAGCGGTTGTGCCCTGCGTAAGGTCGCGGTTCAGATACGTCACGGAATCGACGCTTGGTTCCACCGCTACGCCAGAATACGGCAGCGTAACCGTGGGCGCCGCATCGGGATTGTCCGTATTGGAAACCCATGCATACGACGTGCCCAGATAGCTGATACCCGAAATATCGACATCATCGTTCATCAGGTTCTTGGCCGCAATGGTAAAGGTACCCGAGGTGCTCCCTTCGAACAGAGCATCACCTTCACGTGCCGTCACCGTTATCGGGTAGGCACCGTGGTTCACCGCTCCTTGGGCATAATCGCCATCGAGCGCGAACGTGTAATGCGACGGGTCGACCACGTTGCCATATTTGTCGCGCACCGTCACATCCGCCGCAGAAGGCGTCTGGGCTTCCCAGTTGAAGGTCTTGGAATCAACCATCACGGTGCAAGCCGAAAGATCACCGCGATCCATGCCATAGCGCACCGTTTGCGCTGCCGTTCCCGACCAATTGCCGATGCCCTCTATCGTGGCCGTGTAGGGCGTCTGGCCTTGTTCGGTGACTGCGATGCCATTGGAATCGGGAATCACTTTGAAATCGACGCCCTGGGTCAGTTGCACGCCGCCAACCACGACCTTCACCTGGGGAATAGACAATCCGCCGGTGTAGCGCGCATTGGATTCGAGCGAGCAGGTTGCCTGGCTGATGCTCCCCAAGTCCCAGTCAACGCGCGTATTGAGCACGGGGAAGCCGTTGTTCACCGAAGTGGAGGAAGGCAGCACCCAGTAGCTCTGCCACGAGTCGGCATCGCCCGCCACATTGAGCATGCCCACGGCTTTCTGCGAATCCAGCAGCACTGCGGAAGCCGGGCGCGTCGAAGGATCCGAAGCCGAGGAATAGCACAGCACGTTGTCGACATCGATTCCCGTCGATTCAGCATATACCAGTTCGTCTCCGCTGGACATGCCTGCCAATGCGAGGTTGTCATGGGTGTAGCCGTCATCGTTGTCGCCCGTGATGGCACGCTGGCGCATGTCGGCGACTGCTTCGATCGACCCTGCGTTGTAGCAATAGGACACTTCGGGAGTAGGCGAAATCCTGACGAGGACCCCGTCAACCTTCTTCTGGTAAATGTAGGTAGCACCGCAAATTCCCGAAGCGTAGTAGCCCGACTGGAGGAAGTAGTCTCGGTTGGCCTCTCCGTCATAAGCGACGGTGGTGCCGGCTTCCTCTTTTTCCGTTTTCCATTCGCCCGATGCCACTTTGCCGAAATTGGCGCAATAGGAAACCGCTCCATACAGATGGCTGACGATGCCGGAGGGCATCGGCTTGTTCCAACGCGTAGCCAGCACCAGGCAGTCGACGGAGCTGCCCGTTTCATCCACGCCGTTCATGCAGCGCTCGATGGAAGTATAGGTGCCCGCCTGCCCGACAATGCCCGCCACGCCGGCGAATCCGTACACATCGCCGTAATTGGTGCAGTCCGTCAGGGATATCGGATCGTCCGCCGAACCGTCGTCTTCATCAATTGTGGAGTAGTTGACCGATTCCTTCGACCGCAGAGAACCGACGATACCTGCCACCAGGTTGGCATGGTGACCCGCTCGGATATAACCGCCGTTGGTGCATGATGAAATACTCCCTCGGCTGTAACCGGCGATGCCCCCCACGTTGCGCGCTTCCGCATACGCCTGCTGGCCGAATCGGTCGAACCCGCTCGACGACGGGGTGTCAGCCGTGATTTTGCCCGTGTTGGAGCACCCCGAGATGCTGCCATGCGACTGAGCCGTCGAGACACTGCCCTGCGAATTCGGATCGCCTGCGAACGCGACCACGCCTGCGACGTCCCGCATCAGATAAGGATTGTCGATGCTGGTAACGGGTTCGCTATCCTGCACGGCACTCACGGCGCCCGCGTTGGAGCAAGACGTCACATTGCCGTACACCGTACCCGCAACGCCGCCGACGCGCTGGATCAGGAAATTCTGCTCTGCAGAAATCTGGACTACATGGCTGGTGACGGAAACCTCGCCTTTGTTGGTGCACCCGGTCACATCACCTTTGCTGCAACCCACCAACAAGCCGATATCCGTAACCGCAACGCCGCTCTCGGCAGAACGTTCCATATCCAAACGAGCGCTTTGCCCGACCGTCACGTCCTTCAGCAACGAGCCTTCTCCGGTGAATCCGAAAAAGCCCACGCATGAATCAGACGAGGAATCCACATTGAAATTGTCGATCGTGGAACCCTGCCCATCGAACGTCCCCTCGAACGGATGGGCTTGTGTGCCGATGGGCGCCACGGTTTCGCCGAAGAAGCTGATGGTCGTTCCGACCGCTGGGCTCACCACGATGGTCTTGCCGGCGAATGTTTGGGCATCGATGCCCTCGGCCGTGCCATTGACCAGCTGAGACAACCCCTTGAGTTGCCCGGCGGTTTTAACCGTGAAGGTGCTGGCTTGCGTATCGGCGGTATACCAGGAAATGTCGGGCTGGATGCTCGCGGCCAAAGCACCTGCGGGGATGGCGATGGCCAGCACCAGAGCCGCAAGAGCACACGCGATTTTGGCTCGCTTTCCACTACGGGGAGCCGCTGGGGCGGCGTGCTTGGGAACCCGTTGTGATTCAACCTTGGTCGTGTCGCTTTGGCGCATGGCTGCTCCTTTGCCTGCCTCTATCGGTTCTCTTGCTTCGTTGCGGGACCGCGCTTCTGCCTGCGGAACGACGCGACGCATTGCACTCCGCCCGCCGCCACGATGCCTCCCGCACAGGGAAGCGCATAGGGCGCGAAGGGGTTGTCCTTGTCTATGGGGTCGACATCCGACACGTTGGCATTGATCACCTGGTAGATGGTCCAACGATTGACCGGCTTGGCCTGTTTTCCGTCTATCGTCACATCCTCGGATTCCTGGCCGCCGGCAGAATCGCCATCGGCGGAATCACTTCCCTCGGCATCCGTATAGCCACCGGCTTGTCCGGAAGGGTCGTCTTCTTGAATTCCGTCACCGCCCGTGCCGTAAGAAAGCGAGTTTTGCGCTTCCCCGCTGCCGGAACCACCGCCTTGGTCGCCGCCCGCACCGGATTCTCCTGACCCATCGCCGCCGGGTGTTGGGTCGGGTGTCGGACTGGGATCGGGGTCGGGATCGGGGTCTGGATCGGGATCGGGGTCGACCGGCGTAACGGGAGGACCGCCCTCCAGCACGACGGTGATGCTCTCAATCCACTTAGTGGAAAGCGAGGTAGAAGCCGTTACTCCGAACTCGTCACCCATCAAAAGGCGGTACCGCGTGGCTTCGGTTGCGCCGTCGAAGTCGACATCGGCGTTCCTGCCCCATGCGCTTTCTAGTGCAAGCATGGGATATACCTTTTCGCGCGTGTAGAAATCACCTTGCGAGGCATACGGGTAGTAGTATCCGTCGTGGAACAGGTAGTCATACGACACGCTGCGGTTTGTTTCACCCACGGTGGTGATGAATTGCAATCGGCTGATGCCAGCGGTATTGGCTCCGGCAGCGTTGACCAAGGCGGTCACCAGCACGCCGCTGCCCACGGCCGAAGAGTACACACCGCTGCTTCCAGTGTCTTCGAACAGTGTGTAATGGCTGGAAACGATTCCCATGGCATAGAGCTGCCCTTCGGTGAAGACCTTGGTGCTCACCACGGTATCCGGATAATCTTCGTACACCACATTGACCGTCAAGTCGTCGGCGGGATGGTAATCATCGGGCTGGGGATCTGCCGAGGTCACATTGATATGCGTGCTGCCCCTGACTTCAGCGCCGGCGAATCCTGCATTTGATTCGGCATAAACCGAGATGTTGCCGAATTGGAGAGGCCGGTATTCCCCGGTAGCGGAATCCATGTACCCGACGGAAGAATCCTGGCAGCGCCAAACGACGTCTCCGATATCGGGTGCTTGAGCGGAAATGTCACCGTTTGCGGTAGAGTAGACCTCTTCGGTCGCAGTGGCGGGGTCGAAAACATGCACCAATGCATACAGCTGCACCGAAACCGTCGCCAAGCTGTCCACTTCCATTGAAACAGGCGTCTGCGCGTCATGGACCAGCCCGTTTTCATCCATGATATCGATGGCCGTGACATAGCGGGTATCTTCTTGGCCCTCTATGGTCACATTGACGCGGGCTTCAAGCACTTCGCCCTTCGTCTCGCGGGAATCGACGGTTGCGACCACCGTTACGGTGCCATCCACACCATGCGGCGTCAAAACTCCGTCGGCGCTGATAGTAGCCTCGGCCAAGTTGTCTTCAAGCGACCATTTGACGTAGCTGCTGTTGATGGCGGCCGATTCGTCATCCCACCAGATTTCGTGGTCGAATGACAACGTTTGACCCTTTGCCGTTATCGAAGCTTCACCGGGCTGGGCGGAATTGTCATACGCAAGTATCTGCGCACCGATCCGGTCCAAATCGATGCCCACGCCCACCTGCATGATGTAGGGATCGGTTTTATTGGAAGACCCGGCAAAGGCGGTCTGAGCCACCAGCAGGCCCGAAAACACCAGCATGAAAGCGAGGATGCTGCGCAAGCCCGCTCTGAGCACTGATGTCACCTGTTGTTTCATGCCTGTTCCCTACTGTACGTTTTCTATTCCCCATACCCTGCAAAACCCGCTGGAGCTCTCGAACGGTTGTGCCGCTACCCTTCAGAAGACGATGTCGAACTGGAAGAGGAATCGCCCTCCTGGTCTTTTTCGACCATGTAGTACTTACCTGTTTCGGGATCCATGTACACCGAGCCCATGTCCACGTAGCTGGTGCCATTTGCCGAAGTCATTTCCTGATCAAGTTCTTCGGGGGTGTCCACTTGGGTCATCGAATCGGTCTGGACCTCGGTCACTGACGAGATATCGACGTCCCAAGCCGCCACCAACGCCATCATCAGGCCGCAGGCGAAAACCAGCATGACATCGACCAAGTTGGCAAGCGAGGCCATCGGGTCCAAGTCGTCTGCGGAACGACGACCGCCCCGCAGGCTGGAAGAACGTAAATCGACGGACATGGTGCTCACTCCCCTGCCTTGGAACCATCACTGGAATGATCGTAAACCGCTTCGGCGATAGGACGCGAGCTGTTGACGTCTTTGGTGAGGGCTTTTCCCTTCAACGCGGCCAAAAACGACGAGGCAGTATCGGTGGGTGCTTTGACGGTGAGCTTGCCCTCTTGGCGCATATCGTCAACCTTTTCCAATATGGTGGTCATGGAGCTCTCGAGCGCTACCATATAATTTTCATACCAGTTTTTGCGGATCCTGGAGATCACGAAGCACACCACGGCCACGATTAAGCCGGCCACGGTGGTGTCGAAAGCAACGTTGAGCGAAGAAGAAAGAACGTCCATCTGCTTCTGGCCCATAGCCGCGATGCCCGGGCCCAGGGGAATCAGCGTACCCATGAGACCCAGCATAGGCGCCAACTTGGCAGCGGCATCCGTGCGTCCTGCAATGGATTGATATCGAAGGTCTTCATTCGAAAGCAGCCGTTTGGCCAACGCGGTATAGGCATCTGCAGGAAGCACGCGGTAGTCCCACAACGTCAGAAGCGCTTCTTTCTGTCGATTGAGCAGCCCCGAGTCGATAACAACCTGGGGAATGGACCCCTCTTTGGCAGTGCTGATGTCAGCCAAGAACTGGGGCATGCGAACCACGAAATTGCGCCGCTCGGTGAACACCTCTGCAATGATGGATCCAATAGAGAACAACCCGTAGCAGATGAAAGCGATGAGACCGACGATAACGGGCACCAAAAGCCCTTGGGAAATATAGTGCAGGATTTCTTTGAGGTACGTCGTATCGAGCCATTCCATAAAGCGGCCTGCTCCTTTTCGGTCGAGTTATTATCGGTCGTATTTATTCTGGATTAAGGATTATAGTCGCATCAGACATGTATCACAACCGTATCAGTCTCCGCCCTTTTGGCGGCTTTCCAAGGTGGAAGAATCCGAGCCCGCCGAGGTGTTGACGGTGGAGGTTCCGCCCGAGATGTATTTGGCCGTGCGCCCCAGCGCGGGATAGCTGTTCCCCAGCAAAGCCAAGGCATCATCGGTGGATACATCCACCCAGTACATCTTCTTGTAGAAGTCCTGCAGCACTTCCACCATGTCCACGTCATAGCGGTCCGGATAGAGCATGTTGGCCACCCATTGGATTCCGATAAAGCGATTGACTCCGGGCGGGCGGTCGCACCACGCAAAGGGCAAGTTCGGCATGGTGTAGACCCGCTGGTTCTGCACGGCGGCGATAGTGCTCCAACTGGCCTTGGTTCGAATGAGCTCATCGGCACCGCCGCGGATCGCACTGTCCCACGCCACGATGACCGAAGGGTTCCATTCCAGCACTTGTTCCAACGACACGTTGGACATGCCCAGGTTCTGTCCTTCTTCCACTGCTGCCACGTTATGCGCGCCGGCTATCTCGAAGGTAAGGGCATGCTGGGAGATATCGGGTTCGGTCTGAAGCCCCAGAGGACCTTCGGCGTAGTACAACGATATCTTGTCGGCATCGGCCAAATCGTCCATGGAAGCAGTGACCTCGCTGTAAACATTTTCAAGATAGCTTGCCAATTCTTCGGCCCTATCCGGCAAACCGAAACAATCGCCCAAAAAGCGGTAGGCCGTGGCAATCTTGTCAAACGACCCATCAACGCACACCACAGGAATGCCGGTTTGCTTCTGCAGTTTTTCGGCATCGGAGATATTGGCTGCTGTGAGCGCCACGCCGCTGATGGAGAACACCACCTGGACGCCGGCATCCAAGAGCGCTTCGCGGTCGATTTCACCATCGCCCGAAAGAGAGCCATACGACTTGAGATCGCCGAAGCCTTCCGGCAAAAAGTGGAGCTCTTGCTCGGAGAAACGAGAGGCGGTGCCAGCCAGCAAGTCGGGGTTCATGGTGAACACGAACACTTCGGCCAGCCCGCTGGTGAAGTAAACACGCTCCAGCGCATCGGCCGTGGGTATCTCCACTTCGCGCCCGGCATGGTCGGTGATGGTGCGTTTCTTGTAGAAGAACTCGTCTCCCTGCTTCGACTTGCATCCAGAAAGCCCGCCCAGGGGAAGCGCCACCGTAAGGGCGGCTGCCCCGCCGAATTGCAGGAACCGACGACGCGAAATAGCCCGCTCTGCTCTGTGGGGCTTTTGGGACGAGGCATCATTTGACGACATGCGATCTTCCTTCCATCAATCGAATGGAACGCAAACGCGTTTGATGTCGCCCGGCTCGAGCTCGACATCGACCACGCGCACGTTGGTCTGGTATATCTGCTGCAGCGTCTCGGTGGTGATGGTCTGCTGCGGCGTGCCTTCCATGATGATTTCGCCTGCACGCATGACCACCACGCGATCGGCGCAATACAGCGCATGGTCGGGATCATGGGTGACCATGATGACGCCCATGCCCTCCGATGCCAGCGAACGCATACGCGATAAAACCGTCTGCTGATTGCCGAAGTCCAGGCTGGCCGTGGGCTCATCCATGATGAGAAGGTCGGGCTGTTGGGTGAGCGCCCGGGCAATGAGCACCAGCTGCTGCTGACCTCCGGAAAGCTGGGTATAGGTACGGTCGGCCAAGTCTTCGATGGACAGCTGCTTCATGGCGCGATAGGCCACGCGCCGGTCTTCGGGAGAGACCACCGCCAATTGGTTGAGATAGGGGGTGCGCCCCATGATGACCACGTCGCGCACGGAAAACGGAAACGGCGGGGTATGCGCCTGGGGGATGTAGGCAAAATGCTTGGCCAATTCACGCTCGTTCATAGCCAGCACGTCTTCGCCATCCAAGGCAACCGAACCCGAAAACGGTTTGATGAGGCCCAGCAGGTTTTTGAGCAAGGTGGTCTTGCCACAGCCGTTGGCTCCGATGATGCAGACGAATTCGCCGCGATTAGCCGAAAGCGATACGCCGTGGACGATCTCGGTCTTGTTGTAGCCGGCCTTCAGCCCTTCTACTTTGAGCATCGCTACTTCCACCCCCGCATGTTATGGCGGAAGATGACCACGAAGAAGGGAACGCCCAAGATGGCGGTCAAGATACCGATGGGTATCTCGATGGACGATACCAAACGTGCGATGTCGTCGACGACCAGCAGATAGCTGGCACCTACCAACATGGAAGTGGGGAGCAGCACGCGGTAGTTGGGGCCTACCAGGGCGCGGGCCAAATGCGGGATGACCAATCCGACCCATCCTACGATGCCCGAGACCGCCACCGAACAGCTGACGATGAGCGTGGAGGCGAAGATGACGATGGCCCGCGTGCGCCGCGTGTTGATTCCCATGGAGCGCGCTTCTTCATCTCCGAACGAAAGCACGTTGAGCTTCCAGCTTTCAAGGAGCAATATGACGAAACCGCCAATCATAGGCAACAGAACCGCCCACATATCGTCATCGGTTACGCTGGCAAAACTTCCCATCAACCAAAACGTGATAGTAGGCAGCTTGTCGGTTGAATCGGCCACCAGCTTGATGAGCGAAGTACCGCTCTGGAACAAGGTCGATACCAGGATGCCGCCTAGAACCAAACCCAAGATGGGGTCGTATTTGACCAGCCGGTTGAGCCACATGGCCATGCCCACGGCAATCATGCCGCCTCCGAACGCGAACAGCTGCACCATGTAGTTGGGCATGTCGAACAGCAACGCCAAGCAAGCGCCCAGCGACGCGCCCGCCGAAGCGCCCAGGATATCGGGCGAAACGAGCGGATTCTTGAACATGCCCTGATACGATGCGCCGGCCACAGCCAGTGCCGCGCCCACCAGCATCACCAGGCAGATGCGCGGAAAACGGATGTTGAACAGCGCCGCTTCCATCTTAGGGTCGGTGATGTAGCTGGTGTCGGGGGTAAGCAGCGCAGTGGTGGAATGGAAGGTCTGCCCCGTGAACAGGCACACCCACCAATTGCAGACGTCGCTCCACCAACCGGGGATGTCCCACCAACCGTTGGCATATGCCAAGATATGGTCGCCCACGCCTTCGAACCATTCGACGGGGCTGATGCTGTAACGTCCCAGCGCAAACGAAATGAAGAAAATGGCCACCAGCGCCACCACGATGGACACCTTGACGAACAGAGGAATTTTCTTATTGAACGCCCGCTCGGCAGCAAGTGCTTCTTGGGCGAAAGGGTCGGATGCATCGATACCGGCGGCATCAAACGGATCTTGCTTCACCAGCTGTTTATCATGAGCGGTGGAGGTAGATCGGGTCGCATCGCTTCGTGCGCCATCCCCTTGTTTCGCCATCTATTCTCCTTCTAGATTATTCTGAACGAGTGTAGCATACGCTATGAAAATACAAATAAGAAGAGGGCCGTCCGAAGACGACCCCCTTCCGATGCAGCAACCTATGCGTGCGCTTGAATGACTTCGCGCTTACGCAGCCAGTTCCTTCTCGTCGATGCGGGCACGAGCCTGCTCGTAATCCTTGGTCCCCACGAAAACTTCCTTGGTGTAGGGATTGACGCCCAGCTTCTTGGCGCGATACACGATGTAGCCCAGGGCTGCCACGTTGGCAACCAGCGCGATGACGGCAACTACGGTGTTGGTGGTGGCGTTCAGCGTGGATTGCACGGCGAAGACGCTATCGTATCCGTAGCTGGGGAAGCTGTCCTGGAACTGCGGGACCACCTGGGCGAACATGCACCAGATAGCCAACGTGTTGGCGCGGTTCTGAATCCAGCCGCCCTTGTTCCACAGCGCATTGGCCACGGTGGGGGCCAGCAGCAGGGCCAGACCGCAGTACCATGCGTGGTTGGGCAGGCAGTTGTACGTGTAGCAGAAGTTCCAGATGTCATAGGCGATGATGAACACCCAGGTCATGTCGGCCCAGATCATGTCCTGCTTGTTCTTGGACGTGTACACGGCCCACCAACCGGTCATGCAGAAGATGTTCAAGATGCCGGCGATGCCGTTGAACACGTTGTTCCAACCGGCAACCTGCGTGGCATGTTCGCTGGTGACCCACACCACGGAACCGTTCTGCAGCACGCCGCCGGGACCGCCATCGACGGTTTGTATGACTCCGGACATATAGTCGAAGTAATGCAGCGCACTTTCGAAGTCGGATACCACGGCAATCATGATGTTGATTGCCACGATGACGAACGGGAAGCACTTGAACCAGCTGGCCTTGCCCAACTTCCCCCAGTGGTACTTGATGATCATGAAGCCGATGCACCCCGTCAACGCGGCGTACACCTTGGCGTAATGGAACCAACCGTTCTGGAACAACACGGTGGGGTTGTTCGCCGCCCAGGTGTCCGCGCCCACGCTCACAGCGATGCAGTAGATGGTCATGGCGATGGGCAGAGCCATGAACATGATCACGCCCCCCACTTTGCTGCGCCGTGCGAATTCGTTGAGCAGGATGAGGCCCGCAAAGACCATGATCCACCCCAACCATTGGTACAAGGCGTTGTCGCCATATACTTGGAACAGCATCGTGTTCCCCCTTTCTTTCTGCAGGGCTTGAGCCCCGCACCTTAAGCCACCGCCCCGTTGGACGACGGCGATTTCCCCTTATTGCTTCGGCCGGTTCGCAGGCGGCCATTCATCGCCCACGTCCAAGTGCAATGTGCGGATGATGACATCCATGAGCACTTCGTCGTCGGTGTCGGGGTGGCGTCGCACCAGCCCGATGAGTCCCACGATCAACATGTAGAACGTTTCGTGGATGCATTCGATTTCTATGGGATGGTACTGGCGATATTCCACAACCGTGGTTTCCGCAAGGTAATTTGAAAGCGTTTCAGCGGTTCGAGCCGAAAATTGCAGGTAGAGCGCGGCGTTTTCGGTGCGCACCAAATCACGGCGGAAGGGATCGTTGGCGTAGAGCCCCTGCTTGAGCATGCGCACGCAGCTGCGCACGTCGCCCACCACATCGCCGCGCACGCGGCTTTCGTTCCACAGGTGCACCAGTTCGACGAAATCGTCTACGATATCGTCCATGACGGCGGCAGTGACCGCATCTTTATCGTCGAAGTAATGGTAGAAGAGGCTGCGCGTGACACCTACGCGGTCGGAAATGTCTTTGACCGTAGTGCGCGCCAAGCCCTTTTCTTCATACAGGTCGCGCGCGGCAGAAACGATTTCCGCGCGACGCTCGGATGAAGCTTCTCGAGTGATATCCCCTTGTGCTGCCTGCTGTGCCATCTTGCCCTCCCCAGAGCCTTGACACTGCGTCAATAACTGTATGACCTCAGGCTACTCCCCTTGTTAACGCAGCGTCAATGGACAGAAACCGCGGAACGTCAACGACACAAGACGCACGGGAACCCGAGCCTTTCGACCCGGGTTCCCAGACAAACCGGATGAGATAGGATATCAGTCCTTCTTCTTGGCCTTCTTTTCTTTCTTCTTGTCTTTCTTTTCCGCTCCGCCTTGAGCGGCCTTCAGCGTTTCATCGTCCAGCTTTCCCCAGCGGGGAGCCTGTTTGGCCGCTTCCGGCTGCTTGGCCTCAACGGCAGCACCCTGGACATTGCCAGTGGCTGCCGGCTGCGGCTGCGTCGGCGCCGGCTGAGGTGCGGCGGATGCAGGCTGCGGCGAGGCAACGGGCTGAGGCGCCGAAACGGGAGCCGTAGACTGCGGTGCGGCCGGTTGGGACGGTTGAGCAACGGCTGTCGGCTGCTGAGAAGCAGAAGCCGGTTGCGCGGCAGGTGCGGGCTGCGGTGCAGGGGCAGGCTGCGCCGCCGGGGTGGAAGTCACCGGCTGTTGCGCAAACGGTTGCTGTCCAACAGCGGCCTGCTGTTGCGCCACCGCTTGCTGCTGGACTGCTGCTTGCTCTGCCAGCTGGAACGGCATGGGATCATCTTGCCCGCCCCAATGCGCCACGTCGAACTGGCGCGTCCAATAGCCCAAAGCGCGAATGACCACGACGCTCACAAACATCTTGCCGACCAAAAGGAAGTAGCACAATACCAAGAAGATCAGGCACAACACGATGATCGCCGGGATGAATGCAGACCAATCGACCCCTGTTCCTCCGCTCGAAAGGGCGGGAATCACCGCTGCCGCTCCACAGGCCACGACAAGGAAGGCTATCACGATGAAGGCGATATACCAGATCACACAGACAATCGCGCTCACCAGCAAATCCATTCCGAAGATTCGAGCCAGCCCGCCCGTATCGCGGCGCATCATGGCCCAAATGGCCTTGAGCTGCAAGCCGGACGAAAGGCGGCCGTAGATGCTGCAGCGCATGGAACCCACCCATGCGAAGATGTCAGCCAGCAGAATGGCCACGATAAGAACCAGGGAAGCCAAGCTGGCAAGCACGCTGGGAGTGACCGATTGCACCGCATGATTGCTGCCATCCATATAAAAGAACTCGGATCCGACGTAAGCCGTTCCCGTGGCTATGTTCAGCCAGATATAAAGCACATAAGGGATGACGGTGAAAATAATGCCGATAAGGAGCACGAAAAACCCTCGGCTGTACAAGCGCCCATCTTCATTGCCGAAAACGTGTTCGGGCATAGGTGCGTGAATGTTCCAAGAGATATCGCGCGCCCAGCCATACAGATAACCATTGGCCACGATAGGACCGAAAATGGGGATGAACATCAACAGCGCCAGGAAGCAGATCTTCCTGAACCAATGGGGCGAGTTTTTGATGTCTGCCCAAGCGGTGGCATAATACCCAGCTTGCATGGCGTGCTCCTTACTCTGAATTGCAACTGGTAATATCATACGGCTCCGTAGCCCTTTTACAGGTTGCGGAGCCGTATTCGTTGATGTTGCGTTGCATAGAATTCGCGCTTCAAGGCGAGTCTCGCCGATGCCTGCCGAATGAAAAGCCTTCCGTCAGTCGAACGAGCGCAACTCCTTGCCCAAGCGTTTCAAGCCTTCGCGCAGCGTGTCTTCGGCCGCGCAATAGCCCAAACGCACGCCGTCCGGAAGGTCGAATCGGCTGCCGGGGACCAACAGCACACCTTCGTTTTTAAGCAAGTCCAGGCAGAAGGGCTCGTCTTCCATGGGAATGTCCAGGCTCAAATAGCTGACGGACACGCCCTTGGGAGGAGTCCACGATGCGCGCGGCTCGGCATCCACCCATTCTTGGACGATGGCGCGGTTGCGCAAGATGATGGAACGGTTGCGCTCGAGCACGGCTTCCCTGTTGGCCAACACATAGGAGGCCAGGCAGTCGTTGAATACGCCTCCGCAGATCATGGTGTAGTCGCGATATACGCGAATGCGATCGGCCACTTCCTTGTTCGAAACGGTCCAGCCGATACGCGCGGCTGGCACCGAATACGTCTTGGATATGCTGTTGGTAACAACGCCCTTGTCGTACAGATCGGCAACGGAAACGAAAGCATCGGTGTCTTCGAGCGGGAGGTACACCTCGTCGCACAGGATGTAGGCATCCACCGAACGCGCGATTTCAACCACTTCGTTGAGCATGTCCGCCGAAAGCACCGTGCCCAAGGGGTTGCTGGCGTTGTTGAGGCAGATGAGCTTGGTGTCGGGACGCACAAGTCGCTTGAGCTCCTCGATGTCGGGCTGCCATCCGGCTTCGCGGCGGATGTGCCAATACTCCACTTCGGCGCCGAGCATGCGCGGGATGTCGTAGAGGGGCTGATAGGTAGGATATTCCGCTATCACGTGATCGCCGGGTTCCACCAGCACCATGAGCGCATTGAGATTGGCCCCTGTGCAGCCATTGGTCTGCAGAATGCGGTCGGGATCGATGTCGGTGCGATAGAGCCTGGCCACTTCCGCCTTGAATTCTGGGGAGCCTTCGATCCAGCCGTAATTCATCTTCTGAGCGTTCAGACGGTCATAGAAGCTGCTGCCGTCCGCGCCGTCGAGTTGCAGGATCTCGCCCATGGTCAGGCTGGATATGGTGGATTGCGCGATGTCGTAGGTGGCGCTCATTTCCCAGACGTTGAGGTAGTCCTCGACGCCGATGGTGCGGATATCCATGACGGTTCCTCTCGTGGAAATGGAAGAGGGCGACCGAGCGGCCGCCCTCCCGATTGCATTTGAAACAGTGGCAAGCAGATCGCCCGCCAAGGTTCCTCAGAGGGACATCGGCGGAGCGAGGTGCCGTGGCGGTCCGGAGGGAGTTGGCTTCGACCAACGACCGGAGGCCGGCGTGGCAGATCGCCCGCCTAGGTTCCTCTAGATGACGATCAGTCCCGTAGCGACCATAACCAGCGACGCCACGCCCAGAGCGCTGATGACGGCGATGCCGCCGATTTCGCCCTTGCCCAACTTCAGGCCTTGGCCCTTGCGTGCGAAGTAGTACACGATGAAGCCGGGGATGTAGCCCACGCAGGTGAGCAGCAGGAAGGTCCAGCCGTTGTATATGGTGCCGACGACCAGGAAGACCGTGGCGATGAGGCCGACGATGAACTGGCCCCATTCCTTATTCTGGCTGGAAAGCTTCATCTGATAGGCGGAAGCGAGAGCCCAGGTGACCACGATGGCCACGGTGCACATGCTGAACGCGAAGTTGTAGGCATCTTCGCTGAACATGGTGATGATGAGGAACACCTGCGTGCAGGCGCCCACCAGCAGCAGGCTCATCTGAGGAGCATTCTTGGAGTTCAGCTTGCCCCAGGAAGCGGGGAGCAGTTTCTGCTCGGCCATTTCGCTGGTGGTTTCAGCGGGCAGCATGGTGAAGGACAGCCAAGAACCGGCAACGCTGATGATGATGGCGATGCTGATGAACGCGCCGCCCCAGCCGGGAGCCATCTGGTCGAACACGTAGAGCATGGCCGGCTTGTCCAGCGCGGCGATCTCGGTGTAGGGCATATAGCCGTAAGGCAGGACGCTGGCGCAGATGTAGATGACCAGCAGGCAGATGAGGCCGATGACGGTGGCCTTGCCCACTTCGCTCTTCTTCTTGGCACGCTTGGACATGACAGCTGCGCCCTCGATGCCGATGAAGACCCACATCATGATGATCATGCAGTTCATGACCTGGTCACCGATTCCGCCGAGCTCGACGGCGTCGTCGCCCATGGACCCGGCAGCTACGGCGTTGTCGTAGAGCGTGCCCCAGAAGTCGGCGGTGAACACGCCGGAGTTGAACAGGAAGATGGCGAAGATGATGAAGATGCCGATGGAAGCCACCTTGGCAACCATGACGACGGCGTTGAGGAACGAAGCGCTTTCAACGCCGCGGATGACCAGCAGCGTGAGCAGCCACATGAACACCGATGCCACCAAGATGCAGGGCAGGGTGTTGCCGGCCAAAAACGTCGGGAAGAAGTAACCCAGCGTGGACATCATCATCGTGGCGAAGGCCACGTTGCCCAACCAGGCGGAAAGCCAGTAACCCCAGCCGCTGACGAAGCCGGCGAAGGGGCCGAAGCCCTCAGTGGCATAACCGAAGATGCCGTGTACGTCGGCGCGCTTGGCACCGAGGTTGCTCAGCGAAAGAGCCAAGCACAGAAAGCCGATGCCGACTACCAACCAGGCCACCAATGCGCCGCCGGGTGATGCGACCTGCGCCAACTGACCGGTCAAGGCGAACACGCCCGAACCGATGCAGGAACTGACGACCATGCCGATCAGCCCGAATAGACCGATGCCCTTCTTGTTTTCTTCCATGATGGAGAAACCCCCCTTTTGTCGGGAAACTACTATGTTTCACCGCGACGCCGGGTGCAGCAAACCGTTCGACAGGCCAGAGAAACCAAGCCTATGAGCTGTCGTACGCCTTGCGGAGCCGCGGGGTGGAACCAAAATCCGGCCAGAGGGAGATTCCTCGCCCTCTGGCCGTTGAAGCATATTCCTACAGGTCCTCGCGCCATGCCGGCATGGACCTGCAGCGCGGGCCGCCGCGGCCGCGGGAGAGCTCCGCGGACGGGATGACCACCAGGTTGAGGCCCTTCTTGTCGAGCACCTCGTTGGTCACCTCGTTGCGCTCGTAGACGCAGATGGTGCCCGGGGCGATGCACAGGGTGT
>JAXGTO010000035.1:0-18787 GCA_040774885.1 Eggerthellaceae bacterium | reverse complement strand
GGTGACGCCGTTCACAACGGGATGGAGCACCCTGACGGCGGCGGTGGCGGACTTGGTGGCGTCGAAGGCGCTGGTGGCGATGACGGTGAGGCTGGCGGCCGTCTCATCGGCGCCCACGGTGAGCGTGCCGTCGGCGGCGATGGAGGTGGAGGCGCTTTCGGCGCCCGACACCGTCCAGGCGACGGCGGTGGAGGCGCCGTCCACGGCTTCGACGGCGGCGGAGAAGGCCTGCGTGTTGCCCGTGGCGCTCGCGTTGACCGTGGCGATGGCGGGCGTGACGGTGACGCTGGTCACGGCCGGGTGCTTGACGGTGACGGTGGCCGTACCGGACTTGGTGGCGTCATAGGTGCTGGTGGCTTTGACGATGAGGGTTGCGGCCGTCTCGTCGGCGCCCACGGTGAGCGTGCCGTCGGCATCGATGGAGGTGGAGGCGCTTTCAGCGCCCGACACCGACCACGTGACATCCTGAGATGGACGATTTTCGCCGGCGACAGCGGCGGTAAAGGTCTGCGTGTTGCCCGTGGCGCCAGCGTTGACCGTGGCGGTGGCGGGTGTGACCGTCACGCCGGTAACGGTGGGCTGGAAGGACAATAGATAATCGGCGACCACCCAACAACAGCCCTTGCGATTGTTAGCGTAGGTAGTCCCAGAAAAATGGCGAGAGTACTCCAGCCAGGGGATGTAGATGTTGCCAGTGTAGGCGCTATAGACGGCAGTGCGATAATCGTCGGTGGTGGTGGCAACGCCAGCCAGACGGCCCGCATCGAACGTCTGAACACGGGTGATGTCGTCAAGGCTTGCAGTGAAATAGGCACTCAAGGTAGAAACGAGGCTCGTGCTATAGGAGGCATACAGATTGTATGCGTCCAGGTCGGCCTTCACGTCCTGAGGCCCGAACCCACCATCGACGTTGAAGTGTTTCTTGGCCACAGTATAGGCCATCTCGGGCGTGGCATAGCTTCCATTGGTGTCATAGGTGAACAAGTCGCAGGTATCCCCCAGCCAACCGGCCAGGTCGCCTGATGCCTTCGCACCGTTGTTCTTCAGAAGCACCTGAAGATTCGCGAACATATGCACCGCATCGGTGACCTGGTTATTGGGCAACGTGATATCGCCCATGGTACGCAGCGACTGTACATCGGTGGAATTCGCTGCATCTTGATTCTGGCAGTATGTCACAAAAGCATCGGGCACCGACCCGCCCACGATACTCCAGTTGCCATCGCCATATCTTGTCGATCGGATATAGCATGTCGCCAAAGTTGGGGCATCCATGTCCGTATAGTTGTTGTTGTCGATATACCGCTGCGCATATACTTCCAGATTGCCCACCTGGGTGACCATTTGATCATAAGTGGTAACCTCTGCATGCGCCTGCGACGGCAGGCATACTGCCAGCAGGGCCACCAACAATGCGCCCATAACGAACAGACCGCGCATCGAAACACTGCGTCCGGCGGTCGCTTTCTTGAACATCGTGCACTCCCCGCGTCATCCACCCATGGATAAGTACCCGTTAGTATAGCAACTTTGGTTGCAGCGGTGCTTCTTTACACACCAAAGCGATCAAGCGACACCGTCAAGCTCCCGCTCGATGCGGTATAGCTGTAGCTCAAGTGAGTCAGGGTTTCAGGATTGCGCGCCACGTATGAAATCGTGCCCGACACGTCGGTGTCGGCATCAACGCTGGTGAAGCCGGCATCTTTGAGTTGCTGAAGGTACGTGCGCGCATCGGCATCGGCAATGCCGCTGTACGTGATGGCGACCAAGTTGTTGCTGTTGATCACCGATATGGGAGCCGCAGAGAAGGTGGGACGCGGCACGTTGGCGGTTTCCGCATTGTCCGGCCAGTCGGACTGCGTCGTCGTCTCTGTGGCAGTTGACGTGCTTTCAGATGAAGCGCTCTCGGATGAGGTGCTCCCTGATGAGGTGCTCCCTGATGAGGTATCCCCCGATGATGTGGTGCTCGTGGTGCCTCCGCAAGCGCTCAGCGGCAACATCACCGCAGCCATCAGCACTGCAAGGATGATCCAACGGTACTTCGTAGCTTTGATGTTCATGGCGATCCTTTCCCCGGCAACCGAACGGTTCCTGCGCACGGCGGTGGCTCAATCGCCATCCTTCGCGCCCACGAAATGCATGCTTCGCTGACGTGAGTGTAGCGACCGCACGGCCTGAACGGTACCGCCGATGAGGGGTCAAAATGATTGGAAAATTGCCCGGTCCGTCACATCAGATACTCGGCCAACTGGGACCGCGCATGGATGTCGAGCTTCGCATAGACGCTGTGCAGATAGCCCTTGATGGTGGAGGGTGCCACACCCATCATGGCGGCCACCTGCCGATTGTCCATTCCCGATGCAGCCAAGCAAGCGGCTTCATGCTCTTTGCGGGTGAGCGTGAGCATCGATTCGATGCCGCGCGTGCGAGCCCGCGCGGTTATCCAGTTGAGCCACACAAGGCGGCAGCATTCATCGACGCGATGCGCGAACGAAGGGTCGCATACCGCCATGCCCCTTTCGGCGATGCCTGGCAAAGCAGGAACCATTTCTCCCAGCGGGGCAACCAAACCGGCGGCTTGGCATTCAAGCGCCGTGGCGGAAAAATCCTGCAGGGCTTCGTCGATCCGTCCCAAATTGAGCAGGGCCCCTGCACGCTGCAATCGAAGATACAGCGAAAGGATGGCCCCCGCGCCTTCCGGCAAAAATGCCTTGGCGCAGCACATCGCCTCGAGCAGAGCATCGAAACGACGGTGGGCGTACAAGTCTTTGACGTGAACGTAGAACCCCATGGGCCAAGCTTCGCGCGGCAAGTCGGAGAAATCGAGCGAGGTTATGAATCCGGGCAATTGCGCACCGGCAACTTCGCTGGCATCGCATACGGCACGCGCCAGCTGAGCCAAGGCATTGTCGTGCGCCGACAAGTCGGTACGCGCAACAAGCTCTTCGAGCCCCTCGATTCCCGCGCGCACCATGACGGCCTCTCCCAACGAAGCGCCCAGGATAGCCAAAAGCATGCAGCCGCCTGCGCGCGTCTCTTCGAACTCGGTGCAAGCCGTTGCCCACTGCACAGCTTGGCGCGGCTGCCCGGTGTAATAGGCGAGTTCCGCCATCCCCTGCAA
Organism: Eggerthellaceae bacterium; assembly: GCA_040774885.1. Taxonomy (GTDB): domain Bacteria; phylum Actinomycetota; class Coriobacteriia; order Coriobacteriales; family Eggerthellaceae; genus JAXGTO01. The sequence continues at coordinate 15,666 of JAXGTO010000035.1, read as the reverse complement.
GCGCAGCGGCTTGCGCAGGCCGGCAAGCTGGCTTTCTGAAAGGGTGAACCCCCGTGAATTGATGACAAGCAGGGAAGGAACGAACCGATCGGCCGTCAAAGGGTGCAACGAGGCGTGGGCCCGCCCATCGTCAGGGCGCGGCGCCTCAAGGGGCACCGCCCACGACTTTCCGATCTTGCATGCGCCGTGAATCCGACCTTCACCGCACCATTGCTGCACGCGACGCGCGGTTACGCCCCAGCGACAAGCTGCTTGACAAGCCGACTGCAATTCCATTGCGCCACCCCTATCCTTCGCATATACGAAGGATTATAGCAGCCGGCACGCAGCAGGCTATTCCGCCTTCGCGCGCCCCTTGAACCCGGTGAGAACCGAAAAAGCCACGACCACGATGACCGCGCCCACGCCCAAGCTGAGCCAAGGATTGCAGGTGAGTCCATCTATGACTGCGCACACCAGACAGGTGGCCGCCACCACGCTGGCATAGGGCAGCTGCGTGGCCACGTGGCGCAGGTGGTTGCATTGCGCACCCGCACTCGAAAGGATGGTGGTATCCGAAATGGGCGACACATGGTCGCCATAGACCGCGCCGCCCAACGTGGCGCCGATGGCCACCAAGAACAGCGGATCGCCTTCGGGGAACACGCCCACCACGATGGGCAGCACCAAGGCAATGGTGCCCCAGCTGGTGCCCATGGAAAAGCCGATGAACGCGGAAACGACGAACAAAACGACCGGCAGCCAGGCAAGGTCCACGCCGATCGACGACAAGAAGCCGCTGACGAATTCGCCCGTTCCCAGCATATAGCGGCAGCATCCGCCCAAGCTCCAGGCCAGCACCAAGATCATGATGGCGCCCACCATGGAACGCACGCCTTCCGAAACGCCGTCGACGAAGCCGTTGAGGGTAGTCAGCTTGCGCGGCAAGAACATGGCCGCAGCCACCAGCAGCGCCACGAACACGCCGATGCACAAGCCCGTGACCGGGTCTTCGCCCACGGCGGTGGAGAAATCGACGCCTTCGAAGAATCCGCCAGAATAGAGCATGCCCAAAATAGCGAACACGATGAGCACCACGATGGGGACGATGAGGTCCCAGATGGTCCCCTTTTCGGAGATGTCGCGCTCTTCGAATTCTTCCCATGCTTCTTCGGCCGCATGTTCCAAGTCGTCGTTTTCAGCGACGATGGTGGGGATTTTGGCCGGCGGGGCAAGCTGTTCGTCATCCAATTCGCCGATTCCCATGGTGGAAAGCGATTCGAGCGGCGAATCCGGCTTGGGGATGCGGTCCTGTTTATCGGCCGACATGCCGAATTCTTCTTGCGCGCGCTTCATGGGACCCCAGTCCTTGTTGATCATGCACATGAAGAACACCGCGAAGATGGTAAGCAGCGCATAGGAGTTGTAGGGAATGGACGCGACGAACGTGCTGAAACCGTCGTCGCCCAAGTAGCCGCCCACGGCAACCGCCCAGCTGGAAACCGGCGCGATGATGCATACGGGAGCAGCGGTGGAATCGATGAGCCAGGCCAGTTTTTCATGGCTGATCTTGAACCGATCGGTGACGGGACGCATGACCGCGCCTACCGTCAGGCAATTGAAGTAGTCGTCCACGAAGATGATGATGCCCAAAAACGCCGTGAGCAGCGAAGCCGCACGGGCGTTCTTGATGTGCGTGGACACCCATTCGCCATAGGCACGCGATCCGCCGGCAGCAGATATAACCATGACCAGCGCACCCAGCAGCGCAAGGAACAACAAAAGCGCCCCATTGCTGGCAATCTGCTCGGCCATGACCATGGGAACCATGGTAAAGGCCGAAATCACCTGTTCCAGCCCTGGTCCCATCAACGTGAACTGATAGATGAGCATGCCGGAGAACACGCCGATGGTGAGCGACGAGTACACCTCTTTGGTAATGAGCGCCAAACCAAGCGCCAGCAGCGGCGGCACGATAGACCATGCGCCTGTGCTTATGAGGTCGAACGATTCCATGGAAGAGCCCCTTTGCTCGTTTCTCCCTGCGGCGCGAGCACGCCGCGAAAACCTGGAAAGAGTATACCCGTTGGAGCCGCGCCATCCGCGCAAATTAAGCAAGCGGGGAAACGGACTGCGAAGCGACGGAGCAGATGCGGGGCAAACGCCAAGCAAACATGGTGTGGCACGGACAGCAAAGCGGGCGGAAGCGACAGTGCGGGTGCGGGTGCGGAAACCTTACGCCTGCTTGCTGAGCTGATCTTCTTGGGAAGAAGCACTCGCCACTTCGAAGGTCAGCCCGCTGTGCTCAAGCGCCTGCACCGCCGTGGGGGCGATGTGCGCATGCTTGCTGAGGTCCATTTCGATTTCATAGCGGGTGATCTGGCGTGAAAAGATGTCATCCATGCCGATGAGGTAAAACGGGATGCCGCGCTGCTCGTATGAATTGATGAGCGATGCCAAGCGGTCGCCGGCGGATACATCGACGCTGGATATCATGGACGCATCCAAGAAGATTGCTTTCGTTTTGTCGGTGACGGCAGCGTCGATGTCGTCGCGCAGGGTTTCGCAGTTGGCAAAGAACAAGCTGCCGGCAAAACGGTAGTACACGATGTTCACGATGGGCTGGGCGCTGCTGTCGGGGCGAACGGAAGCGAAGGCGTTGGTCCCGGGAACCACGCCGATGAAATACCGTGGCGGATCGAGGGATTTCCTAAGCAGCAGGAAAAAGGACATGAGCACGCCCATGGCCACGCCGAAGATGATCCCAACCAACAACACGCTGCCCATCACGATGACGAACACCCAGAATTCAGCGCGGCTCACCCGACGCAGGCGCGCTGCCAGGGGGAGTTCGACCACACTGCACAATGCGGAAAACACGATGCCGGCCAGCACCGGCTGCGGCAGCTTGGACAGATACGGCGTGAAGAACAGGCACACCACTAAGATGCATACCACAGCCACTACGTTTGAAAGCTGGGTCTTGGCATCGTATTGCTTGGCCGCCGCGGTGCGCGAAACGCTGGCACTGGCCGGGCTGGCCCCGCAAAGGCCCGCCAGCAGATTGCCTACGCCGAACGAAGCGATCTCGCGGTTGTCATCAAGGCGATAGCCATCTTTCTGTGCGAAGTTGTTATCCGCCAAGATGGACTCGATCGCCACCACCACGGCCACCATGAGCGACATGGTGAGCGCGCTTTCGCACTGGGCAATCGTGGGCAGGGGAAACCCGAAGGACGGCAAACCGCTTGAAAGCTCGCCCAAACTGGCGACGCCGAGCGAATCGAAGTCGATGCATTCCGCTGCGATGATGGCGCCCACCAGCACGAACAGGACCATGGGCACTTTGGGGGCCACGCGCTTGAATGTTTCGAGCACCGCCACGGTGAGCAGCCCGAGCGCCACCGACCACAGAACCACCTGGCCTTCCACCAAGCCGGCCAGCAAGTCGATCAGCGATTCGAGGAATTCTCCATGGCTGAAGGGAACGCCCGCCATCTGGACCACTTGCCCCGCCATGATGGACACGGCGATGCCGGTGATGAACCCGCCCATGACCGGCAGCGATACGAAGTTGACGAACTTTCCCACCTTAAGCAACGCGAACAACAGCAGCCAGATGCCGGCCATCAGCGATATGAGCGGGACCATGGTGAGCGCTTCGGTGCTCTGGAACACGACGCCGGCGCCCATGAGCACAGAGCCCGTGATGGCGCTGCCGGCGGCATCCATGCCGAAAACAAGGTTGGGACTGCTGGTGAACAGGGCGAACACCAGCAAAGGCAACATCGATCCGTACAAACCGTAGATGGCGGGAAGGCCCGCTACCTGGGCGTATCCCAATGCAATGGGAATGGTGAGCGCAGCAACGACAACTCCCGCCATGACGTCTTTGGGAAGGTATTCCGCCTTGTAGTGCTTCATCGAAGCTATGAAGGGAAGGGTCATCGAGCCGCCTTGTCTGCAAATCTTGGCTCCAGTGTAGCGCATCCCCCAAGGGCGGCGGGCAGAGCTTCGGCCGTGCCCCCCTGCCACCAAGCGCGCAAGCACCGCACCTGCTGGGACGCGGCGAACCCCAACAGGTGCAATGCCCGCTGGCTACAAGTCCTCCAGCACCTCTTCGCTGTCGAAGGCGGGCACGCCGGCGGCTTCCCCAGCGGCAACGCCTTCCTGGAATTCGCGGTCGATGGCGCCCGCTGCAACCGGGGGCTTGATTTCAAACGGCACCGCCTTGGTGAACAGGCTCACCAGCGGCACGATGGCCAAACTCAGCAGCATAGCCAGCGCCCCGCAGTTGATGGGGCTGCTGATGAAGCCGAAGAACATGTTGGCCGTGGTAAGGCCCACACCCACGATGAAGCTGGCCCAGACCGCCGGGCGGCTGATGCGCTTGCTGAACAGCCCCCAGAAAAACGGCCCCAGAAACGCCCCGGCCAGCGCGCCCCAGGAAATGCTCATGAGCTGCGCAATGAACGTGACACTGGAGTTGTACTGGTACAACGCGATGGCAGCCGAGATGACCACGAAGACAACCAGCAGCACGCGCATGCAGGCAAGCTGGCGCTTTTCGCTCATATCCTTGACCACGTTGCCCTTGATGACGTCCAGCGTGAGGGTGGATGAGCTGGTGAGAACCAGCGAGCTGAGCGTCGACATGGACGCGGAGAGCACCAGCACCACCACGATGCCGATGAGCAGGTCGGGCAGGCTGGAGAGCATGGTGGGGATGATGGAGTCATAGATGGGCGTGCCGTTGGCGGCGTAAGAGATCTGATCGCTGTAGAGGCGGCCGAACCCGCCCAAGAAGTAGCTGCCGCCGGCCACCACGGCTGCAAACACCGTGGAGATGATGGCTCCTTGCTTGATGGCCGGGCCGCTCTTGATGGCGTAGAACTTGGTGACCATCTGCGGCAGCCCCCACGTTCCCAAGCTGGTGAGGATGATGACGCCCATCAGGTTGAACAGGTCGGGTCCGAAAAAGCTGGTGAATGCGCCTTGCATCTGCGTATCCGGTGCCTGGATCTGAGAGAGGTCGATGACAGCCTGGCTGAACCCGCCGTTGCCCGCCAGCACCGCCGCGATGACCGCCACGATGCCCACCAGCATGACCGTTCCCTGCAGAAAGTCGTTGACCACAGTGGCCATGTATCCGCCCAGCACAACGTAGATGCAGGTGATGACCGCCATGCCGATGACGCACCATTCATAGGGAAGCCCGAACGCCATGTTGAACAGGCGCGAAAGGCCGTTGTACACGCTGGCGGTGTAGGGAATGAGGAACACGAAGATAATGGCGGCCGATGCCACGCGCAGCCCTTTGCTGTTGTAGCGCTTGCCGAAGAATTCGGGCATGGTGGAAGCCTTGAGGCGCTGGGTCATCTCACGCGTGCGCGGGCCGAGCACCCACCACGCCAGCAAGCTGCCCACCACGGCGTTCCCGATGCCGATCCATGTGGCGGCCAAACCGTATTTCCATCCGAACTGGCCGGCGTATCCGATGAAGATGACGGCCGAAAAGTAACTGGTGCCGAACGCGAACGCCGAAAGCCAGGGGCCTACGTTGCGGCCGCCCAACACGAAGCCGTCCACGCTGGACGTATGGCTTCGGCAGTAGATTCCCACGCCGATGACGACGCCGATGAAGATGACGATCATGCATATCTTTGCAATCATGATGGTTCCCCTTGGTCGTTGAAACGATGCGCGACCCGCAAGATGACAGACGATGCAGCTGGTTTACCGATGAAAGCGCAGGTCAGGCAAAGCCAGCGAGGGTTGCAACGGTGCCTCGCTTCGCCTTGATTCCCGGCTGCACGCATACATGCACGTGCAAGAAAACCAGATGAAAGGCGGGCAGGGCAGCGCGGCAAACCGCAGCGTCGAGGCGTCCGTCGTCCGTTCGAACGACGGACTATCAGTATCGGTTGTCGAAGATGCGCTGCGTTTTCTTTTCGCTGCGCGGCAATTCCCCGATGGCGACGCCCTTGGCTTGCGGCGTCACGCCGATCTTCCCCTTGAAGATGAGTTCGAGTTCCGCTTCTACCCGGGCCTTTTCTTCGCCCGTGGCTGCGGTCTCGAAGAACACCGTCATGATGTCTTTGCCCAGCATGTGGTCGAGCATGACCTGGTATTCGCTGGATGCGCCATCGGTGAACTTGATGACTTCCTCGATTTGCGCGGGGAAGAGGTTCACGCCCTTGATCTTGACCATGTCGTCGGTACGGCCCACCAGGATGTCGATGCGGACGTCTTTGCATCCGCAAGCGCAGTCGCCCGGGATGATGCGGGTGAGGTCATGCGTGCGATAGCGGATGAGCGGCGCGCCCTGCTTGCGCAGCGTGGTGAGCACCAGTTCTCCCACTTCGCCATCGGGTAGGACTTCGCCCGTCTTGGGATCGACGATTTCGCAGTACACGTAGTCTTCCCAGATGTGCATGCCATCGTGCTCGGCGCAGCTGATGCCGATGCCGGGCCCGTAGATTTCGGTGAGGCCGTAGATGTCGAAGAGCTCGACGCCCAGTTCGTCGGCGATGCGGTTGCGCATCTTGTCGCCCCAACGCTCGGAGCCAATGACGCCCTTTTTAAGACAGATGCGGTCGCCGATGCCCTCTTCGGCGATCTTTTCGGCCAGAAGCAGCGCATAGCTGCTGGTGGCGCACAGAACGGTGGAGCGCATATCCTGCATGAAGCGCAGCTGTTTGGCGGTGTTGCCCGGGCCCATGGGGATGGCCATGGCTCCCAGTTTTTCCGCGCCCAGCTGAAACCCGATGCCAGCGGTCCACAGACCGTAGCCGGGCGTTATCTGGATGCGGTCTTCGGGCGTGATGCCAGCCATGCGGTAGCAGCGCGCGAAGATTTCTGCCCAGTCGTCCACGTCTTGCTGGGTGTAGGGGATGATGACGGGCGTGCCGGTGGTGCCGCTGGAAGAATGGATGCGGACGATTTCGCGTTCGGGCACCGCGGCGATGCCCAGCGGGTAGGCGTCGCGCAAATCTCCCTTTTCGGAAAACGACAGCTTTTGGAAATCAGCCTGCGTTTTGATGTCGGCCATGTCGATGCCGTCGAACTTGCGGGCATAGAACGGCGAGCGGTCCTTGATGGTAGACAGCTGGGCCGTGATGGCGGTGAGTTGTTCGGGCTTCATATCCATAATGCCGCTACTTTACCACAATAAAGCACCTGTGATGGCAGAGTTGGCTTTTGGATTGCTCAAAAAGGCCGCCATTCTACGATTTTCGGCTGTGAAACTTGCCCGATTTTCGCGGAGAGATGCAAAACCCCAGGTCACAGATTTCCGTACGGCAAGCCCAGTTGAAAAAGTCGTAGAATGGCGGCCTTTTTGAGCAATCCGCGATGCGAAACCGTGAACGATGCGCTCCTGCGGGTGCGGGGCGCGCGGCATGCGGGGCGCGCGGCATGCGGGCGCGCGGGCGCGCCACCGCGCGAGTGTGGCGCTAGCCGGTTACAGCGTCTATGGCGGCCAGGTTCATATCGACGAAGCGCGGCTTCACGCAACGCTTGAGCGCCGCCTTCAACTCGGGGATGCAGATGGCATCGCCCAGCCCGCATGCCACATCGCGTCGCGCCTGGTCAACCGACACTTGCACGGCCATGGCCAGCATCACCACGTTGAGGGCCTTGCGACTGCCCGCCTTGCGGCACAACACCGCATCGTCCACAGCCACAAACCACGCTGCTTCGCGCTCCAAGCGATCAAGAACTGCCTGCGGGTTGTAGGGAGCGGCGCCCAAATCGGCCATGACCGACGGTATGGCCGTGCGGGCGCACACCATCAAGCCGTCGTCGGCCAGATACGGCAACGCGCGCAACCCTTCGCCGGGTTCCAGGGCTATGACCACATCGGCTTGTCCGCGGCTGATGAGCGGCGCATGGACCTGTTCGCCGTTGTTGCCGATGCGCACATGGCTGGTTACGCTGCCGCCGCGTTGCGCCATGCCGATGGTCTCGGCCGTGCGCACCTGCCAGCCGCGTTCGGTGGCGGTTTGGGCCAGTATCTTGGCGGCGAGCACGCTGCCCTGCCCGCCCACGCCGGCAATGAGGATGTTCAACATGTCACTCACCCTCCTTCGCGGTCGCTTTTATGGCATGGAAGGGACAGACGGCTTGGCACAGTCCGCAGCCGGTGCACAGCGTGGGATCGATGCAAACCGACTTGCCGGCATCGTCCATGCTGATGGCCGGGCACCCGATGGAAGTAATGCACTTGCGGCAAGTGGTGCAGACGTCGGCATCGACGACAGAAGGTGCCTTGGGCTGGGAAATCTGCACGCACGGTCCTTCGAAGATGACAGCCGAAGGGCCGGGATAGTCGATGGCGATATGGGCAGCGGCGCGCGCTTCTTCCAAATCGAAGGCGTTGGCGCGCATGATGCGCTTGACCCCCAAAGCAACAAGCGTGCCCTCGATATCGATGGGCTTGCTGTGCGGGCCCATGAGCGTGATGCCGGTTCCGGGGTGGGGCTGTCCGCCCGTCATGGCGGTGGTGGAGTTGTCCAGCACGCACACGGTGATGTCGTGCTGGTTGTAAACGGCATTGGCCACACCGGTCAATCCGCTGGCGAAAAACGTCGAATCGCCCACGAAGGCGACGCACTTGCGGTTGGGCTCGGCCACGCTGAAGCCTTGGGCCATGGTGATTCCCGCGCCCATGCACAGGCAGGTATCCACCGCATCGAGCGGCTGGGCGTTGCCCAGGGTGTAGCAGCCGATATCGCCGCACAGCACGGCGGGCTTTTTGCCCAGCGCCTGCTTGACGGCGTAGAAGCTGCCCCGGTGCGGGCATCCGGCGCATAGCACCGGCGGGCGGACAGGTGGTTCGGCCTGCGCAGTATCCGAGTTATCGGGCGATGCTGCAACATCGTCTGCTTCGAGTTGGGATTCGACTTGGCTCGCCGTGCCATCGGAACCTTCGGCAGGCTTCTGGCTTTCCGAATGGGACTCATCTGCGCCTGCGGCGTCAGCGCGTCCAAGCTCGCTGTTGCCCAATGGGCAGAGGACGCTCCCCTTCTGCGGGGCCGAACCGTCTTTCTGCGCGTCGGCGGCAAAATACGCATTCAGCTGGTCGACTATCGCTTCAACGGTGTTCTCGCCGCGCGTGACGGTTGAGCCATCCAGCTTGCCCTGAACGCTGTAGGGCAGGTGATGGCGCCCGGCCAGACGAAGAAGCTCGTCTTCGATAACGTAATCGAGTTCTTCGAACACGATGATCCGTTCCAGCCCATTGGCGAACTCGAGCGCGCGCTGCGCGGGGAACGGATACGGCATCCCTACGTTCATCAGGCGATAAGCGGGAATATTCACACCCTGCTTCGCGCAGGCGGCGCCCAAGATATCGAGCGCTTCCCGAACGTAGGCGTCGCTGACGCCCCCCGTGGCGATTCCCAGCTTGGAGTTCGTTCCGCACTCTTCGATCTTCGTGTCGGACGCGTAGTCTTTCGCGATGCGATCCAGACGGTCATTCACTTCGCCGTGGGCTTGATAGGCGCGTCGGGGAAAGATGACCCACTTGGAATCGCGTTGGAACCCTTCGGGCGGAAGCGCGCGCGCCTGCGTGGTTTCGGCCACATCGAAAAACGTGGACGCATGGCAGATGCGGGTGGTGGGGCGCACGATGACCGGCGTTCCATACGCTTCAGACAGCTCGAAGGCGCGACCGATCATGTCGAAGCCGTCTTCGGGCGTGGCGGGGTCGAGCACCGGCAGCTTGGCAAACGCGGCGAAGCGACGCGTATCCTGTTCGGTCTGGCTTGAAATGGGGCCCGGGTCGTCGGCCACGAACAGCACGAAGCCGCCCTTGATGCCCACGTAGTTCAGACTCATCAGCGGATCGCTGGCCACGTTGAGGCCCACCTGCTTGCAGGTGAACAGCACCCGTGCGCCGCAGAGGCTGGCACCGGCCAGCATTTCGATCGCGGCCTTTTCGTTGGTGGACCATTCCACGTGCACGCCTTGGGCGCTGCCCGCCGCATGGAGCTTGGCCACCGTTTCAACCAGCTCGCTGGAAGGCGTGCCGGGATACCCGGCCACCACGTTGACGCCGGCTTCCAGCGCCGCATGTGCGAACGCCTGGTTGCCCATCAGCAATTGCTTGGTCATGCCATTCCGCCTGTCAATCGATGAAGCGCTATGCCTGCGCCATGGCCTGCTTGTACTCGACGATCTTCTGGCGCGCGCCTTCGCAACCCGTGCCCATCATCTGCACGGCCAAAATGGCGGCGTTTTTGGCGCCGTTGATGGCCACGCAGGCCACGGGCACGCCGCTGGGCATCTGCACCATGGAGAGCAGGCTGTCCAGCCCGCCCAGGTCGCTCGTTTTCATGGGAACGGCGATTACGGGGCACGGCGTGTAGGCCGCCACCACTCCGCCCAGATGGGCCGCCTTGCCGGCAGCCGCGATTATCACGCGAATGCCGCGCTCGCTGGCGGTGCCGGCCCATTCGTGAACCTCCGCCGGCTTGCGATGGGCGCTGGCCACTTTCACCTCATAGGGCACGCCGAATTCATCGAGCTGCTTCATGCAGGCTTCCATAGTGGGCATGTCGCTTTCGCTGCCCATGATGATGCCGATAACCGGGGTCTTTTCTTCGCAACCCATGCCGTCTCCTTTTCGTTCGTTTTCCTCGGCGACCATGGTACCACCGCAAGGGTTCATCCCCCGCGCACAAGGCGGGGGATGGCGATACCTGCGTCTCTGTTGAAGCCCTGACCGTCTTACCCGTGCCGTCGCTCAAGAAATACGCTGCCGTACCTTGAACGCACTGGCCGCCAACTGCGCAGCAAGCGAATAAGAAGAGGGCCGTCCGAAGACGACCCCCTTGGTAAAACGGAGCAAAGGAACGCTCCTTATTTGCTGGCCTCATTCAACCAGTCTTCCACAATCTGGGGCACGGACCGAGTAGATCCGAATATGTAGCCCTGGTTGATGTCGATCTTGTGGCTGCCCACAACCGACTCGATGCGCCCCTGTGTGGCGGTGTCCGCCGCGGTGGCGGTGGAGGGAACCGTCATGAGCACGCTCTTGGTGCGGCCCAACAGACAGCTTGAGACGAGCGCGTCGGGATAGCTGTCGCCCATGGCCACGCCCATTCCGTCGTAGGAAAGCACGGTGCCGGCGGCCGGCTGGAACGCAGCAGAGGTCATGGCGCCGGTGGTCCACTGCACAATAGCGTCGGCCGTGGCGTAACGGTCGGATCCGGCAAGGCGCTGCACCTGCGCACCAGCCGGCAGCTTGGCCAAGCTTGCAGCGTCGGTGGCGAGGTTGTCGCCCAGCACGATCACCTTGGTGTAACCGCCTTCCGAGATGGCGGCGGCCACAGCGTCGGATATGGTGTTGTCTTCATTGCCCAAGAAGACGGGGCTGCCGCTGGCGTAGGCATACGAGCTGATTGCCAGGGCATCGGCGTACGCCCAGCCCTTGGTGATGATGCATGTGTCGGAAGTAGAACCGGAAGCCTTGGCCACCTCAGCGGCAGCAACGGAAGTCTCGACGCGGCTGGAACCTGCCACGCGCTGCGTCCAGATTCCCAAGCCCTGCACCGTATCTTCGATGCTGCCGGAAACGGACTGGCTGGTGCCCATGATGTAGACCTTTTTCACCCCAAGACGCTCAAGTTCGCCTTTCGCCTGATCGCTCAGGGCAGTGGTATCGGTGGTGATGATGGGGCAATCGAGCGTGCCGGCCAAAGCACTGGCCGAAATCGCATCGGGGAAGCTATCGCCTCGCACCAGTACGGCGTATTCGCTGGTAGAACCTTCAGGATAAGCCTCATCCACGATGGCCTTCATGGTGCCGTAGCGATCTTGTCCGGCCAGTCGATCCCACGCAGCTGCATCGCGGATCTCGAATTGCTTGGTGATGGAACCCGTGTAATCGCCCGTACCGGTGATGACCGCCCGCAGAGTACCGGTGGAGGTCAAATCGGTGGTGTCAGCCCATTCGTTATCCACGCCTTGGCGCTGATACGTCACGGTGTAGTCGGTGTTCTCGACCAGCGGTTCGGAAGTGGCTTCAGCACGCACAACCGGTGCAACGGAAACCGGGTTGCCGCTGTAGATATACGCGTCATCCACACCGGAAAGGGAGAAGCCGGAAAGATCGACCTGGGCGTACTTAAGCGTGACATCATTGATACGGCTCCAGTAACGCTTGCCTGCCGGTTTGCTGGAATCGGACAGGTAGTTGTCTTCGGACACGCCATAGATAATGCGCATCTTGTTATTGGTGTTCTGCTTTGTAACGTTGTACTGCTGCAAACCGGCGGCATCAGTGGAATCGCCATCACCGATAATGCCCGAGTATTCGGTAAGAGCCAAAATGGCAGGTACCTGCGTGACGCCTTCAGTGTCCGTCTGGTTGTACTGGGTGTTGGGGTAGAAATTGGTCTGACTATGAAGCGCATCGTACGTCGCCGTTCCGCCTGATGAAGGGGTGTCGGCATAGGCCAACGTGCTGCCGCTGGTCCACTTTTCGCCAAGGCCCAAGCCTTCGAACAAATCATCGATGACCACGTAGTGCGTCGAAGTGGTCACGCGCCATCCACCCTTGTAGAACATGCCCGAAACGGGATCGCTGGAATCAGAGGCCAATTCCTCCAGCTGGTCGGCCGTGCATGCCTTGACCAGCACGCGATCATTGTCGCCCGCCTGCTTGTAGACGCGGAACACGATGGGCTCGGTAATGGTGAAGCTCTTGGTGATGGTTCCCTTGTAATCGCCGATGCCGGTGATGGTGGCGGTGTAGGTGCCCACCTCGGTGGGAGCAGCCACCGGGTTGTTTGAGGCGTCGGTGTAGGTCACCGTGTAATCGGTATCCTTGGTCAGCGTGCTGCCGCTGCCGTCGGCGACCGCAGGATCAAGTGCAACGGCGCTGCCCGTGTAATCATAGTTGTCTTCAATGCCGGAAAGTGTGTAATCGGAAATATCGGTCGCGGCATATTTCAGCGTGACTTCCTGAATCCTGCTCCAGTAGCGCTTGCCGGCGGGCTTGTTGTCGGCCAGATAGTTGTCCTCGGAAACGCCATAGAGCATGCGCACCTTGTTCTTGATGTTCTGATTATCCGCGTTGTACTGCTCCAACTCGGCTGCGGTGGTGGTGCCGCCATCACCGATGGCTCCCGAATACTCTGTGAGCGTGAGAACCCCGGGAACCTGGGTGGCGCCTTCCGTATTTGCCTGGTCAGCCTCCGTATTGGGGTAGAAGTTGGGCTGCGCGATCATGTCTTCATACGACACTGTGCCGCCGCTGGTGGGGGTGTCGGCATAGGCGATCGAGGTCCCGTTCGTCCATTTGCCATCGAGTCCGACATCGGCGAACAGGTCATCGATGAGGATGTAGTGCGTGGACGTGACCACATGCCATGCGCCGCTCTTATAGAACATGCCCGAAACGGGGTCGGTCGAATCGGAGGCGATGGTTTCAAGGTCGGTGGCCGTGTATTGCTTGAGCTCTACCTTCTCGTTCGTCCCAGCCTGCTTGTATACCGTGAAGATGACCGAGTCGGTGATGGCGAAATCCTTGGTGATGGTTCCCGCGTAAACGCCGGTGCCGGTGATGGTAATGGTGTAGGAGCCCACCTCGGTGGGAGCCGCTACCGTGTCACCCGAGACATCGGTATAGGTCACCGTGTAGTCGGTGCCCTTGGTAAGCGCACTGCCGCTGCCGTCGGTGACCGTGGGGGTTATGGAGATGGGCAGCGTGGTGTACTGGTAGCTGTCTTCCACCCCGGCAAGCGTGAAGCCGGAAATGTCAGTCGGATCTAAGGCTTCAACCGCCTCCGAGTCCTGCGTGTTCGCAGAAGACTTGCTGTTGGCAGCCGTCGCAACCTGATCAGCTTCGGCTGCAGCAGAAGAACTCGTTTGCTGTGCAGCAGAATCGGCTTGCGAAGCTTCCTGTTGAGTGGTCTTGGCCGTGCCCTGTGCCTCATCTGCCGCCGTTGCAAAAGCAGCAGAAGGCATCAAAGCCAGAGCCAGCACGAACGCCAAGCATAGGCGCAGTGCACGTTGCGACCAACTGGTCGTTTCCGCCATACGAACCCCTTTCCCTTGCTCTATTCCCATTAAATTCCCTTATGGAATAAAATATGCGCGAAACAGTATATTCCTATTTACGATTATATTCACCTAGCAATAATATTGAACTGCATTGATGCAAACCAGCATAGAAAACCCTACTGCCAGATCATCTCATCGGAACCCGCCTGCTTGGTCCCGTCGAGCTTCAAAGACCCTTCGGGGTCATCGACCGCCACATACAGCGAATATCGTTCGAACAGCGCGCCCCACTCATCGCCGCCCGATGCCAACGAAGGGTTGTCGGTGGCAACTTGTGAAGCGAACCTTTTGGCCAATGCTTCTCCTGCCGCGCATCCCCCTTTTACGTCTTCGCCCAATACGCTTGCTTCAATAGTCACCCGGCGTTTATCCTTGTCGACCGTTATCGATGCGTCGATGGTACGAGACAGGGAATCATCGCCGGTCTGCCCTTGTTCAACAAGGTCTATGGTCTGGTCTACTGCCGAAGAAAAATCGACGTCAGCATAGGGATCGGCCTCGGGATTGGTTTGCGCAGACAGAGCGTTATCGGCCGTGCTCTCTTGCACAGCATCGGAAGAAGAGCTCTCTGTCTGGCATCCCGCCAACACCAGGCAGAACGTCAACGCGGCAACCAGGCAAACGATCGTCTTGCAGCATTTTGGCATCATCGGTCTCCTTCCCTATTCCGCTGCTGCATTCGCCCAGTCCTCGACGACCTGCGGCACGGACGACGGGCCGCCCAGCACCCAGCCCGCCTGGATGGAGGCCTCGTGGCCGCCGATGACGCTCCCGATGCGGGTTTCCGTGGCCGCGTCGGCGGCGGTCGCGGTGGAGGGCACCGTCATCAGGACCGACTTGGTCTTGCCCAGCAGGCCGGCCGAGGCCAGCGCGTCGGGGAAGGCGTCGCCGCGGGCGATGGCCATGCCGTCGTAGGACAGCACCGAGTCGGCGGCGGGCTGGAAGGCGGCGCCGGGCATGCCGCCCGTCTCCCATTCCACGATCAGGTCGGCGGTGGCGTAGCGGTCCGCGCCCCCCAGCCTCAGCACCTGCGCGCCGGCGGGGAGCTTGCCCAGGCTGGCGGAGTCGGCGGCGAGGTTGTCGCCCAGCACGACCACCTTGGTGTAGCCGCCCTCCCCGATGGCGGCGGCCACCTCGTCGGAGATGGTGTTGTCCTCGTCGGCCAGGAAGATGGGGCTGCCCGACGCGTAGGCGTACGGGCCGATGGCGAGGGCGTCGGCGAAGGCCCAGCCCTTGCTCACGATGCAGGTGTCGCTTCGCGCGCCGGCGTCCCGCGCGGCCTCGGCCACGTCGATCGACGTGGACACGCGGCTCGATCCGGCCACGCGCCGGACGTCGCAGCCCAGGCCGGCCACCTGATCGGCCACCGCGGGGAACACCGAGGTCTCGCCGCCCAGGATGTAGACCTCGGTGACGCCCAGGCGCTGCAGCTCGGCGGCGGCGTCCTCGCCCAGGGACTCCTTGGGCGTGGTGAGCACGGGGCAGCCGAGAGCGCCGGCCAGGCTGGAGGCCGAGAGCGCGTCGGGGAAGTCGTCGCCGCGCACCAGCACCGCGGTGGCGCACTGCTCTCCCTGGGCGTAGGCCTGGTCGACGATCAGGGACATGGTGCCGTAGCGG
>JAXGTO010000034.1:0-19206 GCA_040774885.1 Eggerthellaceae bacterium | reverse complement strand
GCCCGGGGGGCCCGCCGCTTCTTCGTTTCTCGTGGCGAGGGTGCGCAGCCCGGGTGCGAGGGCAACGGCTCAGGGTCGTCGATCATGCGTAGGTGGCTGCGATCTTTTCCAGAAAGGCCACGTATTCGTCGCGCAACCGCACCGGGCTCTCGATGACCACGCTGTCGCCCATCTGCGCCAGCCAACCGAAAAACACCGGGCTTGCCATCACGCGTGCGGTGATGCGCGCCGCGGCCCCGTCGTCTATCGGCTGGGAATCGACCTTCGGTCCGAAGCGGTCGATGATCACGTTCATCACTTCGGCTTTCGCCCGCAAGGTTACCGTCATCCGTTCGCCGCCGTACATGCCGAAAGCGCATTTGCCAACTTCAGCTGCATCGTAGTTTCTTATAGCGTCATTGCGTTGCGCCTTGTCTTCCAATATCTGAACCGATTCCATGCGATCGACGCGGTAATTTCGAATCTGCCCGTCTTCGTCGCTGAAGGCCACCAGATAGTAATTGTCGTCGGAATAGGTCAGGCACACCGGCGAGGTGATCTGCATGCGTCCGTCCTTGCGAGCCACCTTTTGCTTGCGTGCGTCATAACGGAAGTAGAGGAAGCCGAGCTTTCGTTTTTCGGCCATGGCCTCTTGGATGGTGTCGACGGTCAGAAAATCCGACTTCGATTGGGTGGATGGTCGACCGTGAACGTGCACCTGTTTTTTCAGAGCCGTGCGTTCGTTGACTGAAGCCATTTCCTGGATGCTTTTCACCAGGGCCTTCGAGGTGCCTTCCGAAAGGAAGCGGCTCGATTGCACCGCATCCACCAGCAGCATGAGTTCGGGAAGCTCGAAGTCGCGTTCCGTCAGGGCGTATTCCACTGGTTGGCGGGGCAGCTTGCGGATGTCGAAGCCGACTTCGCGCAGCGTCTCTATGTCCGAATAGATGCTCTTGCGCTCGGCTGAGATTCCCTTTTCGGCGAGTTTTTCGATGATCTGCGGCATGCTGAGTCCATGCGTCGGATCGGTTTCGGTGCGGAAGAATTCCATGAGATAGAGCAGTTTGAGCTTTTGGGTATTGGCGGCTGGCATGGAGATATTCCTTCGACGGGGTGAGATGTTCAGCTGTGACGGGGGGAGATGTTCAACTGTCCCCATAATAACCCATCTGGAGACCAAAGACCTGCAATACTGAGAAGAAGGTTTCGTTCTCCGATATCATGCTTGCTATCGGTTCAGTCGACGTAAGGGGATGGTCATGGCCAGTGAGTTGAGCGCTTTCGCAGAATGGACGTTTGTGCAGGAATGCGAGGTTCCCAAAGACGTGCAGGGCATGTTGGTTCAAAACGAGCAGCCGTATGCCGCCTATAAGACGATTCGGGATGTCGCCATTTTCACGGATCGCCGATTGATCGTTCGCGATGCCCAGGGAATCACCGGCAAGAAAAGCGAGATTTATTCGCTTCCCTGGAAGTCGGTCGACATGTGGTCGTCTGAGAATGCGGGAACCATCGATTTCAATGCCGAAATCGAGCTGTGGACGCGAGCGGGCCACATCAGGGTGAACCTCAAACGCGGCGTGGACATCCGCAAACTCGACAACCTCATCGCATCGTTCGTCCTGCGCTGAGGAGCCGACGAGCAGAAGCCATGTGGACGAGCGCCCATGGCAGCACCGTCATAGCGTGGCCGTCGTGTTCGCGCACAACGACGCATGCAGGTTTTTAGACCGTCGATGCGGTTGGGTATACGGCAAATGAGGTGACTGGTATCAGCGCTTCATTTGATTCAACCTCGAATCTAAAGGAGATGCCATGAACAAGGCGAGGTACTGGACAATGCTGATAGCAGGATTCCTGCTGATCATGGGCGGGTTTTTCTTCGGAGCGGCCATTCTGGCGCTCGGCGTCGTGGTGATAGCGGTAACGTTTGCCGCAGACGAGGTGGTAGATGCCATCGACAGGGCTTCGGCCGGCAAAACCGAGTAGGCCGGATCGGCGTAGATTCGGCTGGACAAAGACATGCTGTTTGCAAAGATGGAAGTAGATTATGAGCAATGTATACAAGATAAAGAACTTTCCAGACGATGAGACGTTGGAACGCAATGCGAAGCAGTGCAGCTTGCTGGCGGAATGTCCTGATAGAACGTTCTCGTTTTGCCTGAAGCGGTGGATAGACGATGACGGAGAGCTGATGTTTCGCAAAATCACCTACAAACATTGCTGGGAATGCACGCACGATCCCGAATAGAAAAGATGCAATGGATGGACAGAATGGGCATGCCGTACTTTCTCGAAAACGAAGACTGGTATACGGTTGACGATGAGTCGGAAGACGGCCGAGGATACCATTTAACTGAAAACGCACCACAAGAAGCGATAGATTCGTATAACGCATTCTACGCAAAGCCAGAGATCACGTTTAGCAAGGATAATGAGGGCATTGTGCCAGGCGATTTTATAGTGTTCTGAAAGGGTGAAGCGGTGGTTTTGCGTGGCAGCACTGTGTCTGGCTTTCTAACGGCAAGAAGCAGGTGAGTTGAATGTTCACGGAAGACGGCTTCAGTGAATTCGAGGAATACAGCAAGTGGATTTCGGACGAGAACTACGATTTCAGTCCGAATTTCATTCCTGCAGAAGATACGCCGAAAGAGGCGGTTGAATACTACAAGTCGGTGATGAGCATGGCTGTTGATTTTGATGCACCTGATTTCAAATGGCCTACTGGCGTGGGAATGAACTGTTGAGGCTGTACATCGGATAACGGGATATTTTTAACAAAAATGGGAGGTTTCCGCGATTTTCATGCTGACATTTACCCTACGAAAACTTGCGACCTGGGGTTATGCCATGTCCACCCTTGCAGGAGCTCAAAAAAATCGCGGAAACCTCCCATTTCTGTTAGAAACAGGGTATCGCGGGTGGTATTTCGCTTGAAAGGGAAGGGAAAGCGGCCTTGCGCCGGCTTTCTGCGGATCAATCCTCGGAAATCGTGATGCCCGGGTTGTCTCGGGTCGCGATTCCCTTGGCGTGGACGGTGCCGCCGAGGTAGCGGGGCAGCAGTTCGCAGAGCTCGTCCAAGGCAGCGCGCAAGTCATCGACTCGGCCGGGCTCGACGAACTCCATGATCACGATTGCATTGCGAGTGCCCTCGTCGATGCAAGTGCGTTGGCCATCGCGCCAGTTCCAGCAGCGGCACACTGCGCCGGCATCGTCGCAATAGCACAGCTCGCCTGACAGCGTGGGCGCTGGCTCGTCTTCGCCGATAGGTAGGAAATCATCTCCGCCATCGGTGACCAGCAGCCTCAAGTCGCCTTGGAGCTTATCGGTGTCCTCGGTGCCGATGGGCAAGGCGTATTTCAGCGTGACGATGTTGGTGATGTCCACGATGGGCGTGATGTGTCCCACGGGATTGCCCTTCAGCACTCGCTTGAGCAGGTTCTCAATGGTGCAACGCGCGCCCTTCTTCTTGGCGAACTTGGTGAACGCATCGCGCCATACGGCAACCACCTGGTTCTGGCTGATGGTTTCGCTGGTAAGGTAGCGGTTCGCATCCTCATTGGCTTGAGCCAACATGCTGTTGATCGTCTTTTGCTGGTCGGGAGTCACGTTTTCGCCTGGCAGCAGGTCGTGCACGACCGCCACGGCAAGCGCCGATTCGGGGAACAGGTTCCAAAACGAGTCTTCTGCTACGAATCGTTGCATGATTCCTCCTGATGGACAAGGGCAAACTCAGCTGTTCGCTAAGCGTAGCATGAGGTTACTCAGGACAGCTCATCCAAATAGCGAGATGCCGGTTCGGATAAATGACTTGGATGGGCGGGTGCGCTCGTTGATAAAGCAAATGCGGGCCCTTTGCGGGGCCCGCATATCATGCGTGGTGGAGATGATGGGGATCGAACCCACGACCTCAGCGTTGCGAACGCTGCGCTCTCCCAACTGAGCTACATCCCCGAAGGGACCGCGTAAAGCGGCAAGAACGTATTTTGCCCGTATGCCCGTCGCTTGTCAAACGCATGATGGATAGTATGGTCAAGCCAGTGCTGCATCGAAAGCGCAGTGAAGCCAAGACGGCCTATGCCCCGTTGGCATGGTGTTGTTATGCTCGAGTGGGACTCTACCCGAAAGGGGTATGCGAAATCCCCCCTACAGGGTGATGATAGAGATGCGGTTTTTCCTTACAATGCGTTCAAACGGCGTATGGGAGCGCTGCGGTGCCGTATGATGGTCCGAAGCAATACCGAGCGCGAGGGCCCGGAATCCAGGAGGGAAACAGAGTCTATGAACGCCAAGACGAAAAAACGACTCATCATCGTCACCGGCATCATCATCATCGTGATGGTGGTCGTGCTGGCTGTGGTGGGGGGCAGCAGCGCTGCCAAAACCGTATCGGTAGAAGATGCCGCCAGCGGCCAGTATGTCGATCAGCGGGTACAGGTGAGCGGCAATGTGGTAGAGAATTCTTATACCACCGAAGGCAACGTGCTCTCGTTTTCCATCTATGATCCCGACAACGCGGGGGCAACCGTCGACGTCCAATATGACGGCGGCGTGGCTTCCACATTCGGCAACGACGTCACAGCCATTTGCACCGGCAAGATCGGCAGCGACGGCGTGCTGCAGTGCAGCGAGCTCGTTACCAAATGCCCCAGCAAATACGAAAGCTCCACGGACGCCATCGGCGTGTCGCAGCTGCTCGGCTACGGCGATTCCATCTACGATAAGACCGTGAAGGTTACGGGTCAGGTGCAGGCTGGTACCATGACCGCCGCTGGATCAACGCCGCGTTTTGTGTTGACCGAGGCCGACGGTTCGGCTCAGATGCCCGTCGCCTACGACGGCGCTTTGTCCGACGATGCCGCATCCGATGGTGCCACGTTGGTTCTTACCGGACATTTAGGGTCAGACGGTACATTCTCCGCTGACGACGTCGCTTTGCAGGGTTAGGAATACATTCATGGGTCTTTCATTCATCGGCCTCATCGGCCTGCTCGTCGCTTTTGCCGGCGTTCTCGTGTCCATCGTCTGCCTTTTGGTGGGCTTCATCCTCAATCGCCGCAATCCCGCTGGACCGGGCGCCACGCTCATGTGGGGCGGCCACATCGCGCCCATCCTCACCTTTGCTGCGCTCACTTTGTGCTGCGGCATTTTGGTGTATTGCTTCCTGACGGGCGATACCTCCATTGAGTACGTGGTTAAAAACCAGTCGCATGCGGATGGCTGGCTGGGAATTCTCTATCGCATCAGCGGACTGTGGGAAGGCAGGCAGGGTTCCCTTCTGTTCTGGGCCTGGCTCATCTCGCTGTTCCAAGTGATCGTTGCAGTGCGCAATATGAAAAAGGTCGAAGAGATCGATTCCATGGCCCTGTTGGTCATGCAGTTCGTGCTGGTGGGCTTCGTGGGCATCTTGCTGTTCTCCGAAGACAACATGCCCTTCACCGCGCTTGACGCCAAGTACTTCGATGCCAATGGCAACCTTACCGGTGCTGCATCATTGTGGGGAATGAACGCCTTGCTCGAGCATTGGGCCATGGCCGTGCATCCTCCCACGTTGTTCGTCGGATATGCCGGCCTTACCGTTCCCTTCGCATTCGCCATCGGCACGCTCATCGTGGGCGATTCGAGCGACACCTGGGTTCGCAAGAGCCAGCGTTACGCCGTGGTTTCCTGGTGGTTCCTCACCATCGGTATCGGCCTGGGCGCCATCTGGGCCTACGTGGTGCTCGGATGGGGCGGCTACTGGGGCTGGGACGCTGTGGAAAACGCCAGCCTGCTCCCGTGGCTCGTCGGTTTGGCTCTGCTGCACAGCTTCACGGTGTACCGCCGACGCGGTGCATTCAAACGCTGGGGCATCATGTGCGCATGCCTTACGTTCGCGTTCGTAGTTACCGGCACCTTCATCACCCGTTCCGGTCTGGTGGAATCGGTCCATGCCTTCGATGGCGATTCGGTCTCACTCGTCTTGTTCGGTTCGCTCATCGTGCTGTCGGTCCTGGCTGGCGTTATCGGCTTGGCCCTGCGATGGAAGAAGTTCGCGCCCAAAAACCAAGCCGATGAGGATGTCGACAACTTGTTGTCGCGCGATGCTGCCTATTACTTCAACAACGTCATCATGGTGGTCTTCGCCTTCGTGCTTCTCTACCTTACGGTGGCCAGCGCGCTTCCCAGTTGGATGCCCTTCGGCGGCAGTTCGCTTTCGGCGGGCACCTACAATGCCGTCGCTCGTCCGCTGGGCATTCTCTACTGCTTGGTGCTGGCTGTTTGCCCGCTTCTGGGCTGGAGCAGGACCGACAAAGCTGCGTTCTTGAAACGGGCCAAGGTACCCGGCATTTGCGCTGCGGTGCTCTTCGCCGCTTTGATGGTCTACTTCTTCACCGTGCTTTCGCCGGCCTACGATGCCATCGTTTCGGGGAATGACTCGTTCGCCACCGGTCTTTCGGCCGAAGGACCCGCCTGGTATTACAAGGGACTCGCCGTGGTGGGCTTTGCCGTGGCCAGCCTCATCTTCTTCAACATGCTGTTCCTCATTGCGCGCAACACCGGCGCATGGGCCAAGAAGCATGGATGCAATCCGGTGCTCGGCTTCTTCAAGATGGCCGGCTCGCACGCTTCCACATACGGCGGCTATATCGCGCATCTGGCCATGGCCGTCATCTTGGTGGGGCTTATCGGATCGGCCATGTTCGTCACCGAAAAGACCGACTACATCTCGTATGACAAGGAAAGCGACACCGCTGAGGACTTCACCATCAACGATTACACGTTGAGCTATACCGGCAACAGCATCGACCAATCATCCAGTGGAAACGATATCTACTACACGGTCGAATTCGATGTGTACAAAGACGGCAGCTACCTGGGCCATGTGTCTCCCAGCATCCAGCTGGTTCAGTCCACCCAGCAGACAAAGCAGATCGCCGGTGTGATCAGCTTGCCGCAAGAGGACTTGTTCGTGGTATACAAGGGCACCAACACCGCCGGGTCGTTCAGCATGGATGTGCGCGTCAATCCGCTGATCAGCTTCGTTTGGGTGGGCTTCGGCCTGCTGGTTGTGGGAATTGCACTGGCGGCTTTCGGGCGCCGCAAGTCTCACAAGGCGCTTGATCCCTTGCCCGAAAGCGCCGATTCCGCCGAAGATGCTTCTGACGAGTCCGTCGCATCCGCGCCCGAAAAGGAGGCTTCCGCCGATGGTCGGTGAGCCGGCAATCGAGCTCGACGGCGTCTGCAAGACGTTCGGCACCCGTCGCGCGGTAGACGGGCTCACCTTGAGCGTGCCGCAAGGTGCCTTTCTTTCCATCTTCGGCCCCAACGGGGCGGGGAAGACCACGCTGCTGCGCATGCTGGCCACGCTCAGCCGGCCGACCAAGGGGTCTATACACCTTGCGGGAATCGACCTCAAGGACGAACCCGATGAAGCACGCGGCCACATCGGCATGATCTCGCATAAATCGATGATCTATCCCGATCTCACGGCAGAAGAGAACCTGCTGCTGACCGCGCGGCTCTACGGCATCCAGGATGCTTCCGCCCGGGTGCGCCAGATGCTCGATGCCGTGGAGCTCGATCATCGGCGCCTCGATGTGGCGCGCACTTTTTCACGTGGCATGACCCAGCGCCTGTCCATCGCGCGCGCCCTCATCCATGACCCCGACGTGGTGTTGCTCGACGAACCGTATTCCGGCCTCGACCCGCATGCCGTCGAGATCTTCGACGAGCTCATCGCCGGGGTGCGCGAAGGGCGCACATTCGTCATGGTGAGCCATGACCTTCGCAAGGGCTTCGAGGCCTGCACGCATGCCTTGGTGATGGCGCGCGGCCAGCAAGTGCTCTTCCAGCCGCGCGAAGAAATCGACTACGATGCCTTTGCGCGCGTGTACCATGAGACCGTGGGCATGGGGGTGGCCTAGCATGGCCGTTGAAATCCGCAAACCCAGCACTGCGCAGCAGTACGTCACGCTGCTCAAAAAGGATTTGGTGCAAGAATTCCGCACCAAGGAAATGCTCACTTCCATGGGCATCTACGCGCTGTTGGTGTTGGTGGTATACGGTGCCGCGCTGGCGCAGACCTCGAGCTACTACGATATCCTGCAGATGGCCGGCGGCCTGCTGTGGGCGCTCATCGTGTTTACCAGCCTGTTGGGCCTCAACCGCAGCTTCCAGCATGAAAAAGACGAAGGCTGCCTGGAAGGCATCTTGTTGGTGCCGCTCGATCGCAGCGTCATCTTTCTGGCCAAAGCTACCAGCAACTTGCTGTTCTTGCTGGTTGTCGAGATCATCGCCGTGCCGCTGTTCTACTTCTTCTTCCTTACCACCACCTCGCCGGCTGAAACCTGGCCGATGATTGTGGGGCCTCTGTTGGTGGGAACCATCGGCATCGCGGGCATCGGCACCCTGCTTTCAACCATCACGGTCAATACGCGCGG
The DNA here is from genome assembly GCA_040774885.1 of Eggerthellaceae bacterium. GTDB lineage: Bacteria > Actinomycetota > Coriobacteriia > Coriobacteriales > Eggerthellaceae > JAXGTO01. Next base: position 10,804 of record JAXGTO010000034.1, on the reverse strand, counting down.
CAAGGATGTCTTGCTGGCCGTGCTGTTCATCCCCCTGATATTCCCGTTGCTCTATGCCTGCGTCAGCGCCACTTCCGTGGTGTTGGTGGGCGGAGATGCGGCTATGGACACGTATTTCCAGTCGCTTATGCTGGCGGGCGGCTACGATGTGATAATGTTGCTGCTCAGTTGGGTTCTGTACGATTTCGTTATCAGCGCCTGAGTGCGCTTCGATTGCCCTGCGCTTCCGCTTTGCGCAGAGCGAAGAAGAGGAAGGAAACGAATGGCTTCCAAGCCCGTCAAACTGCCCCGCGTGGGCGGAAGATGCGACAAACTGGCTCCGGCCGCTTTGGTGGTGGGCGCCTTGCTTACGGCGTTGGGCTTCGTGCTCGCATTCACCACGGCCAGTTTGGTGAACGGCGCATCGGTCGATGGCGTCGAGCTCATCGGCGATCAGATGGTGTCCAACCAGCTGCTGTTCAGCCAGAAGATCTTCTATTTCCATATGCCCGTCGCCATCACCAGCTTCATTGCGCTGGCGTTCACGGCTTACTACGGCATCCGTTTCCTTATGACCCGCGAGCACGCTTTCGACGTCCGCGGCAAGGTGGCCACTCAGATAGCGTTGGTGTTCATCGTCATGACCATGTGCTCCGGCGAGATGTGGGAGCGCTTCGAGTGGGGCGTGTGGTGGACGTGGGAACCGCGTCTGACCACGTATTTCATCTTGATGCTGCTGGTGTTCGGCTACTTCATCTTGCGCACGGCGGTCGATGACCCCGAGCGCCGCGCCACGTATGCCAGCGTCTTCGGAATCATCGCCTTCGTCGATGCGCCCATCTGCTTCATGATCACGCGTTTGGTTCCTTCGGGCGTGCATCCCACTATTTTCCGTACCGATTCCGGGTTGTCGCCCGATATGATGTTGCCGCTCATGTTGGCCATGTTCGGCATGTTCTGCATCGCCTATGGGTTGTTCCGCCTGCGCCTGCGTTCCGAGCTTTTGGGAGAGCGCATGGATGCCCTGAAAGAAGCCGTCGATGATGACCGGCGCCGCATCGCGGCGCGCCGTGCCTGAGGAGTGAAGTGAAATGAATTCGGTTCTCGAACAGATTTATGCGACCATCCTGCCGTCCGCGCCCTATGTGATCGCGGCCTACGTGCTCATGTGGCTGTGCCTTCTGGCGTACGTGGTGTTCATCACCATCAAACTGAAGAAGACCGAGGCCCAGATGGCCGTTCTCGAAGAGTCCCTGGCCAAGATAGATGAGGGAGAGGCTCGATGAAGGCCCTCATCCCCGCCGCCGGCATGGGAAGTCGTTTTCTCCCGGCCACTAAAGCCCAGCCCAAAGAGATGCTGATGGTGGTGGACAAGCCCGCCATCCAGTACGTGGTCGAAGAGGGCCTGGCCAGCGGTGCCGATGAAGTGGTAATCATCAACAGCCGCGAAAAGAAGAGCATCGAGGCTCACTTCACCCCTGACCCGCAGCTGGAAGCCGCGCTGCGCGCAAAGGGCAAAGACTCCTATGCAGACGCCGTGCAACATGCGGGCAACCTCAATGTGAGCTATGTCTACCAAGACGAGCCGCTGGGTTTGGGTCATGCGGTTCATTGCGCCGCATCCAAGATGGACGGCGATCCGTTCTTCGTGCTTTTGGGCGACGTGCTGGTGCCCGACAACCAGATGCTGGTAAAGATGAAGGCCGTGTCCGACGCCCATGATGGCGCTTCGGTCATCGCCGTGCTGCCCGTGCCCGATGACCAGGTGAGCCGTTTCGGGGTCATCGCCGGCCGGGCCGTGTCCGATGACGTGTGGAAGGTGGACGGCTTGGTTGAGAAGCCGCCCGCTGAAGAGGCTCCGAGCAACCTCACGGTATTCGGCCGCTATCTGCTTTCCCCGCGCGTCATGGACCTTCTGGCCGAAGTCCAACCCGGTGCCGGTGGCGAGATCCAGTTGACCGATGCCCTCGATGCCGTTTTGCGCGAAGAGGAGATGTATGCGCTCGTCATCGATGACGAGGACGGCTTCGACACCGGTACGGTGGAAAGCTGGCTTGATACCAACAACCGCCTATTCGCGCGCAAGCAGGCTGAACGGGCCTGACCCGTTCGCCAGTCCGTACGCCGGAAAAGCCCCATGTCCGCATTCCTGATCATCGTTTCGGTGGTTGCCGGTTTGTTCATGGGCAGCTTCCTCAATCGCTTGGCATGGCGCATCGTGCACGGCGGCGGCGTTTTCGGCCGCAGCCGGTGTCCTGCATGTAGCCACGCTCTTTCAGCGCGTGATCTGATTCCGGTATTCAGTTGGCTTGCCTGCAAGGGACGATGCCGCTATTGCAGCGCTCCCGTATCCCGCCGCTATCCTGCCGCCGAACTGCTTTGCGCGGTGGTGTATGCCACCACCCTGATGCGATACGGGTTTTCGTTGGAAGCATTCGAGATGGCTGCGTTTGCCAGCGTATTGCTGGTGGCATCGCTTACTGACATCGATGCTTACCTGATACCCAACGGCTGCATCGTGGCTGCCATAGCGGTGCGTGCGGCCTACATCGCGGCCGTTGGGGCGTTTCTGGGTCAGGATGCCATCGCTTTGGCCATCGAATCTATTATCAGCGGCGTAGTTGTGTTCGTTGCTCTGTTGCTGGTGGTTCTGCTGGCCGATAAAGTGATGGGTCGCGAAAGCATGGGCGGGGGAGACCTCAAGCTTTTGTTCGTCGCCGGCCTCTTCTTTGGTTGGAGGCAGTGCCTGTTCCTCATCGTGGTCGCTTGCATCTTCGGCATCGTTGCGGCTTTGATTCCGCGTACGGAGAGCGCTCAGCCGACGGCCGGCGGTTTTTCGCCGGCAGATGCATCTGTTGATGCGCGGGGGGATATTCCCGAAGGCGAGGGCGGCACGGCATTGTCGCGGGTGATCCCATTCGGACCGTCCATCGCACTGGCCTGTTGGATAACCATGTTGGCAGGGTCGGCATTCACCGGTTGGTATGCATCTTTAGTCTAGAAGCCCGCTGGCCATAGGCGTTGGCGGCTTCGATGGGCGCTCCGTGGATTTGCGGGTGCTTTCCTATCGCCCTGTGATACAATGGCTCGGCTTGTGGGAAAGGTGTCTCACGAGCATGACAATGTAGGCCCTCGAGACATGTCTGCATCCGTCCTTCGGGCGAATGCCGTGAACATGGAATATGAACACGCAATCATGTTGAATGGGTCCCCGCCGTTTTTTGTTTTGAAAGGGGTCCGTTTTGACCGAAATCAAGAACACCTCCGTCATCGACTTCGAGGACATCTCCGATGAGCAGATGAACCAGATGATCGATGGCACGCTCACCGAGTTCGACGAAGGCGACTTGGTCGATGGCACGGTCGTCAAGATCGAGCACGACGAAGTTCTCGTCGACATCGGGTTCAAGAGCGAAGGTGTCATTCCCTCGCGCGAGCTGTCCATCCGTAAGGATGCCGATCCGTCCACCATCGTGAATCTGGGCGACAAGCTCGAAGCGCTGGTTCTCCAGAAAGAAGACAAAGAGGGTCGTCTGATCCTTTCCAAGAAGCGCGCCGAATACGAGCGTGCCTGGATTGCCGTCGAAGAGAAGTTCAAGGCCGGAGAAGTCGTTACCGGCGAAGTCATCGAAGTCGTCAAGGGCGGCTTGATCTTGGACATCGGCCTGCGAGGCTTCCTGCCCGCTTCCTTGGTCGACCTTCGTCGCGTCAAGGATCTCGACATGTACCTGGGCACCGAAATCGAAGCCCGCGTCATCGAAATGGACCGCAACCGCAACAATGTCGTGCTTTCCCGCCGCGTGCTGCTCGAAGAAGGCCGCAAGAACGAGCGTGCTGAAATCTTGGCCAAACTGTCCAAGGGCATGCGCCTCAAGGGCACCGTTTCCTCCATCGTCGACTTCGGCGCATTCGTCGACCTGGGCGGCATCGATGGTCTGGTTCACATTTCCGAGCTGTCTTGGAGCCACGTCAACCACCCGAGCGAAGTCGTCAAAGTCGGCGACGAGGTCGAGGTCGAGGTGCTCGATGTCGACTTGCAGCGCGAGCGCATCTCTCTGGGCCTCAAGCAGACCACCGAGGATCCCTGGATCAAGCTCGTCGAGAACTACCCTGTCGGCTCCATCGTCGACGGCAAGGTCACCAAGACCGTGCCCTTCGGCGCATTCGTGGAACTCGGCCCCAACGTCGAGGGTCTGGTGCACATCTCCGAAATGGCCAACAAGCATATCGAGACGCCGACCCAGGTGGTCCACGCTGGCGATATGGTGAAGGTCAAGGTCATGGACATCAACACCGAGCGTCGTCGCATCAGCCTGTCAATGAAGGCCGCTGCCGAAGAACTCGGCATCGAAATCGCCGTGGCCGACCCCGAGCCGGGCACCGAGGCTCCTGCGCGCAAACCGCGCGCCAAGGCCGAAGACGAGGCTCCTGCCGCTGAAGCCGCTCCCGAGGCTGCCGCCGAGGAAGCTCCTGCCGCTGCTGAAGAAGCTCCGGTTGAGGAAGCTCCTGCCGAATAGCATTCGCGCAGATCGCATTCACGGAAGGCCTGCGCTTCGGCGTGGGCCTTCTTCATTTGCCAAAGCTCGCTGCCCGTCTGCGGCGTGCAAAGAGGAAGAGGAAACGGCATATGGCGCAAGGCAAGATACGGGTTGCATTGGGAATGAGCGGCGGGGTGGATAGCGCCGTTTCCGCAGCGGTCCTTATGCGAGCCGGCTACGAAGTGGTCGGCGTCACATGCGTCTTCGTTCAGGGCGAATCATCTTTGCGCTCTGTTGCCGATGCGCGTGCCTGTTGCGATCGCATGGGATTGCGCCATGTGGTGCGCGATTGCACGGAACATTTCGATTCCTGCGTGGTTCGACCTTTCGTCGAAGCCTATGCCGCCGGTGCCACGCCATCGCCTTGTGTGGGATGCAACGCCCGCTGCAAGGTTCCCGAGCTTTTAGCAGCCGCCGATGAATTGGGATGCCAGAAGGTCGCAACGGGTCATTATGCCCGCATCGTTCAGATGCAGGATTCCGGGCGCTATGCGGTGAAAAGCGCGCTCGATGCCCGCAAAGACCAAAGCTATATGCTTTCCCGTTTGCCGCAAGACCAATTGTCGCGTTTGCTCACTCCGTTGGGAGGAACCACCAAAACCTCGGTTCGCATCGAGGCCGAAGACCTGGAATTGCCGGTGGCCGATAAGCCTGAAAGCCAGGATGTCTGCTTCATTCAAGGCGATTACCGGCCTTTCCTGGCGGCTCATGGCGTGAAGCAAGAGCCGGGAGATATCGTGGACGTGGCCGGAAGCGTGGTGGGCCGCCATGATGGTTTGGCTGGTTTCACCTTGGGCCAGCGCCATGGCATCGGCGTGGCAGCTGCCCGGCCCTACTATGTGGTGGGCAAAGACGCGGGCCGCAATCGTCTTATCGTGGGCTTTGAAGAAGATGCCTTCATCGACCGGGTCCAGGTTGAGGGAATCGAGTGGCAGGCCATCGAACGGTTGGACCAGCTGCTTGAATGCTGTGTCAAACTTCGCTATCGCAGCCAACCTACGGGTTGCCGCATCGTGCCGCTCGATGACGGCGGAATCTCGGTGCAGGTGGATTTGGCCGAGCCTCAGAAGTTCACCGCCCCCGGGCAGATCGCCGTCTTTTCGCAAGGCGATACCGTGCTGGGCGGTGGTACCATTGTCGGTATAGAAAGGCGCACGGAAGGGGATGGTCGCCCATGAAGACATATATCCTGGTGGGAGGCATCGGATCCGGCAAATCGACGGTATCCGACCTGTTCGCGGAAAAGGGAGCGCATTGTCTTGATCTCGATGATGTGGGTCATGAGGTCCTCCTTCAAGACGAGGTCGTTTCGCTGCTGGTCGATACCTTCGGCGCCGTTGTGCTCAATGCGGATGGAAGCATCGACCGCGCATCGCTGGCCGCGCGGGCCTTTGCCGAGCCGTCCGAGACGGTGAAGCTCAACGCCATAACCCAACCGCGCCTGGCCAAACTGGCCCAGCAGCATTTGAGCGATCTTGAAGCGGACGGTTGTTCGCTGGCCATTGTCGAGATATCGGCCTATGACGGTCCAGAAGGTACTTTCGCCCCGTTCGTTCGCGATGCCCAGGGTGTCATCGCCGTCGTTGCGCCGAAAAAGCTGCGCATCGAGCGGGCCGTGGCGAAGGGCTTCGATTCTGCTGATGTCGAAAATCGCATAGCCCGTCAAGTGGATGATGTCCAACGTCAACTATGGGCCGATTTCGTCATCAAGAACGATTCCACGCTCGAGGATTTGCAGCAACGTGTGGGCGAAGTGTGGTCGAAGATAGCCGAATAGCGAACTCTTGTTCGCCATCGTGCGCTGCGCTATGATGGGCGCATGGCACATCTGACCAACATAGAAGGTGCGCAGATGGAGGGCAAATTGCCCGAAGTCCGTCTGTCCGACCAGCCGTTCAAGGCCGTTGCTCCGTACGAGCCCGCCGGGGACCAGCCTCAGGCCATCGAGAAGCTCGCTGCCGGCGTCAACCAGGGGTTGCGTTACCAAACCCTGCTGGGCGTTACCGGCAGCGGAAAGACCTTCACCATGGCCAAGACTATCGAGGCCGTGCAGAAGCCCACGTTGGTCATGGCGCCCAATAAAACGCTGGCGGCACAGCTTGCCGCCGAATTGCGCGAGTTCTTCCCTGACAACGCAGTGGTCTATTTCGTCAGCTATTACGACTATTACCAACCTGAAGCCTACGTTCCTACCACCGACACCTTCATCGAGAAGGATGCCAGCATCAACGATGAAGTCGAAAAGCTGCGTCACGCGGCAACGGCCGCTTTGCTTTCTCGACGCGATGTGGTGGTAGTGGCTTCGGTGTCGTGCATCTACGGCATCGGCAGTCCTATGGATTATGCGGGCATGGCCGTGTTCGCCGACAAGCAGAAGCCGTTCGAACGCGACGACATGATTCACGACCTCATCGATATCCAATACGATCGCAACGATTACGAACTGCAGCGCGGCACGTTCCGCGTACGTGGCGATGCGCTCGACGTATTTCCACCGTATGCAGACAATCCTATTCGCATTGAGTTCTGGGGCGACGAAATCGAGACGATCGTCGAGATCGACAACGTGACCGGCGAGGTTCTAAATCAGTACGAAGCGCTGCCCATTTGGCCGGCGAGCCACTACGTCACGGCACGTCCCAAGATGGACCGCGCCCTTAAAACCATCCGTGAAGAGCTTCGTGAGCGACTCCAGCAATTCAAGGAGGAAGGCAAGCTTCTGGAAGCCCAGCGTTTGGAGATGCGCGTTTCCTATGACCTCGAGATGATGGAGACCATGGGTTTTTGCAGCGGCATCGAGAATTACTCGCGTCATCTGGATGGTCGATCTCCGGGCGAGCCTCCGTACACGCTCATCGATTATTTCCCTAAAGACTTCTTGTGCATCATCGACGAAAGCCACGTGACAGTGCCGCAGATTCGCGGGATGCATGAAGGCGACCGCAGCCGCAAGGTCACGCTCACCGAGCACGGATTCCGCCTTCCCAGCTGCTTGGACAACCGGCCGTTGCGCTTCGACGAATTCGAGGACCGCATTCCGCAGTTCATCTATGTGAGCGCGACGCCGGGCGACTACGAAAAACGGGTCAGCCAAAACCAAGTGGAGCAGATCATTCGACCCACCGGTTTGCTCGATCCCGAGATCATCGTGCGTCCCAGTGCCAGTCAGATCGATGACATCATCGATGAAGCGAAGGCCCGGGCTGCGCGCGACGAACGCGTGCTCATCACCACGCTCACCAAGAAGATGGCCGAAGATCTTACCGACCATCTGCTGGACCAAGGGGTGCGGGCTCGTTACATGCATTCGGACATCGCCACGCTCGATCGTGTGGAAATCCTCCATGACCTGCGTGCGGGGGAGTTCGACGTGCTGGTGGGCATCAACCTTTTACGTGAGGGCCTCGATCTGCCCGAGGTGAGCCTGGTGGCAATACTCGATGCCGACAAAGAGGGGTTCTTGCGCAACCATCGTTCGCTCATTCAGACCATCGGCCGCGCAGCGCGCAATGTCGACGGACAGGTGATTATGTACGCCGACAAGATGACCGATTCCATGAACCAGGCCATCACCGAGACGCGTCGCCGGCGTAAGCTGCAGATGGAGTTCAATGAAGAGCACGGCATCGAGCCGCAAACAATCCGCAAGGCCATCAACGACATCATGGGCTATGTGCAAGACGATATGGGCAACACCACCAGCGAACAGGTGAATAAAGAGCTTGCCGCTCTTTCGCGCGAAGAGGTGCTGCGGATCATTTCAAGCATGGAAGATGACATGGCGGCTGCCAGCCGCGATATGGACTTCGAAGAAGCTGCCCATCTGCGCGATCAGGTCGTGCAGCTCAAAAGCCAGGTTTACGGCAGCACAGAAGATGACGTGTTGGCCGAGCTGAAGAAGACTGCGCGCCAATCCAAGAAGCGTCATCATCGCTGAGCTGGTTGTTGCTAGGATTTTCAGCAACCCTGCGAGCCCTTTTAATCGGAAACATCCTGACCATTGCTGACGTTGATGCCTGGCCTGCTACTCCCAGCAAGATTCCCGCTTGGCCCGCAGCCTCGGCAAGACTCCCGTCTGGCCCGCAGCTCAGGCAAGACTCCCGTCTGGCCCGCAGCTCAGGCAAGACTCCCGTCTGGCCCGCAGTCACAGCAAAATTCCCGCCTGATTTGCAGCTTCGGCAAGACTCCCGCCTGGCCCGCAGTCACGGCAAAATTCCCGTCTGGCCCGCAGCTCCGGCAAGACTCCCGCCTGGCCCGCAGTCACGGCAAAATTCCCGCCTGATTTGCAGCTCTAGCAAGAGTCCAACCCGATCTGCTGCTCTTGGTAATGTGCCCGCCTGATCCTCAACCCCCGCAAGACTTTTGGCACAGATGAAAGATCACATGCCTCGAGTGCGTATGATTGTCGGCAATCCCGCTCGTGAAGCGCTGTCCCTCCGCTTAGAAGGTCCCCTATTCCTGCTGGCTGGTATAACTCAACTGTTAAATCATGCAGTACTTGGTTTTTTGTAAAAACCTAAACGAAATTCGAGTTAGTGGACGGTTTTATGGCCATCGGGCGCCTATTGTTTTTGATTGCCTGAGTGGAAAGGCCTAACTGTCGTCGGCTTGCTGAAGCAATTGATGCAGTACTTAAAATTCCGTGACCCAAACTAAAAAAAATGAAGTATGGCACGATTGCGAATAGAGGATAGGGCCAAAGAGATATCTGCGGTCGAACATTGTATTTGGCGCCTATGGAACGGCTGCGAATTTGAAAACGTGGGGGATGACTATTAAACGAGGCGGTCTTCTCGGAAATCAAGGACGTTGCCGCGTAGTCGTATGCGCGCTTCGCTGTCCCCTCGTTTCGAGCCAGGAATTACCTTGCCGGTCTTTTTCGCCGCCATGAGCGCTAGTTTTTCTGTTTCATGGAGATTGAAAACTTGCCTGCTTGATACGGCCAAGACTTCCAACCCGCGATGAGATAGGATTCCCCGTCGTTGCGCGTCATGAAACAGCTGCTCTTCACCGGAGTGCCATTGTTTGCTGTCGTATTCCATTGCGAAGCGATATTTAGGCCAGTAGAGATCGCAGGAGAGCTCTGTGGTTCGCGTAATCTTCTGCATCCTGGCTCCCAGCACGATGCGCTCGTTCAGTGTGGGTCGAGCGATGGCATAACCTCCCAATAAGTAGGGAAGGCTCAGCAGCAGGGCGAACGCGCTTTCCATGGGAGAAGCGGAGTTTGGAAGAATGTACTTGCATGCACGCAGTGCTTTCGTGTGTCCATAAGTACCCGGTATGCGTTTGACGCATCCGAGCAGTCGTTTGGGACTCGATAGCGGTGGCTGAGGGATGAATCCGTTACTGCTGTTGGTGATTAGCCGGTATAGTCCGCATAGTTCCATTCCTAGCAGAATCGTCTTTTCGAGGGGAAGCCAGTGGGCAAGCTGCAAATAGCAGAGTTCAGGGGAGCAGACCGATACTGTTTCATTGAGTTTGAATAGGTCCTCTCTACTGACAGGATGGCTCCATTGATGGCTGATGACGTTTGAAGAGCGTCGCCGATTGCCCGCATCGTCGACGATGACATGGAATGGCGCGGTAGCCCCTGATGGAATCAGGGGAGAATCCATCGACAGGAGGCTTGCGCTAAGAGGCGATCCCCACTGATTGATTGGTGCATATGGAGGCATGCCCAGGGCTTTGCCGTCATACGAGCGCCAATACTGAAGGGCTGTGGTGTGGCTGAAAGTGATCATAGGGAAAGGTTAGGGGAATTATCTTTCGTTAATCTTGCCACTGTCTGGACATAACGCTTGCATTGGTTCTTCATGAACCATTCAGTGGGTTTTTCAATCCATTGCTTGCTGCGGCTTGCTTTGAGCAAAATCGTGCGTTACTTCGTTTTTTGTTAGAACAGCGACGAAATATGAAGTACAGCACGAATTGTCGTTCTGTTTTTGGCCAAATGGAAATAATTACCTGGGTTTTTGCAATCGTTTTTGTCTAGGCTCTCTTTATGTCGTGCGGTACTTAAAATTCTGTTTCGTATTTTCAAAAAAATGAGGTACGGCACGATTAAAAGTGAGAGCCAACTGCAAGGTCCGTTTGGCGGGCGCAGCCGAGTGACGCGCAACATGCGAGGGCTGCGAAGGAGCGAGCAGATTGAGAGGCGTGCGGCCTGCAGAGACGGCGAATAACGCGGGCCGAGCTGGCTGCAGTATGGAAAGATGGTCCGAGGGGATGGAAGAGCGGGCGCAGCCGAGTGGCGGACGGCGTGCGGGGGCTGCGAAGGAGCAAGCGGG
>JAXGTO010000033.1:0-19628 GCA_040774885.1 Eggerthellaceae bacterium | reverse complement strand
GCGCACTGGCGCTGCGTAAGCGAGCAAACGAAGGAAATATGCCCGCCTCACGCTTCATTGGCTCCGGTGATGGAGTTGAGGATGGAGGTCACGATCGAGATCACGATGCTGGCCACGAAAGCGCTGCCGAATGTGGCTATCTGGAAACCGACGCCGAACAGACCGTTGGCAAGCCAGCCGGCAAGGTAGAGCATGAGCGTGTTCACCACAAGGTAGAAGATTCCCAGTGTGAGCACGGTGATGGGCAGGCTGATAAGCTGCAAAATAGGTTTGACGGCCATGTCGAGAAGCGCCAAAAACAGCGCAAATACAGCGGTGGCAACCCACACCTGATCGCCGGTGATGTCGATGCCGGGCACCAGCCATACGGCCACGGCGGCGGCAATGGCCGTGCCGAGCCAACGCAGGATGAATTTCATAAGCGCTCCTCCTTGTGGGGGAATCCAATGGGTGCATCCATTGTACGCCGAGCAGCGAACCTGTGGCACAATGGAGCGCATGAGCAATCATACTGACACTTTGCCTTCCATCTGCACTGCGTCGTCCCAGTGCGGGGCATGCTCGTGCATCGATGAGCCCTATGCCCTTCAGCTGGCAGAAAAGCAGGCTCGCATCCGCGACCTGTTCGAAGATCTGGTCGATGAGGACTGTTTGATCTATCCCATTGCCGGCATGGACGACCCATTCCGTTTTCGCACCAAGATAGCTTCCCCCTTTGCGCCGGGGCCCAAGATGCCGGCGAAGCGCGGCGGCAAGCAGCGCAGGCGGATTTTGACGGGGATGTATGCGGCTGGCACCCACAAGCTGGTGGACACCGCGTGCTGCGTAGTGGAGCATCCGGCGGGGCAGCAGGTCATTCGCGCCATCAAGCAGGTCATGGGAAAGTTCGGCGTGGAGCCGTACAACGAAGACACCGGCCGCGGTTTTCTGCGTCACGCCGTGGTGCGCGTGGGTTGGCATTCGGGCGAAGTGCTGGTGGTCTTGGTTACCAACGGTCGCGAATTCACCGGAGCCAAAGGGTTTGCGCGTGAAGTTGCACGGCACGTTCCGTCCATTACCACGGTGGTGCAAAACGTCAACACGCATCGCACCAATGCCATTTTAGGCACCGAAAACCATGTGCTGTACGGCCCCGGATTCATCTTGGACACGCTGTGCGATTTGAGCTTCCGCATTTCAGCAACATCGTTTTACCAGGTCAATCCTGCCCAAACCGAAGTGCTGTATCGCCGCGCCATCGAGCTGGCCGATCTGCGTCCGGGCGATTCGGTGCTCGATGCCTATTGCGGTACGGGCACCATCGGTCTTGTGGCGGCCAAGAGCGCGCCCGACGTTCGCGTCATCGGCGTGGACAAGACGCCGGCCGCCATCCGCGATGCCGGGCAGAACGCCCAGCACAACGGCGTGGGCAATGCGGAATTCGTCGCAGCGGATGCGGGGGCGTTCATGCGCGAACGCGCAGCGGTGGGCGAGAACATCGACGTCGTCCTCATGGACCCGCCCCGATCGGGCGCCAGCCGTGAATTCATCGAAGCGGTGATCGCGCTCAAACCGAGTCGCATCGCCTATATTTCCTGCAACCCCGAAACGCAGGCGCGCGATGTGGCGCAGCTGCAATCCGGCGGGTATCGCTGCACGGCCATGCAACCGGTCGATATGTTCCCGCACACCGGGCACATCGAGAACATCTGCTCTTTGGAGGTGCGATGAACGAAGATCTATCCCAAGTGGAGCGTCGCGTAGCCGAAACGATTGCGCAGCGGGGCTTGGCCGATGGTGAAACACCGGTGCTCCTGATGGTGTCGGGCGGAAGCGATTCGACGGCGTTGGCCTATATCGCCGCACGGTTGCACGATGCCGGCGTGGTGGGCCCGCTGGCTCTTTTGCATGTCGACCACAAGCTGCGCGGAGCCGATTCCACCGCCGATGCCGAATTCGTGGCGCGTGTGGCCGAAGCGCTCGGGATACCTTTCTTCTTGTGCGAAGTGGATGTGGCCGCCGCCGCCGAAGCCTCGGGCGAAAACGTGGAAGCGGTGGCGCGGCGGGAACGCTACCAAGCCGCCGACGAAGCGCTCGAAAGCCTGTGCCGCCAGATGGAGCGTCCGGTCGCGGAAGGTCGGATCTTCACGGCCCATACGCAAAACGACCGCGTCGAGAATTTCTACATGCGCTCGATAGTGGGGACGGGCCCGGGCGGGTTTCGCAGCATGCGCTATGCCAACGGACGCGTGATGCGTCCCTGCTTGGACGTGAACCGGCAAGACCTGCGCGACTATCTTGAACAGCGGGCCAAAGAAGAATCGGCGTCGCCGATGGTAGAAGACGACCAGGGATGCCTGTGGCGCGAGGACGCCACCAACGCGCATACCGATCGATTCAGGGCCTATGTGCGCCATGAGATCGTTCCGCGCGCCGAGCAGCGCAACCCCCGTTTGCTCGAGGTGCTGTGCCGTACCATGAACCAGATCGCCGAGGAAGACGACTTGCTGCAGGGCGCCGCCGACGACCTCATCCGCGACGAGGTCGCATGGCTGCAGTCGTTGCCCGACGGGTCCGTGGACTACGGATCGGGCTGCCTGTTCCAGCCGGGCTTTGCCACAAGCCCTGCGGCTTTGCAGCGCCGGGCCGCCCACACCGTTTTGGATCTGATAACCGGGGCCGACGTGCGGGTTGATTCTTCGAGCGTCGAGGCCGTCTGCTCGGCATTCGTCGATGGCGTCCCGGTTTCGGGATACACCGGAAACATACAGGGCGACCTGGCCCTTTCTGCCAACAAGCACGGACTGCGCGTGGAGCCCATGGCGGCGTATCGCGCACGAAGGAAAGCGAGATGATGATGACCGCATCGCAAGAAGAAGTGCCGCAGCTGGACATCGTGCTGGCCAGCGCCAGCCCGCGGCGCAAGCAGCTGCTCGAAGATGCGGGAGTTGCCTTCCGGGTGATGAGCGCCGATGTGGATGAGACGCTCGAGCCTTCCGAAGCCGCCCAGCCCGAAGAAGCCGCCAAGAAGTTGGCGGAGCGCAAGGCCGGCGCGGTAACCCAGATCGTTTTGGCCGACCAGGAGTACCGGGGAACCTGCGTGGTCATCGGCGCGGATACCATGGTGGTACTCGACGATGTTATCTTCGGAAAACCCACTTCGGTGGATGATGCCAAGCGGATGCTGCGCAGTCTTTCAGGCCGCACCCATCGGGTTGTCACGGCGGTTTCGGTTTGGGTGGTGCTCGTTCCGCCCGACGGCAAGGTTTCGCTGGGCATGCGCTCGTTCGTCGATGCAGCCGACGTCACCTTCAAACAGCTCGATGAACGCGCCATTTCCGATTATCTGCTGTGCGGCGAGAGCTTCGACAAAGCCGGTGCTTACGCCATCCAAGGCGAAGGGCGCAAGTTGGTGGAACGCTACGACGGGTCGTGGGACACCATAGTCGGATTGCCGGTGGATCGCCTTTTGGAGTCGTTCCCCGAGCTGCGCGGCGTGTAAGTTCCGTGGGAGTGGGCCTTGCGTTGCCGACTTGTGAATAAAAAACCGAGGTCATTTGCTACACTGGCTGCTTGAAAGAAGAGCCAGATGCAGGCAATCTGCCAAGGTTGCCGGTGTTCGGCGCAGATGAGAGGCATGGACAATGCACCGCATGGATGACGATATCGAGCGCATCCTCTTCACCGAAGAGGATTTGCAGCGTCGTGTTTCCGAGATGGGGGCCCAGATCACGCACGATTTCCAAGGCGAGAAGCCGTTGGTCATCAGCGTGCTGCGCGGCGCCGCCATCTTCATGGCCGATTTGGTCCGCGAAATCGAGCTGCCCGTCGAAATGGATTACATGGCCATTTCGTCGTACGGCAACGGCGCCAAGAGTTCGGGCGTCGTCCGCATCCTCAAGGACCTCACCTCGTCGGTGGAAGGCCGCCACGTGATCATCGCTGAAGATATCCTCGACAGCGGGCTCACGCTCAAGTACCTCATCAAGAACCTTTCGTCGCGCAAGCCCGAATCCATTACGGTGGCGACGCTCTTGCGTAAGAAAACCCTGCAACAGGCCAAGATCGACTGCCGTTATGTCGGTTTCGAATGCCCCGATGAATTCATCGTCGGCTACGGACTCGACTATGCCGAGCAGTATCGCAATCTTCCCTATATCGGGGTGTTGAAACCGGAGATCTACTAGCAGCGGATCCGCAGTCGCCTTTTGGCGAAGCAGAAAAGCGGGCACGCAGAAAGACCGAGTATGGCAGATCAGCAAAAACCGCCTTCGGGCCCCAACAACTCGCGCACCACCATCGTATGGGCGGTGCTCATGGCGCTGCTCTTCTTCTTTTTCGCCAGCCAGTTGATGAACGTCGGTCAGGGCGAGCAAACCCAGACTGACACTCTCATCACCAGCGACTTCATGTCGGCTGTCGATGAAGGGCGCGTTACCAAAGCCACGTTCGACGTGGGCGAGGACACCATCAGCGGCACCTACTATCCCGCCTCGACCGCCGGGTCGAGCATCGCCGATGCGTTCAACAGCGGCTTCAGCGCACTCAACACGCAGTTGGGCACCACCAAGGGCACCGACGGCGCTCCCTTGTACAACAAGGTGAACACGCAATCGCTCGATCAGCAGAACCTGGGGTCCGAAACCGAGTTCACCACCACCTGGGTGGGACAGGATTCGTTGGGCGAGCTTATGGCTTCCCATCCCGAAATCCAGTATTCGGTCAAACTCCCCGATACGTTCATGAGCTCGCTGCTTTCCTATCTGCCCATGATCTTGATCTGCGGCTTCTTCGTATTCATGTTCTACCAGATGAGCAAGGCGAACAACTCGCAGATGTCGTTTGGCAAGACCAAGGCCAAAAAGGCCACCGAAGAACGCCCCGACGTCAAGTTCTCCGACGTGGCCGGCGTGGATGAAGCCGTCGAGGAAATGCAGGAAATCAAGGACTTCCTGGCCAACCCCAAGAAGTACCAGGACATCGGCGCCAAGATTCCGCGCGGCTGTTTGCTGGTGGGCCCTCCGGGCACCGGCAAGACGTTGCTGGCTCGCGCTGTGGCTGGCGAGGCAGGCGTGCCGTTCTTCAGCATATCGGGTTCCGACTTCGTTGAGATGTTCGTGGGCGTGGGCGCAAGCCGCGTACGCGACTTGTTCAAGCAGGCTAAAGAAGCGTCTCCCGCCATCATCTTCATCGACGAGATCGATGCCGTCGGCCGCCAACGCGGTACTGGCTTGGGCGGCGGGCATGACGAACGCGAACAGACCCTCAATCAGTTGCTGGTTGAAATGGACGGCTTCGACAAAAACGATTCCGTGGTTCTCATAGCTGCCACCAACCGTTCCGACGTCTTGGACCCGGCTTTGCTGCGTCCCGGCCGTTTCGACCGCCAGATCGTGGTGGACGTGCCCGACGTCAAGGGCCGCGACAAGATCTTGCAGGTGCATGCCAAGGGCAAGCCCATCGCGCAAGACGTCGACCTGTCCAAGATCGCCCATTTGACGCCCGGGTTCACCGGCGCCGATTTGGCCAACCTGCTCAACGAGGCAGCGCTTCTTACCGCACGTCGCGGCAAGAAGGTCATTTCCATGGACGAGGTCACCGAGAGCATGGAGCGCGTCATCGCAGGCCCTGAGCGCAAGGGGCGCATCATCGACGATGCCACCAAGCACACCATCGCCTTCCACGAAAGCGGTCATGCCCTGGTGGGGCACCTTATGCCGCATGGCGACCCTGTGCACAAGATCAGCATTGTGAGCCGCGGGCAGGCTTTGGGTTACACGCTTTCCATCCCCAAGGAAGACAAGGTTCTCAACAGCTTGGGCGAGATGCGCGACGAGATCGCCGTGTTCATGGGCGGGCGCGTGGCCGAAGAGATCTTCTGCGAGGACATCACCACCGGCGCTTCCAACGACTTGGAGCGCGCCACCAAGATGGCCCGGTCCATCGTCACGCAATTCGGCATGAGCACCGAACTGGGCACGCAGGTGTTCGGCCAGCCCAACCATGAGGTGTTCTTGGGCCGCGACTACGGCAACACGCAGGATTACTCCGAAGAAACCGCTCGCCGCATCGATGACGAGGTCTCGCGCATCATGAAAGAAGCGCATGATCGCGCCTATCAGATTCTTTCGACCCACAAGCAGCAGATCGAGCTGATGGCCAGCGTGCTGCTGGAACGCGAAACCGTCGAAGGCGATGCCGTCAAGGCGCTGCTCGACAATACCTGGGCCGACTATCTGGCCCATGAGCAAAGCGAAGAGGGCAAAGCCGCGCGCGAAAAGGCCGCAACCACCACGGTTGCCCAGACGTCTGCAGAAGCGGGCCCACAGCATGCCTCCCCTGCCGACGGCGCAGCGGGGACGTCCAATGTGGCGCAGACGGTCGAGCGCGAGTTCAACCAGGTTATGGAAGGCGATCCGTTCAAGACGAACGACGGGGCCGCCAATCCTCAAGCACCGCAGAACCCCGCAGACGGTCAGAGCACCCAGCGAGGGACCGACCATTCCGATGACGGAGACGCGCATAAGTGATTTGGCATTGCAACAAGTTTCTATTCGACGCCGAGATGCCCATTGTGATGGGCATCTTGAACGTCACGCCCGATTCGTTTTCTGACGGGGGGTCCTACGCTTCGGTTCAAGATGCCGTCGCTGCCGGCCTTTCGATGGTAGAAGAGGGTGCTTCCATCATCGATGTGGGTGGCGAATCCACGCGGCCCGGTGCTGCCGAGGTGCCTCTTGAAGAAGAGCTTCGACGCACGGTCGACGTGGTGCGTGCCTTGGCCGATGCGGACGTTTGCGTGAGCATCGACACCCGTCATGCGGCGGTGGCGCAGGCGTGCGTGGAGGCGGGGGCTTCCATCATCAATGACGTGTCCGGCTTCCGTGACTCCGCCATGGTGGATGTTGCCCGTCAGTGCGATGCGGGCTTGGTGGTCATGCATATGCAGGGGGAGCCCGGCACCATGCAAGACAACCCGCACTATGATGACGTGGTCTCCGAGGTGCGCGACTGGCTGGCCGATCGCTGCAAGCAGCTTGAAGCCGCTGGAATCGCTCATGACCGCATCTGCGTCGATCCTGGTCCGGGCTTCGGCAAGACCGCTTCGCAAACGCGTGAGCTGGTGCGCAACATGCAAGAATTCGTGCATCTGGGCTATCCCGTGATGGTGGCGGTTTCGCGCAAGAGCTATATCGGCGCCGACTACGACATCCCTGTGCCGGCCGATCGCGATGCTGCCAGTGCTGCGGAAGCGTGCTTGGCTTGCGAACAGGGAGCCGCCGTCATCCGCACCCACAACGTGGCGCTCACGGTAGACACGCTCGAGCGCGAATTGCGCCCGGTGGTGTATCTGGGGCTGGGATGCAATGTCGCCTTGGTCGCCGATGAAGGTGAAGAACAGCAGGGAAAGATCGCCCAGCTGGACAAAGCGATTGCCGACATATGCTTGATTCCCGATTCCCAAATCGCCGATGTGTCGGCATTCTATGATAGCGAACCGGCCTATTTCGAAGACCAGGATCGATTCGTCAATGCCGTTGTGGCCCTGCGTTGCGGGCTTCCGCCGCGCGAACTGCTTCAATGCCTGCATGCCATCGAAAACAGCTTGGGCCGCGTGCGCACCATTCCCAACGGCCCCCGCACCTGCGATATCGACATCTTGGATTACCAGGGTTACGTCAGTTCCGATGGAGAACTCACGTTGCCCCATCCACGTATTCTGGAACGCGATTTCGTGGTGAAGCCGCTTCTCGAAATCCGCCCCGGCCACGTGCTTGCCGACGGCAAGTCGGTCACCGCCGACGACGTGCGCTACGGATCTGCCGCTCCCATCGATTGATGCCGCTTCAATTACCTGCTTGCTGCAAGGTGCGCGCAGGCGTACCATAGCGCCTTACGTATCGATGATGAAAGGCACTTTATGACAGCAGTAGCCGGCGCAAAGCCTTCAGGGCTCGATTCCAAACAGAGCACCGGCGCTCCCGTCGGCCACGATCCGCGACATCCCGAACGCGACAACAAAGTCAACCGCATGGGCTCGGCATCCATTCCGTGCCTGCTGTTGGAATTCGCTGTCCCTGCCATTTTGGGCATGCTGGTCAACGGCGCTTACAACCTGATCGATCGCGTGTTCTTGGGTCAGGCCATGGGCGATTTGGGTCTGTCCACTGCAACCACCGCCATGCCTATCATGACCATCTTCATGGCAATCGCGATGCTCATCGGCAACGGCGGCAATGCGCTGGCGGCGTTGCGCATGGGCGAAGGCAGCCGTGTCGAGGCCGAAAAGAGCCTGGGCAACACCGTGGTGCTCTCCATCATCGTTTCGGCGCTTATGGCGGTCCTCGCCTTCACGCCGGCTATCGACGGCCTGCTGTCGCTTTCGAGCGCCACCGCCGAAGACTGGGATTACGCCAAGCTGTTCATCCAGACGCTCAGCCTGGGCTATGTGTTTCAGTGCATCGGCATGGGCGTCAACAACTTCATCCGTACCGCCGGCGCACCCAACCGCGCTCTGCTCACCATGCTGGTGGGCGCTGTGGCCTGCACCGCATTCAATGCGCTGTTCGTGTTGTACCTGGGGTGGGGCGTTCAGGGCAGCGCCTTGGCCACCATCTGCGGAGAAGCGATATCGTGCGCTTGCGTTCTGTGGTTCTTCATTCGCACCAAGGATGTGCCCCTCAAGCTCCATGTGCACTGCATGAAACTCGAAGGCGCCGTGGTCAAGATGATCTTGTCGCTGGGTGCCGCCAGCTTCTTCGTGCAAGCGGGCATGGCCATCGTCAACTTCGTGGTCAACGCCATGTTGGTGGAATACGGCAGCATGAGCGCCATCGGATCGGAAGGCGCGCTTGCATCCATCGGCGTGGTGCAGTCCATCGCCATGTTCGTGGTGCTGCCGCTCATCGGCGTCGCCATCGCCATCCAGCCGCTGCTTGGATTCAACTACGGCGCGCACAACTTCGATCGCGTCCGCAAGACCTTCTGGTGGGGCGTCGGCGCCGCCACGGTCCTCAGCGTGCTGGCCTGGCTGCTCACGCATCTGCTTCCCAACCAGATCGTGGGGCTGTTCGGTATCTCGGGCGACTTGCTGGCCTTCACGGTCAACGCCATGCAGGTGCAGCTGTTCTTGCTGCCGCTCGTGGGCTTTCAAATCGTCGGTTCCAATTACTTCCAGGCAACCGGCCAGCCCATCAAGTCGGTGTTCTTGTCGCTTACGCGGCAGATATTGTTCCTGGTGCCGCTGTATCTGCTGTTGCCGCAGATGCTTCCGCGCATCATGCCATGGCTCACCAGCCTCGATGCCGTCTATTATGCCGTGCCGTGTGCCGACTTCCTGGCCATCTTCACCACAGTGCTGTTCGTCGCTTGGGAAATGCGCCGGCTGAAGCGCCTGGAAACAGGCGAGATCCAAGCGCGGTTCTAGGCGTCACGCTTCTACGATCACACCCATCAAGCGGGCCAAACCGGCGGCTTGGAAAGCATCCACGTGGACGCCTTCGAGCTCTATGGGCGGCATCGAAACGATAGGGTCGCTGAAAGCGCATTTGGAAAAGTCGATATCTTTGAGCGGGGTTTTGAACAGGTCGTTGTGAATGAATTTCGATTCATCGAGCACCAGACGATCGACGTCCATTTGCGAAAACGACGCTTCAGTGCAGTCACTGCGCAGGAATCTGACCTCGACCATATTCGATTCGTCGAAATAGGCATTCATCAGCAGGCAGTCTTCAAAGATGGTCTGTTTGAACACGGCTTGCAAGAAGTTTGCCCCCACGCCTTTGCAACGTGTGAATCGGCAGCTCTTGAAGAATCCGCCGGAAAAGTCGGTGTTTGAAAAGTCGCAGTCCAAGAATTCAACTTCGGAGAACGTCACCTTTGAAAAGTCAGAATCCAGCAGGGCGCAGTGGGAAAAGACGCACTTGTCCGATTCCCAGTCGTGCGCATCGACGCCTTGTCGGTTCTCGCTTTGAAAGAGACGCTGTGTCGTTTGAAATTCGGTTTCACGCCAGTTTTCCAAAGCGGTATCGATGCATTCTTCATCCAAATCACGATAGGCCTCGGACTGTTCGGTTGCGGAATGGATATGGGGCACGGCTTCCGCTGGTTGGTGCATGGCGTTCTCCTTTTGCAAGAGGCATCCGATAGGGGTCTGTCCAACAGGATACCTTTCCTTGCCAGGGAACGCGCGAGGCAAGGCGACGGTGCGTGCTGTTGCGCCTTGCTACAGCACGAACATGGTGAAGGTGGTTTCGGCGATCGTCTTGCCGGTTTCGGCATTGGTTATCACGATGCGATGGACCTTGGTGCGGCGTCCATTGTGATCGGTGGTTCCCTCGATGCGCAGTTCTTCGCCAAGAGGGCATTGGCGCAAGTAGTTGATGTTTCCCGCCAGGGCCACATTGTCGGCGCCGCAGGTTGTGCAGGTCATGCCGGCCACTATCTCGCATATTCCGTAGATGAATCCGCCATGTGTCATGCCGTGGTAGTTGGCGAACGACTCAGGTGCGCTGAAACTGCAGACCACATGTCCTTCTTCGGCGCTTTGAACCGTCATTCCATCGTAGTCGGGCAAGGCCGGGATGTTCTTGCGCAGCTCTTCGATTTCCAAGCTCATGGTTCTCCTCTGTTCGTTGCCGCCGTTGGCTTGAGTGTATCGCCGACTCGCGCACTTTGCGTCTGCACTTTTGCGCTATGCTGCAAAAGCAATGAATCGAATTGGAAACCATAACCGATGCCGATGAAGCACGCCGAAATCTCTTCCGCCAGCCATGCCAAACGCAGCATTGCCGTCGGGTTTGCCGTCATGCTGCTGGGCGGCATGGTGGGTGGGCTGGCGCAGACGTCCATGAACACGGTGCTCACCGTGTTGCAAAACGACCTCGGCATCCCGGTGACGCAGGGCCAGTGGCTCACCAACGTGTTCCCGCTCACGCTGGGCGTGGTCATTCCCTTGGTTGCATTCCTGTCGCGTCGCTATGATGCGCGCAAACTGTTTTTGGTTGCCCTGGTGCTGTTCATCACCGGCTCGGCCATCATCTCCGGTGCCAGCACCCTGCCGCTGCTCATCGTTGGTCGTATTTTGCAGGGTGCGGCGGCAGGCATCATCTTGCCGTTGTTGCAGGTGGTGGCGCTATCGCGTTTTCCGCGGGAACGCCGTGGATTCGTCATGGGGTGGGTGGGGCTCGCCATGGGGTTCGCGCCCAATGTGGGGCCGACCATCGCGGGTGCGTTCACTACGGCGTTCGGTTGGCGCAGCGCATTTTTGTTTCTGCTGGCGTTCGGGGTGTGCGTGTTGGTGGCCGCATTGTTTCTGGTGAAGCCCATGCCTCCCGAATCCGATGACGCTCCGCATGCCGATATGCCCAGCGTGCTGCTTTCCACCGGAGGCTTCGGCGGGGTTCTCATGGGCGTTGTCGAGGCATCCTCATACGGGTTCGTCAGTTGGCAGAGCCTGGGCGCTGCCGCCGTGGGCGTGGTGTGCCTGGTGGTGTTTTGCCGCCGACAGCTCAAGCTCGAGCATCCTCTATTGGACATCCGCGTGTTCAAGTATCGCGACTTCACGGTGAGCATCATCATGGTGTGCCTGTTGTTCTGCGCCTTCATCGGAGTCACCTTGGTCATTCCGTTGTGCCTGCAGGGGTTGCACGGGTTCAATGCGCTGCAATCGGGCATGGTTCTTTTGCCCGGCACGGTAGCGGCGCTTTTCACCGCTCCCATCACGGGGTATCTGCAAGATCGCGTGGGCACGCGCCGCATCGCGCTGGTGGGTTCGACGTTGCTGGTGGTGGGCACCATCGGCATACTGCGTCTGGGCGGTATGGATGATTTGACGGTCATCACGGCCTGGCAGACGGTGCGCGCCTTCGGCATCATGTGCTTGGTGATGCCGCTTACCACGTGGGGCCTCAATGTGCTGCCGGCTGACGTCACTCCCGACGGTACTTCTATGACCAATGCGTTGCGCCAGGTGGCGGGTTCGTTTTCCATGAGCATCATGGTGCTCATGATGGCAGGCGGGGAAGCGTCGGGTGCCATTTCGGAACAGGGTGTGAACAACGCGATGCTGTTCAGCCTGGTCGCCGTGATGGCCTTGCTGCTGCTCGTTTTCGTTTTCGTGCGCGACCGCGTATCAGCGACGGAGAATCAGCGGTAGAATCAACGGAAAGAACCAGCCTTCTTGCAAAGTGTCCGTGGATATACGGAAGTGTGCCGCGCTATGGAGACAATAGCTACAGAATCAAACGCCGAGACGCCCAAGGGGGCGCCATTTCTCATTGATCGTTGCCCGTTCAGATACGGCGAGCAGATAGACGTTGCCCTTCTTGATTTGGATGAAGGGAAAATTGTCAATTGGCCCATGGTTTATATTCTCGCGAATGACGAGACTGCTTATGTCGGTCAGACGACTAGCGTTGCTACCAGGATGGGTCAGCACGGCGCGAACATTGAAAAGAAAGATTTCACTACCGTCAACATTATCTTTAACGAGGAGTTCAATTCGTCGGTAATCACTGATTATGAGCATCGGCTTATCGGGTACATGCATGGTGACGGACGCTATTCCCTCACGAATAAAAATGATGGAATGACCGATACGAACTATTTTTCCAAAGAGGCCTACGGCGAGATGTTTCGCGATTTGTGGGATGAACTCCGCAGGCTCGATCTTGTGGATCATACGCTTGATGAAATAGAAGAATCGGAAGTGTTTCGTTATTCGCCCTATAAGGGGCTGTCGAGCGATCAGCGCGTTGCGCTCGATAAGATTTTGGCCGCGATAGAGTCTGATAGGGATACAGAGGGCCCTGTCGTCATCGAGGGCATGCCGGGAACGGGTAAGACCGTGCTCGCTGTCTATCTTCTGAAAATGCTGAAAGACGATCCGCGTTATGCAGATATGAATGTGCGTATTGTTGAGCCGGTGACGTCATTGCGCAATACGCTCAGAAAGTCGCTTGCCGGTGTATCGGGGCTTGGTCCTGAAGATATCATTTCTCCAGCGGATATCGTCAAATCTGAGTTCGGCTATATACCAGGTAAAAAGGACAACTTCGATATACTCCTGGTTGATGAGTCTCACCGTCTGAAACGAAGGGTGAACTTGGCCACCCAGTATGGTAACTACGACAGAGTCAATCGTACGCTCGGGTTAGAGAGAGCAGCCACTCAACTTGACTGGATCTTGGATCAGGCAAAACTTCCAGTGTTTTTCTATGACCCCTTGCAGACGGTCGGTCCATCGTGCATTGAACGACACCAAATGCTCGATTCCCTTGGTCCCAATGCGTGTAATCCCATATCTCTCGACAGCCAGATGCGCGTTAAGGGGGGCAAGGAGTATCTGGACTATATTGCAGCAATACTGTCTGGCTCTAATCCAGCGCCGCGCACATTTGAAAACTATGATATGACGATGCATGAAGATTTTCGCGATTTCACGGATTCGTTTGAACGTGAATTTGCTGAACATGATCTAACCAGAATCGTGGCCGGATACGCCTGGGAGTGGATTTCAAAAAAGGACAGCAGCGCTTTTGACATCGAAATCGACGGTATTGGGCTCCGATGGAATTGCACGTACGACAATTGGGTGGGAAAGGGTCTTGAGAACGCCGCCGTTGCGCATGAGGTCGGATGCATCCATTCGGTCCAAGGATACGATCTCAGTCGTGCCTATGTTTTGATTGGCAACGATATCCAGCTCGACCCGGAAACGGGAGCCCTTCGAGCGAACAAAGCGAGTTATTATGATCGAAACGGTTTTGCCACGGCTACACCTGAAGAGCTCACCCAATTCATAAAGAATATTTACTACGTCCTTTTGACCCGAGGCATTTACGGCACTCACGTTTATGTCTGCAATCCGGAACTCCGAGAGTATCTCTCGCAGTTCTTCTTATAGCCTTGCAGCTTGGCGTCACCATACCGTTGCAGAAGCGTTTGGGCTTGTCCCAGCCGCCTTATGGCGGGATAGAGGAACTGCTGTTTTGCTGGGAGTGCCATGGCAAGACGCTCGCCGGCCGCCCGGCGCTGTTCGCGGTCAATGCCGCCAATCGTTTCTGTGCCATCATGGCGCCTATGCAGGCGGGCGACTGGCGCTGCTGGCAAGATGTCGTGATGGCGGGCATCGCCCAAGCACTGCGCGATGCGGGGTTCTCTGCCGCCCAGATAGATGGGTACTTTTCGCTAGCCGGCGCCGTCCAAACAACCAAGACCCATGGCCGCAGGCCGGTGGCGTATATGAACCACTTGATAGACGACGCACCTTGGCCGGCGGCATTTGATGATGGATCGCTGTTCCAACACGAACTCACCCGATGGGCCAACACCGACCTGGTCTGCAAGGCGGCGGGTCATCTCGATGGACCGCCGACTTCCCCCGTGCGTATGATGGCGGCCGATCTGGCTCGCTTTCAAACCGCTGGCTGAACCTTGAACGCATGCTGGTGGGGGAGCTTTACGCCTTTTCGGGCGGCAGGCTGGGGATGGCCACTACGAAGCAGGCGCCGCCTTCGGGCAGGTTGAACGCTTCCACGGTGCCGTCATGGGCATCTACCACGCTTTTCACGATGGCAAGCCCCAGGCCCGTGCCGCCCGTGGTGCGCGCGCGGCTCGCGTCGGTGCGATAGAACCGCTCGAACAGCATCTTGGGGTCGGTGTCGCCGAAGCCGCAACCGTCGTCTTTGACGGCTATCACCGATCGGTCCTTCACGCCGTAGAGCTCCACCTTGATGTGCCCGCCGGGCTCGATGAAACGGCTGGCGTTTTCAACCAGGTTGTTGACCACTTGCTTCAGGTGATCGCGGTTGCCCAGCACGTCGGGCGCCTCGCCGGTCACGGTAACGTTGGCGCCCCGTTCGTCCAGCAGCGCCCTGAGCGCATCCACCGCTTCTTGCACGATGGGCTTGAGATTCACGCGCTTGAGTTCGAGCACTTGCGTGTCTTCTTCGATGTGCTGTAAGGAAAGCAGGTCGTTGGTCAGGCGGGTCAGGCGCTCGCTTTCGTCCATGATGGTTTGGCAGAAGCGCTCGCGCATCTCGGGCGGCATGTCGGGGTCGCGCAGCAGTTCGGCATCGCCATGGATGGCGGTAAGCGGTGTGCGCAGTTCATGGGCTACATCGCTGATGAACTGGGTCTGTCGTTTTTCCCGTCGCGATAAGTCGGCGCATTGCGCAAACGACGAATCGAGCAGATCTTTGAAGTCGACGGACAGCTGGTCGGCTTCATGCAGCGCATGTTCCGGCGAAAAATCGACGTTCGTGTTTCCCTTGCGGTAGGCGCGGATCTTGCGGTCCAGCGAGCGCAGCGGCTGCGAAATGAAGAACCCTATCAAAAAGGTCAGCAGGAAAATGATGAGCGCCACGGGGATCAAGGAGACGAATACCCGCCAGTCGAGCCCACCGAACCCCCAAGCTATCAGCAGCGCGATGACGGCCGTGAAGACCGACATGATGGTGCACAGCAGCGCAAAATATGTGGGTAGGCGTTTGATCGTTACCTCAAGCGTCAGGCGTGGAAGCGGTACCCGTATCCGCGGACGGTTTCCACCAGGCCCGGGTCGTATCCGGCGGCGGCGATCTTGTCGCGCAGGCGCTTGATGTGCGTGTCGACGGTCTTGGTCTCGGTCAGGTAGTCCCAGCCCCAGGCTTCGCGCAGCAGGTCTTCGCGGCTCACCACTTTGCCGGCATGCTTCATCAGCGCCGCCATCAGCTCGAATTCCCGCGGCGTCAAATCGATGTTGCCGGCGTTGCCGGTGGCCGTGTGGGCATCTTCATCCAGAGTGATTCCGCTGGCCGAAAGCGTTTGGACCGCATCGGCACCGCCGCCGCGTCGCAGCAGGGCGCGCACGCGGGCGATGAGCTCGCGGACGCCGAAGGGCTTGGCCAAATAGTCGTCGCCGCCGATTTCGAGTCCCACCACTTTGTCGAGCTCGGTGTCGCGCGCGGAAAGGAACAGCACCGGGGCGTTGGTCTTGGAACGCAGGCGGCGGCACAGTTCGTAGCCGTCCATTCCGGGGAGCATGATGTCCAGCACGAAAAGGTCGTAGTGCTCGTCTTCGACGAACTTAAGCGCGTCTTCGCCGTTGGAAGCCACATCCACCGTAAAGCCTTC
Organism: Eggerthellaceae bacterium; assembly: GCA_040774885.1. Classification (GTDB taxonomy): domain Bacteria; phylum Actinomycetota; class Coriobacteriia; order Coriobacteriales; family Eggerthellaceae; genus JAXGTO01. The sequence goes on along the minus strand of JAXGTO010000033.1, from coordinate 3,533 downwards.
TTTTTTCAGGGCATAGCTCACGAAATCGGTGATGGAATGTTCGTCGTCCACCACCAGGATGCGTTCAGGCTGGTCACTCATCGGTATCTCCTCGGTTTCACCGGTCGGATTATCGTACCTAGAGAGTATCTTATCATCGTCTTGCCCAAGCCGTGCATGGGCGCGGTCTGTCAAACAGCCGTAACCTCTGCGCCGCATTATCGGCAGATTGCACCACATTCGGAATATGCGCGCCAAACTTGCGTGCCACCCACTAGAATGGGTGTCCCGCACCAACCGTGCGCGGGCAGACGAAAGCATCGACCGCAAGAAAGTGAGGGCCCGACGTGTTGTCAGACATTGAAATCGCCCAAGCAACCACCCCTCGTCCCATCCAGGAAATCGCCCAAAGGGCCGGCGTGCCCGAAAGCTATCTGGAGCTTTACGGCAACACCAAGGCAAAGGTCGACTACAACTTGCTGCGCGACCAGCAGCATTCTCCGGGCAAACTGGTTTTGGTAACGGCCATCAACCCCACGCCGGCAGGCGAGGGCAAGACGACCACCACGGTGGGGCTTTCCGATGCGCTCGCCCGCAAGGGAGAAAACGTCATCGTCGCCTTGCGCGAGCCCAGCCTGGGCCCCGTGTTCGGCATCAAGGGCGGCGCGGCCGGCGGCGGATACGCCCAGGTCATCCCCATGGAGGATATCAACCTCCATTTCACCGGCGATTTCCATGCCATCGGCGCCGCCAACAACCTGTTGGCTGCCATGATCGACAACCACATCCAACAGGGCAACGAGCTCGGCTTCGACGTGCGCAAGATCACGTGGAAGCGCGTGGTCGACATGAACGACCGTCAGCTGCGCAACGTGGTGGACGGCCTGGGCGGCAAGGCCCACGGCGTCCCGCGTGAAGACGGCTTCGACATCACCGTCGCCAGCGAGATCATGGCCATCTTCTGCCTGGCCACTTCCATAACCGACCTCAAAGAGCGCCTGGCCCGCATAGTGGTGGGCTACACGCGCGACGACCAGCCCATCACCGCCGGCCAGCTCAAGGCCCAAGGTGCCATGACCGCCCTGTTGAAGGACGCGCTCAAGCCCAACTTGGTCCAGACGCTGGAAGGAACCCCGGCATTCGTGCACGGCGGTCCCTTCGCCAACATCGCCCATGGATGCAATTCCATCATGGCCACGCGCATGGCCATGGCCCTGGGCGACTATTGCATCACGGAAGCCGGATTCGGTGCCGACCTGGGAGCGGAAAAGTTCCTGGACATCAAATGCCGCTTGGCCGACCTCACGCCCGATGCCGTCGTCATCGTGGCCACGGTGCGCGCGCTCAAGAACCACGGCGGCGTCGCCAAGGCCGATTTGGACCAGGAAAATCTGGCTGCTCTGGAAGCCGGGCTGCCCAACTTGCTCCAGCACGTCGACAACATCAAAAACGTTTACAAGCTGCCCTGCGTGGTGGCCATCAACGCCTTCCCCACGGACACTCCCGCAGAACTGAAATTGGTGGAAGACAAGTGCCGCGACCTGGGCGTCAACGTGGCTCTTTCGGAAGTCTGGGCAAAGGGCGGCGAAGGCGGCCTTGCTTTGGCCGACGAAGTCATCCGCCTATGCGAAGAGCCCAGCGGCTTCGAATTCTGCTACGGCGATGAACTGTCGTTGAAGGAAAAGATCGAATCCATCGCCTGCCGCATCTACCATGCCGACGGCGTCGATTTCGACAAGAACGCCGAAAAGCAGCTTGCGCAACTGGAGGCTTTGGGCTTCGGCGACATGCCCGTATGCATGGCCAAGACGCAGTACAGCTTCAGCGACGACCAGACCAAACTCGGCGCGCCCCGTGGATTCCGTATCATGGTGCGCGAGGCCAAGGTGAGCGCCGGAGCCGGATTCGTGGTTGCCCTTACCGGCAACATCATGACCATGCCCGGCCTGCCCAAGCGCCCAGCCGCCGAACGTATCGACGTGGATGAAACCGGCAAGATCAGCGGGTTGTTCTAGTGGCGGTCGATACCGACTTCATAGACGAATTGGCCAGCAAGGCCCCGACGCCCGGCGGCGGCGGGGCCTCGGCCTATTGCGGGGCTCTGGCCAGCGCTTTGGCATCCATGGTGGGCAACCTTACCGTGGGCAAGAAGAAATACGCCGATGTGGAAGACGAGATGCAGCGTTCGCTTGAACGGCTTGCATCCCTTCGCATGCGGCTGGTGGAGCTGATCGACGAAGATGCCGCGGCATTCGCCCCGCTGGCTGCCGCATATGGCATGCCCGTCGACACGCCCGAAGGCCAGGCTGCCAAGCAGGCCGCGATGCAGACGGCCTTGGTGGGCGCCTGCGAAGTTCCGTTGCAAATCATGGACGCGTGCGCCCAAGTGGTGGAAATCTGCGCTACCATGGCCCATCACGGAAGTCGCCTGGCAGTGAGCGATGCGGGTGTGGCGGTCGTTTTCGCCGATGCTGCGTTGCGGGGCGCTTCCTTCAACGTGTTCATCAACACGAAATGCATGGCCGATACCATGGCTGCGCAGCGTTACGAAGAACACGCCGACGACCTGATGGCCCGCTGCGGGCAGCAGGCCGCCGAGATCAGCGCCTATGTGATGGGAGAGATCCGCTAGACCATGGCCAAGCTCTTGACCAGCAAAGAAGTGACGACGGCGATGGCCGCCGAGCTTCAGCCTCAAATCGATACCTGTCGCAAAGCGGGCGTGACTCCCACCTTGGCGCTGGTGCGCCTTGGTGCGCGTCCCGATGACCTTTCCTATGAGCGCACCGCCATCAAGCGGGCCGAAAGCCTGGGGATCGGCATCAAGCCCTATGTGCTGGATGAATTCGCTCCCCAGTTCGCGCTTCAGAGCACCATCCAATCCATCAACTTCGATACCACGGTGCACGGGTGCCTCTTGTTCCGTCCGCTGCCCAGCTTCGTGGACGAAAAGGCCATCTGCAACGACTTGGCCGCCGAAAAAGACGTCGACGGCATTTCTCTGAAATCGCTGGCGGGCGTCTTCACCGATTCGCCCGACGGGTTCCCGCCTTGCACGGCCGCGGCGTGCGTCAAGATGCTCGAGCACTACGAAGTGCCCGTGGTGGGCAAGCATGTGGTGGTGGTGGGCCGCAGTCTGGTTATCGGCAAGCCCGTGGCCATGATGCTGCTGCGCAAGAACGCCAGCGTCACCATCTGCCATTCCCGCACCGAGAACCTGGCCGAGATCTGCCGCAGCGCCGATATCGTCATCTGCGCCACCGGACGCGCCCGCGCCTACGGCCCTGAATTCTTCAAGCCTGGCCAAACCGTCCTCGACGTCGGCATCAATTTCGACACCCAGGGCAAACTCTGCGGTGACGTCGACTTCGACGCCGTCGAGCCCATCGTCGATGCCATCACCCCTGTTCCCGGTGGCATCGGATCCGTCACCACGAGCGTGACGATGGCCCACACCGTCCAAGCCGCTGTCGCGACGCTCTGAGGCGGCACAGGGGCGGCGCTGGGCTTCGGTCGCCGCGCAAAGACGGCTTCCTACGCCCATCACCACCTCT
>JAXGTO010000032.1:0-21407 GCA_040774885.1 Eggerthellaceae bacterium | reverse complement strand
TGCGAATGGAAATACGCGGCGATCGCACGCCGACGCGAATCCGTCTCGCCTGGGAAACCGCCTGCGGCACCCGGATCGCTCCGGCGCTTCGGCCCGATGCTCGCTTGCGTATGGAAATACGCGGCGCTCGCAAGCCGAAGCGAATCCGGCTCGCCAGGGAAACCGCCTGCGGCACCCGAAGCGCTTCGGCGCTTCGGCCCGATGCTCGCTTGCGTATGGAAATACGCGGCGCTCCCAAGCCGAAGCGAATTCGGCTCGCCAGGGAAACCGCCTGCGGCATGCCTGATGGTATGATGTCTGCGGCAGAGAATCGACAGAGGGGCGGGCGCCGTTGGGGTCCGTCCTCTTGCTTTGAAGGCACTTGTGAAAGGGGAGCGACGTGGATTACGCGCTGACCGATGATCAAATGGAGCTGATTGCTGATTTCCGAGCGTTCGGAGACCAATGGCTCGATGCCGATAAGGTGCGGCAATGGCAACGCGACCAAGGCATCCCCGATGAGGTCGCCTTGGCTTTCGTCGAGGCCTACTATCGTCACGATGAGCTGTTCGCCGATACCAGTCAAGGCGGCAGTCTGCTGGCCCAGACGCTTGTTTCGGAAGAGTTGGCTCGGTCTTCTGGGGCCATGCTTCCTTTTGCCGATGACATCATGCACCTCAAATTCATCGAAGAATTTGCCGACCCTGAGCGTTTCGCTCCTCTCCTTGATGAATACCGCCAAAAAGGTCGTCTCGGCTTCGCTCTCGCCATCAGCGAGCCTGAAGCTGGATCCGACACCATGAACATGAAAACCTGCGTCAAACGACGCGGAAACTCATTGTTCATGAAAGGTCGTAAAACGTTTGTTGCCAACGGAGAATATGCTCCGGGCATCGTCGTGGCGGCTATCGATTCCGATAAATCCAGCCATGGACGCCCCGAGCTCTCTTTTTGGCTGCTGCCGCATCGGCTCGACGGAATATCCGTGCACCCCATCAACAAGATCGGCCAGCATATGCTGCCCTTTGCCGATGTCGTTTTAGACAACGTGGAAATCGAACCCGCCTACCGTCTTTCTTCCCATGAGCGCGCCGGCTTCCCGCAGCTGTTCCATCTGCTTGAAATCGGCCGAATCATGGTGTGCGCCCAATCGTTGGGCATGGCCCGTGCTGCCATGGAAGATGCCACCGCCTATGCCGCTCATCGAACGGCGTTCGACCATCCTATCTGCGATTTCCAGCAGATTCAGCAGATGATCGTTGATATGGAGATCAAGATATCCAACATGCGGGACATGGTCCGCAAAGCTGCTTGGAAATTCGATCAAGATGCTCCTGACAAACGCTTGGCCGTTGCTTTGATGAAACGCTATGTGCCCGCCGCCGCTACCGAAGTGGCAAGCGATGCCATGCAGATCTTGGGTGGCCGCGGTTATACGGAAAACGAAAGGGTAAGTTGGATATGGCAGGATTGCCGTGGAAACCAGATATCTGAAGGCACCGATCAGATCATGACGCGCATCGCCGCTCCGCTGGTAATGAAAAGCTACGAAGCCTAAGCGCGCTTTGCTGGGCAATCCAATGGAACACCGCTTCAACCATAGCGTTCTTGAATAGGTGAAACGAAATGTCTCGTAGTATTAGGCGCTGGTCAGCCCTAAAATTGAAGGAGCAAAACGGCTGTCGTTTTTGAGGGCCGTCCGTCATGTCGTAGGAGGAGCGCATGGCATTCATGAAGCGCGAGACCGGAGGCATCCAGCCTTGCATCCCCGTAGGGATGCTGCGCATTCGGCTTCCTTTCGTCCATTTCAAGATTTCCCCGCCCGAGATCATCACCGGCCTTATGAACGCCTGCACTTCGTATGGGGCGTTGGCGGTGCTCACTTCGACGCTGGGCCTTGACCCTGATGTTGCTTGGGCTTTGGTGGTGTTCGAGACCATCCTCTATACCTGCAATTGGCTTTTGGGCGAGTCGTCGATTTGCGGATGGATCACGCCGGCCATGGCAATCATCATCGTCTACCTCGAGAGCTTCGATCCGGGGGTGGCGCGCATCCAGGCGCTATCTGCGGTGCAGATCGAACTGGCGGTATTGTTCATCTTCCTTGGGGTGACGGGGCTTTCCAAAAAGCTCAATACCCTTGTGCCTCCAGCCATCAAGGCCGGCATCGTTTTAGGCGCCGGCATCAACGCCGTTTATGCTCGTCTTCAGCAAGGTGGAGCCATTGACACCGTCACTTGGGGATGCCTGGCAGGTTTGTGCGTGGTGTTTTTCCTCATGTTCAGCCAACGCGTCAGAAAGCATATGGAAGGCCACCGAATCTTGCAGATCATGGGAAACTACAGCTTTCTGTGGGCTGTGCTCGCCATGCTGTTGGTTGGCGGATTCACAGGCGAATTCCACTACGAGTTTTCAGGTCAGATCATCAAGATTCCCGATTTCGGCGCGTTGTTTATGGCGGTTTCTCCGTTCTTCATCGGATTCCCCGGTCTCTCCATGTGGATTTCTGCCATCCCCATTGCCTTCATTGCCTGGGCTATCGCATATGGCGATTTCATCACCGTGCAGCAGTTGGGTCTGCAGGCGCAGCGCGATGACGAGTACATCGAATTCGATCCCAATCGCACCAATGTCGTTTGCGGCATCCGCAATTTGATACTGGGTTTTTTGGCGCCTTATCCGGCGCTTGCCGGTCCTTTGAGCGCGCCATATTGCGTTGCCACGTATCAGCGGTACAAGCAAGGCGGGCGCCAGGGAATGGATTCGATTTATGACGGATCGGGAACCAACATCATCTTCACCGTGGTGGGATTGTTCATCTATCCGCTTTACGAAGCCGCTTCGGCGGCATCTTCGGCAATGCTGGTGGTAGTGCTATGCATTCAAGGATTCGTATGCGCCCAGATATGCTTCGATTTGGCACGTGATAAGCTCGATCAAGGCATTGCCGGCATGCTTGCCGGGTTCATCCTCGCTCGCGGCGGGGGAGTCGGTTTGATTGCCGGCTTGGCGTTGTATTTCCTTGTTTCCGACAACGACAAGATAAAGTCCGACTATGCGGGCAGCAAGGAGCGCCAACGCATCGAAGACGAGGAAACCGCCAAGATGCTCGAGAGCTTCAACGCCAGAAGGGCTGCGAGCAAGGTCGATAGTTCCCCGCCCAGCGGGTGATGATGCGAGCATCCCATCCAGCGTGCGAGGATGCGGGCAACTTGACCAGCGGCTGAGGATGCGAGCACCTCGTCCAGCAGCCTTCTGCTGCTTTTCTTCCTGGAAGAGCCTACAGCGGGCGGTGCAGCGAGTACTCCTTCCAGCGGGTGTTGCGGTAGCACTCCTTCCAGCGTGCGAGGATGCGAGCCCCTGCCCAGAGGATCAGAGCATGATGGTGCAAGCACTTCTTCCAGCGGGCGAGAATGCGGGCACTCGTTCGCCGGGCGATGGTGTGTGGATTTCTCAAAAAGGCCGCCATTCTACGAGTTGCTTTTCTTTGGAAAAATCGCGACCTGGCGTTATGCATTGCAAAGAATCGAAACACAGAAAAACGGCCGTCCATTCCGTAGAATGGCGGCCGTTTTGAGCAATCCAGCTTGAGCGTGAGGCGTTAAAGCGCTACGAGAAGAGTTTGTCTTCGATGATGTCGATGGGCATATCGGCGTCATACCAGATCTTCTCGCCGGCTGCAGCCTGCTCGATCATCATTCCCAGTCCGGGAACGGCGGTGCAGCCCTTTGCCTGGGCGTTCTTGATGAGCTGCGTTTCACGCGGGAAGTACACTGCGTCGGCAACAACCATGCCGTCTTTGATGAACTCTGCAGGAATCGGCGTATCCGTGCTGCCTTCACCCATGCCTACTGGCGTTGCGTTGGCCAGGATGTCCGCGGCTGCCACGCATGCTTTGAGGTCGTCGAGGTCCTTCAGGTCATGCAAGGTGATGTCGCATCCGGTCTTTTCGATTACGCGGGGAATCATCTCTTGGGCATGCGCATACGTCGGTGCGTCTACAAGGTCGAAAACGTCGAGTTTGGATACACCGTCCAAAGCGCATTGCACCATGATGGCAGATCCAGCGCCGCCCACGCCCATGAGGGTCATGCGCTTGCCCTTGGGCTCCACACCATGCTTGCGCAGGTTGGCGACGAATCCGACTCCGTCGGTGTTGTACCCGGTCACCTTATCGCCTTCGAATTTCAAGACGTTGGTGGCTCCGATAAGGTCTGCGGCATCATCGAGACCATCAAGGTAGGGAATGATCGCCTGTTTGCAGGGCATGGTCACGTTGCTGCCGTCCACGCCGCCCATGGCTTTGAGAGCGGGCACCACGTGCTCCAGATCTTCCGGTTTGACGTCGAAAGCAAGATACACCACGTCCAAGCCGAGTTCTTCGAAAGAGAGGTTGTGGGTAGCCGGAGAAGCCGAATGGGCCACGGGGCTGCCGATGAGGGTGACCATATGAGTGTGTCCGCTGATGCGTTGTGATTCTCCCATGATGCTGATATCTCCTTTGGTTGCGAAACGTGTGAGTACGGTCAGGCCAAGATGTCGTGCAACGAGGCCATTATAACGTTGGCTCTTCCCACCTCCACCTGGCCGGGAGCCGAGGGGGTACCCAGTGCGCAGAAGGTCAAAGCCGACCCGAAGAGCTCTCCTGTCAGGCGAGAAAGGCTGCCTTCCCTGCCCATGGCCATCGTGAGCAACGGACCGGTTGCATGAATGCGCGACATCTCTTCGGTTGCTGCCAGCAGTTCGAGCACGTCATGCGCGTCGTGGGCCATCACGGCGATTTTGGGGATGTCGGCGCCCAGATCCTGCATATGGACGAGCAGCGAGACCATCCATTCCTTGGAAGGCGTTCCTTTGAAGTTGTGATACGAAACGATGGTACCGACGCCGTTGCGCTTTGCGCAATCGACCAGATCCGCCACGGCGGCATCTCCGATCCATGATTCGATATCGACCAAATCGATGCAACCTGATTCGATGAGCGCCTGGTTGAGCGCTATGTATTCGCGAACAGGTAAAGTGCATTGCCCGCCTTGGCTGGTTGATCGAAATGTGAACAGCAGCGGATTGTGGGGGAGTGCGGCGGCGATATCGCGACCGTCTTGCACCATTCGTTCCGCATCATGGAGGTTGGGGCTGAAATCAGCGCGCCACTCAAAGCAATCAATGCCGGCGGAGCGGCCTTTTTCGATGGTATTCACGGCGTCGGCCACATCTTGATCCATCACCGAAACGATGGTTTTGGGAATGCCTTCTCCGATTGCCATGCCTTTGACGATAAGGGGTTCCATGGCTCTCCTTTCTGCGTGTCGTGCTAATGGAAAGGGACGACCGGAACGACCGGCCGCCCCTTTTTCCAAGGCATAGTGTGGGCTTGTGGTTGGTTGCAGGAAGCTAGTCTACCATCTTCGCCATAGCGGAGACACCGAACTGCTTCTTGTACTGCGAGATGACGTACAGGCTCATCACAATGGACAGGCACGAAGCAGCCAGCAGCAGGATCATCATGATCCAAACGGCCGAGCCCTGGCCCACGGCGGTGGTCATCGAGCCCACGATGAAGGGAAGGAAGACCGAAGCAAAGCCCATGAACGTGTAGTACATGCCCACGTTGCGTCCACGAGGACCCGGGCAGATCAGCTGGCGCAGCGTGACGCCGGTCTGGAGCATGCCGCCGGCGGCAGAGAAGCCGAGTACGGCGATGCCCACGTAGACCGCACCTGCGCCCCAGCCGAAGGGAAGGGCCAGGATGACTACCAGCAAACCGCAAGCTGCCATGATCGAGTCGATCAAGATGACCTTGATGGGAGTCCAGCGCAGCTTGCCCATCATCCATGCCCAGAAGAGCACGGCGATGATGGAACCGGCGGTGTAGATGGACGTCAAACCGGCTGCGGCAGTGGCATCGAGACCCAGGTTGGTCATGCCGAACTGCTTGGAGTACTGCTGTGCGCCGTACATGATGAACATGATGACGAAGCCGAAGAACAGCGTTACGAAGTTCACCAGCTTGGTAGGCTGCTGGAGCATCTTGTCCTTGGCTGCCTGGATTTCGGCATCGGCGGCATTCTTCGCCTTCGACGCGTCTTCGCCTCCTGCCACCTTCTGCTTTCTCTCATCGTCGTAGACAAACGGCGTGATGGCGGCCAAAATGACGCAGATGATGGACAAAACGATGGGAATCCAGATGTTGATGTGCCAGTTGTCACCGCTGTTGATAGCGGCGAACAGCGGGTAGATGATACCGGAAACGGAAATGACGGCCTTGATGCCGATGGTGGTGGATCCAGAATACTTCGGATTCGCCTCGGCGATTGCCGGGTACAGCGACGCATCCCAGAAACCGGACGTCGCAACGCCGGAAAGGAAACCGGCTACGCATGCCACGGTGGCATCGGTGGTCACCAGCATGATAACGAAGCTGATGACGTACAAGATGGCGCCCAAAACGGCCATGAGCTTACGACCGATGCGGTCGGAGATCTCACCGCCGATCCAGACGCTGACGAACTTGCCCACACCGGTCCAGGTGATGGCCGTGGCCACGGCGGCCGCGCCCAGGGTGGCGTCCGTGAAGCCCCACTGGGTGTAGAAGTTGACCTGATTTTGACTGAAGATGATCGCCTGGATACCGTGTGTCAAATAGCACATGTACACGGTAGCGATGGCGAACATGTACTTCTTCGCTCTTTGCGCTGCGCTCACTGCATTCCTCCTTGTATCGATCCCTCTGATGCCCTAATATGCCCAGTTTTGACATTCGCCGCATCTGATCGACAGCATCAGCCACCACGGATATCAAACATATAAATCATGGTAGGCGCGCCACAAAGGTCTGGCCAATTGATTTAGCCCTTGCGAACAAGGGCCAACCATTGAAAAATATTATGCGATGGAAATCATGCTTGCGTTATCGAGCGAAGCGGGTTCCGTTAGGCGCAAAATGTTGCTTATTCGTCTTCGTCTGCTTCGGCTGGCCACACGAAATCACGCGCGACGGCGATGAAGTGCTCCACCGCCGGGCTTTTGTATGCTCCCTTTTTGAAAACCAGGTAAATCGGGTGGAAATCATCGGGGACGTCCGCCAGGGGGATGGTGGCAAGGTCGTTGAAGGCGGCGAAGCCGAGGGTATCCAGCGCCAATCCGATGGAGCGGGGGTTGGAATCTACCATGGATGCGATGGTGATCTCGTCGTCGTAGAACTCGGAGGGGCGGACGTTTTCTTCGTCCAGCAAGAACTTTACCTCTGACCCCAATGGCGTTGTGGGGCGATAGGTCACCAGATGTTCTCCGTGCAGATCGGCGATGGTCACTTCGTCTTTCTTCGCCAGCGGATGGTCGCGATGGGCCATGATGGCAAGACTCTGCGATAACACGGGAACGAATTGCAGGTTGGGTTTGTCGGGAACGTAAGCTGTCAAAACGACATCGTAGGTATCTTGCTCAAGGCCTTCGATCAGCGGAATGGTGAGGCCTTGATACATATTGATGGTAGGGCCTTGGCCGAATTCGTTGCGAAACGATCTTACCAATGCGGGCAGATAGGTATCCTGCACGGTATAGATGGTTCCGATGGAGACGTTTCCAGTGTATTGCCCGGCTTCGTCTTGAGCCAGAGCCTTTCCCTTTTCCAAGGCATCGAGCGCTTCTTTGGCGTATCCGTTGAATTCCCTGCCATATTTCGTCAAACGGACATTGCGTCCTTCGCGTTCGAACAACGGAACGCCAAGCTCGTCTTCAAGACGAGCGATGGAGTTGGAAAGCGTCGGCTGCGTGATGTAGAGCTGTTCGGCCGCCTTGGTGTAGTGCTGAAGCTCGGCCAATTTGCAGAAATATTGCAATTGGGAAAGATTCATCCGGTCTCCCTATCCGAATCAGGATGCGTTTATTCTTCCCGCTGTCACTGCTGTGCGACGATGGGAGAGAACATCGATTTTCTTGAGCGGCGGTACGAATGCGATTATACCCGATGGTTCTTGGAAGGGCGCGATATTGCCAAATACAACGCAAGCGCGAGGGCTCCGAATGCCGCCATGGAAACGTACATTTGGGAGGTTCCAAAGGCCAAAACCAGTTCGCCCGAGACGACGGGACCCAATCCGACCCCTGTGTCGAGTGCAGCGAAGAAGGTTGCATTTGCCACGCCGAGCCTTTCGAGAGGAGCCTTTTGGACGGCTATGGTGAGTCCGCATGATTGGATGGTGCCCACGCCTATTCCCAGCAAAGCGGCCGCAATGAGCACGTTTGCCGTTGAAGAGGCCGTACCGAGCATCACCATGCCGGCCATCATCAGGAAAAACGACGGAATCATGACGATGCGTGCGCCACGGCGGTCGAACAGCTTCCCGGTAAACGGACGCGATATGAACATGGCTCCCGCATATACCAGGAAGAAAACGTTCACGGCATCTTGCAGCCCCGTTTCCTGCCCGAAGGTGCTCAAGTAGGTAAGCAAGCTGGAATAGGCGAAGAAGATGATTCCGGCCACTGCTGCGATACCCACAGCACGAGGCTCGATGGCGCCTTTGACGATGCGCTTAAAAAGAGGATCCGTTTCGGCAACAACCGGTCCGTTCTGAAGTCCGTTCGTACGCACGCGCAGCGGCAAAGAGCAAAGAAGCGAAATGGAGATGACGACGATGGCGCATACGAATACGCCGGTATAAACGCCCGAAGAAGAGAGCGCGATGCCGATCGAAGGGCCGAATGCCGCGCCGAGCGTGTTCGACAACATGAAGTAGGCGACGCCTTCGCCTTTGCGCGAATCGGGAACCAGAGCGGTTCCGATGGTCGATATGCTGTTGGAGCACAACCCGTAAAAGAAGCCATGGATGATTCTCAAAGTCATCAGGCTTGCCAGGTCGCCTACCAAGAAGTAGAGCGTCGAGCAAAACGTGGCGCATATGAGCCCGACGATGAGGATCTTCTTCAGGCTGAAAAACCTGCTGATCTGCCCCGAGCATAGTCGGGCGATAAGCGTGCCGATGATGAATATGCTCGCTGCGAATCCACCTACGGCCGAGGACACATCGAAACTGTGCACGGCAAAAAGCGTAGTGCTGGTCATGAGCACGAAATGATTGAGTATCAAAAAGAAATTGAGGACGGTCGCCAAAATGAAATCGCGCGTCCACAACGTTTGGTTCGAGGTCAAAGCACGGCCTCTTCCTTGGCGATGAGCACGCAACAACGCGCTTGCTTGAGCACGGCATAGCTTACGCTGCCCAAATAACCCTTTACGCCTCCTTTTCCGCGGCTGCCCATGACGATGAGGTCGCATCCCAGCTCGCGCCCCTCACGCGCTATGACATCAGCGGGCGATGATCCTTCCAAGAGCTTGGCTTGCGCCGGTCCGGAAAGCTGCTGGGCGAAGGCTTCCAGTTCTCGCACCACGCGCCCGGCCTCATCTAGAATGGCGCCGCTTGCGCCGGCATCAGACGAGAGCCGCGCGATGTAGACGAAGGTGAAGTGCGCCTGCGGGGCCGCTTGGGAAAGCTCAGCCGCGAGCTTCAGCGCCTGTTTCGATGAATTGGACCCGTCGTAGGCCACAAGTACGTTCGAATACCACATAGTGCTTCCTATTCTGATAGAAACATTGCCAACAAAACCGCTACGGCCACCACGGTGAACGTCACTGCAAGGATCTGCGGCCAAAATGCGCGAGCGATCTGCAGAAGCCCTGCGGTTGTAACTTTGTCTTCTTCTGTATTTCCTTGCTGTGCCGTCATCGTCTGCTCCTGTCCTTTTGCGTGATATTTCGCACATGGCCATTCGAAAATGGTAGTCTGAAAAAGTTCGATTCAATCGGAGGGAGTTCGGTGAACCTGTCGCAACTGTACTACTTCAACAAGTTGGCCGAACTTGAACATTATACCAAGGCCGCCAAGGAGCTCTACATCACGCAACCTGCGCTGAGCGACGCCATTCATTCCCTCGAACACGAACTCGGTATCCCTTTGTTTCAGAAATCCGGTCGAAACGTCAAATTGACCCGTTACGGCCGCGAATTCGACGGATATGTTTCTGCGGCTCTTTCTGAATTGGACAAGGGAATCGCCGTTGCTAAAGCGTACACCGACGAGCTTACGGGCGAGATCAAGATCGGCGCCTTGTTCACGCTCATGGGCGACTACATCCCCGCTTTGCTCAATGGTTTCAGAGACCAAGTGACTCCCTCTGTCAAATTCGAGCTGTTCCAAGGTGTGACCGCCAATCTCATCGAAGGCCTCAGGCGCGATCTCTACGATGTGGTGTTCACGGCGCGCCCCGATGATGCGACCGGTTTGCAGTGCATCAAAGCTTTGTCTCAGCAGCTTGTTGCTTGCGTGTCGGTTGACAGCGATCTGGCTGAGAGAAAGTCCGTTTCCCTTAAAGACCTCAAAGGAAAGAAAGTCGTTTCGTACCGGCGCGATATGGCTATCGGCGCCGAAGTGGCTGCTCTTTTGGCTATGGATGGTTCCCTGAACGGCGTGGTGCACGAATACCAAGACGAGGTTTCCATGGGAATGCTCTTGTCTGGCGAAAAGGACACGGTCGCTTTGTGCATCCTCACGCAATCTTTGCTTTCCGTTCACAATGTGGTATTCATTCCCATAGATGAGGCGGGGGATGATTTTCACGATTTGTTCATGGTGTCCAAACGTGGTTTTCAAACGCCTCTTGTGGGGGAGTTCGTTGCTTTTGCGGAAGGCTTCGTGCCCGATGCCAACCTCATGCCGTCTGCGCGTTGATGCGATCGGCCCTGCAACCGCAACCGTCGAACCGTATGGCGCAAACGCAAAGGCCCGCCGCATAGCGGCGGGCCTTTCCTTGTTCGATGCAAGACGTTTCGCCATTGGAAAATATGCCTATTTCCCTTGCAGCGTTGCCAGGTCGATGGGACCGCTGACGGAGCCATCGTTCATCGCGGCATCGATGGCGGCTTTGTCGTAACCGAGCTCGGCCATTACGTCTGCTGTCGAGGTTCCCAGCTTGTCGGTCGGCTTGAGTTCTTCGGTCTGCTCGACCTCGAATTGCACGGGCACCGTGGGACACCAGCGGCCGCCCTTGGGGTAGGGCACCTGTTTGATGTATTCGTTGTCGAGCGCGTTTTGATCTTCGTAGACGTCGAGCGGCGTTTGGGCAGGCTCGCACGGCATGTCGTTTTCTCCGAACATCTTGAGCAGCTCGTCGCGGTTGAACTTGGCGAATCCTTCATCGAGGATGTCGACCACTTCACCGGAGAGGTTCTTGTCGTTGACGGTCTGGCATACCGAATAGTCGGGATGCTCTGCCAGGTCTTCTCGGCCGATGAGGTGCATGACGCGCGGCCAATCGCGATCATATTCGGGCAGGCAGAGAACCACCCATTTGTCGTCCTTTGAATGGAAGACGTTGTTGAGGGGGTTGTTTACTTCGCGGCGGCTCTTGGGGTATTGGTTGCCATATTGAGCAGACACCATGCCGGTGGACAGAGCATAGATGGCGGCATGCTCCAGCGCACAGGTGACGTAGTCGCCTTGGCCGGTCTTTTCGCGTCCCACCACAGCGGCCAACAAACCGGCGGCAAGGAACATCGAGCATTGGAAGTCGCCGTAACCATTGGTTGGAATCATGGGGGCGTCGCCCTTGTTGACCGTGGTGCCGAACACGCCGCCGCGGCCCATGTAGCAGGTCACATCGAAGCCGGCGTTGTCCTTCTCGGCGCCCACTTTGCCGTAACCCAGGCCATGTCCCATGATCAGGCGGGGATACTTGGCGTGCAGGCTGTCCCAGTCGAGGCCCATTTTGACCAACGACTTCGCGCGCATGTTGGTGATGAAGATGTCGGCGTCGGCCAGCAACTTGTTCATCACTTCGATGCCGGTATCGGACTTGAGATTGAGGCTGATGAATCGTTTGTGCATATTGGCCATGTCGAAGCCGAGATTCTCGTCATCGTCGGCGGTCATGCCGAACACGACGGCCTGGTTGACGCGGCCGGGATCGCCTTTGGCGGCTTCGACCTTGATCACATCGGCACCCCATTCACCGAGCACGCGGCCGGTGGTGGGGGTGGCCAAAAACGTGGTCAGGTCGATAACCTTGATTCCCTCGAGTGGTTTTGCCATTGTTCCTCCTGTTGTTATCGATCGGCACGAAGGCGGTGCATGCACGAAGGGCCGACAGAGATGCTGCCAGCCCTTCGTCCTAACGCATGGTCTTCTGTGATTCCGAAGTCATGGAATTAGAAGTTGTACTTCACCTTGCCGCCGAAGTTCTGGCACTGGCGGGCGATGGTGATGCGCTGCACGCAGGGGGCGCCTTCTTCGAGCCACATGGCGCGGCAGTCGCGGTACAGACGCTCGGTGGGGCCGTAGGGGCAATCCTCGAAGTAGCCGTCGCCACCGAAGATCTCGAGCATCTCGTCGGACACCAGCTTGACCGTGTCGATGGAGAACAGCTTGCAGATAGCGGCCTTCTCGGTCACGTACTCGTTGTTCGGGTCGATGTCGTAGTCGCGGGCGAAGTCGTAGATAGCCGTGCGCAGCACGTGGATCATCTTCTGCATTTCGGCGATCTTCTGCTTGATCATCTGGCGGGAAGCGATGGGCTTGCCGAAGGTGATGCGGTCATTGGCGCGCTTGAGCGAAATCTCCAGCATGCGCTGCGCCATGCCCAGGTTGGAGCAGGCGATGTGCGTACGGGAAACGGAGAGGCTGTGGATGGCGATTTCCATGCCCTGGCCCTCTTCGCCCAGCAAGTACTTCGGGTCGAGCTTGAGGTTGGTGAATTTCAGGCCGGCATGGCCAGCGCCGCGGCAGCCCATCATGTGGGGCATCGGCACGATTTCAAAGCCGGGAGCGTCGTTGGGGACGACGAAGGCGGACAGGCGGTCGTCCTTTTCCTTGGTGTCATCGGTGACGGCGACCACGTAGGTGTAGTCGGAGCAGTCGGTGTGGCTGATGAGCCATTTTTCACCATTGAGGATGTAGGAGCCGTCGGCCTGCTTTTCGGCGGTGGTGTGGATGTCAGCGCCGGTGCCGCCGGTCTGCTCGGTCAGGGCGAAGTTGATGTAGACAGTCTTGTCCTGGAACTTGTCCATCAACTGATCCTTGAGTTCCTTCTGGCCGTAGTCGTCCAGAATGCGCCAGTTGAGGTCGGCTGCATGATGCAGGTGCATGCGCATGCCGCCAGGGCCGCGAGAGAATTCTTCCTGGACACGCAGGATCTCGAGTTCGCTGAGGTCCCATCCGCCGTACTGAGAGGGAAGGTAGTAACGGTACAGGTCGTTTTTCTTGGAGAGTTCATAGAACTCTTCGGGGAAGGTGTTCGTGACTTCGATTTCCTTCTGCATTTCGTCGAACGGGCCTTCGGCCAGCTCGCGGATTTGCTTCAGGTAAGCCTCGAACTGCTCATCGGTGATTTTCGCGTTTGGATTCATGTATCCTCCTCTGGATGCGCGATTCTCTCGAGCCCTTTAGCTCTTGAATTCATTGTGCGACCCCGCGTTCCTGATTTCCAATTGATGCAAAAAGCCGTTTACCGCGATTTCTATAACAAAAGGGAATGGATGGAATGCCGGGAGTCCAAAGCGTCGTGCGATCAAGCCGGCTGAGGGGTCTCCATGCGTTCGAGGGGCATGCGCACCACGCCGAGGTTGCGGATCGCCGCATAAGCGACCATGCCCTTTTTGCAGCGGAACGTGCATTCCACGCAGGGGTTCTTATCGCAATAGCAGAAGGCATCTTCGTCGGCGAAAGCGAACAGCAACGGGGAGCGTTTGCCGGGAAGCGCGTATTTCAATTGCGTGCCG
This sequence comes from Eggerthellaceae bacterium, assembly GCA_040774885.1. Lineage (GTDB taxonomy): Bacteria > Actinomycetota > Coriobacteriia > Coriobacteriales > Eggerthellaceae > JAXGTO01. The sequence goes on along the minus strand of JAXGTO010000032.1, from coordinate 7,654 downwards.
GTGAAGGTTTTGAGCAAGACCCATTCCAATGACCGCTCGTCATCGTCGATATCCCAGAACACCTTCAAGCAGTTGTTGTTGAATCCACCTTCGAAGCGATAATCGATCTCGACACCTTTGGGAAGATCGTCGCTATCTATATAAGCGACTTCTTCCATCGATTTGCCGCAGCAGCTGGGCGCGGCCATTCCCAAGAACGGCGGTTCGGCGACCAGCGAACGGCCCGATCCGGAATAGGTTGCCGATTGCGGCCCGGTGATCCCTGCATATATAGAGCCGCATTCACTGCAGACGAACAGCGGAACATCCTCTTCGGTGATGCGCGGCTTCCATGTGGCATGCGTACGCGTGACGCTGAACTCGACCATTACCGAACCTTCGCTTCCGAATTCATGCGACGGGTCAACTCTTCGGCGAGCTTGAAGCGCTGAACCTTGCCGGTGGCCGTATGCGGAATGCGATCGATAAACTCTATTCGCTCAGGCCATAGTCTCTTGGGAACGTTTTGGCTTTCCAGATAAGCCGTGATGTCTTCAAGCGAAGGGCGGCCTTCTTTTGCCACGGCAAAGGTGCAGATGCGCTCGCCCATGCGCTCATCGGGCATGCCGATGGTGGCATGGTCTCCAATTCCCGGGCAGCGGTTCAAATTGGCATCGATCTCGTTTGCCGACAGGTTTTCACCGCCGCGGATGATGATTTCCTTGATGCGGCCGTTGATGCGGATCCGTCCTTCGGAATCTTCGGTGCAAAGATCGCCGCTGTAAAACCAGCCTTCGTCGTCCAAGGCCTTATCGGTGCGTTCCGGGTCGCCTAGATATCCGACAAATTGATGCGGCCCGCGTGATGCTTCTTCTCCCTGCGTCCCGCGCTCCACTTCTTGGCGGTTGGCGTCGACTACCTTCACCTCGATGCCGTCATATGCGATACCCGACCAGCGGCCGTCCCATTCCAGGCATTTCTCGGGCGGCACATACACGTGGGGGCAGCTTTCGGTGGACCCGTATGATTCGCACAGCAAGATCCCATAGCGATGAGCCTGCTCTATGAGCGAGGGGGGCACGGGTGCTCCACCGCACAGATAGAGGCGCATGGTATTCAAGTCCGTGCACGTTTCGTCAAGGTAATGCAGCATGTCGTAGATGAACGGCGTGGCGCCATGCGACCACGTGCAGCCTTCGGCATTCAGCAACTCAACGGCGTTTTCGGGGCTGTAATGTTGTTGCAGTACGGTCCGTCCGCCCAACAGCATGACGGCTATCAACCCATGGAAGAAGCCGGTGGCATGGTTGAGCGGGGAAGGCATCCACATCACATCATCCTCGGTCAGATCAAGGACCGAAAGGTAGGCGGTCTCGGAAAACAGGATGTTGTTGTGGGTGAAAAGCGCCGACTTGGGAGCGCCGGTCGATCCAGATGTGGTAAGAATGCACGCCGCTTCATCGGATTTGGATGGCGAAGGTTGGCAAAACGGCCTGCTTGAAGCGATGGTCTCGTAATATGAAGCATCGCCTTCGATGGTGGCCGGCGCATCTTTGTCGATGAACAATGCCGCCTTGAATTCGGCCGGAAGCTTTCCAATGGCGTGGAATTGGCGTTCGTAATCTTTGGCGTGATAGCGTGTTGGACCGATGTATATGCTCGATCCTACTTTGTTGAGGTTGGCCTCGAGGTCCTTTTCGTTGAAATTGACCGCAATAGGATGCATCACGGCGCCGACTTTGAGGCAGGCGACGTAGACGACGCAGAATTCGATCCATTTGGGAATCTGGAAAGAAACGACGTCTCCGTTTGAAACGCCTTGATTGTGCAGCCATGTCGCCAAGCGGGAAGCCCTGTCGTCTATCTCTGAGTAGGTGGCGTAATCGACATAGGAGTCTTTTACGTATGGGCGATCGCCGCTGCGGGCCACCCGTTCATCCCAGGCATCCGTCAGCGTGCGGGAGGTCCAGTAGCCGCGCTCGTAATACATCTTTTTGCGTTCGGCATTGATTTTAAGGTTGTCGATCATAGGTGCCTTTTCGAAGTCTCCCGACGAAATGCGTGCGCCCGTTCTCTCACCGAATCAGTGTAGTACGGCTACCGTTGAAAGATGTATTTGCCTTGCGCACCCTCTTGGCCCCAATCCATTCAAAATTGTTTTTCCACTCCCATTGCGCCGCCTAGTCGACCCGCTAATCGGATAAATGCTACCGAAGTCCAACATTTAATTCCCGCTTTGCTACATTTGTCCTGATGATGCCAAACGAAGGCATCGATGCCGATGTGAAACGGCTCCAAGCTATGAGACGGTATGGAAAGGAAAGGCGGTTCATCATGAACAATCCTGCTCAAGATTCCTATCAGCTCTACATCGATGGGAAATGGGTCGATTCGTCCGAAGGGGCGACTCTCGACGTATTTTGCCCGGCAAACGGGGAGAAACTGTCGACCATCCAAGATGCCGGCAAAGCCGACATCGACAAGGCCGCCGATGCTGCTTGGAAGGCTTTTGAAACCTGGGGCGCCATGGACAAGGCTTCCCGCGCCATCATCCTCAACAAAGTAGCCGACGCTGTCGAAGCCAATGCCGAGAAGCTCGCGATGATCGAGGCTCTAGACAACGGCAAGCCCATTCGCGAGACGCGCGCTATCGACGTCGCGCTCACTGTCGACCATTTCCGTTACTTCGCCGGCTGCCTGCTTGCCGATACGGGCGAAGCCGATATCTTGCCGGGCAACATGATGACCGTGGTTCTGCATGAGCCCATCGGCGTCGTCGGGCAGATCGTGCCGTGGAACTTCCCGCTGCTCATGGCCGCTTGGAAGCTGGCCCCGGTGCTTGCCGCCGGCGACTGCACCGTGTTCAAGCCTTCTTCCACCACCAGCCTGTCTGTGTTGGAGCTGGCGCGCATCACCGAAGACATCATTCCCGCCGGCGTGTTCAACGTGGTTACCGGTCGAGGCAGCAAGGCCGGCCAATACATGCTGGACAATCCCAAGTTCGCGAAGCTCGCCTTCACCGGTTCAACCGAGGTTGGCCGCGATGTTGCGCGCGCAGCGGCCGAGCGCCTCATTCCCGCGACGCTGGAGCTGGGCGGCAAGTCCGCAAACATCATCTTCGATGACGCCAAAACCGATATGGTCATCGATGGCGTGCAGTTGGGCATCCTGTTCAACCAGGGCCAGGTCTGCTGCGCTGGCAGCCGTATCTTCATCCAGGAAGGCGTCTACGATACGCTCATCCCTCAGTTGGTGGATGCCTTCAACAAGGTGACCGTCGGCATGCCGTGGGAAGATGATACCCAGATGGGTGCCCAGATCGATGAGCGCCAGATGAACAAGATCCTCGACTACGTCGAGATCGCCAAGCAGGAAGGCGGCAAGATCTTGTGCGGTGGCGAACGCAATACCGAAGGCGATTTGGCAAAGGGAGCATTCCTCAAGCCGACGCTCATCGAGATCCCCAACAACAAGTGCCGTGTTGCCCAAGAAGAGATCTTCGGGCCGGTCGCCGTCGTTCAGAAATTCAAGACCGAAGAAGAGGTTATCGCCTTGGCCAACGATTCGGTTTACGGCTTGGGCGGTGCCGTATGGACGCGCGACATCAATACCGCTCTGCGTGTTTCGCGCGGGGTCCGTACCGGGCGCATGTGGGTAAACACGTACAACCAGATTCCCAGCGGCGCTCCCTTCGGTGGATACAAAGAATCCGGTATCGGCCGCGAGACCCACAAGATCATGCTGGAGCATTACTGCCAGACCAAGAACATCATGATCAACATGAACGAGACTCCCTCTGGATTCTATCCGGCGAAGTAGTCAGATTCGATTGGTTGGAGGGGCCGCCGGTTAACTCCGGTGGCCCCTCTGTGTCTTTTTGAATGATAAAGGTGTGCTGTTGATGGCCTCGTGCGCTTCAGCACTAGCCAAACCAGCCACTGATGTGTTACATTGCTTTGGCTGCCGAAGCAGGCGGCATACAACTTTCGATCATCTATGAGGAAAGTGGGCTTGTCCCGCTTTCTTTTATTGTACGGCAGAAAAGGAGGTCTTGAACGTGCTCAGCAGGAAAGAACGGCAGTTGCTCGATGCGCTCGAGCCCCGCGCTGCCCAAGAGAAGATCGAAATCGTGACCGTCGAGGTGGTGGGTGCCAAGAAGGCTCCGACCATTCGCGTTTACATCGATGCCGAAGGCGGCGTGGGCTTTGACGAGCTTTCAAGTTCCCAGGCGTGGATCAATGCGATCATGGATGACCTCGATCCCTTTCCGGGAGCGTATTCCTTGGAAGTCAGCTCTCCGGGAATCGATCGTCCGTTGCGCACAGCCGAGCATTTCGAACGTTTCGCCGGCGAAAAGGTGCAGATATCCTGCAGCCAACCGATTGACGGCCGATCTCGTTTCTCCGGCGTGCTCGAAGGTTGCCAGGACGGTCAAGTCCGCATTCTCGTCGATGGCGACCATGTCGCCATCCCGCTCGATACCATTAAACGCGCCCACGTGGTGGGCACCGTCGATTTCAGTCGTTAGGAAGGATTCTGCCACATGGCCAGTTCTGCGTTGATCGAAGCGCTGCAGGCGCTGGCGCACGAGCGCAAGATCGATGAGTTCTATCTCATTGAGCGTCTGGAGGCCAGTTTGGCGTCCAGCTACCAGCGTATCCTCGATCTGGAATGGGATGCCCGCGTCACCATCGATCGCGCCACCGGCAAGATCTACGTCTACGAGCTCGTACCCGTTGGAGAACCCGACGAGGAAACCGGCGAATACGCTGAATTCGAAGAGCGCGACGTCACCCCTGACGACGTGAGTCGCATTGCCGCCCAAAATGCCAAGAGCGTCATTTCCTCCATCGTCCGCGAAGCCGGCCGTCAGAGCATCTATGAGGAATTCAGCAAGCGCATCGGCGATTTGGTCACCGGCACGGTGCTGCAGGGCACGCCTGATTTCACCATCATCAAGATTCGCGATGGCGTCGAGGCCGAGCTTCCGCACTACGACGTCAAGCGCAATCCGGGCGAGCGCAACGAGCGTCCTTCCAACGAGCGCTATCGTCACAATCAGCGTTTGAAGACGCTCATCATCGATGTGCGCAATCCCAATTCCGATGAGCCCAAGATGCGCGGCGAGCAAGCTCGTCCTTCCATCATCGTTTCCCGCACGCACCCCGATCTCATCCGTCGACTGTTCGAGATCGAAGTGCCTGAAATCTATGACGGCATCGTCGAGATCAAGTCCATCGCTCGCGAGCCGGGTGCGCGTTCCAAGGTCGCCGTGTTTTCCCGAGAAGCCAACTTGGACCCGGTGGGCGCTTGCGTCGGCCCCAAGGGCAGCCGTGTGCGCATGGTGGTCGAAGAGCTGCGCAACGAGCGCGTCGACGTCATCCAGTGGTCCGATGATTCGGCCACCTATGTCAAAAACGCGCTTTCACCTGCCAAGGTCAATCGCGTGGACATCGACGAAGACAACCACTACGCTACCGTGCTTGTTCCTGAAGACCAGCTTTCGCTCGCTATCGGCAAGGAAGGTCAGAACGCACGCTTGGCCGCCCGCCTTACCGGGTGGCATATCGACATCAAGAGCGCGTCGTTCACCAGCGAAGCGCTTCCCAGCGAGAATGCTCTGATCGATGAAGAGAATTCTGCTGGTTCGGAAGACGGCCTATGCGCCCATATCGGAGAAGACGGCGTACGCTGCCGCAACCATGCCCGTCCGGGAAGCCGGTTCTGCGGCGTCCATGCCTCCGAGGACGAATAGGCGGTTCGGCTGATATGCCCCGGAACAGCGATACCGGATCGATGGGCGGCGCCGCCAAACGGCAGCGTACTTGCATCGTATGCGGTCGAGCTGCTTCGAAAGGCGAGCTGCTGCGCATCGTGCGCACCGAGCAGGGGAGCGTTGGTTTCGATCCCACCGGCAAAGCGGCAGGGCGGGGAGCTTACGTTTGCTCTCTCGAATGTTTCAAACGACCAGGTGCCAGAGGGCGCTTGGCACGGGCACTGAGGGTGGAAGTCACCCAAGATGATTGCGAACGCATCGCGGCTTCGATTGCTGCGATCGACGTTAAGGATAAGGAGTAGGAATGGCCGGCATGCGAGTACATGAGTTGGCGAAAGAGTTCGATATGAGCAGCAAGGAGCTGCTTGATCGGCTTGCGGATATGAAGATTCCCGCCAAAAGCCATGCGAGCATCTTGAACGACGCCTATGTCGACAAGATCAGGAAGAATCTCGAGCCCGAGATCAAAGAGCGCGCCGGCGTGCTCGATGACACCGAGGCCAAGAAGCTCGCCGAGGAAAAAGCCGCGGCTGATGCCAAGAAGGCTGAAGAAGAAGCTGAGCGGCGTGCGGCCGTAGAGCATGAACGAGCTCTGCGCGAATCCGAACGCGCACAACGTCGCGCCGACCATGACGAAGACGATGCCTTTGCCGGCGCAGAGTCTTCGGCTGAAGAGGCCAAAGCTGCTGAACAGGCGAAGCCTTCGGCTCCCTCGCCGTTCCAGAGTCTTGAGAACCAGATAGCGAGCGAAAAGGAACGTGTGGCTCAAGAAGCTGCTCAGAAGCGCGCTCAGGCACGTGCCGAAGCAGCTGCCCGCGATGTTGCCAAGAAGCGTGCCGTTGAAGACCGCTTGGCATCCAAGAAGGTTTCCAAAGCCGCTCCGGAGCCCGCTGCTGCCAGCGAGTCCGATGAGCCCAAGAAGGCCGAAGCTGCCGGCGGGTCGGCTTTCGATTCGCTTCTTTCGCAGATCGAGAGCGAAAAGCAGCGTATGCAGAAGTCCAAATCCACTTCTGCGCCCGCCAAGCACGAAGGGTCTTCAAAGAAGAAGGCCCATGGCCACAATTTCGAGCCCGATGTGCCCGAACTTGAAAATGAAGGCAAGGGCGGTTCCGATCGTTATGCCCAGATGGCGCAGCAAGCAGAAAAACTGCAGCGCGACAAGATTTTGGCCGAGGCTCGTGCTGCCGTAGAGGCAGCCAGCCACGATGGCGAAGGCCGTCGTAAGAAGCGCAAGGAAAAGCGCGAGGCCGAAGCACGCGAGAAGGCCGAAATCGAGGCTATCGAAAAGGGCCTTGACCCCTCTTTGGTCCTCGATGATTCCGTGGTTGAGATTCCCCAGGGCGTTACCGTGGGCAAATTCTCCGAGCTGCTCAACGTGGCTTCAGCCGACGTGATCAAACGTCTGTTCATGCTGGGCCAAGTGCTCACGGTCACCCAGTCCATGAGCGATGACCTGGTAGAGCTGATCGCTGATGACCTGGGCCGCAAGGTCCGCGTGGTCTCTCCTGAAGAAGAGTACGCCGTCGTCTACAACGACTCCGAAGCCGACCTCAAGCCGCGTCCTCCCGTCGTCACCGTCATGGGCCATGTCGATCACGGCAAGACCAGCTTGCTCGATGCCATTCGTTCCACGGGCGTTGCCATGAGCGAAGCCGGTGGAATCACCCAGCATATCGGCGCTTCGGTCGTCGATATCAACGGACGTCGCATTACGTTCATCGATACCCCGGGTCATGAGGCATTTACCGCCATGCGCGCGCGTGGAGCCCAGGTGACCGACGTTATCGTGCTGGTCGTTGCCGCCGATGACGGCGTCATGCCGCAGACCATCGAGGCCATCAACCACGCCAAGGCGGCGGATGTCCCCATCGTGGTCGCCGTCAACAAGATCGACAAGCC
>JAXGTO010000031.1:0-22689 GCA_040774885.1 Eggerthellaceae bacterium | reverse complement strand
GGTCGCCGCGCCGAAGGCGGCTCCCTCCGCCCATCACCGCCCCTGCACTCGCCCCAAGGCGCCTGCGGCATGCTCGCTGCGTTGCGCTGGGCTAGAGGGCAGCCATCTCTTCTTGATAGGCTTGGGCATCTTCGTCTAAGAGCACATCGAACACCACACGTTTTACGCCGGCCTCGGGGCTGGCATCGAGCCAGCGACGCACGGTTCGTACGGCCAGTTTGGCTGCGGGCTTTCGGGGGAAACGGAACTCGCCGGTCGAAATACAGCAGAACGCCACGCTGGCGCACTCTGCGCGGGCGGCTTCGTCCAGGCACGACCGATAGCAGCTTTCAAGCTGCAGGGCCTGACGGGCATCGGGTTTGTCTTCCACGATGGGCCCTACGGTATGGATGACGTAGTCGGCCGGAAGGTTGAACGCCGGCGTGATGGTGGCATCGCCGGTCGGTTCCGCATGGCCGCGTTGGCGCACGATGCGGTCGCATTCGGCGCGCAACTGCACCCCCGCAAACGTGTGGATGGCGTTGTCGATGCAGTGATGCCCGGGAATGAAGCATCCCAGCAACGCCGAATTGGTGGCATTCACTATGGCATCGACGCGCAGCGTGGTGATGTCGCCCTGCCACAGCGCCAATCGCCCGTCGCGCTCGCAGGTGGGCAGGTCGTCGGCTTCCGTGATGCCCGCTTCGGCGATCACTTGCTGCAGCAGCGAATCTTGCGTGCGCAAGAATGCCGCATCCGCCGGAATCGGCTGGCGCACGTTCACCAGCGATCGGAACAGTTCGAAGCGCTCCGGCACACTGACGGGCGTCTGCAGACCGGCCAGTTCGGGCCGCTCATCCCGCAGTCGCGCAATCAGGTATTCAAGCCTGTCGCCTTGCCCTGCGCTTGCGGCAGGTTCGGGCAAATCGGTCGGTTCCATGGCAGACCCCCTTTCGGCCATCATAGCGCGCCCGCGCCACATTGCTCGATACTCCATTGCCGGACGGGCTCGGACGGATTGCTCAAAAAGGCCGCCATTCTACGACTTTTCGGCCAGCTTTGCTCGTCTAACAATTCACGACCTGGGGTTATGCCGAATTAGAAGCAAAACGCTCCTCAGATTCCGTAGAATGGTGGCCTTTTTGAGCAATCCGATTTCCCGCTGCGGCACAGCGGTGTTCAAACGGGCGCGCAGGATAAAGGGTTCAGGCGCCTACAGCGTTTCCCGGGTGCATTCGGCCACGTTGCCTACGCAACGCAGCGACGAACATGCGCGCTCGATGGTTGCCGAAGCGCGCGGTCCAACAAGCGGCTCGCGCGGGGCAACGAAACTGCGGCAGGCGCGCAACGTTTATCGGGGTTCTTCCCCTATGGGCCAGTCGCGCAAACCAGAGACCGTTCGAGGCGCGCTATCGGTTCGAGCAAGAAGGCGCTTGCGGAGCTCGATCCGAGAAGCGGTCATTTCGAATTCGCCTCGCTGGATGCGCTTCCCCGTAGCTTTGGCCAAAGCACGAGCCGTCCTTTCCAATTCCGCAGCCAGCATTACCTGCTTGCGCGTTACCGTGATCACCTCTATACCCAAATAACCCAATGTCATACGCCGTTTCGAATCAGCGTAAATCTTCTCAGCGCCCGTATGGAATGCATCGCTATCGTATTCAACCGCCACTTTCGAATCGGGCCAATAGCAATCGCACACCAGATGCGCTTGGTGAGCGACGCGGCAAGCGCTGCGGTTGATGCTGATGACGTGGTTGAGCTGCGGAGAAGCGATGCCGTATCCGCCTTTGGCAAGGGGAAGGCACAGCAACATCGCAAGGATCGTCTCCATCGGCGAGGCCGACCCATCTAGAATGAACCGGCACGCGCGAAGTGCCGCAGCTGATCCGAGGCGCCCGGGGAAAAGGCGCGCAAAAGCTCGGAGCGATTCCACGTCCGTAATTGGAGAACGCGCAACGAATCCTGATTCGGCATCCTGATCCAATGCGTAGCTGCCGCAAAGCTCAAAGCCGAACTGAACCAATCCGAGAACATCAAGTTGCTGCGCCATCTGCAAAAAGGTGAATTCAGGTGAGCTCACCAAACAGCGATCGCTGACGCCATAGAGGGCTTTGTGGGGTACGGCGGCGCCCCACAATCGTCCTACGGCAAAGGCAGACCGACGGATATCGGATTTGTTGGCCACCAGAACATCGATTGGCTTGACGAGAGAAGACAACTCGACGGGAAGATCGGCCCGCACCGCATGCCCATCTGACGACGCCACCGCAAGCGCTCGCGGCGCCCAAGTGCAAGGACGTGCGGTTCCGCTTGCCGCGCAACGCCAAAAATCTGCTGCTGATCTGTGGCTCAATGCAATCATGAGAGGAAGCTACCACGAGAAAGCGCGGGCTACGGTCTTTGTTTACGAGCGGAAAGACTGCGCCGGTAAAACGGGAAGACTTTGACAGATGCAGATAGATTCTGCCAACCGGATTGCTCAAAAAGGCCGCCATTCTACGGAATTCAAGGAGCGTTTTGCGCCCTATTCGGCATAAGCCCAGGTCGTGAATTATTAGATGAGCGAAGCTGGCCGAAAAGTCGTAGAATGGCGGCCTTTTTGAGCAATCCGATAATTTGCCGCTGCTGTTGCAGGAGGGTGCGCAAGCGGGCGCTTAGGCCAGCGGGGCCCAGGTGCGCAGGCGGTTGAGCTTTTCGGTGGTTCCTTGGCTGGTGGTCTGGTCGATGGTCATGATGCCTGCAACCGTGCTGCCCGATCCGGATGAGACCAAGTAGTCGCCCCAAGTGGTGCAGCCGCTGTCCACGTCGAATACGCAGTAGGTACGGCTGTCCATATCGACGGCGCACAGCGACTGCGTCGACTTGATGATGAAATACTTGCCGCACCAGCACGGAGCCGCGGAAGGCGTGCGCGCAAAACGGAACCAGGTGATGCCGTCGTATGAAAAGGTGTCATGGGCGCGGATGGGCGTGTAAGTACCCAAGTTGGCTATGCCGTCGCCGTAACTGTAAATGCTCTCGAAGCAGAAGCTGAAACCCGACGTCCCCCAGGCAGCTTCAAGCGGGGTCATCCCGCTGGGAAGCGTCAGCGAATCGGCAACCTCCCCGTCGTTTTCCGTGATGTATGTCAGCTGGTAATACGTGGTTGTGCTGGGCGCGTGCGGCGTTATGACCACGCCCTTGCTGGCGGCGTAAAGCGGAGTTGCCATGCGGCCGGCTGCATCGTAGAGGACTTCCACGTCTCCGCCTGCAAACGTGGCCCGCTTCAACGCGCCGTGGGGAAGAGTGGCCGTGGTGGAGGCCGATACCACCGAAGTCGTGGGCATCACCTGCCAAAACGCCGAATCGCCCACAGCGGCGAGCGTAGGCGTTTCCCAGTCTTGCTCTCCCTTGTCAAGCAATCGCACGGTACCTAAAACGGGTTTGCCGGCGCTCACGCCCGAAAGCGTGGCGGCATACACGTTCCAGCGGTTTTCAAGGATGTTGGCCTCGGTCCACACCAGACCCTTCGTGCTGGCGCGCACATCGTAGATCTCGTAGCCGTCGGCCATATCGCGGGCCGCTTCGAGCAATGTGGTGGTTTCGCCGCTGGTCAAATCGATGACGCCGGCGGTGGTTAAGGGCGAAGCGGTTTCGGTGGGAAACAGGCAGGCGCCGATGGAATCGTCATTCGACCAGACCAAGGTGCCCATGGGCAGCTCGTAGCTTCCCGTTTGCGAGAACAGCGTGGCATAGTCCGCTTCGGCGAAGTCGGACAGCGTGGTCACCGAGCTTTCGGGCACTTCCAGATAGGTGACCGTAGCTTCTTTTTCGGCCTGCATGGAACTGACGGCGCTTCCGATTCCGGCAGCGGCTCCCACAGCGGCCAATCCGGCGACGCCGTACAGCAGATGGCGGCGCGTTATGAGTATCTCGCCGTTGCGCGTGGGAACGCTGGCGACGGTGGGGCTTTCCTTCTTCTCGCCCGTCTTCGGTCGTGCGGTAGGTGCCGCCGCTCGGGGCGTTCCTCCGCCGATGCCGACGGAATTGACGGTGGGGATGCCCGAGGATGTTTTGCCGCCGCGGTTCGAGGGCGCAGCGCTTTTGCGCACGCTGGGTCGCGCGGTGGGACGATTTTGGGGCTTTCGGGACTGCGACACGGTTTCTCTTGTTTCCAATCCGGCATGCGTTCGCCGCAATAGGCGCCCGCACGTACGGCAGCAGGTGTAGGTTACTGCCGTTATTGTGTCATTTGGACTGGGGATTTTCGGCCGACCAACGCCAATTGCTACAATAAACGCAAACGTACCGACCGGGTCCGCCCAAAGGCGCCGCCGGGCGTTTTTGCACGGGCCCGTCCAAGCTTTTTAGGAGATGTCCATGAGCAATAACGAAACCCGCCGTATTCTGCTGGTTGAAGATGAGAAGGCCATCCGCGACGCAGTGGCGGCATATCTTGAACGCGAGAACTACTGGGTTACCGCCGTGGGAGACGGCCAAGAAGCCCTCGAAGAGTTCAGCAAGCACCATTTCGACCTGGTGGTCCTCGACCTCATGCTGCCCCGCGTGCCGGGCGAGCGCGTCTGCCGCGCCATCCGCGACAATTCCGACGTGCCCATCATCATGCTGACGGCAAAGGGCGAAGTGGAAGACCGCATCATCGGCTTGGAGCTCGGCGCCGACGACTACTTGGTAAAGCCCTTCAGCCCGCGCGAGCTGGTTGCCCGCGTGCGCGCCCTGTTGCGCCGCGTCCATTCCGACGTGGAGCCCCAGCGCGAAGTGCTGGAGTTCGGCGAGCTCACCATCGATGTTTCCGGCCATAAGGTCATGGTCAACGACAAGGAAGTCGACCTCACCGCCAGCGAATTCAAGCTGCTCACCACGCTTTCCCGCTATCCGGGTCGCGTGTATTCGCGCATGGAACTGGTAGAAAAGGTGCTTGGCTACGATTTCGAAGGCTACGAGCGCACCATCGACAGCCACGTCAAGAACCTTCGCGCCAAGATCGGCGACAATCCGCGTCATCCCAAGTGGCTCCACACCGTCCACGGCGTGGGCTATCGCTTCGAGGATCCTACCAAGACGCCTCAGCAATAACCGCACATCTAAAGGGACGGAATCGACGCGGTGCTTACCGAGAAGAAGACCGAATCGAAGGAAAGCAAGAAAGAAGAGGGCGGCCGGCGCAAGTTCGGCCGCCACATCTGGTCGCAGATGACCTATACCACGCGCGTCACCATCGCATTCGCCTTGGTGGCGGCCATGACGGCCATGGTGGCCTTCGGAGTGCTCTCCTTCATATGGGAACAGTATTTTCAAACCTACACGCGTGAGAACATGCAGCGCATCTGCGATTCCACGTCTTCGGCCATCGCCACAAAATACGAATCCAGCAACGACGACTGGTACAGCGGGGCGCTTCAACCGGCCAAAAACGCCAGCGAGCTCAACAGCGGCATGGGCGTGCAGGTACTCGACTCGCGCGGCAACGTCATCTATGACGACTCGCGCAGCACCGACAGCAGCGTCCAGCAATCGCTGGCGCCAACCAACCAGAACAGCTCGGCATCCTCCAAGATCGTGGTGGACGGCGAAACCGTGGGAACGGTGCGCGTCTGGGTGTACGGCAGCGACACCTTGCTCACCCAAACCGACCAGGAGTTCCGAAATAATTCCTACAACGGCATCGTTATCGCCAGCGTGGTGGCCATTCTGCTGGCCCTGGCGCTGGGCTTCCTGTTCGCCCGCAGCTTGGTGCGTCCCATCAACCGCATTTCCAAAGCCGCGCAAGCCATCGGTGACGGAGACATGACCGCTCGAACGGGTCTTTCCGGCGACGACGAGATCGCCCGGTTGGGAACCACCTTCGACGGCATGGCCGATTCCATCGAGCGCGACCGCAAGCTGGAACGCCGCCTTACCACCGACGTGGCGCACGAATTGCGCACGCCGCTCATGGCCATCCAGTCCACGGTCGAAGCCATGGTGGATGGCGTGTTCGAGCCCAATGAAGAACGCCTCGAAACGGTCAATTCCGAAGTTCAGCGCCTCAGCCGCCTGGTGGATGCCCTGCTCAAGCTGGCTCGTTTGGAAAATCGCTCGCAGCCCATGGATGAGCAGCTGGTAGACCTGGGCGAACTCATCAGCGGGCTCATTTCCACGCACGAAGCTTTCGTGGCCGATGCCGGGCTCACCCTCACGTTCAATGCCGACAAGGACACCTTCGTATACGGCGACCCCGACATGCTGCGCCAGGCCACGGCCAATCTCATTTCCAACGCCGTGCGCTACACGCCTTCGGGAGGCATCACCGTAACGGTGGCCAAGGGCGACCTCATGGCGTCGATCAGCGTGGCCGATACGGGCATCGGGCTTTCCAAAGAAGAAGCCAAGATGGTGTTCAGCCGTTTCTGGCGTGCCGATGCCGGTCGTACGCGCGAAAGCGGCGGTCTGGGCGTGGGCTTGGCCGTGGTGAAAGAAATCGTCGATCAGCACGGAGGCTGGGTCAGGGTCGAAGGCAAGCCGGGCGTAGGCTCCACGTTCACCATATACGTCCCCTTGTACAACGAAGAACGAGTAAAATTGCGCAAGCAGGCCCAGGCAAAGCAGCGCCGCATGGCCGCCGACGGCGACCTCGACGCATTCGGCGAAGAAAAGGATTAGCAGATGAAGCAATTGGATATCCGCCCTGATTCCCAGGGCAAAGTACGCGACTTGTACGATTTGGGCGATGAACTGCTGCTGGTGGCCACCGACCGCATTTCTGCGTTCGACTACATCCTGGATGACGAAATCCCCGACAAGGGGCGCGTGCTTACCAAGCTGTCGTGTTTTTGGTTCGATCTGCTTTCCGACGTGGTCGACAATCACCTGATCAGCGCCGACGTTGCCGATCTGCCCGAGCAGTTCAAGCCGTACGGCGAATACCTGGAGGGGCGTTTCATGCTGGTGAAGAAGGCCCGCATGTTCCCCATCGAATGCATCGTGCGCGGCTACCGTACCGGCAGCGGCTTGAAAGACTATCAACGCACGGGTACGGTGTGCGGCATCCAGCTGCCCGAGGGCCTGGTCAACGCCAGTCGTCTTCCCCACGCCATCTTCACGCCGTCGACCAAAGCCGAAATCGGCGACCATGACGAGAACATCAGCTTCGAGCGCATGGCCCAGCAGCTGGGCGAAAAAGACGCCGAGGCTCTGCGCGACCTTACGCTGGCCGTGTTCGATCGCGCATCGCAGCATGCTGAAAGCCGCGGGATCATCATCGCCGACACCAAGTTCGAATTCGGCATGGTGGACGGATCGATCATCTTGGGAGACGAAGTGCTCACGCCTGATTCGAGCCGCTTCTGGGCCAAGGAGACCTACAAGGTGGGCCAAGAGCAGCCCAGCTTCGACAAGCAGTTCGTGCGCAATTGGCTCGACGCCAATTGGGACCGCACGGGCAATCCGCCGCATTTGCCGGCTGATATCATCAGCCAGACGCGCGCCAAATATATCCAAGCTTATGAGATGATTACCGGAACTAGATTCGAATAGTCCTATTTGCAAGCAAGAGGAGAGCAGCAACCCATGACGCAACGCAACCCCATGAACGATCGCTACCAGACAGACGAGCATCAGGGCCAGACGCGCAAGTCGGCCGCCGCCGCCAAGCCCAAGACCAAGGCGGCATCCAGCGTGTATGTGGCCGGTGAGCAGAAGGCCCCCAAAAAGAAGGGCCTGTTCGGTCGTGCGCAGCAGGCGGCCAACACCAAGACCACCCAGCAAGAAGCCGACAAGAAGCGCGAAGAGACGCGCTATCGTTACACCGAGCCCACCACCACGTACTACAAGAAATGGCGCCGCTATTGGTGGATATCCATCGTGGCCGCCATCGTGCTCACCGCGCTTTCGTTCGTGGTGATGCAGGTGCTGCCCGATAACGCCGTTCTCAGCTACATCGTGCTGGGCCTGGGCTATGGCTGCTTGATCTTCGCCATCTACGTTGACCTTGCCAAGGTGCGCAAGGAGCGCAAGGCGTTCCAGGGCGCGCTCGCCACCGATCGCAGCAAAGAAGCCACGGCGGCCCGCAAGGAAGCCAAGGCCGAAGCCAAGGAAAAATACGAGAAGGCGCAAGAAGAGCAGGCTGCCAAAGAGGCCGAAAAAGCCGCCAAGAAGGCTGCTCGCGGCGGGTTGTTCGGCCACAAGAGCGCTGCCGATGCCGCCGATGAAACCGAAGTGAAAGACGAGGTCGAAGCTGCATCCGACGCATCGACCATCGATTCTGAAACCCAGAAATAGCACGATAGCCCGGCGGGCCCGCTTCCATGCGGGCCCTTTGCGCGTAGGTTGTTCGTAAGGAAGGGATGGGGCCATGGTCCGCCGCGTTTACGTTGAGAAGAAGCCGGGATTCGATGGGGAAGCCCGCCAGCTGCAGGCAGAATTGAGCGACATCCTCGGCATCGAGGGGCTGACTGCGGTGCGCTTGCTCAACCGCTATGACGTGGAAGGCATCAAAGACGACCTGTTCCGCACCTGCGTGCCCACCGTGTTCAGCGAGCCGCAATCCGATACGGTGACCTATGAGCTGCCCCAGGCCGACGGCGCCGCGGTGTTCGCCGTGGAATACCTGCCCGGCCAGTTCGACCAGCGCGCCGAAAGCGCGGGCGAATGCATCCAGCTTATCAGCCAGGGTGAGCGCCCTGCCGTACGCAGCGCCGTGGTGTATCTGCTGGAAGGCTCACTCTCAGCCGAAGACATCGCCGCCATCAAACATTACGTCATCAACCCGGTGGAAGCGCGCGAGGCTTCTCTTGACGAACGCGAAACGTTGGCCATGGAATTCGCCCAGCCGCAGGCCGTCGAGGTCATCGACGGGTTCACCGCCATGGATGATGACGCGTTGCAGGCGTTCATCGATGCGCGCGGATTGGCCATGGACGAAGCGGATTTGGCGTTTTGCCGCGACTACTTCCGCGACGAAGAAGGGCGCTGCCCCACCATCACCGAAATCAAGATGATCGACACCTACTGGAGCGACCATTGCCGGCACACCACGTTCGGCACCGTGCTCGATTCCGTGGAAATCGACGATCTGGACGTGCAGAGCGCCTACGATGCCTATCTGGACATGCGCCACGAATTGGGGCGCGACGGCAAACCCATCTGCCTGATGGATATGGGCACCATCGGCGCGCGCTACCTCAAGTCGAAGGGCATCCTGCGCAATCTGGACGAATCCGACGAAATCAATGCCTGCACCGTCAAGGTGAAGGTCGACGTGAATGGCGTCGAAGAAGACTGGCTCTATCTGTTCAAAAACGAAACGCACAACCACCCCACGGAAATCGAGCCGTTCGGCGGCGCGGCCACCTGCCTGGGCGGGGCCATCCGCGACCCGCTTTCGGGCCGCAGCTACGTGTACCAGGCCATGCGCGTGACCGGCGCGGCCGACCCGACGGTTCCCGTGGCCGACACGCTTCCCGGCAAGCTGCCGCAACGCAAGCTGGTCACCACCGCGGCGGCCGGCTATTCCAGCTACGGCAACCAGATCGGTTTGGCCACCGGCCAGGTCGACGAGCTCTATCATCCCGGCTACGCCGCCAAGCGCATGGAGATCGGCGCCGTGGTGGGGGCCACCCCCGCCAACCATGTGTGTCGTGAAGAGCCTTCCGCCGGCGACGTGGTGGTGCTGTTGGGCGGGCGAACCGGCCGCGACGGCATCGGCGGCGCCACCGGCAGTTCGAAGGCGCACAACCTTGAAAGCCTGGAAGACTGCGGCGCCGAGGTGCAGAAGGGAAATCCGCCTGTAGAACGCAAGATCCAACGTCTGTTCCGCCGCGGAGATGCCTGCCGCCTTATCAAGCGCTGCAACGATTTCGGTGCAGGCGGCGTTTCGGTTGCCGTGGGGGAATTGGCCGACGGATTGCTGGTCAACCTCGATGCCGTTCCCAAGAAATACGACGGTTTGGATGGCACCGAGCTGGCGATTTCCGAAAGCCAAGAGCGCATGGCTGTTGCGTTGGCCGCAGAAGACGTCGACGAATTCATCGGCTACGCGCATAGCGAGAATCTGGAAGCCACGCCCATCGCCAAGGTGACCGACGATGCCCGCGTGCGCATGCTGTGGAACGGCGCGGCCATCGTGGACGTGAGCCGCGAATTCTTGGCATCGAACGGCGCTTCCAAGCACATCGACGTGCGCATTCCCCGCCAGGGAACATATGCTGCCGAGCGCTGGTCCGGCAAGACGCTGGCCGCGCGCATGGATGCGCTGGTACGCGACCTCAACGTGTGCTCGAACAAGGGCCTGGTGGAGCGCTTCGATTCCACCATCGGCGCATCGACGGTGCTCATGCCCTTCGGCGGCGCCCGTCAGCTGACGCCAGCGCAGGCCATGGCGGCCAAGCTGCCCGTGTTCGGCGAAACCACCACGTGCAGCGGCATGGCTTGGGGGTTCAACCCGTATCTTTCCAGCGAGAATCAGTTCATCGGAGCCTATCTGGCCGTTGCGGAAAGCGTCTGCAAGCTGGCTGCTTCAGGGTTCCAGCGTGCCGACATGTACCTTACGCTGCAAGAATATTTCGAACAGCTGCGTCGAGACCCCGAGCGCTGGGGCAAACCCGCCGCTGCGGTTCTCGGTGCGCTCAAGGCCCAAATCGATTTGGAAGTGGGCGCCATCGGCGGCAAGGATTCCATGTCGGGGAGCTTCGAGCAGCTCGACGTGCCGCCTACGCTGGTGAGCTTTGCCACCGCCGTGGGGCCGGTCGACCGCGTCACTTCACCCGAATTCAAGGGCGCCGGGCATCGTGTGATGCTGCTTTCGCCCAAGCGCGCCGAAGACGGTATCGCTCCCGATGCCGCATCGTTGCGCGCCACCATCGGCGCCGTCGAGGAGCTCATCGGATCGGGGGCCGCCTTGGCGGTTTTCGCCGTGGGCTACGGCGGTGTGGCCGAGGCCGCCTTCAAGATGAGCCTGGGCAACGCCATCGGCTTGGACATGTCCGAAGCCAACGCTGCGCGGGGCTGCTTTGCAGCGCAGGGCGCCGAAGGATTGTTCGGCGTGCGTTACGGATCGTTTGTGGTAGAGCTGGCCGAAGGCGCCAAGGCCCCGGTGGTTTCCGACATCTTCTTCGACTTCATGGGTTTCACCACGCCCGAATACGAGTTGCGCATCAACGAAGACGCCGTCGATTTGGCGCGTCTGCAAGAAGCATGGGAACATCCGCTCGAAGACGTGTTCCCCTACCGCAGCGCCGATGCCGCGGTTGAATCGCAGCAGGCACCAACGGTCTCCTGCGACGACAAGCTGCCCCTTACGCTGGCGGGCTCCATCGCCAAGCCCCATGTGGTCATCCCGGTGTTCCCGGGCAACAACTGCGAATACGACAGCGCCCGCGCCTTCGAGCGCGCAGGCGCCGATGTCAGCACGCTCATCGTCAACAACCTTTCGCCGCAGCACGTGGCTGAAAGCACGCAAGCGCTGGTCGATGAGATACGCCGCAGCCAGATCATCATGTTGCCGGGCGGCTTTTCCGGCGGCGACGAGCCCGACGGATCGGCCAAGTTCATCACCGCATTCTTCCGCGCTCCCGCCGTCACCGAGGCCGTGCGCGACCTGCTGCAGAACCGCGACGGTTTGATCTTGGGAATCTGCAACGGTTTCCAGGCCCTGGTTAAACTGGGCTTGGTGCCGTTCGGCGACATCCGTCCCATGGATGCCGACTGCCCAACGCTGGCTCACAACACCATCGGCCGCCACCAAAGCGGTTTGGTGCGCACCCGCGTGGCTTCCAGCCTTTCGCCGTGGCTTTCGCGCTGCAACGTGGGCGACGTGCACACCGTTGCCATCAGCCACGGGGAAGGACGCTTCGTGGCGGGCGACGATTTACTGGCGCAGATGCGCGATGCGGGCCAGATTGCCACGCAGTACGTGGACGCCGATGGCCGCGCCAGCATGGCGTTGGCCGACAACCCCAACGGCGCAGCGTGGGCCATCGAGGGCATCACCAGCCCCGACGGCCGCGTGCTGGGCAAGATGGGGCATACCGAGCGCATCGGCGAAGGCGTGTATGCCAATGTGCCGGGCGACACCTTCCAACCCCTGTTCGAAAGCGGCGTGGGCTACTTCACCGATTAGCCCACCTGTCTGATACCTGCTCTTGAACATCGCTGTTCAGAGAGTATTATGGCAGTACGCAAGAGCAGTATTCTCATGGCGGGGAAAGGGCGAATCCATGAAGACCAACACCAAGCGGGTCAAGGGTGGTTCTGTCAGTCTGTCCGCAACGCGGCGCATGTTCTCCTTGCTGATGGCGGTAATTTTGACGGTATCGCTGACGCCGTCGTTTGCCGGCGCCACGCAAGAAACGACAGCGCAGGATTCTGGCGCGACGGTCGTCACCGGCAGCGCAGGGCAAGACGAGGCCGATTCTGCCGCCGCGTCAGGCGCCGCAACGCCCGACCCGGCCATCACGTCAGTAAGCAAAGTGCTCCCAGATGCGCCAACAGCTACCCAGGACGCTGCCAGCGCGACGACGGACAACGCGGCGGATGCCACCAGCACGACTAAGACCGACGACGCTGTCGCCGATGCGTCTGGAACAACCACCGCCTCGCCAGAAGCGGCAGCTGCTTCCGGCGTGACCGTAACCGCTCAAGACGTCGAGCTCCAGCCGCAGGCCAGCGGGTATGCTGCCATCACGTTGCTCGACAAGGTCACCGGCGATCCCATTGCGGGCGTCACGTTCGACTTCGTCTACGTCGATTCCGCCTCAGGCAGCAGGACCGATCTGGGCGAAGTGGTTACCGGAACCGACGGCGTGGCCGGTATGACCGTCACCCAAGAAGGCCGTTATCTGGCCCTGTACGTGAGCGGCTTGGACACCACCAAGTATTCCGCTGCGGAACTGGCCTCTATGGGGTGGGAGATCACGGTAACCGCCAGCAACGATCCCGGCGTGCAGTTGGTGCAAGACTGGAAGATCAGCCAGAGCGGAATCAGGTACCGCGACATCATTTCATCGGGCAGCTCCGTGCTGGCTTGCGGCGGCATCGACGGCACCGCGGTCATCACCATTCCCGGGTCTGAAACCTTCGACGGCAATCCCATCGAATTGAACCCCGCCAACGGCAAGGGCGTCATCGTCAAGGTTGATTCATCCACGGGCAAGATACTCTGGATTTCGCAGTTCGATAACTCGCGCTCGTATTCACTGGTAGATGTGGGCGGCGGCACTACGGCGCTCATCGATTACAACAAGGGCAGCGACCCCGATGGCGCCCGTGTGCGCCTGTTCGACACCGACGGCAATCAAACGGGAAGCTTTGCGGTCCCCACGGGGTGGCGCCAGTTCGATATCAACAAGACGTCGGATAACTGCGTGGTCGTGGTGGGAGATGACAACAAGGTCATCAAATACGACCTTCAAGGAAACCAGAAGTTCGTCTCCGATGCGCTCAGCACCAATGGAGCCAGCCCGGCCAAAGCCATCGTCCAAACCAACGACGGCGACTTCTTGGTTGCCGGCGGCGGAGAAACCGCTAAGTCGTTCGTCGGCAAATACAAGGTGACGGATGCCGGCGCGGTAACCACCGACTGGGTCTTCAACATGACCGGCACCAATGCGCGCTTCAATGATGCCATCGAATGCGAAGAGAACGGCAGCCTGTTCTATGTGGCCGTCGGAGATATCAAAACCGCCGTGGGAACGGATACCTACACCATTCCCGGGGATCAGACGTTCAACAAGAAGCCCATCACCATTTCCACCAACGCCAACGGAGCCAAGACCGCGGTTATCGTGAAATTGAACTCTCAAGGTCAGGTCGTGTTCGCTCAGTCGCTGTTCGGGGCCGATGCGACGAACAATGTCGAACAGGAACTCGACAGCGTGGCGGTGGCCACCGATGGGGCGGGCGGTTATGTGACGGCTGGCAAACTGGCGGGAAATGCCACCGTAAAGGCCGAGAATTCCGTCTTGGGCAAAGAGGAAGTCATCCGCACCAGCGACACCGGAAACGCCGATTCGATCATCGTTCGCTGGGGATCCGACGGCAAATATCTGGACAGTTATCTGTACGGCACCGCCACAGTCGATGACGAGTACTACGCCATAGCCACGAAAGACGGCAAGGTTTGGGCCACGGGCAACGATGCCAGCGCGGGTATCGTGCAGCTTTCCAGCCAGCTCACGGCAGTGCCGCGTCCGCTCTTGGTGCCCACGGCCGAACGCTATAAGGTCACCTGCGCGGTCGACAACAACACCGGTGGCACCATTTCGGGCGAGGGATGGGTCTACTACGAAGAATGCCTGGATGGCGCCTATACCACCAAGCCCATAACGGCCACGCCCGATGCAGGGTACTACCTGCAGAAAATCGAAGTGAACGGCAAGGTGGTGGCGCAGCCCTATTCCACTACGGCCTACACGCTTCCGGCCTTGCAGATGGATGAAAACAAAAACGTGGTCGCCTTCTTCGTTCAGGGCGATCTGCCGAACTACACGGTGAGCTTCGATGCGGCCGGCGGAACGGCCGTTGCCAGCCAGACGGTTACGGCAGGCACCACGGCCACCGAGCCCACGGCCCCCACGCGCGACGGCTACACCTTCGGCGGCTGGTTCACCGACAGCGCCTGCACCACGGCCTACGATTTCACCACGCCCGTGACGGCGGACATCACGCTGTACGCCAAGTGGACGGCCGTGCCCGTGCCGCCGACGAACTACACGGTCGCCTTTGATAGCCAGGGCGGCAGCGCAGTCGATTCCCAAGCCGTCGAATCGGGCCAGACGGCCACCGAGCCCGCGGCCCCTACGCGCGACGGCTACACTTTTGATGGCTGGTTCACCGACAGCGCTTGCACCACGGCCTATGATTTCACAACGCCCGTGTCGGCGGATATCACGCTGTACGCCAAGTGGACGGCTTCGACAGAGCCGGTGCAGCCCGAACAAGCGGCTGCCGGCGCCGGCAGCCAGCCTCCCACCACCAAGGCGGCCGTGACCACTACTACCACGGCCAAGACGGCTGACGGCACGGCGGTTCCCTTCGGCGTTGCGGCAGCAGCGCTGGCTTTGGGTGCGTGCGTCCTGCTGGTCAGCCGCAAAAACCGCAAGCGCGACTGAGCGTTCAAGCGCTCTAGATAGGCGATGCCACCGGGCTCGGAACTTTGTTCCGGGCCCGGTTCATGTTGAAAGCGCCCATAACCTGCAATTCTTCAAATCGGTGCCGTATACTTCTGCCTATAGGTCCCGCGTCTGGGTGGCGGGACCCAGATGAACCGGGGAAATTGAGCCGATATGAAAATTGCCATATGCGACGACGTCGCCAAAGAACGTGAATACGCAAGCGGCCTGGTTGAGGCGCTTGGAGAAAGCCGCGGTACGCGCTACGACATCGAGGTCTACGATTCGGCGCAAAAGCTGCTGTTTTCGCTGCAACGTCGGGACAATCCGCCCGACATCGTGTTGCTCGACGTGATGATGCCCAAGATCGACGGCGTGGAAGCTGCCCGCAAGATGCGTGCCGATGGCTATCACGGCATCATCATCTATCTGTCGCGTTCCCTTGAATTCGCCCTGCCGGCCTTCGATGTCGAGGCATTCAGCTATGTGCTCAAAGGCGCTGACAATGCCGACGAACGGTTCGAGCGCGTGCTGACGCGCGCCATCAAGCGTGTGGAAGACAGATCGACCGAGCGCATCTTGGTCAACAACATCAGCGAGCATCGCAACATCCCCATTGCCGACATCGATTGGTTCGAATCGAAAAAGCATCTCATCGTGGTGCATTACAGCGGCGCTCAGACGTTCGAATTCCTCTCTGCCATCACCAAGATGGAAAATCGCCTGATTCCCTACGGGTTCGTGCGGATTCATCGTTCGTATCTGGTGAACCGCGCGTCCATCGCAAGCTTCAATCGGAACACGGTCACCTTGTTCGACGGAACCGAATTGCCGGTGAGCCGCCAGCGATTCGAAACCTTGCAACAAGTCATGCAGGCGCGTGATGAGGTGGATAGACGCGATGACGGCGCAGACGAGGCATAGCTCGGCGCTGCGGGCGCGCACGTGGTGCGTGCTGGTCATAGCGACTCTGCTCTTGGTCGCTCTGGGTGCTGGCATTCCCCGCGCTTGGGCCGACGAATGTCCGGCAGGCGGCGAACACGATTGGCAGGCCACGCTGATCCAGCAGGCAACCGACGATTCCGACGGATTGCGCGAATTCACCTGCTCTAAATGCGGCGAGTCGTTCACGCAGACCATTCCTGCCACGGGGCATGTGTGGGGAGCCTGGACGGTTTTGGTGGAGCCCACCTGCACCACGCCGGGGCAAGAGTACCGCGTGTGCACCAAGTACCCCGACGACCCTCATTACGAGTATCGCGATATTCCCGCGCTTTCGGCCACCGGCCAGCATGATTACGTCGAGACGGCTCGGGTGGATGCCACGTGCACCGCCGATGGATCCATCACCTACACGTGTTCCATCTGCGGCGATTCGTACACCGAAACGCTGCCGGCCCTTGGCCATGTTTGGGGCGATTGGACCGTGGTGCGCGAGCCCACCGCAACCGAAGAGGGGGAGCGCCAGCGTGTGTGCGCCAACGACCCTTCGCATGTGGAATCCGAGGCCATTCCAGCCACGGGTGAGGAACCCGCCCAAGACGGAGCAGACGCTTCCGAGCCTCCCGCGCAATCATCGTCGCTTGTGCCCTCCGATTTCTTCACCGCCGGCCCTGATGCCGTTACCGTCGTGCTGGCGTCGAGCAATTTGGCGGCTATCCTCATCTTCCTTATCAGCAGCTTCGGGCTGCTGGTGCAGTTGGCATGGATCCGCCGCAAGCGTCGCGAAGCGCAAGAAGACGCTCTTGAGAAAGACAGGGAGGCAATCGAGAAATGACGTTGCTCAATGTGGTGCTGGCCGTCGTCTTGGTGGTAGTAGTGGTGGGGTTGGTGTTGTTGCGCCGCTATCTCAAGCGCCAATCGGATGCCGCCGATGGATTCGACGGCGTGAACACCCGCACCGCAGATGCGGGCGATGTGGTGATCGATATCGAGGCGGACGGCTCTCCCAAGCAGAGGTGATGGAGGAATGCCGGCGGGCATTGCTTTTTGACGCAAGAGGTAAGATGGCGGTAAGTGTTTTCCAAAGACGCGCAATCGAGTTTCGGGTGCAATCGGGCTGACGCGGATGAGCAAAGAAGGGTGGCGGGTGCATGAAAGTTCGGCTTTCGAAAGGCTGTGCGATGGCGTTGCGCCTTGTGTGCGCCGTTGCCCTGTGCGTGCTCTTGATTCCTTCGGGGGCCTTCACCGCCGGTGCCGCACAGCAGACGCAATCGCAAACTGCCGACTCCAATGCGGCCTCTACGCAACCCGCCGATTCCGATGCCGCGGCTTCGAGCGCTTCATCCGATTCTGCAGCGGCTGCCGCATCGTCCGATTCCAGCCAAAATACGGGCGAAACCGCACACGCGGATGCGTCCGCAAATCACGATGATGAAGCCGTTGTCGCCTCCACGGTGGAAGACGACGGCGTCTATTCCGTAACCGTGAACTACGTGGATTCCCAAGGCACGGCATTGGCTCCTTCTTTCGAAACCGTTTGCAGCAAGGGCGAATCCTGGCGGGCTGCATCGCCCGATATCGACGGATATGCGTTGGACGATTCAAGCCAGGCCGTCTTGACCGGCACGGCGCAGGGGTCCGATCATTTTCAAACTTACACGGTGCGTTACGTGGACCAACGGGCCGATTACACGATCATCTATATGAAGCAGGCCGACGAAGGCGTGTACTACGAAGCCGACCGCGAAACCGAAACCGGCACCGTGGGTTCAACCGTGACGGTTACGCCTAAAAGCTACAGCGGATTCCATTGCATCACCGATGACCGTTCCGTGCGCATCGCGGCCGATGGCAAAAGCACCATCGAGCTCTATTACGACCAAGACGAGCGCATCTACACGCTGCACTTCTACACGCAGGGCACCTACGTTCCGTTCGTTTCGGGGGCGGCCGGCACTGCCATAACCGCCCCCAGCGACCCCACGCGTTTGGGGTATGCGTTTGCCGGATGGGATATCGACGGCGACGGCGTTGCCGACGCGCTTCCCAGTACCATGCCGGCACACAACGTGTATGCCGTGGCGCTTTGGACTCCTTCCACCACCAACTACGTGATCAACTATTGGAAAGAGAGCAAGCAGGACAACGGCACCTACCAGCTTGCGGAGACGTCGCAAGCCACGGGGACCACCGGGCAGACCACACCCACCGCGCCGCTCAAAGACACCACCAAAACCTCGACCGACGGATACAAGTGGTATCTCTACAGCCACGAAGACTCTGTAGTCATCGCCGCAGATGGCACCAGCGTGCTCAATGTGTACTACGACTTGAAGACCATCACGCTCTCGGAATCGGTGCAGACGCCCGACGGCGCCATCGAGGTGGTGAACAAGGAGGTCAAGTTCGGTCATTCCGAAACCTTCATTGACCAAGAAACGGTACAGCAGACCTATGCGCTCCATGGGGGTACCGACCCGAATTTCATCGGGTGGGTCTGCACCAAAAACGGCTATGGGTTCCCCAACGTCGAGTGCAACGAGACATCTGTCGACTTCGATACGCTGGAAGCGAATTTCCTTGCCAGGTTCACGTCGGAAGACGTCTATCGATACGATGTATGGAGTTACTACCAGGCTTTGGATGGATCGTATTCCGCGAGCCCCGAGATTTACACGACGTATCGCAACTCTTTGAACGTATCGGTTACCAACAACGACGAGCAGGCATTCTCGGTGGCGAGCTATCGCATGGGGACCGGTCCCTTCGACGGTACCAATTACGACGGTCTTACATGGACGGATTGGAAGGATGCCTCAGGCCCACTCTCCTTCACGTTGTCGGGCAAAACGAGCAATATCGCAGAAGTTCGCTACTCCCGCTCGAGCTTCAATGTTCACTACTACTCTTCGGGCGTTGAAGTGAAGTCCGTTTCCCACCTGTACGAGCAGCAGTTCGATCCTGATTCCGATATCGATTCTTCTTCGCTCACGCCCCCGGCCGAGGGCTATACGTTTGCCGGCTGGTACGACAACGAATCGTTCGAAGGCAGTCCCGTGACATCGCTCACCATGCCGGCGGCCGATACCAATCTCTATGCGAAATGGGTGCGCAATTCCGTTACCGTCACCTTCGACAGCAACGGCGGTACGCCGGTCGCGTCGCAATCCGTCGCTTGGGGCGGCACGGCCAGCCAGCCCGCCAACCCCACCAAAGCGTCGGGTGTGGAATTCTTGGGCTGGTACGAATACGATGCCAACGGCGTTCCCAGCCAATTCGAATTCGATCGGCCGCTTGAAGCCGATGCCACCTTGGTGGCGCTGTGGAATCCACCTGCCGACTCGGTTGGTTGCACGGTGGTCCACAAGACCGTGCTGGGAACCGTGCTCAAAACCGAGCAGGTGCAAGGATGGGTCGGCCAGACGCGGACATTCGAAGCGCTGGATGCGTCGGATCCCGCACGCGCTGGTTGGCAATACGTCGATGCTTCGCTCAAGAACATCACGCTTTCCGGCGATGCTTCTTCGAATGTGGTGACGTTCGTTTATTCCCAGCAGCCCATCCACCAATACACGGTGCACTATGTCGACCGCGACACCGGGCAACGCCTGTTGTCGGACAGCACGCTCAGCAGCGCGGATCCGCTGGTGAGCGTCAATGCGGCGGAAATAGAGGGGTATTCTGCGGAAGACCCCGAAGGCTACGTATCCATCGATGGGCCGGAATGGACGTTCTACTATCAGCGCAGCACGCCCGTGGAGCCATCGGGCGGCGCAGACGTGGTGCTCGACAAAACAGCCGACAATTTGTCGCCGGCCGCCGATGACTTCATCACGTACACCATCGTCGTTTCCAACCAGGGCGATGCGGATGCGGTCGGGGTGTGGGTGAAAGACTACGTTCCCGATGGAACCAGCTTCATCGCCTGCGATTCGAGCGGAGCCTACGGGGCGACGTTGGCGGGCAGGGAGTATGCCAGCTGGTTCATCGATACGCTTGCGCCGGGCGAAACGCAGACGCTCACCATGAAGGTGCGCGTCAACGGCTGCAATCCTGGGACGCCCATCGCCAACACGGCTTTGTTCCAAGTGACCGGTTCGCATGACCGGCCCGATTTCAACGATGACCCGCAAGGCGGCGGCACCAGCAATGGCGTTTCTTCCACCGTGGCGTCTGGGACGCGGGCGGCCACGTCGCCACGCACTTCGGATGTCGGATGGGCGAGCACCGCTGCCGCATGTGCGTTGGCGGCCGGTGCGGCGTTGCTGTCGTTCAGCCGCAAGCGCACCAGCAAGCGCAAGTGATTGCACGCCGGAGGGACGCGTGTGCCAGAGGGACGCGGGATTCGGCACGCTCTTGCCAGGACGGCGGCCATGCCAAGACGTGCTAGGGATGCGTTCGTGTCAGGGGAACGCGGGATTCGGCATGCTCTGCTCGTTCTCCAAGCGATGCGACTTGCCGGCCACCCCGCATTCCATCCGCCGAAGCCGCGCACACGACTTTCAAGGTTTTTCACACTCTTGGCGGCAAAGGAGTATGATGGCCGTACGAATAACGCACGACAAGGGCGCGGCCAGCTGTCGCGCCGGCGAAAGGAAGCAGCCATGTGCACCAATGGAGTGAACACCGGCCAGTACAAGATGATGCTCGAAGAAATGGACGACCAGATAGCCCTCAACCGCAGGTGGATGCATAAGCTCTATCACTTGGCCGATGACAACAGCTACGTCAAGACGTCCGCCATCATGAAAGAAGCCCAGAGCTTGCTCGACGATGCGCGTGCGCTGATGACCGATGCCCAAGACGCTCTGGACAAAGACTCCGAAGACCTGGCGGGCGTAACCGTCAACCTGGTCTAGGCGAAGCGTCGATTCCCCATGTCGAATGACTTGATGCGTTTTTCCGTGGCCATGCCCGAAGACCTGCTGGTTGATTTCGACCAGCTGGTGGCGCGGCGCGGCCTGGCCAAGAATCGCAGCGAAGTGGTGCGCGACCTGGTGCGCGATGCGCTCATCGAAGATGAGTGCACCAACCCCGGCGTCGAAGTGATGGGCACGCTCACCATCATCTTCAACCACCATGCCAGCGACCTGCAAGAAAAACTGCACCAGATCCAGCACGAGCATTATCGCAACATCATTTCGAGCATGCATGTCCATCTGGATGCGCACAATTGCCTGGAAGTAATCGTGCTGCGCGGCGAAAGCACGCTGGTGCAAGATATCGCGAATCTCATTCTGGGCACCAAGGGCGTCAAGAACGGCAAGCTGGTCACCACCACCTGCTAGGCGGGCATCCGCATGCCCGAGGTTTCCGCTGGGCAGTGCTGTGTCCCCTGCCGGTGCGCGCGAGGCTCGGCTTGTGCCAAAATCTCTTTTTGCAACCACCGAATCGTCGCAATGGATAGCGAACACGAAGAAGGAACAATGGACGAAACCGTATTGTTAGGTCATGGCAGCGGCGGCATGATGATGCGTCGCATCATCGATGACGTGTTCTTCAAGGCCTATGGCGACGACGAGCTTAACCAAGGCAACGACGCCGCCGATCTGCCCGCGCCTGCGGCAGGGGAGCGCATCGCGTTTTCCACCGACAGCTTCGTGGTCACGCCGCAATTCTTCCCCGGCGGAGACATCGGGCACCTGGCCGTGTGCGGCACCGTCAACGACGTGGCCACCAGCGGTGCCGTGCCCAAATACCTCAGCTGCGGATTCGTGTTGGAAGAAGGCTTCCCCATGGCCGACCTGCAGCGCATCTGCGCCAGCATGGCGGCTTGCGCCAAAGAAGCCGGCGTGCACATTGCCACGGGTGATACCAAGGTGGTCAATCGCGGCCACGGCGACGGCGTGTTCATCAACACCAGCGGCATCGGGTACATTCCGGCCGGCCGCAAGCTGGGCGGCGAGCTCTGCCGTCCCGGCGATGCCATTTTGGTCACCGGCACGCTGGGCGACCACGGCATCACCATCATGAGCTGCCGCGAATCGCTGAGCTTCAGCGCCGATCTGCAAAGCGATGCCGCACCCCTCAACCATCTGAGAGCCGACGTGCTCGCCGCAGCGCCCGATACGCGTTGCTTCCGCGACCCCACGCGCGGCGGGCTGGCATCCACCTTGAACGAGCTGGCCGAACAAAGCGGCGTCGATATGGCCGTCGAAGAAGACGCCATTCCTATCAAAGACGCCGTGCGCGGTGCCTGCGAGATGCTCGGCTACGACGTGCTGCAAGTTGCCAACGAAGGCAAGATGGTCTGCGTCGTGCCCGCCGATCAAGCCGAAGCTGCGCTGGCCGCCATGCTCGCCAACCGCTACGGCGCCGATGCCGCCCTCATCGGGCAGGTAGGGCAGGCCGACCCGGAGCGCGGACCCCGCGTAACCGTGAAAACCGCCTTCGGCAGCGAACGCATTCTGGATATGCTGGTAGGCGAGCAACTCCCCCGCATCTGCTGAGGGCTTCTGGCGGGCGCTTCCGTCCTTCCTCCTCGCTTACGCAGCGCAAGTGCGCTGCGCTCGTCGGGCGGGCGGAATCACTCCGCCAGAAACCCTCAGAGTCGTTGGGGCTCATCCCTCCGTGCTTAGGTGGCGGGCCGTCGGCCGCTGCCGTAGCCACTAGGGGGCTCCGAACCCCCGCCCCCCCATTGACCCGCCCCCAAGCCCGGGCGGGGGGTTACCCCCATCCGCCC
>JAXGTO010000030.1:0-24291 GCA_040774885.1 Eggerthellaceae bacterium | reverse complement strand
GATGTTCTTCAGTTCCCCATGGACCTGCCGCAAGATGGAAAGCGCCGTCTTGTCATGCGCCCTCATGGCATCTTTGATTTGTTCTTTGAGTTCCTCGTAGGTCATTGCGGCATCCTTTCAATCGGTTCGATGTGATTATACCTCCCGCCACCGCAACGGGTCTGCGCGTATAATCGTCCCTCGAAAAGAAGAATGGACGACGATAGAAAGCAGACCATCATGCGCCACGCATTCACGCAGGTAAACGTTGTAAACGGAACGCTCGACATGGACGTTCAACCAAACATGACCATCTACGTCGACGGCGACCGCATAGAAGCGGTGGAAGCAGGCGCGCCCGAAGGTGCGGACAAAACGGGTTACACGCAGCATGACATGAAGGGGGCTTTCGCCGCTCCAGGGCTCATCAACCTGCATGCGCACCATTTCGGAACGGGCAAGCCAGCCGCCAACCTCTCTGCCGGGGCCTCGCAAGATCGATTGCTCGCCTTTGCAAAAACCTGGGCGGGGCATCTCTATCTCGACCGTATGGTCGCATCGAATGTGAAAAATGCGCTCATGAGCGGCGTCACCACATTGCGCGGCGTGGGCGACTTGGAATATTCCGATGTGCGCGTGCGCGACAAAATCAACGCCGGCAAACTCGTGGGGCCCCGCTTCTTGGTTTCCGGGCCGGCCATGACCGTCCCCGGCGGACATGGCGCGGGCACGTTTGCGCGCACTGCCGAAAAGCCGGAAGAATTCCGCGCACTGGTACGCGACAACGTCGAACACGGTGTCGACTTCATAAAAACATGCACCACGGGCGGCGTCATGGACTCGTTGACTCCGGGCGAATGCGGCTTGTTGCGCATGAATGTCGAACAAGTGAAGGCCATCAGCGAAGAAGCCCATGCCCATGGCCTCTACGTTGCATCCCATACCGAAAGCTCCGAAGGCATCGAGGTCGATTTGAAAGGCGGCGTGCACACCGTCGAGCACGGCAGCCCTTTGAACCCGGAACTCATCGAGCTCTTCCACCAAACGGGTGCCGTAGACATCTGCACCATCAGCGTGGCCCTGCCTATGGCCAAACTGCCCTGCGAGCAAACCAAGATGCCTGAAGCCACCACCTACAACGCCAATGTGGTGTTCGAGCGCATCGTCCAGGGCGCCCGCGATTGCTTGGCCGCCGACATCCCCGTGGGTCTGGGAACGGATGCCGCCTGCCCCTACATCACCGCTTATGATTTCTGGCGCGAGCTGCATAACTTCAGCCGCTATTGCGAAGTATCGCCCTCGTTCGCGCTGCACACCGCCACGCAAGTGAACGCACGCATTCTGGGATTGGACGATGAAACGGGAACCGTCGAACCAGGCAAATGCGCAGATTTGATTTTCTGCGACGACAACCCTCTCGACGACCTTTCAACGCTGCGGAATCTGAAGGCCGTGATGGCCCGCGGCAGGCTGTTCGAATCCCCCGCAGTCAAGCGCATGCCCGAGCTGGACAAGGTGCTCGACGGGTTGATGTAGCGCAGAATCCGCCTGCTAGCGGCAATTTCCGATTTCCACGCTGGCAAGATGACGGCGCGCGATGTCCGCCATGCGGTGCACCGTGGAAACGGGCGTGGCGGGCACATCGTCCATGCGATAGGCGGGGAAAAACCGCGTGACATGCAAGGTGATGGCAGGATCGATGGATGCCACCCATGAAGCCAGGGCGTCCATCTGGATCTCGTCGTCGTTTTTCCCCGGGATAACAAGGCAGGTCAATTCAACATGGCAAGTTGGGCACTGGGCGGCAAGTTCGATGGTACGCTTGACCGCATCGAGACTGCCGCCGCATTGACGGTAGAAATCATTTGAAAGTGATTTGAGGTCGATGTTGACCGCATCGATGAACGGCAGAAGGTCGCGCCAAGGCCCGGGTTCCACCTGCCCGTTGCTCACCAGCAGGCTCAACAGGCCGGCTCGATGAGCCGCCATGCTGCAATCAGCCACATATTCATAGGCAACCAATGGCTCGTTGTATGTGCAGGCGATGCCGATATTGCCATGGCTGCGTTCTTCTTCGGCAATCGATACGAGCCGCTCTGCGCTGATGAAACGCCCCCGAAGCTCATCAGGGCCCACTTGGGAAATCTCGGCATTCTGACAAAACGGACAGCGCATATTGCAGCCGGCGAACCCCGCAGAAAGCACCGTGGCTCCCGGATGGAAGTGGGCGAAGGGCTTCTTTTCGACAGGATCCAAAGCCAAGGAAACCACTTGCCCGTAAGCTAGAGGGACCACAGCACCGCCCTGAGCAGCGCGGGCCCGGCAAATCCCGCTTTTTCCCTCATTCAAGTTACAGGCATGGGGGCATAACAGACATTGTGCGGCATCTGCTCCAGCAGCCTGCGACAATCCGGTGCGGCAACGCTCCATCAATGTCTCTTCTAGCGGCGAATGATCGTCCAAAACGAGTCGTTCAGGAGAATCACTCATGACGCACCACTTCGAAACGCTGAAGTGAACAGTGCGCACCTGGAGCTATACCCGCCTTTCGCCGTGCGATGTCGATCTGATATTCGACAGTATCGACCCCCTCCAAATCGGGCAACAGCAGCCCGCGCTTCCAACCGCTGGTAACGATGACGCCGTAGCGCTTCGGGTCGAGCTGGTCGGGACCATCGATGGGTTCGGGAGGTTGAAGCACATCGACGCTGCAGACGATGTTATCGAGTTCGCTTGGTTGAACCGCAGGAAAACGCGGGTCTTGGCTGCAGGCGGAAATCGCATTGCAGATGATCTCTTCGGCCAAGCAATCCCGCGTCGCCTCGATGGTGCCGATGCAGCCGCGCAGCTCGCCGAACTCATGCAGACTCACAAATGCCCCCGCACGCTGATCCGTCAGTTCCGCGGGAAGCCCTTCGGGGATGGCGATGTGCTCGCCGCGCAAGGTATAAGCGGTAAAGCTCTCCCGCGCCAATCTTACATACAGGTCTTCTGAATCGCCCATCAGTCAGTCCTCATTGGAAGACGGAGTCCTATCGGCGTCGACGGACTCGAAAGCAGCCACGCCGTATCCCACGCCGAAGGGGCCTTCATACGAAAGCATCTCGGCGGTGCGCTCGACTCCATCAAGCGCGCCCGCCATCATCTGAAACGATCGCAAACCGCATTCGGCAGCTTCTTCGCACATCTCGGGGTCGAGCGAGAACAAGCCGCCCAGATCATCCGCGGCAAAGAGGTCGGCAAGCCGCTTGTCGAAATACGGGCCTTCCGGTGCAAAACCGTACGGTCCATCCGGCTTGAGCTTGTGAGACCAGTCGCCGCTGGCTACGTACACGCAGCGCCGTCCCAGCTGGTTGACGGCGTAGGCCAAGATCTGACCCATGACGAAATGGTCATGCGAGGCGAGCCCCGACAGCCCGCATACCACCAGTCGATAATCGGTATAGCACTGCTCGATGAAATACAAGGGAATGAGCGTGGCATGGTCCATAGGCTGTCCGGCCCAAGCACGTTCGCTGCAAGGAATCAACGCGTCGTCAGCCGTCTTGCAAACGGCACGCACCGCCTCGGTATCGACAGTGCACTCCAACGACACCTGCGGCGCGCGGAAACGCCCCATGTCGCCTGAAAGCGTTTCGCTTCCGCACACGGCAAACGTGTCATAGTACGCTGGAGCATGAGGCGATGAGACGATGATGGTATCGGGCCGGTGCTCGGCAATGCGTCGGGCGACCTCCCGATAGGATGCCACCGTGGCGGCAATCCCCTCTTCTTCGCCGCGCCCCACTTCGGGGATGATCAAAGGAGGATGGGGAACGGCATAAGCTGCGACCAATGACATGGCAATCACACCTTCCACAGGTAGGAACTTGTCTGAAGCGTACACCCGAGTTGAGGCGCTGTCACCTCCCCGAAAAAAAGCGCGGCACCCACCCGTCTGAAAGCGAGGATCGGGGCGCCGTCGCATCAGTCGTCGGAAATGCCATCCTGCGTGCGGATAAACTTGCGCTTGATCTTTCCTCCGATGGTTTTGGGCAATTCGTCGACGTATTCAACGACGCGGGGATACTTGTACGGCGCAGTTTCGTGTTTCACCCAATTCTGCAATTCGCGGGTGAGCTCGTCGGAGGCTTCCCATCCCTTCGCCAAGACGATGGTGGCCTTGACCACCTTGCCGCGAACGGGGTCGGGTGCCGCCGTGACGGCGCACTCGATAACGGCCTCGTGCTTGACAAGGGCGCTTTCGACCTCGAAGGGGCCTATGCGATACCCCGAGCATTTGATCACGTCGTCGTTTCTTCCCACGAAGAAATGATAACCATCGCTGTCGCGCCATGCCATGTCGTGCAGGTTGTAGTATTCGCCGCCCACAGCCGCGCGCGTGCGTTCTTCATCGTGATAATAGCCGACGAACAATCCCGGCGGATAGGCATCCTTCAAATGGGTCACGCAGATGGCGCCCTCTTCGCCGTCCTCGACTTCGTTTCCGTCGTCATCGAGCAGCTTGATGTCGAGCAACGGACTCGGCTTGCCCATCGACCCGGGCCGCGGCTCGATCCACGGAAACGTCGCCAACAGAACCGGGCCCTCGGTTTGACCGAAGCCTTCGCGTATGCGCTTGCCGGTGAGCTTTTCCCACTGGATGGTGACCTCCGCGTTGAGGGGCTCCCCCGCCGTTGCAAAGTTCTTGATGCTGGAAAGATCGAAAGATGCCACATCTTCTTGCAGCATGAACCGGTACATGGTGGGCGGTGCGCAAAATGTGTTCAGCTTGTAATCCTGCATATGCTGCAAAAGCTTGGTGGGGATGAATTTGTCCATGTCATAGCAAAACACGGTGCATCCCGCTATCCACTGTCCGTAGATCTTGCCCCAGCCGAACTTGGCCCAACCGCTGTCCGTGACGCTCATATGCAGTTCGTTTTCACGCACTTGCTGCCAGTACTTGGCCGTGAGGATATGACCCAGCGGATGGGCGAAATTATGGCAGACCGCTTTGGCCAGACCGGTGGTGCCGCTGGTGAAATAGATGAGCATTATGTCGTCGCTGGTAGTAGCGGCAGCGCCGGTGGGACGCGTCCATTCGTCGGATTCCCCATCGATCAATTCGCTGAAAGACTTCCACCCTTCGCGCGAACCCGCGACGACGACCTTGTGCTGGATTGAAGGCGATTCGGAAAGCGCGAGCTCGGTTTGGCCGCACACGTAGTCATCGTCCACGCAAATCATCATCTTCACCTGAGCCGCATTGGCGCGATAGCTGATATCGTGGCTGGTAAGCTGCAGGCTCGCAGGAATGATGGTGGCGCCGATCTTGCATAGGGCCGCAGCGCAGACCCAGTATTCCCAGCGTCGGCGCAAAATCATGAGCACCACATCGCCTTTGCCGATTCCCATCTTGGAAAAAGCGTTGGCGGCTTTATTGGACAATCTGCTGATGTCATCGAAGGTGAAAGAATGCTCTTCACCGTGGTCGTTGCACCAGAGCAACGCCCGTTTTCCGGGCTCGACGCGAGCCCACTCGTCCACCACGTCGTAGCCGAAATTGAAGTCGTCCGGCACGTCGATGCGGAAGTTTGCGAGGAAGTCCTCGTAGCTTTCAAAGTCTATGCGAGGACAGTACTTGTTCAGGATATGGTTCAAATCCGAATTCCTATTTCACTCGGCGATGACGGTGACGAACTTGGCGGGGACATCCCCGCCGCAGCGCTGGCCATGGGGGTGCGCGGGATTGAAGTAGATGCTGTCGCCCGCATTCAAAACGAACTCATGGTCTTCCCAAGTCACCACCATCGTGCCCTCGAGCACCAGGTTGAATTCCTGACCTTCATGCGTCACGAGCTTCGCAGGTTCATCGGTTGGGTCGAGCACCACTTCGAGCGGTTGCATGATCTTGCCGAAATAGCGCCAGGCCAAATCGTCGTAATGATAGCCGGGGTAGCGATCCACCTCGCGGCCCTCGCCCGAACGGACCACCTGCCAGGTATCGAGCTTGGCAGCTGTGCCAGTAAGGATCTCGGTGAATTCAACGCCGAATTTACGTGCCATATGGTAAATGGCCGAAATGGGAACATCGGCTCCCGTCTGCTCCCATTTCTCATACGTTTCAAGCGGAACATCCAAATCGCGCGCCATCTCGGTGGTGGTCACATCGCAGGCTTCGCGAAGACCCGCGATGCGCAGACCGATATCCTTGAGCTCTTTTTCGTCGGTGGTCATCAGCGTCCTCTACAAGCCCATGCCCAAAGCAAGAGCCTTCTGATTGGGTTCCAGCAAAGCGGCTTTCTTGGGTGGAATGCACTTGGTAAGAGCTTTTTCAATGCTGGCTTCTGCGCAAAAATGCGTTTCGGCGAACAGCTTGCCGGTCAAAATGACGTTCGAGAGCTTTTTGAAGCCGTTCTCTTCGGCAAGTTGGGTGCTGGGAATCGCAAACAGCGTGACGTCGTCGCGCTGCGGAATATGGGGAACCAGCGTGGAATCGACGAGCACGAGCCCGCCGGGCTTCACGGTGTCGATGAACTTATCCAGACTGGGCTGATTCATAGCCACCAGCACATCGGGTGTTGTGACCAACGGACTTCCGATAGGCTCATCCGACAAGCAAACGCTGCAATTGGCCGTACCGCCGCGCATTTCAGGCCCGTAACTGGGCAGCCATGAAATCTGGCGGTCTTCGATGAGCCCGGCCTGAGCGATGATCTTGCCAGCGAACAGGAGTCCCTGACCGCCGAAACCGGCCAGGATTATCTGAAGGTTCCTCTTCTCTTCCATGCTATTCCCCCGCTTTCTGCGCAATGGGGCAATCTTTGGCACGGTCGAGCGCTTGGGCTGCAGCCGTATCGAACCCGTCGGCCACGCAATCCCGGTATACGCCCAGAGGATAGTAGGGCAACATATTCTCGCGCATCCAATCGAACGCCTTTTGCGGCGTGAGGCCCCAGTTGGTGGGGCAGGTGCTCACGACTTCGATGATGGTATAACCGCGCTTTTCCTGTTGGTAGGAAAAAGCCTTGGCAATGGCCTTTTTGGCCTTGCGGACGTTTTTGGGCGTATCAACCGTCACGCGCTCGGCATAAGCCACACCGTCCAACGTGGAAAGCAGCTCGCAAATGCGAACGGGATAGCCCGCCTGGGAAACATCGCGGCCGTAAGGGCTCGTCTGCGTTACCTGGTTGGGAAGACTGGTGGGCGCCATCTGGCCGCCCGTCATTCCGTAAATGGCGTTGTTGATGAAGATGACGGTGATGTTCTCGCCGCGCGTGGCAGCATGGACGGTTTCAGCCATGCCGATGCTGGCAAGGTCGCCGTCACCCTGATAGCTGAACACCAAGCCGTCGGGAATGACCCGCTTGACGGCTGTGGCAACCGCGGGAGCTCGTCCATGGCTGGCTTCGATCATGTCGCAACCGAAATAGTCATACGCCATGACCGAGCAACCGACCGGAGCGATGCCGACGGTTTCACCCTCCATGCCGAGGCCGTCGATAGCTTCGGCCACCAGGCGATGGACGATGCCATGGGGGCAGCCCGGGCAATAATGCTCTTGAGCGGGAAGCAGCGCCTGCGGACGCTGGAACACGATTTTCTCTTCTGACATACTACTCACCAGCCTTGAGCGCCTGAGCGCGAATCGCATCGAGAACCGCTTCGGGCGTCGGAATCATGCCGCCGGCCCTTCCATAGAATCCAACGGGACGCTCACCTGCAACAGCCAAACGAACATCATCGACCATCTGGCCCATGTTCATCTCGACGCTCAGATACGACTTCGCCGTAGAAAGCGTGGCCCGGATGGCATCGACGGGGAACGGCCACAGCGTGATGGGGCGCAACAACCCGGCCTTGATGCCTTCGGCGCGCGCAGCTTTGACCGCGCTGCGGGCGATGCGAGCAGAAGCGCCGAATGCGACGACGACGATCTCGGCATCTTCGCACTGCTCGGCTTGACTGCGCTGCTCGGTGGCCTTGATGGTTTCATAGCGCTCGGCGCGCTCGATCAGCTTTGATTCGAGCTTGTCCGCTTGCAGGTAAAGGGAATTGGCGATGTTGTGCTCGCGCTTGCCCTTGTGGCCGTTGGTCGCCCAAGGTTTGTCGGGAAGCTCGCCTTTTTCGGGCGGAAGCACCACCGGCTCCATCATCTGGCCCAAAAGGCCATCGGCCAAGATCATTACGGGCGTGCGGTACTCGTCGGCCTTGTCGAACGCCAGATACACGTAATCCGCCATTTCCTGCACGGTGGAAGGCGCATAGACGATCAACTGGAAATCGCCATGGCCCATGGCGCGCGTCGCCTGCCAATAATCCTGCTGGGAAGGCTGGATGCTGCCCAGACCCGGGCCACCGCGCTCGACGTTGACGATAACGCCGGGAAGATCGGCGCCGGCCATATACGAGATTCCCTCGGCCTTGAGCGAAACGCCGGGGCTGCTGGAACTCGTCATGGCACGCGCTCCGGCAGCCGATGCTCCGTACACCATATTGATGGCGGCGATCTCGCTTTCAGCTTGGAGGAAGGTTCCGCCGATCTTCGGCATGACCTTGCTCATGTAGGCGGCGAGTTCGGTTTGGGGCGTGATGGGATAGCCGAAATAGAAACGGCATCCTGCACGCACGGCAGATGCGGCAAGGGCTTCGTTGCCCTTCATAAGGACTTTCTCTTCAGCGGCCATGGATCAGCCCACCTCCTTGTACACGGTGATGGCGCAATCGGGGCACATCAACGCGCAAAACGTGCATGCCGTGCATTTGGACGGATCGGTGAGCATGGCGGGGTGATAGCCCTTCTCGTTGATGCGCTGCAAATCGAGGGCCAAAATGCCCTGACTGCACGCGTCGACGCACAGGCCACAGCCTTTGCAGAAACGATCATCGACGACGATTCTCGACATGGTGATTCCTTCTTCTTCTCTCGTTGCTTGCAACAACCGCTGCGCCTCTTACCACGGAGGAGCGACGGGTGTCTGTACATAGTAGCGCTCGATGGCGGGATTGGCGGGGTCGTTTACGCCATCGTAATCAGGGGACAGGGTCGGCGGCACGGTGACGAACATAAGGGGCAGATCGAGTGCCGAAGCGATTTCGGCCGACCAACGTTCATCTTCGACGAAACGAGCGGCATCGGATGCTTCCATCAAGTGATTGTTTCCCACGATGCCCGTGGCTTGAAGATGGCAAGCCGCCTCGATGGCCTGCAAGGTGGCAG
The DNA here is from genome assembly GCA_040774885.1 of Eggerthellaceae bacterium. GTDB lineage: Bacteria > Actinomycetota > Coriobacteriia > Coriobacteriales > Eggerthellaceae > JAXGTO01. The sequence continues at coordinate 15,110 of JAXGTO010000030.1, read as the reverse complement.
CGACTTCCTCATCGCCGCGAGCTCCCACGCGATTGCGATTGACCACATATATGAAGGTGTAGTCACCCGCGGCAACGTCATCGGCGAAGCGACCGAGCGCCGTGGCTCCCGCATCATCTCCGCCCGCATCGATGATGACCAAGCCGTTCGTCCCGGCATCCCGGGCTTGCGCTACAGCCGTGCTCACCGCGCCGGAAACCGAAGGCGTGTCGAGTGCGGTTCCCGCAAACAACGGGGCCAGAACCTCTATGCCCTGCTCACGCAAAGCCTCGCGATGGTCGCTGCTGCGAAAATACGGGTTGACCACATCGAGGTCGATCAGAGTGACGGCGCGACCCGCCGCAGAATACGACATGGCCAAATTGAGCGAAAGCGTCGTCTTACCAACGCCATAGTATCCGGCCACGACGACAACGCCGGGCGATGCGGCCAATGCGTCGGGGACGGGAGGGTGAGAGACGTCCATGGAAGAGCTCCTTTCTCCCCCATTGAACCACAAGCAGCTCGATTGCAACGGCATCGAAGTGGAATAAGGGGAAATCATCGCGTCACAGGCGCATCGGCTGCAAGTTGTATTACAATTCGAACCCACAACAGCATACGAATCAGGAGCATCGCATGGAACCGAACATACAGGAAGTCGCAAATCGCATCAAAGCCCTGCGTGAAGACATGGGTTACACCATGCAGGAAATGGCAGATGCCACCGGCCGTCCGGTCAAGGAATATGCCGCGCAAGAAAGCGGAACCCAAGATCTCTCATTCACCTTCCTGTACAAATGCGCCGAGAAATTCGGCGTCGATGTCATCGAACTGCTCACGGGTGAGAATCCGCATCTCAGCGGTTACTCGCTTGAACGGGCCGGTGAAGGCCTCTCGATCAAACGACGCGCCGGATTCGAATATCTCCACAAGGCGCCCCACTTCCGCAACAAGCTCTGCGAACCGTTCTTGGTGACGGCTCCCTACCTGGAAGAAGAGCAGGAAGCTCCCATCCATCTTTCCAAACATGAAGGCCAGGAATTCGACTACATCATCTCGGGCAAGATGCGCTTCGCCTACGAAGACCATGTGGAAGAACTCGAGCCCGGCGATTCCCTGCTCTACGACAGCGGACGCGGGCACGGCATGATAGCGACCGGCGGCCAGCCCTGCGTGTTTTTGGCCATCGTCTTGAAGCCCCAGGCCAACGGGATTATCTAGGCACCCCGCAGCTATACGCCGCGGAGGTGCCGCATAGCGCCAGCCACATCCCGTCCATCACCACGGCCGCGCCGTTGCGCGCGCCGCACCTGCGAAAGAGAATCCCATGATAGATCTCCATTCCCAATACGTTAAAGAAGAATACGACGGCAACGGACTGCTCACCGATTTCAAGGTCGTGTGCCCCGAAGAGTTCAACTTCGGATACGACGTGGTCGATGCCATCGCCGATGCCGAGCCCGAACGCCCCGCCATGGTCTGGTGCAACCCTGAAGGAGAAGAGCACCGCTTCACCTTCGGCGATATGAAATACTGGAGCGACAAGACCGCGAACTACCTCGCATCGTGCGGCATCGGTCGCGGCGACATGGTCATGGTCATCTTGCGCCGACATTACCAATTCTGGTTCGTGGCCACCGCCCTGCACAAGCTGGGCGCCTGCATGATTCCCGCCACCTTCATGCTGAAGGACCACGACTTGGAATACCGCATCCAAAGCGCCCAGGTGAAAGCCGTTATCTGCACCGACGCGGGAGACATCGCCCAGGTATGCGACAACGTCGACCCCACCTGCCCCACGCTGGAAACGAAGATCTTGGTGAACGGCGCCGGCGGCGGACTGATGATCGACACGGCAGCCGAGCACGGCTATGGTGAAGCGCTCTCTGGCGCAGACGGCATCTGCTCCGTTCCCGCCCAGCGAAAAGGCTGGCTCGACTTCAATTCAGGCGTTCGCAGCGCCGATGATGCCTTCGAGCGACGCGCCACCAGCGCCCTGGAACCCCTGCTGATGTATTTTTCCAGCGGCACCAGCGGCAACCCCAAGATGGTCCTCCATGATTCCAAATACGCCATCGCCCATATCGTGACGGCCAAGCATTGGCACAACGTGCAAAGCGACGGCGGCATCCATTTCACCATCGCCGACACCGGCTGGGGCAAAGCCGTCTGGGGCAAGTACTACGGTCAATGGCTGATGGAAGCCTGCGTGTTCACCTACGATTTCGACCGCTTCCATGCCGACGAGATCCTCGATCTCATAACCAAGTACCACATCACAACTTTGTGCTGCCCTCCCACCATGTACCGCATGATGACCGAGGTGGATGTCGATGCGCATGATCTTTCGAGTTTGGTGTATTCCACTACGGCCGGCGAAGCGCTCAACCCCGACCTCTTCGCCTTCTGGAAAGAGCACACCGGATTGACCATATTCGAAGGATTCGGTCAGACCGAAACGCCGCTCACCGTGGCCAATCTGGTCGGCTCGACTCCTCGCTCCGGTTCGATGGGAAAGCCCGTGCCGCTCTACACCATCCAGATCCAGCATGATGACGGAACCGAATGCGCGGTAGGCGAAACCGGCGAGATCTGCATCAAGGAAGATGAGACCACCGCCGGGATCATGATGGAATACTACCGAGACCCCGTGAAGACGGCAGCAGCCATCTATGACGGCTGGTATCACACCGGAGACACCGCCTGGAAAGACGAAGACGGATACTTCTGGTACGTGGGCCGCAATGACGACGTCATCAAATCGAGCGGTTACCGCATCGGGCCCTTCGAAATCGAAAGCGTGCTGCTGGAACATGATGCCGTCCGCGAATGCGCGGTGACCGGCGTACCCGACCCGCTGCGCGGCAGCGCCGTGAAAGCCACCATCGTGCTCGCATCAGGATTCGAGGCCACGGGAGAACTCAGCAAAGAGCTTCAAACGTGGGTCAAACGCCAAACGGCTCCCTACAAGTATCCCCGCATCATCGACTACGTGGACGAGTTGCCTAAAACCGTCAACGGCAAGATCCGCCGCGGCGTGATCCGCGACGAAGACAAAGCGGAGAATACCGAACAAAAATCCGTGGCCGAAGAAGAGCAGATAGACGGGCTCGTATAACCGACTCGAATGCGCCGCGAGCATGGGAGCGAAGCTCCCCGCTACTTGCGGCGCAGCACCACCGCGAAATGCGCATCGCATCCCTGGGCAGACAGGCGCGGTTCAAAGCAGGCAGCTTTCGCACCGGCCGCGCAATCGACCGGCTCAACCTTCCAGTCGCGGCCAACTTCAGAATCCAAGAAGCGTTTTACGACTCCCCTGTTCTCAGATTTGGTGACGGTGCAGGTGGCATAAACCAAACGCCCGCCGCTGCGTACGAACCGTGCCGTATCTGACAGCATTTCCAAACCGGCCTGAGCCATTTGATCGATTTCGCAAGCCTTGAGATGCCATCTGATTTCAGGATGGCGACGCAAGGTCCCCAGTCCGCTGCACGGAGCATCGATGAATGCGGCATCGAAACGGCGACCGCCCAAAGCCGGTTCAAGGTTGCGGGCATCTGCGGTCAAGGTTTCCGCAATGTGCACGCCATAGCGGTTGGCGCGATCGCGCAAAAGCCCCCCTTTGAACCCATGGGCATCAACGCAGGTAAGCTCCATTTGGGCGCCATAGCGACGTTGGGCATCGCTTTGCAAAAGAATGGTCTTGGTACCGCGCCCAGACCCTATTTCCAGAAATGAATCGATTGGCCCATCGGGCAAAGCAAGCCAGGCGATAGCCTGGGCGGCGGCATCGCTCACCAATACCCGACCGGACTCGAATAGCGAAGCCACCGTTTGCGAGGCGACGCTGGAGGCTTCACTCAAACGCACGCAACCGGCGATTGGTTTGCCATCCGCACCGCGAACCGCGGAGGCTTCGATATGCGCCTGCGTCAATTTCCGCGCGGTTTCCTCATCAGTGCTGCAGCAGGCGTTAATGCCCAAAAACACCGGAGAGGGAGCATTGCAGGCATCCATGAACGAAGAGGCGGCTTGAATGCCCATCTCATCGACGAACAGCTGGGCCATCCAAAGCGGAAAGCCGCGAAGCCGCGCCAAAGCAGAGATATCGCAAGTCGGGTCGCCGAATGGAAACGAAGCGCGCGCAGCGGCAACCTTGCGCAAAACGGCATTGGCCAAACCAGATGCCTTCGGCTGCACTTCCCGAACCAGTTCGACGCCTTGATCGACGGCAGCGTGATCTTGTTTGTCCAAAAACAGGAGTTCATAGGCACTGATGCGCAGCGCATCGCGAACAGGCGGCTGCAGCGACTTGGCAGAACTGAGAAATCGGTCGATGACCTCATCGAGCGTGCCGAATGTGGCAGCCACTCCCAAGCACAGCATCCGAGCGAATGCGGCATCCGAATGGCTCAGACGCACTTCGGAAAGATGTCTGTCTATGATCTCGGACACATACGCATCGCGTTCGCGGGCGGCAGTCCCAATCTTTCGCGCGGCAAGCCGCGCCGGACTCAGCTTAGTCATCGAGGGCTTCCCAGGTGATAAGCCCGCTTTTCACATTCTGGATGCCGGCGGCAAAATCGGCGGCGGACATCGTCCGTTTTCCGTCGGGCCTGACTTCGACCAGCTCAAGCGGATAATCACAGAAACCAAGATACAGCTTTTTCTGATAAAGCATGATGCGTCCCTTGCGCAAACCATGGAGACCCTGAAGCACCGCCCTGCTGGCCACAGGCGAAACCTTGGTCACGGTGACCTGGCGAGATGCCACCATGCAACGAGCAGGATGGGGAGCAGACGAAGCCTGGACCTTCAATGACGCTTTCCTGCTTCGATCGGCGGGTTTGAGAAAGAACTCATGCTTTTCGACCTTGGCGGCATATGTGGCAAAATACCCGTCTTGCTGGTGCCATTCGATCGACCCCTTGGCCAGAAGCGTCAGCGCCGTCAAAAGCGCTTGGCTACCCAAATCGGCCAATTCAGCCGTGAGTTCCGTGGCGCTCTTGCCTTCGATCGAAGTGGTGCGGCAAATGCAGTAATCGCCCGTGTCGAGACCTTCTTCCATGCGCATGACGCATACGCCCGTCTGTTTGTCGGAAGCAAGAATGGCACGCTCGATGGGCGCTGCGCCGCGCCAACGCGGCAACAAGGAAGCATGGACGTTCAAGCAACCAAGCGGCGGAATATCAAGCACCTCTTTGGGCAGGATGGCGCCATAGGCGGCGACAACGATGATGTCGGGACGCAGGTCTGCAATCTGCTGTTGGACTTGGGCATCGCGCAAAGTCGAAGGAGTGAACACCGTGATTCCACCCGACTGGGCAACAGCCTTGACTGGAGAAGGAACGAGTTTGCTGCCGCGCCCGCGCACGGCATCGGGTCGAGTGAAGACCCCTACCACATCGTGCTGAGAACGCAGATTATCGAGGATAGCAGCGGAAAAACCGGGAGTGCCCATGAAAACGATGCGCATGAATGACCTTATTCCCCGATAGATGTTTCGCCGGGCTTCGCCCCAGCAGCCAAGGCGGCATCGTAATCATGCAGCGCCTTGATGCGATCGACGGGATTGCAGCTCTCGAACAACGTGATGCCGTCCAGATGATTGATTTCATGTTGCAGGCAACGACCGAGCAAACCATCGCCTTCGATGGTGCAGGCGTTGCCGTCGAGATCGCGATATTCAACGCGCGCAAAGGCAGGCCGTGTGACGGGAACCGAGATGCCGGGGAAAGAAAGGCACCCTTCGGGCTCGGTGACGTTTTCGCCAGAAGTTTCGACAATAGATGGATTGATCAGGAACACCGGGTTCTGGGCATCCGAATCGACATCGCAATCGATGACGACGATGCGCTTGAGCATGCCCACTTGAGGAGCAGCCAAGCCGCAACCGTTGTTTTTGTACATGGTGCGAGCCATCTGATGGGCCAGCCGTTTTACACTGCGGTCCCGCTCAGAACATTCCTCGCATCTTTGACGCAAGAGGGGATCTGGTGATGTGACGATTTGCATGATGTTCAATCCTCGCGGGTCGAATCCTAATATCGAACTGCATTGTAGCGCTCCAACGGATAATGCCGCATGCGACACATATGCGCTTCGGCCAAACACCATGCGGCGTTCACGAACGACCGTGCAGCGCTTCCCTTCGGGCGGCCACATCGCGCTGGAGCGCAGCGACCGTCTGAAACATAAGATCGTATTCCTGCTCGTCCATGGAGCCGGGGTCGGCCAAGCGCGCACGATAAGCCTCGATGGCTTCTTCGGTATCTCCCAATTGGAGCACCTCTGCCAAATAGACGGCGTTCTTGCGCGCATCATCTTCCGTTCCCGAAGGACCGGAGGCCGCGATGAGCCGTGCCGCCTGGGGAACTTGACGGGTAAGAGATCCCAAAATATCGGCAGGACGAACATCCGCATCGGAAGATAGAAGATCGAGCAATACGTCGGCCATCCGGGCAGACAGCTTGGAGTGCCAGTTGGTTTGAGCCAGGGAATCGGAAAAGGCCATGCCGAGCGAAGGATACCGAGCGCATATCGCAAGCAGGCGCGCCTCGAACTGGCGTCGGCTCCGTTCTTGTGCGGAAAGTTTCTGCTTGACGGGAGCTGCAGGAGAATCGTCAGGCACAGGTTGCTGCACCACCGGCGAAGACGCGGGCTTGGCTTGGTCGAGCATACGAAGCAGGTCGTCTTCGCGCATATGGAGCTTTCCGGCGATCTGAACGGCGTAGTCACGCGCCAAAAGGGAATCCTTGATGGGAGCCAATATCTGGACGGCATCTGCTGCTGCCGCCGCACGGCCTTCAGGAGATTCAAGATCTTGGGCGGCCAGTCGCCGATCGATGCCATAGCTGATAAGCGTAGGCGCAGCATCAAGCTGCACACGCAGTGCGTCCACTCCGCGCTGCGCGACGAAATCGGCAGGATCGAGGTCGTCGGGGAGCGTGCATGCGCATAGGTCCAAACGCTGCTTGCCTGCCTCGGGAGTCATGGAGGCATCGATGAACGAAAGGGCGCGATCGGCAGCACGCTGGCCGGCGGCATCGCCGTCGAACAGATAGATGATCTTATGGCGGTATTCTTCACCGATTTTGACACGGGCATGGCGGGACAAGGCGCGCACATGCAGCGGCGTCAGAGCCGTTCCCAATGTGGCGACCGCATTGGTCACGCCCGCTTCATGCAAGGCGATGACATCGGTATATCCCTCCACCACAATGGCGCAGCCCATGGATGCCATGGAGGCCTTCGCCTTATCCAAGCCGTAGAGCACGCTTGATTTATGGAACAACGGCGTTTCTTGGCTGTTGAGATATTTCGGCTCGCCCTTCCCCACCACGCGCCCGCCGAAGGCGATGCAATCACCGGCTTCGTCATGAATGGGAAACATGATGCGGTTGAAGAATCGGTCTTGGGCGCCTTTGCCTTCGTAAGAAGTGACGACGTTGGCCTCGGTCATTTCCTTGACGGTGAAACCTTTTGATTGCAGGTGGTTCAACAGCGCTCGATTGCCGGGTGCGAATCCAAGCTGCCATTTTTTGGGAATATCACCGCCCAAACCACGCCCGGAAAGATACGAACGAGCCGCTTGGACGCTGGAGGATTTGGTGCGCATAAGCTGCATATGATAGAACTCGGCAGTTTCACGGCACACATCTTTCAAGCGGGCCTTCTGACCGCGTTTCATCTTTTCGCCACCCGACTCGGTTATCTGAACATGCGCACGCTGTGCCAGCTTGCGTACCGCATCGGGAAAATCAAGGTCTTCGCTCTTCATGATGTAGCTGAAGACATCGCCGCCCTCGTGACAGCCGAAGCAATAGAACAACTGAGTCGCGGGATCTACCTGGCAAGAGGGAGTGGCCTCATCATGGAAAGGACAGCAGCACCAAAACGTACGGCCCTTTTGCCGCATCTGATGTCGATCAGAAAAAACCGAAACGATATCATTCGCTTCCCTGACCCGCCGTATGTCCTCGTCGGAAAAACCCGCCACGAGGCCCCTTCCTGTTCTATCGTTTCATCAGCAATCCAAGCATAAAGCAAAAGCCCGCCAAGCGGGCCGATTATTACCAACACCAGCGGCGAGCAAAGCGATGCCGCCCTGCGACCCTCAACGCGGCGAGCGAAGCGATGCCGCCCCGCAGGTCGACCAGCCCTCAGGCGGCAACGAGTCGCAACGATCCCCTCCCCGCAACGGAGCTCCCGCGGGTCCACGCCAGTCAGCGAGGGCCGTCCCGGTGCCCCGAATCGCCCCGCCTTTCCGTCGCCGCGTACTCATGTACGCAAGACGGAAAACAAGGGGCGAAGCGGGGTGCCAGGGCGGCCCGCAGCGTCGAAGTGAGCGGAGTTGTTTACAGCAATCCCTGGATTGCTATAAACAACGGAGCGAACGTCAACGAAACGATGGTCATAAGATTGATCAAGATGTTCATCGAGGGACCGCTGGTGTCCTTGAACGGATCGCCCACGGTATCGCCCACGACAGCGGCCTTATGGGCATCGCTGCCCTTGCCGCCGTGGAAGCCCTGTTCGATGTACTTCTTGGCATTGTCCCACGCACCGCCGGCGTTGCTCATGAAGATGGCCATGAGCATGCCGGTTGCCACGGCGCCGGCCAAAAATCCACCGAGCATGGCAGGGTCGATGCATCCGATGACGATGGGAACGACGATAGCCAAGATGCCGGGAAGCATCATTTCATGCACAGCGCTGGTGGTGGAAATGCCGACGCACTTGTCATACTCGGGCTCGGCCTTGTACTCCATGATGCCCTTGATTTCGCGGAACTGGCGACGGACCTCTTCGACCATGGCATGAGCCGCACGGGAAACGGCGCCCATGGTAAGAGCTGCGAACATGAACGGCATCATGGCGCCCAAGAAGATGCCGGCGACGATCATGGGATCGGTCAACGTGAGGGTGAAACCAGGGATGGCATGGTGCATGGTTGCCTGGAAGCTGACGAACAAGCTGATGGCGGAAAGACCGGCGCTGGCGATGGCGAAGCCCTTCGCGATGGCAGCGGTGGTATTGCCCACAGCGTCCAGCGCGTCGGTGCGGTCACGCACCTCTTCAGGCAGGCCGGCCATCTCGGCAATGCCGCCGGCGTTGTCGGCCACAGGGCCGTATGCGTCGACGCCGATGGTGATTGCGGTATTGGAAAGCATGCCCGTAGCAGCCAAGCCGACGCCGAACAGGCCTACCGCGATGCCGCCATCGGTAGTGGCGTTGGGGAATGCCATGTTGCCGAACGTGTAAGCGCCGATGATGGCCAGCGCCACCAAGATGATGGGGGCGATGACGGACAGCATGCCCGTGCTCAAACCTTCGATGATGACGGTGGCAGCACCGGTCTCGGCGCTTTCGGCGATGCGCTGCACCGGCTTGTAGTGGTCGCTGCAGAAATATTCGGTGATCTTGCCGATGGCCAAACCAGCTACCAAGCCGCAGATTACGGAGCCGAACAGCCAGATGGGCTGCGCTTCGATGGACTGCGAATTCCAAACCAGGAACAAAACGAGGATGACGACCATCTCGCAGCCGGCAGCCAGATAGGTGCCGCGGTTGAGCGCCTTGTGCAGATCGGCGCCTTCCTTGGTGCGAACGGCCGACAGACCGATGATGGACGTGATGATGCCGCAAGCGGCGATGAGCACGGGGGTGACCATGGCCCAGATGAAATCGCCCGTGGCGAAATACCCGCCCAGCGCACCGAAGGTGGCAGCCAAGATGGTGGGGGCCAAAATGGCGCCGGTGTAGGACTCGAACAGGTCGGCGCCCATGCCGGCCACGTCGCCCACGTTGTCGCCCACGTTGTCGGCGATGGTGGCAGGATTGCGGGGGTCGTCTTCGGGGATGCCGGCTTCGACCTTGCCCACCAAGTCGGCGCCGACATCGGCAGCCTTGGTGTAGATGCCGCCGCCGACACGGGCGAACAGCGCAACGGCGGATGCGCCGGTGGCAAAGCCCTCGACCATGCCGATGTTGTCATGCATGAGCGTCATGATCTCGGAATTGACATCGACGCCGAAGGCGCATCCGAACACCATGACGATCAGCCAAAGGGAAAGGCCCAGCAAAGCGAAGGAAGCCACGCACAAACCCATGGTCAACCCGCTGCGGAAGCTGATGTTGAGGGCCTTGGCAACCGATTCCTCAGCCGCATGGGCAGTACGCGTATTGGCGCGCGTGGCAACATGCATGCCGATGTAACCGGCTGCGGCGCTCATGACGCCGCCTGTAATGAAGGCAAGGGCCGTGATGGGGCTGAGCGCAATGGCCATGACGATGGCCACTACCAACCCGAAGATGACGAGCAACTTGTATTCGCTCATCAGGAACGCCTTGGCGCCTTCCTGGATCTTCTTCGAGATGTTGTTCATCTTATCCGTGCCGGGGTCTTGGCGAAGCACCCAGCTGCCCAGATAAGCCGCCACGATGATGCCGATGATTGCGGCACAGGGGGCGAACCATGCTACTTCTGTAGTCATTCCCTTTCCTCCTTGAAACGAATTCTGCCGCTTGGCGGCGCTGATGCGCGCATCATATACGTCGCCATGCGGAAATCACAACCGCATCATTCTACGCGAAGATAGGAAATATACCAACGGAGAGTGCCACTTTTTCGCGCCAGCGTATTGCAGTGCTCCATGACGGGAGCTTGCAGCCACGCAATCGGGTCCAAACGCTACAGAGAAAGGTTGGCGCGAACCCAGGCGATATTGTCATTCACCGTGGACACAAGCTCGTCGGTGGTGGCAAAGTCGATCATCGGACGCAACCAGCTGTCGAACTCAACGGAAATGCGCCGACCGTACAGATCGCCCTCGAAATCGAGGATATGGACCTCGCAGGTGGCCGATGTCTGTTCTTGGAACACTGGAGAAACGCCCACGGACACTGCCGCCCGATATCGGATCCCGTCCACCAGTGCGTAAGCGGCATACACGCCCTCTGAAAGCACGCGCTTGAAAACGGGAACTTCCAAATTGGCTGTGCGAAATCCCAAGCTCTCGCCTTCGCCCCGACCGGAATGAACCGTTTCGGTGAGCGTATAGCGATAACCGAGCAGTTCGTTCGCTTCGCGAATCTCGCCCTCGGCAAGCAGCAGCCGGATACGTGTAGCCGTGATGGGAGCACCGTCGGCGCTCACCAGATGATGGGCATGGATGGCGGTACCGGAAACGGACCCCCACCGCTCGAGATCGGAAACGTTGCCCGCAGCTCGCGCACCGAAATGAAAATCGCATCCAACATGCAAATGAGCAGGTGCATGGCCGCCGAAGGTATTGGAAAGGAACATCTCGGGGCTCAAAGCGGCAAAGTGGCGCGTGAACGGCAGAACGACCACGGCATCGACACCGCTTTGCGCGAGGCGCTCCAAACGCTCCTCATTGCCCAAAAGCTTCTTGAGCCTCTGCGCATGGAACATCTCGTCAGGGTCGATGTCGAAAGTGAGGGCGATAGCCAACCCGCCGTCGGCACGGGCCGTCTCGCATGCGCGATCGAGCAGATAGCGATGGCCGGAATGCACGCCGTCGAAGACGCCGAACGCGCACGAAGAGGCAGCCAGCATCTGCTTGTCGAATGATTCATCGGCCCTATATATCGCTGCCACGGCGCACTCCTATCGCAAACCCGCATTTCGATTTAAGCATAGCGCTCTGCGCATCGAACCGATAGATGGCACGCAACGTCCTGCTCTCAACCATGCAAACATCCTGGCCATCTTCGAGCGGTCCAGGCAGCGGACCCAACCCGCTCGAACAGCAGCAGGCATCCCCGGATTGCAGGGCTATGGGGTCGTAAGCGGCCAATTCGATGCCTTCCGATGGAATAGAGGAGCCATTGCCCACCAAGGAGCTTTGAGCAGCATCCAGAAACACCACGGGAAATCCGAGGAGCTTGACCGGATCGAGCAATCGCGCGAAAGGATCTCGTTCGAGTTCTTCGAGCGAAACGCAGTCATCCAAAGAAAGATTGCCGCTTTGAACGCGTCGCAACAAGGGGCCCACATGTGCCCGAGTCCCCAGGTCCTCGCCGGCATCACGGGCGATGGAGCGCACATACGTGCCCCCGGAAACCGAAACGGAGCAGTGCCACTGCACAACGGACGGATCGTCCGATTCGACGAAGCCGAGGAAACGAGCATCATGGATGCGCACAGCGCGCGGCTTGAGGTCGATGATGACACCGCGGCGGGCCTCTTCATACGACTTGCGCCCCTGCTGTTTGATGGCGGAATACGTAGGAGGACGCTGCATGCGCTCCCCCACCAGCGAAGCTAGATACTCGCACGCAAAATCAGGATCGGAGACCTTGCGGGGAACCGCAGCGGAGGCGATGACCTCTCCGACGGAGTCGTCGGTATCAGTGGCCGTTCCGAACTCGATGATGAACTCGTAGGTTTTGCGATGACCGGCGATGAAAGCGTCAAGACGCGTAGCGGGGCCGACGCAAACCGCCATGGCACCGCTGGCTGCAGGATCGAGCGTCCCCGTGTGGCCGACACGGCGCTCACCGTAAATCCTACGGCATGCGTTGACCACATCATGGGAGGTCATCCCTTCAGGTTTATCGACTCCCACCACCAAGGAGAGCCCTGATGTGCCCCGTTTGGCCATGACCGTCGATCACTTCACTCAGCCGAAGAAGCGAGAGCGGCGAAGTGCCCCCGCACAGCTTGAAGGGCTTGGTCCATAGGACCTTCGTGCGTGAAGCCCGCTGCCGCTTTATGGCCTCCTCCGCCCATGGTCCGGGCGATGGCGGCAACGTCGGTGTCGTCTTTAGCGCGCAGGCTGCCGCGGACACCTTGATCTTGTTCGCGCAGAATGCAGGCGGCGCGCACGCCGCGCAAAGACCGCATGACGTTGACCAATGGTTCCGCATCGGCTTTGACGGCGCCCGTGTCGCGGAAATCTTCTTTGAGCAGATAGCTGATGGCGAATGCGCCATCAGCGGTAATCTCTAGGTGGGACAACATTCGCTGCTCGAGCATCAAAGATGCCATGGAGCGGTTCTGAAACGCCTGGGCGGCTATGGCCGCCGTGTCGGCACCGGCTCGGCTCATGGCAGCGGCCGCCTCGAAAGCGTACGCAGTGGTGTTCTGATACTGGAAACGCCCGGTATCGGTCATAAGGCCCGTATAGCAGCATGTGGCGATTTCCAGCGTGGGATCGACGCCCAGCAACGAGATGAGGTCCCACACGATGAGCGCTGCCGCCGGGGCGGCTTCGTCGGTGTAGGAAACATCAGCCATGGGGTCCTCGGACTGATGATGGTCGACCGAGATGGTGAATCGAGCATGCTCGAATACGGATTCCGCCGGCTGAGCCATACGGTGGGCGTTGGGAACGTCCACGGATATGAAGTCGTAGTCGGCATGATGGTTGACCTTGGAAGCAGGGATCATTTCATCGATGCCAGGAAGGAATCGCAAGCCGTAATCGACCGGCTCGTTTTTAGCCAGCAGGCAGTCGGCCTTCTTTCCCAAAGCGCGCAACGCATGCATAAGCGCCAGCTGCGAGCCCAAGCAATCCCCATCAGGGCTGATATGCCCGCAAATCAAATAATCGTCGTGCGCCATGAGAGCCGCAGCGACATCGGATAGCTCGGATACGCGCAGTCGCTCACTCATGATTCGTGACGTTCTTCTTCTCGTCGCAGCGCCGTGGCGATGCGCTCAGCTTCATCGACGCTGGGATCGAGCATGAAACGGAGCTCGGGAGCCACGCGCCACGAAAGTTCCTTGGACATGATGGTGCGAATGCGCCCCGATGCACCGACAAGGGCATCGGCGACGCTTTGATAGCGTTCTTTGTCCGCCGTATAAAACACGTTGCAAACGCTTCGATCATAACTCACCTCGCACCCGGTGATGGTCACCAGGGCAAGGCGAGGATCCGATATCTCGAACAACAGGGCATTCGCGATTACCTCGCGTGCCTGGTTGTTGACTTTCCTGTTGGCGCTTGATTGCTTCATTATTCCGTACGTTCCTTTTCGACCTGGCGATAGCCTTCGATGGTGTCGCCGATCTTGATATCCTGGTAACCGGTGATGCCGATGCCGCATTCGTAACCGTTCCTGACGCTTTTGACGTCGTCTTTGAAACGGCGCAGGCTCTCGATGGTTCCTTCGAACACCACGGTGCCGTCGCGCACGATGCGCACCTTGTCATCGCGAGAAATCTCGCCTTCGATGATGTAGCAACCGGCGATGGTGCCCGCCTTGGGAACCTTGAACGTCTCGCGCACTTCGGCGATACCGGTGTCTTCTTCGACGATATCGGGAGAAAGCAAACCGACGCGCGCCGCATTGATATCCTCGATGGCCTGATAGATGACGCGGTACAAACGGATATCGACTTTTTCCTTCTCGGCGATCTGACGGGTCTTGCCCGTGGGACGCACGTTGAAGCCGATGATGATGGCATCGCTTGCAGCTGCCAAGGTGACATCGGTTTCGGTGATGCCGCCGACGGCAGAATGGATGATATTGATCTTGACCTCGGACTGATCCATCTTGTCGAAGGCATCGCGCAGCGCTTCGATGGAGCCTTGCACGTCGGCTTTTACAACCAAGTTCAAGTCGGTGGTTTTGCCTTCTTCGATGCGGGCGAACAAGTCATCGAGGCTCATATGCGTGCTCTGGCGTTGCTCGGCCAAACGGGCCCGCAACGCACGTTCTTCAGCCAGCTTGCGCGCATCGCGTTCATCGGAGAACACGCGGAATTCATCGCCAGCCGTTGGGACGCTGTCCAGACCCAGAACCTCGACCGGATCGGAGGGATAAGCAGCATCCACATGGGTGCCATGGGGGTCGACCAACGCGCGAACGCGACCGTATGAAGAGCCAGCCACCAAATAATCGCCGGGACGCAGCGTGCCGCGATGCACCAAAACGGTGGCAACCGGACCGCGGCCCTTGTCGAGATTGGCTTCGATGACGAACCCGGAAGCAGGAGCATCGGGGTTGGCCTTGAGCTCCAGGACATCGGCCTGCAGCAAGATGGTTTCAAGAAGGTCGTCTATATGCAGGCCCTGCTTGGCCGACACGTCGACGAACATGTTCTTTCCGCCCCATTCTTCGGGGATGATGCCGTATTCGGTGAGTTCTTGGCG
>JAXGTO010000029.1:0-26116 GCA_040774885.1 Eggerthellaceae bacterium | reverse complement strand
GCGGCTTTGTCCTATTCCCACCACTAGATGCTAACCACCGCCACTAGACGGGAGGCTTGCAACTAGATGGAACAAAAGCCCAGGTCACTCCCACTCTATCGTCCCCGGGGGCTTGCTCGTGATGTCGTAGACCACGCGGTTGGCGCCTTCCACTTCGGCCACTATGCGGCTGCTCATGCGGGCCAGTACCTCGTAGGGCAGCTTGGCCCAGTCGGCGGTCATGGCATCGCGGCTTTCCACGGCGCGGATGATGATGGGGTGCGCGTACGTGCGCTCGTCGCCCATCACGCCCACGCTGCGGATGTCGGGCAGCACGGCGAAGTACTGCCACACGGCATGTTCGCTGTCGCGCACGCCGGTCTGCTGGTACAGCTGCTCGTTGTAGGCGTCCAATTCCTGGCGTACGATGGCGTCGGCATTGCGCAGGATCTCGAGCTTTTCGGGGTCCACCGCGCCGATGATGCGGATGGCCAACGCGGGGCCGGGGCAGGGTTGGCGCTGCACGATGTAGTCGGGCAGGCCCAGCGCCGTGCCCAGTGCGCGCACCTCGTCTTTGAAGAAGTGGTCAAGCGGTTCCACCAGGTCGAAGTGCACCCCTTCGGGGAAGGGGATCAGGTTGTGGTGGCTCTTGATGGTGGAAGCCTTGCCGCCCGTCTTGCGGGCGCCGCTTTCGATGATGTCGGGGTAGATGGTGCCCTGCGCCAGGTACTTCACGCCGCCCTTCTGCTGCGCCACGGCGAAGAACTCTTCCCAGAACTGGCTGCCGATTATCTTGCGCTTCTGTTCGGGGTCGGTCACGCCGGCCAAAAGCTTCGCGTAGCGCTCTTCGGCGTGCACATGCACGAAGTCCACGTCGAACTGCTTGGTGAACACTTCTTCCACTTCTTCGGGCTCGCCCTTGCGGTGCAACCCGTGGTTCACGAAAACGCAGGTGAGCTGCTTGCCCACGGCACGGGAAAGTAGGGCGGCCACCACGCTGGAATCCACTCCGCCGCTCAGGCCCAAGATGACGCGGTCGCTGCCGATCTGCTGGCGCAGCGCCGCCACCTTGGTGTCCACGATATCGTCCATGCTCCAGTTGCGCTCAAGTCCGCACACGCCGAACAAGAAGTTCTCCAGCATCTGCGTGCCGAACTCGGTGTGGTGCACCTCGGGGTGGAACTGCGTGGCGAACAGCTTGCGCTCGGCGCATTCCATGCTGGCCACGGGGCACACGTCGGTGCGGCTGGTAACGGTGAAGCCCTCGGGGGCCTGCGTCACGGCATCGCGATGGCTCATCCATACGGTCTGCGTCTGCGGGGTGCCGTCCAGCAGCTGCGAATCGCCGCTGCGCTCGATGGTAGCCGGGCCGTATTCGCCCACGTCGGTGTGGCCCACGGTGCCGCCCAACGCCACGGCCATGGATTGCTGCCCATAGCAGAAGCCCAACACGGGGATGCCCAGGCCCAGCACGTCGGCGTCGATGCTCGGCGCGTCTTCGGCGTACACGCTGGCCGGCCCTCCGCTCAAGATGATGGCGGCGGGCGCCAAAGCGCGCACTTCATCGGCGCTCACATCGCACGGCACGATCTCGGAATACACATGCAGGTCGCGCACGCGGCGGGCGATAAGCTGCCCGTACTGCGCGCCGAAGTCGAGCACGATCACCTTTTGGGTGGGGGCGGCGTCTTCTGCCATGGCGGTTGGGTCCTTTCTGCACAGGGGGCGTCGTGCATGGCGCACGCACCTGGATTTCATGGTGCCATCTTACCCGAACCTGCGCTCTGTTGGCCCTGCATGCAGCGGGCTTCGCAGATTAATCGCGCATGCGGCGCGCCGCCGTGCGCTTCCTATCGGCAATTGGTGTCGATTCTCTTCGGAGCGCGCCGCGCCGTGCCGCGTGAAGTACAATGCTGCTTCATGGACCGAAACACCGATCATATCGAAGACGAGGAACGCCGCCGTTTGCAGCGGTCGTTCAATCGCCGCATTTCGCATTTGTGCATCCTTGTGGCGCTGGTCATCTGCGTCATAGCGCTGGCCACCTTGGTCATCGACGTGGCCAACATGCAGTTCGTCATGGTGGGAATCGTCGTGTCCATCATCTTGCTGGCAGTGGCCCTGCTGCAAGAACTCAACGACCGCGATATCCATCAGTAAGGACCGTCTGACCCATGTTGTTCGAAGCGCTCAAGGCCCTCATCTTCGGCATCGTCGAAGGCATCACCGAGTGGCTGCCCATTTCTTCCACGGGCCACCTCATGCTGCTCAACCAGTTCTTGCCGCTCGATGTGTCTGCGTCGTTCTACGACACCTTCCTGGTGGTCATCCAGCTGGGCGCCATCATGGCCGTCATCATCCTGTACTTCCACAAACTCAACCCCTTTTCGCGCAAAAAGACGAAGGTCGAGAGGCGCGACACGTGGGGCATCTGGGCCAAAGTGGTTGTCGGCTCTATCCCCGCGGCCTTCATCGGTCTGGCGCTGGACAATTGGATGGAAGAACACGTCACCAACAACGACCAAGTGGCCTACATCGTGGTTTCCGCGGCGCTCATCGTCTACGGCATCGTGTTCATCGTGCTGGAACACCGCAACCGCCGCCGCATCGCGCAGGCGCAGGCAGGCGCCAACCTGGGCAAACGCTCGGCGACCGCTTTTCGCGGCAAGCACGCCCGCACAGCCGACATGGCTGCGGAAGGCGAAGAGCAAGACGCTTCCAGCATCATTTCGAAGGTGAACTCGTTTGACGAGTTGTCGTATCCGCGCGCCTTCGCCATCGGCATCTTCCAGAGCCTGGCCATCATCCCGGGCACCTCGCGTTCCGGTTCCACCATCATCGGTTCCATGCTGCTGGGCACTTCGCGCACCGTGGCCACCGAATTCGCCTTCTTCTTGGCCATCCCCATCATGTTCGGGTGGAGCCTGGTCAAGTTCCTCAAGCACGGCCTGGGCTACACCAGCGTGGAATGGGTGGTGCTGGCCGTCGGAATCATCACGTCGTTTTTGGTCTCCATCGTGGCCATCAAGTTCCTCATCGGCTACATCAAGCGCAACGACTTCACGGCCTTCGGCGTATACCGCATCATCGTGGGCCTGGTGGTGCTCGGCTACTTCGGCGCCAAGGCCATGGGAATCCTCTAGCCGGGTTCTTCTTTTTCACAGCTGTTCGCTTTCAGGTGCACCGCGCATGCGGGGCCTTGCGTTATCATCAAGGGCGCACACCATGATCCACCCATTTTGAAAGGCACAACCATGGCGGAAAACTCCGAAGCGCGCGCGAGCATCGAACAGCATCGTGCGCAGATCGACGAAATCGACAAGCAGCTCGTGGCGCTGCTCAACAAACGCGCCGGCCATTCCCTGGTCATCCGCGGGCTCAAGCCGGGCGCGCACATGGGTCTGTACGACCCCAAGCGCGAAGAGGAGATCTTCGAGAAGATCGATTCCTACAACCAAGGCCCCCTGTACAACGAGAACCTGCGCGAAATCTACGCCAGCATTCTCAAGGTTATGAAGGAGACTCCGTCCGTATGAGCGAAGCTATCGCAACCGAGTTGCCCGATTACGGAGCCCGTACCGACGAGATAACCATCTTCGCCGGTCCTTGTTCCATCGAGAGCACCGAACAATTCGAAGAAGTGGCCGAATGCGTTTCCAACCTGGGCCTGCACTGGATTCGCGGCGGCGCGTTCAAGCCGCGCACCAATCCGCACAGCTTCCAGGGCCTGGGCGAAGAAGGCCTGAAGATCATGCAGAAGGCGGGGCAGAAGTACGGCCTGAAGACCCTCACCGAAGTGATGGATTCCGCCCATTGCGAACTGGTCCATTCCTATGTGGACGGCCTGCAAGTGGGCGCGCGCAACTTCCAGAACTTCAGCCTGCTGAAGAACATCGGCCAGGTTACCGCCGAATCGCACAAGATGGTGCTGTTCAAGCGCGGTTTTGCCGGCACCATCAGCGAATGGCTTGCCGCGACCGACTACATCACCATGGAAGGCAATGACAACGTGGTGCTGTGCGAACGCGGCCTGCGCACGTTCGAGACCGCCACGCGCTTCACGCTCGACATCAGCGCTGTGCCCGTCATCCACAAGCAGAGCCTGCTGCCCATCTGCGTCGACGTGAGCCATCCCGCCGGCGTGCGCGACTTGGTTCCCAGCCTGGCACGGGCCGCCGTGGCCGCCGGGTGCGATTCGCTGATGATCGAGGTGCATCCCAACCCGCCCGTGGCCAAGAGCGACGGGCCTCAGCAGCTGACCCCGGCCCAGTTCTCCGTGCTGGTGGCGGAACTGCGCGAACTCGCGGCCGTCTTCGGCAAGAAGATCGTCTAGCACGGCGCAGCGCGCAAGGACGGCCCGCCGCAACGGCGGCAATCGGGCCGTCCGTTGCGTTTGCGCGGGCGCGTCTGCTGGCTGGTGCCGCAGCGCCCGCCCAGTGCGGCTGCGCCGAAGCGCTTTGAACCTTGCACCGTATTGAGTACAGAGGAGATTTCGTTGCTCGACATAGACAGTTTGAACCCCGCCCAAAAAGAAGCGGTCCTTTGCACCGAGGGGCCGCTTCTGGTGTTGGCAGGTGCCGGATCGGGGAAGACGCGCGTGCTGACGTACCGCATCGCGCATCTGGTGGAAGACCTCGGCGTGGCCCCGTGGCAGATTCTGGCCATCACCTTCACCAACAAGGCCGCTGCCGAAATGCGCGAGCGCCTGGGGCGTTTGGTGGGGCCGGCTTCCCGCGGCATGTGGGTTTCCACCTTCCACAGCATGTGCGTGCGCATGCTGCGCGTCGATTGCGAGCGGCTCGGCTTTTCGCGCGGGTTCACCATCTACGGCATCGACGACCAGAAGCGCCTGTACAAAGAAATCATGGCCGAGCTCGACATCGACGGCAAACGTTACCCGGTGGCCGCCCTGATGAACCGCATTTCGGCCGCCAAAAACGAGCTCATCTTGCCCGATGAATTCGAATCGAACGCCATCGACCCGGTGGCCCGCCAGGCGGCGCGCGTGTACCATCGCCTGCAAGAACGCCTGCGCCAGGCCAACGCCTTCGATTTCGATGACTTGCTGGTGTACGCCTGGCTGCTGTTGAAGAATCACAGTGACGTGCGCGCGGCCTACCAGGAGCGCTTCAAGTATCTGCTGGTGGACGAATACCAGGACACCAACCACGCCCAGTACGCCATCACGCAGCTGTTGGCCGCCGGCCACCAGAACATCATGGTGGTGGGCGACGACGACCAGTCCATCTATTCGTGGCGCGGTGCCGACATCCGCAACATCCTTGAATTCGAGACCGATTACCCCACGGCGCATACCGTCAAGCTCGAACAGAACTACCGGTCTACCGGCAATATCTTGGCCGCCGCCAACGCGGTCATCGCCAACAACGCAAAGCGCAAGAGCAAGACGCTCATCACCGACGCCGAAGATGGCGACAAGGTGCAGGTGTTCATGGCTACCGACGAACGCGATGAAGGCCGTTGGATTGCCGGCGAGATCGAGCACCAGCACGGCAACGGCACCAGCTACAACCAGATAGCCGTGTTCTACCGCACCAACGCGCAGTCGCGCATGCTCGAAGATATGATGCTGCGCGCCGGCGTGCCGTATCGCATCGTGGGCGGCACGCGCTTTTTCGATCGCGCCGAGATCCGCGACGTCATGGCGTATCTGACGCTGGCGGTCAACCCGGCCGACGACATCGCCGCCAAGCGCGTGGTGAACGTGCCGCGCCGCGGCATCGGCAAGACCACCATCGAGCATCTCGACGATATTGCCCGGCAGAACCGCTCGAGCTTCCTGGATGCCGCGCAGCTGGCGGTGGCCGACGAGTCCATTCGCATGGCCACGCGCAAGGCGCTCGGCGAATTCACCGGCCTTCTTTCCGAGGCGGCCACCTGGACGGGCGATCTGCGCAAGGTGGTCGAGATGGTCATCGACCGCGCGGGCATCATCCGGGCGCTCGAAGCCGAGAACACCGATGAAGCGCGTAGCCGTGTTGAGAACATCCAGGAATTCCTGGGCGTTGTGGACGAATACACCCAGACCCATGAAGACGACGAAGCCCTGTTCGTGGCGCCCACCGCCGAGCCTGATGGTGCCGCGTCGGCCCCCGTCGATGCTGCCAATGCCGCGGATGCCGCACCGGCCCCCGCCGATGCGAATGCGGCCCAGCTCGAGCCCGCCCGCACGCTTTCGGCCACCAGCTTGGCCGACTTCATCGAATGGGTCACGCTGCGCACCGACCTGGACAGCATGACCGAGGACGGCACCGCCGTCACGCTCATGACCGTGCATGCCGCCAAGGGCTTGGAGTTCGATTGCGTGTTCGTTGCCGGCATGGAAGAGGGCATCTTCCCCCACATGAATTCGGTGCACGACGCCAGCGGTGTGGAAGAAGAGCGCCGCCTGGCCTATGTGGCCATCACGCGTGCCCGCAAACGCCTGTACCTCACCTGTGCTTCCACGCGCCAGCTGTACGGCCAGACCCAGGCCAACCCCACGTCGCGCTTCTTGCAGGAGGTTCCCGCCGAATTGCGTCATACCAGCGGGCTGGGGTCGTCGGGCTTCAGCGGCATCGGCTGGGAAAAGCGCGGCAGCCGCAAGGGAATTTCCGGCAGCGGCACCGAAGCGGGGGGGGGCCGCGTGTTCGGCACCTCGAGCGCTTCGGGCTCTGCTGCGCGTTCGCGCGGGGTGTCGTCGGCTTCGTTCAAGAAGGCGGCGGCCGGCGTTTCGTTCGCGCAAGGAGACATGGTCGACCACAAGGTGTTCGGCCGCGGCAAGGTGGTCAAGGTGGACGGCGACACGCTTTCCATCAAGTTCGCCAAGAGCGGATCGACCAAGAAGCTGCTCAAAGACTATGCGCCCATAGTGAAAGTGGGCTGAGTGCGCGCACGCTGCGCTACAATGGCCGCATCGAATCCCATGAAATGCAAAGGAGCATTTTCCATGACCCGCAACGTCATCGTGGTCGGACACAAGAACCCCGACAACGACTCCATCGCCAGCGCGGTGGGCTATGCCTATCTTAAAAACGAGATCGCCAAGCGCCAGCTGGAAGCCGATCCGTCGGCCGAGGTGTTCACCTACATCCCGTGCCGCCTGGGCCCTCTGCCGCCCGAAACTCAGTGGATCCTGGAAAGCAACAACCTGCCTATTCCGCAGGTCATCGGCCATGTGCATGCGCGCGTGTCGGACGTCATGACGCCCGACCCCATCAGCATCTCGATGCATGCCAAGCTGCTCGAAGCCGGCCGCATGCTGCGCCAGCACAACGTGCGCTCGCTGGTGGTGCTCGACGACGACGGCATCTACCACGGGCTCATCACCACGCGCATGATCGCCGAGCGCTACATCGCCGCCTGCGACACGCAGGGCGACGACATCGCCGACAGCCTGGCCGTTGCCAACGACCTCATCGCCTCGCTTTCCCAGCCGGTCGAAGAACTGGCCGAAACCGAGGTTCTCGTTCTCGATCAAGACGACCTGCTCCATGAGGCCACCGAAGATCTGATGTCTTCGAGCCTGCGCGAAGCCGTTGTGCTCGACGACACCGATCACTGCATCGGCATCGTCACGCGTTCCGACGTGGCCGCGCGCCCCAAGCGCAACGTCATCCTGGTGGACCACAACGAAACGCGCCAGGCGGCCAACGGCATCGAAGAAGCCAACGTCATGGAGATCGTCGACCATCATCGCATCGGCGACATCGCCACATCCAACCCCATCCAGTTCCTCAACATCCCGGTGGGCTCCACCGCCACCATCGTCACGCAGCAGTTCCGTTCCATGGGCGTGCCCATTCCCAAAGACATCGCGGGCGTGCTGCTTTCGGCCATCATGACCGACACCGTCATCCTCAAGTCGCCCACCGCCACCTCGGTGGACGAGGAACAGGTGGCCTACTTGGCCAACATCCTCGATGTCGACCCCACCGAATTCGGCCTGACCGTGTTCAAGTGCCGCGGCGGGGAAGAAGACCTCTCGGTGGACGAACTGGTGGGAGCCGATGCCAAGGAATTCCAGATCGAGGATTCCACCGTGCTCATCGCCCAGCATGAAACCGTCGATTTGCAAGCGGTGCTCAAGCGCGAAGACGAGATCCGCGACCACATGAAGACCATGGTGAAAGACCACGGCTACGACTTCGTGCTGCTGCTGGTAACCGATATCTTGGCGGAGGGCAGCCAGTTCATAGTGGAAGGCAACCATCGCCTGGTCGATCGCGTGTTCAACATCGACAGCAAGAAGGGCAGCGTTTGGATCCCCGGCATTCTGAGCCGCAAGAAGCAGGTGGCGGCCAAGATCCTGGATGCTTGATAAGCGCGCCCGAGCCGCGCATGCACGCAAACGAACGGCCCCGCCAAGCGGGGCCGTTCTCGTTGTTTGCCGCGTACCTGAAGTGCGAGCTCGCTTTTGTCGTCAGCCGATGATGAAAACCGATACGTCGATAATGGCCGCAAAACCGTTTGCTACCCCGAAAAAGGTGCAAGCAGCCGCGCGGGCTGCACCGAAATCCGGTTAGCAAACGGATTTCGAGGGCATGTCGCCGGGCGTTCGGGCAAAACCCCAGTTCGCGGATCGCTAACCCCGCCGCATCGGCCGCAAAACCGTTTGCTACCTCGAAAAAGGTGCAAGCAGCCGCGCGGGCCGCACCGGCCTTGCGTGCTACATGGTGTGGGTGGCGAATACCGGGTCGTCTTCCCAAAGCACCACTTCGCCGGCCGCACGCGTGGCGGGCACGTCGATGATGCGTTGGTTGGACGATCCGCGGAACCGCAAGGTGATGTCCTTCTTGTCGCGGTCGAACGGACCGTCTACCAGCACGTCCAGATAGCCCAGCAGCTCGTCGGTGTTGTGGGTGTTGGCATCCGTGTCGCCCGTAAGTTCGTCGTAGGTGAATCCCGAATACAGCCAGATGCTCTTGGCGGGCTGCGCTTCGCGCACGCGGCGCAGAAAACTCACCAGTTCACGTTGGTTTTCGGGCTCCATGGGCTCGCCTCCCAGCACCGTGAGGCCATCGATCCAGCCAGGCTCCAGGCTGGCGATGACCTCGTCGGCTACTTCTTTGGTGAAGGCGTTGCCGTAATTGAAATCCCAGGTTTGGGGCTGGAAGCAATCGGGGCAGTGCCGCCGACATCCCGATACGAACAACGTGGTCCGCACGCCGATGCCGTTGGCGATATCGCTCTCTTTTATCTCACCGTAGTTCATATGTTCCCCGTCGTTGCGATGGCCTTCTGAAAGTGGGCGCAAGGCCGACTACAGATGCATCACGCGATCTTTGATTTCTTCGGTGCGGCCCTGGTTCCAGAACTGCGTTCCGATGTATCCGCAGGTGCGGCGCGCAACGTTGAGCTTGCTCTGGTCGCGATTGCCGCAGTGGGGGCATTCCCAAACCAGTTTGCCGTCATCTTCCACAATCTGGATCTCGCCGTCGAAGCCGCATTCCTGGCACTAGTCGCTCTTGGTGTTGAGCTCGGCGTACATGATGTTGTTGTAGATGTACTTGAGCACGCTCATCACGGCCTCGAGGTTGTCCTGCATGTCGGGCACCTCGATGTAGCTGATAGCTCCACCGGGAGAAAGCTTCTGGAACTGGCTTTCGAACTTCAGCTTGGTGAAGGCGTCGATGTCTTCGGACACATGCACGTGGTAGCTGTTGGTGATGTAGCCCTTGTCGGTGACGCCCTCGATGATGCCGAAGCGGCGCTGCAGCGCCTTGCTGAACTTGTAGGTGGTGCTTTCAAGCGGCGTGCCGTACAGGCTGAAGTCGATGTTGTGCTCGGCTTTCCATTCGGCGCACTTGTCGTTCATGTGCTGCATCACCGAAAGCGCGAACGGCGTGGCCTCGGGGTCGGTGTGGCTCTTGCCCGTCATGTACTTGCAGCATTCGTACAGGCCGGCGTAACCCAGGCTGATGGTGGAATAGCCGCCGAACAGCAGCTTGTCGATGGGCTCGCCCTTGTCCAAGCGCGCCAGCGCACCGTACTGCCACAGGATGGGTGCGGCATCGGAAAGCGTGCCCAGCAAGCGGTTGTGACGGCACATGAGGGCCTTGTGGCACAGCTCCAGGCGTTCGTCGAACACCTGCCAGAACGCGTCTGCGTTGCCTTCGGAAGAAAGCGCCACGTCAACCAGGTTGATGGTGACCACGCCCTGGTTGAAGCGTCCGTAGTACTTGGCCTTGCCCGGTTCGTAGTTTCCGGCGTTGGCCACGTTGTCATAGCCGTTGCCGCTGCGGTCGGGGGTAAGGAAGCTGCGGCAACCCATGCAGGTGTAGCAGCCGCCGTCGCCGTTACCATCGATCTTGTATTCCAGCATCTTCTTTTCGCTGATGTAGTCGGGCACCATGCGCTTGGCCGTGCACTTGGCGGCCTGTTTGGTCAAGTAATAGTAAGGCGTGCCCTCTTCGATGTTGTCGGGCTCCAGCACGTAGATGAGCTTGGGGAAGGCGGGCGTCACGAAAACGCCGGCTTCGTTTTTCACGCCTTCGTAGCGCTGGCACAGCATCTCTTCGATGATGATGGCCAGGTCGTTCTTTTCTTGCTGGCTCTTGGCTTCGTTGAGGTACATGAACACGGTGACGAACGGTGCCTGGCCGTTGGTGGTCATGAGCGTGACCACCTGGTATTGGATGGTCTGCACGCCGCGGCGGATCTCTTCGCGCACGCGTTCTTCCACGATCTGGTTGAGCTTGTCGCTGCCCGGCTCGATGCCCAGCTCGTTGAACTCGCTGATCACGTTGCGGCGGATCTTCTGTCGGCTGATGTCGACGAACGGCGCCAGGTGGGTGAGCGAGATGGACTGCCCGCCGTACTGGCAGCTGGCAACCTGCGCGATGATCTGCGTGGCGATGTTGCAGGCGGTCGAGAAGCTGTGTGGCTTCTCGATGAGCGTGCCGCTGATGACGGTGCCGTTTTGCAGCATGTCTTCCAGGTTCACCAGATCGCAGTTGTGCATGTGCTGCACGTAGTAGTCGGAGTCATGGAAGTGGATGATGCCTTCGTTGTGCGCATCGACCACGTCTTGGGGCAGCAGCATGCGCATGGTGAGGTCCTTGGACACCTCGCCGGCCATGTAGTCGCGTTGCACGCTGTTGACCACGGGGTTCTTGTTGGAATTTTCCTGCTTCACTTCTTCGTTGTTGCATTCGATGAGCGACAGGATGCGGTCGTCGGTGGTGTTGGTTGCGCGCTTTTGGTTCTGCACGTAACGGTAGATGATGTATTTGCGGGCAACCTCGTAGGCGTCGAAGGCCATGATCTGGTCCTCGACGAGGTCCTGGATCTCTTCGACGGTGGGGGCGTGGCCGCAGGATTCGCATTGCGCCGTGGCATTGCGGGCGGCTTCCAGAATCTGGTCCTGGGTCAAGCGGTTTTCGGGGGAAGCCTCTTTGTTGGCTTTCGAAATAGCGTTGACGATCTTGGTGACGTCGAAGACGACCTCACTGCCGTTGCGCTTGATAACCTTCATGTATCTGCGTCCTTTCCTCCGCTGACTGCGTCGCTTGTTATGTCTCTGGATGAGAGAGGCATAAGGCATATTCGATTCCCCGTTGATTTGCAGTACCCACTATAGATGCGAAATAGTTGCAATCAACCCCTTGATTTTCAGGAATCTAGTGAACTCCCGAGTGAGCAGGCAATAAAAGGATATTGTGGTTCACAAACCCTCCACACACAATATGTTGTGGTGTAGCACGTATATGTAATCGGAAAAGTACCATATGCGCAGGTCACTCCCCATAAGCCCGTTTCACGTGGGGGAACCAGGGGGTATATCCGCCCGGAGTGCACTGCGTTGGGCCGCGCAAATCATCGGGGGCCGCAAACGTCCGTCCGCCGCATATTTGAGCCGCAATCCGCAACGCCGCTATCGTCCGAGCAGCCTCCCTTTCTGTCGCTACTTGCAATGCCGCGACTCCCGTTTCGCCAGCGAGTGCCGCCGCCCCCGTGCCGCCAGCCAAGTGCCATCCATCTGCTCCGCCTCCCGCCCCGGCGCCCTCTCCGTGCCTGCCGGCTAAACCCATCCATCCGCGCCGTTTCCTGCGCCGTCGGTCAAATGCCATCTAGCCGCGCCGCCTCCCGTTTCGCCAGCCAAGTGCCATCCATCCGCGCCGCCTCCCGCTCCGTCGGTCAAATGCCATCTAGCCGCGCCGCCTCCCGTTTCGCCAGCCAAGTGCCATCCATTCGCGCCGCCTCCCGTTTCGCCAGCCAAGTGCCATCCATGCTGTTCTCCATGCTTCAGCCCGCATCAAGGTCACAACTCGGTCAGCGACGATTTGGATTGCTCAAAAAGGCCGCCATTCTACGACTTGGATGCCGCTCGATTTTTTGTGACCTGGGATTATGCGGCGGCGTCTCTGAAAACTGGCGAAAATAGCGTCAAATTCCGTAGAATGGCGGCCTTTTTGAGCAATCCAGAAGTCAGCGATGGGTTCATTGGTTGAAATGTGGGGTCAGCAGTCAGCGATGGGTTCATTGGTTGAAATGGGTGGGAACCAATTGGCAATGCTGGGCGCAGTGGTGGGGACCAATTGGCAATGCTGGGCGCAGTGGTGGGGACCAACTGGCAATGCTGGGCTCATTGGCGGGAATGGGCGAGGAATAAGGTGGTGGGGAGGCTGTGAGCCATAAGCCGGAGAGGAGTGGCCTGGTGCGCGACTGCGTGTCCGAGGGGGTTGCGGATCATAAACCAAGGAGGAGCGCTTGCTTCGCTGGTTGCGCATGGGCTTAAGGCGGAGGCGGAGGCTGAGGGCCATCGGCTGCGTGTGCATTGGCTGGTCTCGACCGTGCTGTCCACTTTCGCGCGGGAGGCTGATGGCTTGACTGCATGTGCAAGGGGCTTGAAAAAGAAAGCGGCCCGGTGACCAAGGGGGAGTCACCGGGCCCACAAGGAGGGGATGGCGCTTTACGCGCCGTTGCTTCCGATAAGGGGGAAGGGAAGCAACTCAAACTCGAGGAGGGGATGCCTTTCGTTTGATGTAGAAGACTATAGCGGGTAGGGATGCAAAACGTATGGCTGCATCGTGCGCGTTTTGTGGACTACATCTCCGCAAGGTAACGGTTTGTAATCCCTGGGGATGAACGTCAAGGGGTTGCTCGGTCCGCCTTATGGGACGGGGGTCGTGCTTTATACTTAGGGAACCGGGGAACCGGGGAACCGGGGAACCGGGGAACCGGGGAACCGGGGAACCGAGGAACCGAGGAACCGAGCGCCAGGCGTCAAGTGCCGAGAACTTGGTTCAAGGGAACTAGGGAACTTAACTCAGAACCATAACCTGGGTTAGGGAACCGGGGAACCGGAACCAAGCATCAGACGTCAAGCGCCGGGCCTCTGGGTTCTGCGGGAACCGGGAACCGCCGCAACGGCGATGATGGCTCGATCGAAAGGATGCACGCTTCATGCCCGATATCCAGATGCGCTTCCACCATGACATGCTGGTGCTTTCCGCACCTGTCTCCGCGGCGCTCGCACGCCAGGGCATGGAAGACGAATCCGATCGCGCGCTGGCCTGCCTTCTTGAACCGGAAACCGTGCAAGGCGCCCTTCGTTTGGAATCTTCTGCAGGCGCGGCCTGCTTGGTAACCCCGACAGACGGCATCACCGACGCCCGCCTGTCGCACGCCCGCATGGAAGGCCGTGGGGGAGAATTGGCGCGCGCCGCCCAGGCCATCGTGAGGGAATTCAAGCCGCAGCACACGTTGGCGCAGATCGGTCCCACCATGCTTCCCATCGACGCCTCTTCGAAAACCTCGCTCATGGCCAATCGCGACCAGTATGCCCGCGCCGTGGCTGGTTTCGAGGCAGCCGAGCTGGATGCGTTCTTCTTCAACGGCATGCAAAGCGTGGCCGACGTGAAGTGCGCATGCATGGGTACGCGCCGCGAATGCGCCACTCCCTTGTTCGTATCCGTCGACGTCGATGTTGAAGGGTGCATCGTCAATCGGCAGGAAACCGCCGTTGAAGCCGCCCAAGCCGCTCAAGACCTGGAAGCCGACGTGTTCGGCGTGCGCGTGGATTGTGAACTCGATTCTGCGGCTGCCATCGTGCAGCGGCTGGCAGCGGCGGTGGAAATACCGTTGCTCGTGCAATTCGCCGTACCTGAGAGCCCTGCGGACGTCGTGGCTGCCAAGCGCTTCGATCGCGTCCGTCTTCCGTATTCATCGCCCGACGATATGATGGCCGCCGCTGCGGCCATGCGCGCCGCCGGTGCCCAGTTCCTGCGTGCCGACGGATCGGCCACTCCGGCATTCACCGGAGCCTTGGCTGCTGCCGTGTACGGTCTGGATGCCATAAGATAGAAACAGGAGATCGACAAACCATGGCCCGACGCCAACCGATAACGAACCTCGAGCGCAGCCCGTATTACGGGATGCTCCAGGAATTCGTGGACAGCCTGTTCGCCGACGCGACCATGGTGCGTCGCGTCGATGCGGTGGTCTTGTCCGAGATGTTCGGACTTCCCGACGACTTGGTAGAACTCGTCGCTTTGCTTCCCCCCGGCGAATACGAGCGCGAAACGCTCACGGGGCAGCTCAACTCATCGATAGCCGGTCACGCATGGGGGCTGGTATATGGAACGGTCGTCTGACGCGCTTCGGCGCGATCTGACGGGAAAGGGCGTGGCGCACATGCAGCAGCACATCACCGAGCGAGGGCCTCTCCATAACGGGGACGGGACGTTGGCGCGTCCTGGATACGCCACGTCTCTGTTATGGGACTACGACCGCAGCCGCGTCAAAGCGCCCAAATTCCGCATCAAGGAATGGGATTACTATCTTATAAACGACGATCGCTTTGCCGTGGCTCTCACGTTGGGCGACTTGGGCTACATGGGGCTGCTGTCTGCTTCGGTCATCAACCTGGGGCAGGGGTCTTCCATTACCCAAACCGCCATGACGCCGTTCCCGATGGGGAGGTTCGCGCTTCCTAACAGGTCGGATGCGGGAACGTCCCACTTCCAGAACGGACGTGTGCTGTTCGATTTCGAAGTTGCGGAAGGCAAGCGCCGCCTGCGCGTCCACTTCAAGAACTTCCACGATGGCCATGACCTTGCGGTGGACGCCCTGCTCGATGAAGAGCCCCGCGATTCCATGGTCATCGCAACGCCGTGGGAAGGACATAAGCACGCGTTTTATTACAACCAGAAGATCATGGCCATGCGCGCCAGCGGTTCATTCAGGTGGGGAACGTTCGTCCATGGGTTCGCGCCAGACGATTCGTTCGGCCTGCTCGATTGGGGTCGCGGCGCGTGGACTTATGACAACACGTGGTATTGGGCCTGTGCCCAAGGGTGGCAAGACGGATACGGCGGCGTGGGCCGCAAGGACTATCGCTTCGGCATGAACTTGGGCTACGGGTTCGGCGACACGTCGGCCGCTTCGGAAAACATGGTGTTCATCGACGGCGTGGCCCACAAGCTGGGACGCGTCGATTTCGGCATTCCCACCTTGCCCGATGCCGAACACGCCCGCCGCACCGACAAGCGCTACGATCTTATGGCGCCTTGGCACGTCACCGACGACGAAGGCCGGCTCGACCTTACCTTCACCCCCAAACACGACCGCATCGACTACATGAACTTCGGGATCATCGCGTCCGACCAGCACCAGGTGTTCGGCACGTTCGACGGCGTGGTCATGATCGGCGGCCATCCGTTCCGCATCGCCAACCTCAAGGGTTCGGCCGAGGTCATCCACAACAAGTACTGAGGTTGCGCCGCGCCGCCCTCAGCCTGGGACTGAGGTTGCGTCGCGCCGTCGTCCGCCTAGGCTGCATGGCCATCGCTCTGGTGCTGGGCCTGTTGGCGCTGGCGCAGGCTAAGAAGATCGCGCACCTGGCCGACTGACGCCGCCCATGCTTTACACGATCTTGACAATCGTCTGACGCTCGCATGACCCGTTTTGCCCATCATGGGTGCTGCTATGAATGCAGACCTATGAAAGGAAACGGATCGAATGAAGAAGAAGATGGTCGTGCTTGCCATCGCCTGCGCCTTGGCGGTGGTCGGCGTCTTGTCATTGACAGGCTGCGGGTCCTCGTCGGGAAGCGCCGGCGGGCAGATTTCCGTGTATTCGCGCGAAGACGGATCGGGCACGCGCGGCGCGTTCGTGGAATTGTTCGGCGTGCAGGAAAAGGATTCCAGCGGCACCGCAGTCGACAACACCGTGGCTTCCGCTGCCATTACCAATTCCACCAGCGTGATGATGACGTCGGTGGCGGGCGACCCCGATGGGATCGGCTATATCTCGCTGGGCTCTCTCAATGATACGGTCAAAGCCGTCAAGATCGACGGTGCGGAAGCGACGACTGCCAACGTGAAGGCGGGCACCTACAAGGTTTCGCGTCCCTTCAACATCGCCGTCAAAGACGGTCTTTCCGAAACAGCGCAGGATTTCGTCGACTTCATCATGAGCGATGAAGGGCAGGCCGTGGTCGAGGACAACGGTTACGTTTCGCAGGGCAGCACCGGGGCGTATTCCGCAAGCGGCAAGACCGGCAAGGTGGTGGTCGCCGGATCTTCCAGCGTCACCCCCGTCATGGAAAAACTGGCCGAAGCCTATCAGGCGCTCAACAGCGGCGTGACCATCGAGGTGCAGCAATCCGACAGCACCACCGGCATGAACATGGTATCCGAAGGCACCTGCGACATCGGCATGGCGTCGCGCGATCTCAAGGACTCCGAAAAGGCCAAGGGGCTTTCGGCCAAGGTCATCGCATTGGATGGCATCGCGATCATCGTGAACAAGAACGACGGCGTCGATGAACTCACCAGCGACCAGGTGAAGGGCATCTACACCGGAGAAATCACCGATTGGTCGGCCATCCAGGGGCAATCCGCATGACGACGAAAGCGCTGAAAGAAGGAACGGCGCGCACGCTGTTCACCGCCGCGGCCGGGTTCTCCATCCTGGCCGTGGCTCTGATCTGCGTGTTCCTATTTGCCAACGGCATTCCCGCCATGGTGGAAATCGGCATCCCAGATTTTTTGCTGGGTACCACGTGGAAGCCCAGCAGCGACATCTACGGCATCTTCCCCATGATACTCGCCAGCATCTACGCGACCGCCGGCGCCATCGTGGTGGGCGTGCCCGTGGGCCTGCTATGCGCCATCTTCCTTTCCAAGTTCGCATCGGGCCGTGTGGCGCGCGTGCTGAAGCCGGGCGTCGAACTGCTGGCGGGCATCCCGTCGGTGGTCTACGGTTTCTTCGGCCTGGTGGTCATGGTGCCGTTCCTGCGCACCTACACGCCGGGCAACGGCTTGTCTTTGCTGTGCGCCGCGTTGCTGCTGGGCATCATGATCCTGCCCACCATCATCGTTCAGGCGCAGGCTTCCATCGATGCGGTGCCGCAGGCGTATTACCAAGGCGCCCTGGCTTTGGGCGCCGATCACGAACACGCCACTTTCAAGGTGATGGTTCCAGCGGCTTCGTCGGGCATCATGGCGGGCATCATCTTGGGCGTGGGGCGCGCCATCGGGGAAACCATGGCCGTCATCATGGTGGCCGGCAACCAGGCGGTGGTGCCCGACAGCCTGTTCGACGGCGTGCGCACCATGACGGCCAACATCGTGTTGGAAATGGGCTATGCCGCCGACCTGCACCGCGGCGCGCTCATCGCCACCGGCGTGGTGCTGTTCGTGTTCATCCTTGCCATAAACGTGCTGTTCCACGCCTTGAAAAAACGGGGTGAGGCACGATGAGGGCCCAAGCCGACCTTTCCCTTACCGTGGACACTTCCGCCGCAGCAGCGCTCAGCCACGGGGCGGCGCCCGATGCCGTCGACGCTTTGTTCGCCGATGCGGAAAGCCGCACTCGGCGCCGTCGCCGCGCGGCATCGTTGGGGCTGCGCGGGGCGGTATGGGTGGGAGCCGCCGTCACTACGGCCATCTTGGCGTTTTTGGTGGGATACATCCTGTTCAACGGCGTGCCGTATCTCACGCCGTCGCTTTTCGAATGGGAATACACGTCCGACAACGTTTCCCTTATGCCGGCGCTCGTCAACACGCTGCTCATGACCGGCCTTTCGCTGCTGTTCGCTTTGCCGTTCGGCATCGGGTCGGCCATCTATCTGGTTGAATACGCGCCGCGCGGCAGCAAGTTCGTGCGTTTGGTGCGCACCACCACCGAAACGCTCCAAGGCATTCCGTCCATCATCTACGGGTTGTTCGGCATGCTGTTCTTCGTTACGGCGCTGGGGTGGGGCATGTCGCTTCTGGCCGGCGCCGCCACGCTGGCCATCATGATCTTGCCGGTCATCATGCGCACCACCGAAGAAGCGCTGATGGCCGTTCCCGACGCGTATCGCCAAGGGAGCTTCGGCTTGGGCGCCGGGCGCGTGCGCACGGTGTTTCGCACGGTGCTGCCCACGGCCATCCCCGGCATCTTGGGCGGCGTCATCTTGGGCATCGGCCGCTGCGTGGGAGAAGTGGCCGCGTTGCTCTACACTGCCGGCACCGTCGCTGCCGTTCCCAACTTGACCGATGGCGGCATCTTCAGTTCCACGCGAACGTTGGCCGTCCACATGTACGTGCTGGCCAGCGAGGGCCTGCATGTCAACGAAACCTACGCCACTGCCGTGGTGTTGCTGATCATGGTGATCATCTTGAACGCGGGGTCCACGTTCGTGGCCCGCAAAATGACGAAAGGATCGGGCAATGACTGAAGCCGTTTTGGAAAAGCCGGCGCATGCCGTCGATGAAGCAGGTAGAGCCGGCGCCGCCAATGGGAACGCCGGGGCCGATGCTGCCTACGTGGCTAAAAGCGGGCACGTGTTCGAGGCCCTGAACACGGAAAACCACATGAGCACGCGCCATCTCGACCTGCACTACAAGGACTTCCATGCGCTCAAAGACGTCAGCTTGGATATTCCCAAGCATCAGGTGACGGCGCTCATCGGGCCGTCGGGATGCGGCAAGTCCACTTTCCTCAAAACGCTCAACCGCATGAACGACCTGGTGGAGGGTTGCCGCGTTGAAGGCGAAGTGCTGCTGGACGGCACCGACGCTTACAAAGGCGTGGACGTTAACACGCTGCGCCGCCGCGTGGGAATGGTGTTTCAGCAGCCCAATCCGTTCCCCATGAGCGTGTACGACAACATCGCCTACGGTCCGCGCACCCACGGCATCAAGCGGCGCGCCGACCTGGACGTCATCGTGGAACAGAGCTTGCGCGATGCCGCTGTATGGGACGAGCTCAAAGACCGGCTGAAGAAAAACGCCCTGGGCCTTTCCGGCGGACAGCAGCAGCGCCTGTGCATCGCGCGCGCGCTGGCGGTTCATCCCGAGGTGCTGCTGATGGACGAAGCCACCAGTGCGCTCGATCCCATATCGACCGCCAAGATCGAGGAACTGGTGGCCGAGCTGCGCGACCGCTACACCATCGTCATGGTGACGCACAATATGCTGCAGGCCCTGCGCGTGTCCCAAAAGACCGCGTTCTTCCTGCTGGGAGAGCTGGTAGAGGCGGGTCCTACCGAAGAGCTGTTCACCGAATCCAAGGACTCCCGCACCGCCGACTACGTATCCGGCCGCTTTGGCTAGAATAGGCAGCAACGCCGCAACAACGGAGATGCCGCAGCAACGCCGCAACAACGGAGAGGCCGCAGCAACGCTGCAACAACGGAGACGGGATGTCGTGGTGAATGGGAAAGGCTTGAAGGTTCTTGCGCTGACGAAGGAGTTGCCTCCTGTGCAATGACAGAGGTAGCGCAAGGTTCTGAAGGCCTTTACCGCCGCCAAGGCATTCCGACCAGGTTAGGAAGACCATGATTTACTACGTTGAAGACGACACGAACATCCGCGATCTTGCGCTTTATGCTCTTCGCCAAGCGGGCATCGAGGCCCAGGGCTTTGCCGATGCGCGATCGTTCTTCGCTGCCGTGGCGCAGCAGGTTCCCGATGCGGCGCTGCTCGATATCATGCTTCCCGAAACCGACGGCCTGCAGATTCTGGCCCAACTTCGCGCCGATTCTGCAACGGCCGCGCTGCCGGTGATGATGATCACCGCAAAGGGCACCGAATACGACACGGTTACCGGCCTCGATGCCGGAGCCGACGATTACCTGGCCAAACCCTTCGGCATGATGGAGCTGGTCAGCCGCGTCAACGCTTTGCTGCGCCGCTCGAATATGACTTCGTCGAACCTGCAAGAAGAAGATGAGCTCGTCTGCGGCCCGGTGCGCTTGTGCGCCGCTTCCCACGTCGTCACGGCAGACGGGCAGCGAATCGACTTGACGCTCAAGGAATTCGAATTGCTGCATGCGCTTCTGCGCAATTGCGGACATGTGCTCACCCGTGACCAGCTGCTCGACCAGGTGTGGTCGATGACCTTTGCCGGCGGAACCCGCACCGTCGATGTCCACGTGCAGACCCTGCGCCAGAAACTGGCCGCCGCCGCACCGGGCGCCGACGGCATCATCCATACGGTTCGCGGCCTGGGATACGCCGCGCGCCGGCCCGAAGAGTAAGGAAACACCATGGCACCCACCCATGATCAGGTGAAGAGCCTTTCGGGTACCGTGTTTCGCTCGATGTTGGTTTTTGCCCTGGTGGCAGTGGCGGTGTTCGGCATTTTCGCCGCCGTTTTGCTGTACAACTCCTACGAACGCGATGCCGAGTCGAACCTTGCCGCCGATGCTTCCGGCATGGCCCAAGCCCTCGATTCCCTTGACTCCCAGCAGGCCGTCGACACCCTCGATGCCCAGCTGCGAACCAGCACGCGCGTCACGCTCATAGCGCAAGACGGAGCCGTTTCGTTTGACAGCATCTACGGAACCGACCTGCCCAATCACGCCGATCGCCCCGAATTCCAGGCTGCCGAATCCGACGGCCAGGCCGCGCTGAGCCGCTATTCCGATACCCTCAAGACCGACACGCTCTATGCCGCCGTCCGCCTGTCCGACGGCTCTACGCTGCGGTTGGCCGAAACGCGCCATTCCCTGGCTTCGTTCCTCATTTCAGTGGCGTTCCCGCTCATCTTCTTGGTGGCGGCCGTGGTGGTGGCTGCGCTGTTCGCCAGCCGCGCTCTGACGCGCCGCATCATGCAGCCCATCGATGCCCTCGATTTCAAGCATCCGCTCAAAAACGAGATCTACCAAGAAATGGATCCGCTGTTGGTGCGCATCGACGACCAGCAAAAGATGCTCATCGAGCAGAATCGCGAACTGGCCCTGGCCGATGATATGCGCCGTGAATTTTCCGCCAACGTCAGCCATGAGATGAAAACGCCGCTCACCGTGATCTCCGGGTACGCCGAGCTGCTCAAGGACAATCTGGTGAAGAAGGAAGACCGCCTCAAGTTCGCGGGGCTCATCTACGACGAAGCCCAGAACATGCGCGCCCTCATCGATGACGTGCTCACCATTTCGCGTTTGGAAGAAGAAAGCGATGCCACCCGCGACGATGCGGAGGTCGACGTGTTGGCCGTGACGCGCACCGCTTGCCGCCGACTGGAATCCTATGCCGATTCCGCCCAGGTGACGGTGGAGGTGGGCGGCGCCGGCGCCACGGTCCTCGGCGGCGAGCTGCTGTGCGAGCAGATGATGCACAACCTGGTAGAAAACGGCATCCGCTACAACCACCCGGGTGGAGAAGTGCACGTGGAAGTGGGCACCGATGAAGAAGGACGCGCGCGTATCTCCGTGAGCGATAACGGCCAGGGGATTCCCGCTGCTTCGTTGGACAAGGTGTTCGAGCGATTCTACCGGGTGGACAAGTCGCGCTCGAAGGAGCGCGGCGGCACCGGGCTGGGGCTCGCCATCGTCAAGCATGCCGTGCAATACCAGGGCGGCACCATCGAAGTCCATTCGAAAGAAGGGGAGGGCACGCAATTCGTGCTGTTCTTCCCCACAGTGGAGGCCCGTCGCGCCATGCTTGCGCGCCATCGCCCGGCGGACTGAGTACTGATAGGCAGTGTTGTCCCCTGAAAACCGTTTGCTACTTCGAAAAAGGTGCAGCGCCGGCGGCTGGCTGCACGGAAATCCGGTTAGGGGATGGAATGCGCGGCCCGGACGGCCGGAGCCCGCGGGAAAGCCCAGGTCGCGTATGGCCGGTCGCCCGCAGCGCACGGAAAACCGTTTGCTACTTCGGAAAAGGTGCAGCGACGGCGGTCGCCCGCAGCGCATGAAAAACGGCGCAGCTTGCGCTGCGCCGTAGACGGCCCCACCCC
Source organism: Eggerthellaceae bacterium (assembly GCA_040774885.1). Lineage (GTDB taxonomy): Bacteria > Actinomycetota > Coriobacteriia > Coriobacteriales > Eggerthellaceae > JAXGTO01. Next base: position 3,964 of record JAXGTO010000029.1, on the reverse strand, counting down.
CGGCTCCCAGGATGAACCCACCTCAAAAGGTGGGTGCCCGCAGCCTTGTTCCTGGCTTTCGCGTCGACAGACGCGAATCCCCATTCCCGCGGCGATCTGAGGCTCCCAAAAAGAATGCATCGGTCCATCGCGTTATTTGGAGCTCGAAGGCAGAACCTACTTTGAGTATATGAAGCGAGGTTGCAAAGTAAAGTCTTGACTTGCCTGAAACCCTCGGGTAAGCCGTGCGGGCGCATCGATGTGGTACAGTTTGCGCATGGACACCCTCTTCACCGAAATAGAAGATAAAGCCCGCGCCGACGTGGCCCCCTTGGCGGTGCGCATGCGCCCGCGCAGCCTCGATGATCTGGTGGGCCAGCTCGATGCCGTGGGTCCCGATAGCTGGCTGCGCAACGCCATCGATCACGACGATCTCACCAGCGTCATCTTGTACGGCCCGGCCGGCACCGGAAAGACCTCCATCGCCCATATCGTGGCCGAACACACAAAGGCGACGTTCGTCGAGGTGAGCGCCGTCGGCGGCACCGTGGCCGATTTGCGCCGCGAGATTTCCGCCGCCGAAAAGCGCCTGACGTTGCAAAACCTGCGCACCATCTTGTTCGTCGACGAGATCCACCGCTTCAACCGCAGCCAGCAAGATGCCTTGCTGCATGCCGTGGAAGATCGCATTGTTGTGCTGGTGGGCGCCACTACCGAGAACCCGTATTTCGAAGTGAATTCCGCCTTGATATCGCGCAGCCGCGTGGTGCAGCTCGAATCGTTGGCCGATGCCGATATCGCCGTCATGCTCCAGCGCGCGCTGGAAGATCCGCGCGGCTTCGGCGGCACCTATGCGCTGGACGATGCCGCGCGCGATGCCATCGTCTTGCTTTCCGGCGGCGATGGGCGCAGCGCCCTTACCACGCTGGAGCTCGCCGCCGCCATGCAGCCCGCCGGCACGCCCGAAGCGCCGAGCACCATCACCGAAGAACTGGTGCGCAAGGCCAACCCCCATCGAAGCTTGTCATACGACAAGAACAAAGACATGCACTACGACATCATCAGCGCTTTCATCAAGAGCATGCGCGGATCGGACCCCGATGCCGCGCTGTACTGGCTGGCCCGCATGATCGACGGCGGGGAAGACCCCAAGTTCATCGCGCGCCGCATGTTCATCTGCGCTTCGGAAGACATCGGCAACGCCGATCCGCAGGCGCTGCTCATAGCCGAGGCCGCCTTCAAAAGCGCCGAGGTCATCGGATACCCCGAATGCCGCATCAACCTGGCGCAGGCGGCCATCTATCTGGCGCTTGCACCCAAAAGCAACGCGGCCGAAGCGGGCATCGATGCCGCGCTTTCCGAAGTGCGCAACGGCCCCAAGCGCGATGTGCCCGATTACCTGCGCGACCGCCATCGTCCCGGTGCCGATGATTACGGCGAATACCGCTATCCGCACAACTATCCCGCCGGGTGGGTCGACCAGCGTTATCTTCCCGATGGCTTGGAGCGCGGATGCTTCTTCCATCCCACGGAACGCGGATGGGAAGCCTATCGTGAAGATGCTGCAGCGCGCGATAGAAAATAAGGGCTTCGTGGTATAGTTTTCGTTTGTTTATCCACGTGTTGCGCCCGAAAGGAATTCCCGATGGATTTCGTTCAGATCATCACCCAGGTCATCTTGCCTTTGGTTTTCATTTTGGTGGGCATCGCGCTCATCGTTTTCCTTGTGCGTCTGGTGCAGACGGTCAAGAAGGTCAACACGGTGGTCGACGATGTCCAAGCCCAGCTCAAACCGACGTTGGAAAACGTCGAGACCATGAGCAACGACCTCAAGCCCACCATCGCCAAGCTCGATCCGCTGGTGGAGCGCGTGTCTTTGACCGTGGATGCCGCCAATCTGGAATTGATGCGCATCGACGGAATCTTGGAAGATGTCAACGATGTCACCGACACGGCGGCCAAAGCCACCAACGCAATCGATTCCATCACCAATGCCCCCGCCGATATCGCCAAAGCCGCGGCCGACAAGGTGCGCGGAGCGTTTTCCGGTCATAAGACCAGCGAAGAATCGGCCAAGCTGGCCGCCCAAAAAGAGCAGGCCGACGCCGAAGCGCGCACGGATTCCGAAGAAGCCCCGGCCTCCAAAGAGCCTGCGGCTCCCGCACATGAGGCCGCGAAGGTCGAAGAGTCTGCGGACTCGAAATACTACACGTACGCCGGCGACGCCTCGAAAGAATAGGCGCAGTCACATCTATGGAATCGCCCGCGCACACCCATATAGAAAGCACCACGGCCAATCTCGAGGTTAAAAACCTCAAATGGAAGCATCGCGCGCTCATCATATGGTCGATCATCGGCGCCTGCATCTTGATGTTCGGGCTGGGCGTTGTGCTCAACGTGTTGGCCGTCCCGGTGGGCATCCTCATCTGGACCACCATCATCGTGTTCTGTCTGCGCAGCCCGGTCAATTGGATGGAATCCAAGGGCATTTCCCGCGTTTGGGGCACCACCATCGCCTATGTCGTGTTCTTCCTGGCGCTGTTCCTCATCGTGTGGCTGTCCATTTCCCCTGTGTTCGGGGTCAACGACCAGTTCCAGAACCTGCTCGACAGCATCCCTTATTACCTTCAGCAGATTTCGAATCTGGCTTCCAACCTCTATGGCCGCTACGGCGACGTGCTCCAAAACGACACGGTGCGTTCGTGGATCGACGACGCCATCAACTCGCTTTCGTCATTCGCGGCCGACACGGCGCGCAACAGCGCCCAGAGCGTTGTCGACATCGGTTCTGCCGTGGGTAATTCCGCCATGGTCATGGGCTTTGCGTTCGTGGTGGCGTTTTGGATCCTCATGCAGTTACCGGCCATCGGCCGTGAAGCGAAGCGCCTGGGCGGTTCGCGCAATGCCGAAACGCTCAACATGCTCCATGTCACCTTCACCCGCGTGATGGGCGGCTATATTCGGGCCACCTTGGTCCAATGCCTCATCATCGGCGTGGCGTGTGGAATCATCTTCGCCGTCATCGGCATTCCCAACGCCGCAGCCCTGGGCGTCATCACCGGCCTGCTCAACATCATCCCCGTCGTCGGTCCTTGGCTCGGCGGTGCCGTCGCCGCCGTTATCGGGCTGTTCGTGAGCCCTTGGGTGGCGCTGTTGGCCGTGATCCTCACCGTGGTGGTGCAGCAGGTGGTTTACACGTTCATCTCGCCCAAACTCATGGGTGATTCGGTGGATATCCATCCGGCCCTGGTCATCATCGCCTTGATGATGGGCAGTGCCATCGGCTTCAACATGAGCGGATTCATGGGGTCGCTGGTCGGCATGCTGGCCTCCATCCCGGCCGTCGCCGTGAGCAAGGCCTTGTTCGTCTACTACTTCGAGCAGCGGACGGGCCGCCGCATCGTCAGCGATGACGGCGTTTTCTTCAAGGGTGCCCCTGCCGACGAAAACGACGAATTCGACCCCACTGCCGATGCCACGGCGCCCATACCGGTTTCATCCGACACCACCGGGTCGCTCAAACGCATCACCGGACGCAAACATTAGAACCAGCGCTGGCGAAACGGCCAGCCAGAATCGATGGGAACATCTATGCAGTACATGAGCACCGCCGAAATCAGAGAAAAGTACTTGAGCTTCTTCGAGTCGAAGGGCTGCAAGCGCCTCCCTTCCAGCTCGTTGATCCCCGACGATCCCAGCCTGCTGCTCACCAGCGCGGGCATGGTCCAGTTCAAGCCCTACTTCTTGCAGCAGAAGCATTTGGAAGCGCCCTTCATCGGCGCCACCACCGCGCAGAAATGCGTGCGCACCAACGACATCGACATCATCGGCACCACGGGGCGCCATCTGTCGTTTTTCGAGATGCTGGGCAATTTCAGCTTCGGCGAGTACTTCAAAGAAGAGATGTGCGCGTGGGCCTACGAGTTCTCCGTCGACGTGCTCAAGCTCCCGCCCGAAAAGCTCTATTTCACCGTGTTCGAAGACG
>JAXGTO010000028.1:0-32688 GCA_040774885.1 Eggerthellaceae bacterium | reverse complement strand
ACACGCTGGCGCCAGCACCGTAGAACACGCAGCGCAGGCAGACCGCGCCGGCCACGGCGCACACCAAGGCGATGATGCCGTAGGCCTTCTGCTTGGAGGCATCCTTCTTGGCCAGCCAACCAAAGACGATGGGGGCCACCACGCCGACGATTACCACGCCGATCCAGAACAGGGGCGCTTGTTCGCCGGAGAAGATGTTGACCGAAGAGGCCGCATCGTTCATGGCGTAGGTGGGATGCGTCGGGTCGAAGTAGTTGCCCACGTTCGAGAAACTGCTGCCCGAAGCGACGATCCAGATGGAATACGCAACCGTCAGGATGCCGTTGGCCACAGCGGACCACAGGCCAAGAGCGCCGCATGACGACGATTCCTCGGATTTCCAAGACTCGAGGATCATGCAGGAAAACGCACCGAACGCAGCCGCGTTGCCCAAGTAGGCAAACCACAAAAGCGGACTGTCCCAGGCCGGACGAGCCGGCATGTTGTACGAATGGCTCATGACGACCACCAAGATGACCGAGATGGCCACGGCGCACACCGCGCACCACTTGGGCACGCTGCCCTGGTCTTCCGACTTGCGCAGCATGACGAAGTAGATGACGGCGATGACAACGAACACCACGATGGCGATGAGCTCCTGTGTGATGCCGGACGTGATGTGGCCGAAGCCGTTGAAGATGCGCTCCCAATGCTGCAGGTGGAAGAACACGCAGATGCCGCCGACGGCCAGAAGCACCACCGAGCCGATGAGGGCCGGCATCTGGATCTTCTTGCCCTCGCCTTTGAAAGCCAGGACAGCCTGCATACCGAACAGACCGCATGCCCACGCGGTGAACACAGTGAACAGGATAAGGGGCCATTGCAATTCCATGATCTACTCCTCTCCCTGCCACGTGTGCTTTCGCATGATGTAGCGGAAGCTGGGCGTGTTGCCCACGTCGACGAGATGATGCACTTCGTCTTTCGTGTAAGGCTTGATGGGATAATCGCATCCTTCGCCGGTAAGTTCGCCGAGCGTCTTGTTGTAGGGGCCGACAAACGTCTCGATGCCCTTGTCAAGGTCGCCGAAGAAGCGGGCGAAACCTCCGCACTGGGTGACGCAAGCAGGCAGTTCGCCTTGGGTCACACGCTGCTCGCACAAGGTGCACTTTTCTACCACGCGCTCTTCTTCATTGAGGTAGCGCACGCCGTAGGGGCAGCTCATGACGCAGAACTGGCAGCCGATGCATTTGGATTTGTCGATCTGCACGGTGCCATCGTCCGTCTTGTGGCTGGCGCCCGTGGGGCACACCTTGACGCATTCCGGATTCTCGCAATGCTGGCATTGGACGGTAAGGAAGTACATATCGACATCGGGGAACTGACCGCCTTCCTTTTTGGGGTTGGGGCCGATGCGCAGAGTCTTGTTCCAGAAGTTGCCGATAGGCACACCGTTGAGGGCCTTGCAGGCGACGCTGCACGCCAGGCAGCCGACGCATTTGTTGATGTCGGTGACGATCGAATACTGAGTCATCGCTTACACCCTCCCTTCGTAGTCAGGAGTCCAGGCCTTGAGGCGCTCGTCGCTGGCATCGTGGATGATCTCGGTGCCGTCGTCGCCGCAAGGGCACGGATTGCCGAATGGGCTGTTCTCGGCGGTGGCCTTGTACACCTTCACGGCATAGGCGCGCAGATTGGAAGAACCGATGAACGGGTCTTGCGCGTCCTTGTCGATGAGGCAGTTGGCACCGCAAAGTTTGAAGCCCTTGTCAGCTTGGTCGAGTTCGGGGAACCACCACTGGTGTTCCAGGTTGACCACGCCTTGGTTGATGCCGTAATACAGGTCGACGATTTCGCGGATCTTGCCCCACTCGGTTTCGATCCACACCCATTCGCCCTGTGTAACGCCGATCTTGTCGGCATCGGCGGGGTTCATTTCGATACGCGGCGCAGGCCACAATTCGCGGCACCAGGGAAGCTGGCGATGCTCGTTGTGGAAGTACACCGGAATACGACGGCCGGTAGTGGCCAGGAAATCGTTGTCTTCGGTGAAGCGGTCAGGATCGGCGACCGGACCATGCGGAGCCTCGCGGAACGTGGGGATCGCCTGGTCGTCATTGGGGTAATAACTGTCGATGACCGTGGACCAGATTTCCTGCTTGCCGGTGGTGGTGTCCCAACCCTGCGGATGGTCCATCGTCTTTTGCAACATGGCAGGCGAGTCGCTGGTGGTAGCCCAGCCGGTTTCGTAACGGCGGTACGTGCCCCACGCTTCGGGCTTTTCTACCTTGGAATCGAACGCGCCGTTCTTCTGGAATTCTTCCTTGAAGTCATCCCACTTGGGAATGCGGAACCCAGCCAAGCTGATGTTGCCGGCCACTTCTTCGGCCTGGTCGATGGGCCACGGATCGTCGGGGTCGTCGGAATACGGCTGACCCATCGCCTTGAACAGGCGCATGACGATTTTCAAGTCGGGTTCGGCTTCGGCCGGCGGATCGATGCACTTGACTGTGGCGCCGAAGCTGCCGGATGCACCCTGGCTCTTACGGATGCAGTCGAGCTCCATCCAGTGCGCGCAAGGCAAAACGATGTCGGCCATGCTGACCGTGGGAGTTTCCCACAAGTCGATGGACACCCAGAAGTCGAGTTTGGCCAACTGCTCGAAAGCATACAGGCTGTTGGACTGGTTCATGTGGTCGCCCGACTGCCCTAAGCCACAAGCCAACTTGTAGGGCTTGCCGGTGTCGATGGTTTCGTACACGCTGGTCGCGTCGGCCCATGAAGGGCTGCATTTAAGGTCGGCCAGCATGGGGAACTTCTCGCCGCCGATGATCTTGGACCAGTCGTAGTCGCCCTTGACCGACTTGGCCGAAGGCAGGGTCATGGCGAGGTCGAAGAACGGCCAGCCGGCAGTGGACCCGCGCATGCCGCCCGGGATGTCCATATTGCCGGTGATGCCGCAGATGATGTCCATGCAACGATTGGTCTGCAGGCTGTTGCAGCTATGCTCCAAAGGAAGCATGTACTGGATGCCGCCGTTGCCATAACCGCTGTCGGGGTCGACACGGGTGGCATAGGTGACGGCCGCTTCCACGATGTCATCGGCGTTGCAGCCGGTGATCTCGGCAACCTTGTCGGGTGTGTAGTCCTTCACGCGATCGATCAAGTGCTCCCAGACGGTGCGGCAATGAACCGTGGTTCCGTCTTTCAGCGTCACTTCGCGGCCGCCCGAAGGGGTGAACAGCGCCGGGTACAAACCGTCGATGAACGGCGTCGGGTCGATGACGAAGCCCTGGGTTTGGCCGGTAAGATCCAGACCAGGCTGATTGGCTTCTTTGCCCGCAGTGGCTGCGGTCCAATTCTCGCCTTCCCAATGGGGAAGCTGGCTTTCTGCTCCCGAAGAGCCACCGGAAAGATCGGCGGTAGTGGCGGAAGTCACCGAAGAAGCGGAAGTGGAGCCGTTGGCTTCGTAATAGGTGAGTTCATCGGTCATTTCATTGACCACCATGAATGCGGTGTTCGAACCGCCTTCTTGGATGTCGCTCTGCTTCAGCAAGTGGTTCTTGGTGGTGCCATGCGTATGCGTGGAGTTGCTTTCGGTGGGAGTCCAGTCTTTATCCTCGACAACCAACATGGGCGCGTTCATCCATTTGCGCACATACAAGTCGTCGATCAGGCCCTTGTCGATGATGATGTTGATCCAGCCGAGCGCCATCGCGGCATCGGTGCCGGGACGCAGCGGAAGCCAGATATCGGCTTCTTTGCCCAGGTTGGTCAAGCGCGGGTCGACGATGATGTGCTTTTCGGCACGAGTGGCCACATCGACGGTGGTGCGGCAACTGTCATCGTAGTTGGACAGCTCGGAAGCGCCGCCCCACTGCACATAGACTTTCGGACGGCCGACAACTTCCATCCAGCTGAACGCGTTGTAATCATTCAGCTTGGTGGCATAGAAGCGCGGGCCCTTGCAGATCTCATTTGCCTGAATGGCGTTGGGACTGACGAAACACTGCTTGAGCGCAGAATAAGGCCCCATCGACCAAATGCGGCTGGTGCCGGCCATGCTGAAGTACGTTTCATAACCGTATTTGTCCTGCAGTTCTCCGTATTTCTGGCCGATGGTATCCATGGCCTCGTCCCAACTGATGCGCACCCAGCCCGGGTCGGATTCGCCCTTGGGATTGGTACGCTTCATCGGGTAATGCAAGCGATCAGGGTGATAGGCTGCTTGCAAGGAAGCCTGTCCTTTGCTGCAATGGTTGCCCATGCTCTGGAATGCCTTCTCGTCGCCTTCGCTGCGGATCACCTTGCCATCCTGCACGTAGACCCAGACGCCGCATTCCATCTTGCCGCAACCACGGCAGGTGGACCGGATCTTCCTTACTTGCCCTGCGGCGGCGGTCGCTTCGTCCGTCGTCTCAGCGAGCGCCTGACCCGTTCCCCCCACGCCCAGTGCCGCTGCTGTTGCTGCGGCCATCTTGGCGAACGTGCGACGGGTCATCGTAAGCTTACTCATACATCCTCCTCTCAGATGCAACACTACGCATTTGAAAGTACGCGCCATAAGCCGTCCAAGAATCGAGCAGGCAGCACGGTTTTAGCCGAAAATGAAAATCATGCTCCCAACACGATGCCTTTTATCAGGTGTTTTACAATTATTCTTTATATTCTCAAACTAGAATAGTGTCCAAATACGATGCGGAATCATACCCACAGGCTGTCAGCCTATAATGGTATCCATCGGTGATTTGCACCGTATCGAGCTTCGAGAACATCGCTGTGATGGAGGGGGACCGATGGAGCGCAATGACAACGGCGTAGAGCAGATCTACGCCGCCATAGAGCGATCGCAAGGCACCCGAGCCATAACGGCAAGCAGCGTCTTCATCGGCATCGCCCTCGGATGCAATCTTTCTTGGGTGCTCATGTTCTTCCAGAGCATGGGGCTGTTCGCCGGATTCGAAAACAGCGAAAGCCTGCTGGATTCCACCTACCTCATCTCCATCGTCTCCGTTTCCATCACGCTGGTATGCGTGGGCGTGTTCCATCGTCAAGCCAAGCGTCTGCTCGGCAGCGGCATCGCGCATTTCCTTATTCCCGTGCTGGTATGCGGCAGCACCCTGTTGGCGCTGGGCATCGGTTTGCCCGGCATGGGCGGGCTTGCGATGATGGTGCTCTGCGGCATCTGCACCGGCGTGACGTCTGGGCTGTTCCTCATGTATTTCGGAGTGGTGTTGAGCTTGCTCTCCACTCGGCAAACCGTTGCGGTGACGGCAATCGGATTCGCGTTGTCGTCCTTGCTCTTCTTCGTCTTCTTGTTCTTGCAGCCCCTTGCGGCCACGCTTTTCTGCGCCAGCATGCCGCTTATCGCGGGCTTCATCTTGAGTTACGGCATCAAAACGCTCTCGCTTCCCGCCAAATCCGAGCTTGACCCGCTGCCTGCCCAAGAACTGCCCGGTGACCCAGCCGAGCGCAACGAGCTCAAATCCCTGACCATCTCGTTCACGGCCTGCACGCTCTTGGTTGGACTGGTCAACGAAGCCTCACGTACCATTTACGTGCAAGCCGGCTCATTCGCTGCATTGGATGCCACTTCCTACGCCATTACGCAGGGTGGCGTAGCGCTGGTGGTCACCGTCGGCGCCATCGCTTTGGCGCTGGCGCTCGTAACGTCGCGCGGCATCAAAGGCCCTGAATGGTGCTATCGCATCTGCATCATCTTCTTGGTGATCTCCGTCTTGCTGCTGGCCACGATATTCGTCTATCCCGAAATACCCGTGTACTTGGCCTATGCGGTAAACGTCGCTTCGTTCCAGTGCTTCAGCATGATGATGTGGGTGCTGATATGCGGATTGTGCCACCGCTATGCCCAAACATGCATTCGCACGTTCGCCTTCATCCGCGCCGGTTGGGCCATCGGCCCGTGCCTGGGAATCCTCCTAGGTCGCGCACTGAGCTCCAATGGGTTGGATATCCAAGAGATTCTGCCGATGATGATCGGCTTGGTGGTCGTCCTTCTGATAGTCAGCGGCTTCATCTTCACCGAGAAAGAACTGGTGCGTGCGCTCAACATCCTGCCCATCGAGCGGCGCCATCGCTTCCAGGACAAATGCCAAGCCGTCATCGAACGCTATGGCCTATCCGAGCGCGAAGGCGAGATCATGACGCTCTTCGCCAAGGGCCGCAACCTTGCGCACATCCAAGAAGAGCTCAACGTGTCGAAATCGACGGTGTCCACGCACCGCCAGCATATCTACCAGAAGCTCGACGTGCATTCCGCCCAAGAAATGATCGACCTGATCCAGTCAACCGACGCGAAGCGCTGAGGGCTGAAGCCTAGGTGAATCCTCCAAATCAGGGGCCCGATCGAGTGCTCATTCAAGACCCGCAGTGCTGATCATACCCGAGGCCTTCTATTGGACGCATTCCTTCGAGGAGGGGGAGGGATGGAGTGAATGCGCCCGATGGAAGGTTCCCGACCGGCCGTTGGGAGGGAGAGGCACGGCCAGCCGGGAAACGGGGAAAGCTCAGTACAGCGTGAAGAGCGAATAGCCCACCACGTAGAACACCACACGGAAGGTGAGCCCGGCGACGATGACGCCCGCCGCTGCCACTGCCATGAACGTGGTGGCTTTGTCGGCTTCCTTCTTGCGCGCCAGATACGCGCAGATCAACGTTACAACAGCGCACACCACGCTGATCCAGAACATGGCAGCGCCATCTCCTACCAGCATCGTGGAAAGCAGGCTGTCCACATGCGTGGGAGTCGTAGTCATCTGCGTGGGGTCGGCGTAGTACGAATAGTTCGTCACCTTGGCAAACGCCGTGCACAACACGTAGATCGCCATGCCGGCCAACTGGATGATGCTGCCCCAGAAGGAGTATTCGATGCCGGTTTTCACCGCATCATCGTCCTTTTTGAAAGCTCCCAAAGCCCAGATGCTCACCGCACCCATGATGCAAGCGTCGCACAGGTAATAGATCACCAGGTCGATGCCCCAGCCCGGACGTGCGGGCATCATGTACGAATGCCCGGTGACAGCCACCATCGCCGCAGCGCAGATCAAGGTGATCCATGCCAAAGCCTTGGTGACCGGCTTTTTCTTGATGCCCATCACCAACCAGATGACCATCAGCACCCCCAACACCACGCACCCGATGAGCTCATGGGTGATGCCGCTGGTGATGTGACCGAAACCGTTGAAGATGCGGTCCCAGTGCTGCAGATGGAAGAACACGCAGATACCGCCGACCGCAAGCGTCACCAAAGACGCGATAGTCGCGCTGAACTGCAATTTTTCACCTTTGCCGCGAATGGCCAGCAGCGATATGCCGCCGAAGATGCCGCACGAAAGGCAAACGAAGAACGTGAACAGGACCAGAGGCCATTGAGTTTCCATCACAGACCACCTTCCTGCCACTCGTGGCGTCGTAGGATGTAACGGAACGACGGCTTGTTTCCTGCGTCGGGCAGCTTGTGCATCTGAGACTCGTCGAACGGCTCGATGAAGTCGACCATCTTGCGCTGATGGCCCAGGGGGTCATACGTGCCCACGAAGGAATCGAGGCCCTCGTCCATGTCGCCGATCCAGCGGGCGTTGCCGCCGCACTGCGATACGCACTGGGGCAGTTCGCCCTGGTTGAGCTTCTGCTCGCACAAGGTGCACTTTTCCACCACGCGCTCATCCTCGTTGAGGTAACGCACGCCATAGGGGCATGCCATTACGCAGAACTGGCAGCCGATGCACTTCGACTTGTCGATCTGCACGGTTCCGTCGTCCAGCTTGTGGCTGGCACCGGTCGGGCACACGGCCACGCATTCCGGATTCTCGCAATGCTGGCAGCTGATGGTCAAAAAGTACATGTACACATCGGGCCACTTGCCGGATCCGTCTTTGTCAGGGGTGGGCCCTACGCGGACGACCTTGTTCCAGTAGTTGCCGATGGGCACGCCGTTCAAGGCTTTGCAGGCAACGGAGCAGCCCAGGCATCCCACGCAACGGTTGAGGTCGGTGATGATAGATTTCTGCGTCATGATCTACTCCCTCCCCTCGTACGTCGGCAGCCATTCTTTCAGACGAGGGTCGTCGGAAGTATGGATGATGGGCGTGCCTTCGCTATCGCAAGGCACCGGATTGCCAAACGGGCTGTTCTCGGCTGTGGCCTTGTAGATCTTCACCTGATAGGCGCGCAGGTTAGAACTTCCGCTGTGCGGGTCTTGCGCATGATGGTCGATGAGCTGGTTGACGGTAGAAAGCTGGAAACCATGACCGGCATCCTTCACTTCCGGATACCACCAGGTGTGCTCCAGGTTGACCACGGTCTCGTCAACGCCGTAGTACAAGTCGGCCACTTCGCGGATCTTGCCCCACTCGGTTTCGATCCAGACCCAATCGCCCTGTTCGATGCCATATTCGGCCGCAGTCTTCGGGTTGATCTCGATACGGGGAACAGGCCACAGTTCGCGGCACCAGGGAAGCTGGCGATGCTCGCTGTGGAAGTACACGGGGATACGACGACCAGTGGTCGCAGTAAGCGGGTATTCCTTGATGCGGTCGCCGTCTTTGGGGCCGTGCGGTGGTTCTTTCCAGCTGGGCAGACGCCATTCCGGATTGTCGGGATGATGCGTTTCCATGACGGTGGACCAGATTTCCTGCTTCATGGTAGGCGTGAACCAACCCGGCTTCCAGTCGCCGATGCCCTTGCCGGTGGTGTAGTCCAAGCGGGCCCACACGCGGTCGCGGGCGCGCATGGCGCCGGTCTGGTAACGGCGATACGTTCCCCAGTTGCGGGGCTCGATATCCTTGGCCTGCCACCAACCGTGCTCCTGGAAAGCAGCGATGTAGTCGTCCCAGTGCGGGTATTTCGGCGTGACTTTGTCCATGTCGACGCCGTGGCGCTCCAGGCTCACTTTGCCGCCTTCTACCTTATAGGTGGTGTAGGTGAGTTCGTCGTCGGTCAGCAACTTGATAGAGTCGTCGAGCTGCCAGTTGATGTCCGGCCATTCGTTGCCCGGCTCATCGGTCCACTTCCAGTTCATGCGGCGGGCGAAATCCATGACGATCTCGGGGTCGTACTTCGCTTCCGCGGGCGGCTGGACGCACTTGACGGTAGCGCCCATGGCTCCAGCGGAACCTTGGCTGGCGCGCGGAGAGTTGAGCTCGATCCAATGCGCGACCGGCAAAATGACGTCGGCGGCATCAGTGGAAGGCGTGTGCCACAGGTTCAAGTCCACATAGAAGTCCAGGTCGCAAAGAGCTTCCCAAGCGCGCGTGGTATTGGTCTGGCTCATGAAGTTGCCGGACTCGTTCCAAAGCGCACGGACAGGGTACGGATCGCCGGTGATGACGGCGTCCCACAGCGTGGAACCGTCGCACCAATACTGCCACCAACCCAGCAGCGGGAATTTCTCGATGCCGATCTGCTTCAGGTTGACCTCGGCGAGCGGCGTGGATGCGCCGGGCGCCCATGCGGAAAAGCCCTGCAGGTCGCCGTCGATGGGAACGATTGTCGGTCCGCGATTGCCACCGGGAGTGTCCATGTTGCCGGTGATGCCCACCAGGTTGTCCAGAGCGCGGCTGTTCTGGATGGCATTGCAAGCGTGTTCTTGCGCCAGCATGTATTGGATGCCGCCGTTGCCGTATCCGGTGGACGGATCGAGGCGCTTGCCGTAAGCGGTGGCCGCAGCTTCGATCTGGTCGGCGGGGATGCCGGTGATTTCTTCGGCGGTCTTCAGGTCGTACTCGGCACAACGGGCCTTGTAGTATTCCCAAACCGGCTTGACCTTGACGGTCTTGCCGTCTTTGAGGGTGATTTCGAATTCACCTTCCAAAGCGGGGTCGATGGCGGGATCGAACGGCTGCAAATCGGGAACCCAGCCCTGGGTCTGCCCGGGAAGCAGATTGTCCTGAGCAGCTTCGCGTCCTTCGCGGGCCTTGTCCGAATCGTAGTTCTCGCCTTCCCAGAAACCGCCGGTTTCGTCGACGTTTCCTTCTTGGTCGGCATTGAACCAGGTGAATGCGCCGTACTCATGCGTCACACCTTGTTCGGCGAGCTTTTGCCAGTTGTTGTCGTACACCAGGAACTTATACGGATTGCCGTCTTCTTTGATGTCGCTTTCCTTCAGAAGAGCGGTCTTCACCTCCCAATACGATCCGTCGGTGCGCACCGTGGGGAATCCGCTGGGCTCCATGTCCTCGCATACCAGGAAGGGTGCGTTGGTCCACTTCTTGGTATAGATTTCATCGATGAGCCCTTTTTCGATGATGACATTGGTCCAGGCCAGCGCCAAAGCGCCGTCAGTGCCCGGACGAAGATTCTGCCAGTAGTCAGCTTCCTTGCCCATGTTTGCCATACGGGGGTCGACAGAGATATGGACATCGGCACGGGAAGCGACGTCTACCGTGGTGCGGCAGCTGTCATCGTAATTGGAAAGCTCGGAGGCACCGGCCCATTGCACGTATACGCGCGGGCGGGTGATCGTTTCCATCCAGCTCATAGCGAACTGAGAGACCATGGTGGTGGCGAAGTGGCGCGGACCCTTGCAGATCTGCCAAGCTTCGATGTTGTTGGGGGTTTCCAGCATGTTCTTCAGGATGGACTCGGAATGCATGCACCAGATGCGCGAGGTGCCCACCTGGCAGGCAATGGATTCTCCACCGTATTTGGACTTGATGTCCATCAGGTTGTCCTTGACGGTCTCCATGGCCTCGTCCCACGAAATACGCACCCAGCCGGGTTCCTCACCCTTCGGATTGGTGCGCTTCATGGGATAGTGCAGACGGTCGGGGTGATATGCGGCCTGGATGGACGACTGCGACTTCGTGCAGCAATTGCCCATGCTCTGGAATGCGCCTTCGTCGCCTTCGACGCGGATGGCGCGTCCGTTCTGGACGATTACCTTCACGCCGCATTCCATCTTGCCGCAGCCACGGCAACACGTCTTCACTTCCACGGTGTCTTGGCCGGAAACTTCGATATAGGTCTTATCGGTTTCGACAGCCAAGGCCGCGGTAGCGGATGAACCGAACGCGATAGCGGCAGCGCCGGTGATGGCGGCGGTCTGCACGAAACTGCGTCGGGACATGTTCAGCTTTCCCATTTTCTCCTCCTTCTTCCTCTCTCGTCTTCAAGCGGTCCGCCATGCGGCAGCCGCCCGTTTACAAGCAGGAATACTACGGAGAAAAGGACTGGATTCCATCTTCTAAAACTTCGATACTGCGTTTCAGGGCATCATAAATTTCTCTGATTTTTGCCTCAGCGCTCTCTACGACACTGCGCTGAACTGGTGATTTACCAATATGCCCTTATGCAAGAGGAATACGGACCTCCCAAGCCGGTCCGACGGGCCGTATAATTGCCCTATCCCGACAGCGCCTGCATCATCGCGCAAGATCGGGCATGACGATCGGCTGCGGAGCAACCATCGATGAACACCGAATTCCTCAAAGAGTACGTGGTGCTGGCCGACAGCGGCAGCTTTACCGCCGCCGCGGCAAAGCTCCATATCACGCAATCCACCTTGAGCAAGCACATCGCCTCTTTGGAACATGAGTTGGATGTCGATTTGTTCGCGCGCGATAAAAGGGGGATTCTGCTCACCCGTGCCGGGGTCGCCTATTACCACGCCACCATGAAGACCCTCGCCGCGCTCCATGATGCCGAAACGGCGGCGCGCGAAGCCGACGCTGGCACCGGCGAGAGAGTCATTGCCGACCACGACGACGCACCCGATGCCGCGCTGCGAACCCTGTGCCACATTGCCCGCAGCAGGTTTTCTCTGACGCCCCTGGAAACGGGAGCTTTCATCTTGTACCTGGAAAATCGCGGGTTCACAGCCATCCAGGCTGAGCTCGGAATCGATCGCGACGCCCTGGCCGACACCTTGGCTTCCGTATATCGCAAGCTGGGGGTGAATGACAAACAGGCGGCATTGGATGCGGTGTATTCCATTTCGGAATAGGACTGGATTTCACAATCGTCGCCGTGCATTATCGTCACAGCACTGCATGAAGCTGGGGGGCTTCGAAAGACAGAGAGCTTCATCCGAAAAGAACCGTTTCCGGATGGAGGTCCACTATGAGCACTGTTTCACCGAGCACCATCGAAGGCATCACGACCGCGTTATCGGATGCCGCCACAGCGATGGTCCAAGTTACCAAGTCGGCTGCAGATGACATCTCGCCGGCATTCCTGACCAAATTGAATACGTTGAAGAATTCGGGCGTATCCAGCCGCATCGTATGCCTGGATGACGTGGCTGCGCAGTCTTACAAAGACAAGCTGGCCGCCTTCCCCGCCGTCGATGAAAACGACATCGTCACCGTAGGTGCCTTGACCCAACAGCTGCTTGGCGTTCCTTGCATTCCGGATCACGCCGGCCGCGGCCCGCGCATCTTGGATGGCAACGACATGGACGTCTTGGTCGAGGACGTCAAAGTAACCGGGCTCAAGCCCCGTCGCCTGCGCGAGATGCTCAAATTCTTCTTCAAGAGCTTTTGCGAATGCGCCGACGAGGATTCTCGTTGGATCATAGCGCCTGATGAACAGGAACTGCTCGATGCTCTCATGCGCAACCTGAAAGCACGCAACGCCATTTTGAGCTATGAAGCGCCCGCCTTGGCCTGCCGCGGCATTCTGGCCACGGGGCACGACCCCGGCTTCGACGTGCTGCTTGCGGACGATTTCGGCATGTTCACGCTGGCCCAACAGCGTCTGGTAGAAGCCCTGGCCAACACCGGGCTGGTTGTTGCAGGCAGCAATTTCGGCGTTGCGTGCGACGCTGCGCCCTACCCCAATCCTGATGGAATGGAGCGCTTCGCAACCAGTCATCCTGGCGCCACGCAGATCGTTTGGGAAAGCGCAGATGATTCCGGCAAGCTTTCGACAGAGCGCTACCGCGACCCCTCGGCAGAGTTCACCGGCATCGCCGAGAGCATCGAGCACAGCCTGCAATCCGGCAGCGATCCTTCCGATATCCTGGTATGCGTTCCCAACGACACCTGGGGCAAGAAGATCGAAGCCGGCCTCGAGAATCGCAACATCGCCGTGCTGCGGCTGCCGGCCTCCGACAAGATCAAAGGTGACCCGCGCAAACCGGAGCGATGCGCCGCCATCAAAACGGCCACGTTCCTGCGCCTTATGGACGACCCCGAAGATATCGTCGCTCTGCGCACGTGGATGGGATTGGGTGACTGGCTGCTTTGCAGCGACGCCTTCCTCGAACTCATGGATTACAGCGATGAAGCAGGGTGCACGCCGCTCCAAGCCATCAAAGATATCCGTCGCAACGGCGCAGAACCCTTCGCACTGTTCTCCAAGCTGGCCACGCGCCTCGATGAGCTCGATGCCATGACGGCGGCGTATCAACCCGATGGCGACAACGATGCCCTGTTTGCCTCCCATGGCATGGAGCCCGCCGCACCGGCACCGCTCAACCAGGAAAAGCAAGCCGTCATCGTGGCTCCGTACCGCCGCTGCCATGGCCGACATGTTGCCCACACCTACATCGCCGGCTGCATCGACGGATTCCTCCCCGCGCACGATGCCGTCGACGACCGCTTCACCATCGACCACCGCAACCAGGCGATGCAACGCGAACGCGCTCTGTTCGATGACATGCGCAGCACCGGACGCAAAACGGTATCGCTCAGCTGCTTCGAAGAAGACCTCTTGGAAAACACGGGGATCTTGAAGATGGATGCCTCGCGCGTGTTCATCCGCGACACCGTGCGCATGGCCAAAGTGAAACCCTCGACATTTCTGTCGCGCTAAACGAGAAAGGAACCGATGATGACCGAGAAGATGGAAGTGTTCGAGCTTGACGACGATTTCGACCCGATGGCCGATGTAAGTTCGGACGAGCTGCAAGACGACGAAGAGATGGATGCGCTTTCAAACGACTACATGGCGCCCATCCCCGATGCCGACAAATCCGTGATCCCTCCCAAGCGGGAAGTATCGGCCGAAGAGCGCATCGCCCAGCTTATCGTGGGTCTGCCGGGACAGAAGTTCCGGCTCTTGCAGGCCATCGACGCTTGCCGCGAAACGCGCACCTTGGATGAGCTGTGCGCAAGCATGGAAGCTGCCTTCCCCGTTCAAAAAACGGTATTCGATGCTCCTCAAATCGTGCGTTTGCTGGCGGAAGCCGGTGCCATCGATGTGCAGGAAGTGCCCTTGGAGACCGCCGATGACCAGCCCGAATCCGCCGATGCGGATTTCATCCAGGTGAAACCGGTTTCCTACAACCTCTATACCGCTTCTGCGGCGGGCCTGGCAGCCGTGGAAGAAGGCTCCGGGGAGCGCGTGGTGCTCGACATGCTGGGCGCCGAAGAAGATCGCTACCTGCCCCTGTTCAAGCAGGTGCTCGAGATGACCGCCGCCGATGGGGGCTGCACCGCAAAAGAACTCGATCTGGCCATCAGCACCAATCCGATTTGCGCCGAGCCTCGCCGCTATGCGGGCTACTTCATGAACCTTCTGGAAAACACGTTCGCCATCCAATGGACGGACGCCTGGAGCATCACCGAAACGGGACGCAGCGTCCTGCAATCCGACATCTTCGCTTAAGGAGGGAACACAACCATGACCGAAACATCCCAAGCCCAATTCGCTGAAGCACTTCACGGCCGCATGGCCACCTATCAATTCCTGGCACGTCTGTTCCGCGTGGAAGTTGACCAGGAACTCTACGACATCCTGACGGCTATGAAATTTCCCGCCAACACGGGCAACGACCTGGTCGATGAGGGTTATCGGCTCATCTGCGACTATCTGAGCAACGCCCCCGAAGATGTTCTCACGCAGCTCGCCATCGATTACGTGCGCGCATTCATCGGATCGGGAAACGACGGTTATTCCGCCGCCTATCCATTCGAAAGCGTGTATACCAGCCCCAAGCGCTTGATGATGCAAGATGCCCGCGACGAGGTCCTCGTGCTCTACCGAGCCGCTGGGTTGGACAAGCAGGACAGCTGGAAAGAAGGCGAAGACCACCTGGCTCTCGAACTTGAATTCGAGCAGATCCTGGGGCAGCGTGCACTGGAGGCATTCCAAGACGGAAACGAAGATTCCTGCTTCAACCTGTTGATACAGCAACGCAACTTCCTGGAAGACCATCTGCTGGCCTGGTACCCCATGATGGCCGCCGATTTGGAAAAGTTCCCTCGCACCGATTTCTACAGAGGACTCGGCCGGCTTACCCTGGGATTCCTGCGCAGCGACCTCGACCTGCTCAACGAGATGCTGGTCGAAGAAGACGACCAGACCGTCGCCGTGGCCCTCGAAGCGTAGAGGAGCGACGATGACTGAAAACGACAAACATCCCCTTTCCCGACGGGGATTCGTGATGGGCGGCGCAGGTGCCTGCGTGTTGCTGGGCATGGGCGGCCTGAAGGCCGTTCCCCAACAAGCCGTCTGCCGGCCGCCGGGCGGGCAAGATTTCGATGCGCTGCTTTCAGGGTGCATCCATTGCGAAAAATGCCGCGAAGTCTGCCCTAAGGGGGCCATCGCGCCCGCCCATCTGGAAGACGGCATCTTATCCGTGCGCATGCCCAAGATGGATTTCACCCGCGGATGGTGCGACTTCTGCGAAAACGAGCCGGGCGGCCCTCGCTGCGCCGCCGTGTGCCCCACGGGAGCCCTGAAGCCCACCGCAAATACCGTGATCGGCGTGGCCCAGGTGCATTACGACTGGTGCCTGGCCAATCGCGGCATGGGCTGCCATGACTGCATCGATGCGTGCCCCTATGAGGCAATCGAGATAAACGACAACCATACCCCTCGGGTACTCGAGGACAAGTGCAATGGCTGCGGACGCTGCGAGAACGTCTGCCCTTCGATGAGCAACGGTTCGCTGTCGGGCACGCTGGACGAAGAAATCACCGATCGCGCCATCACCGTCGTGCCGGTGCAAGGTTAGAAGGGACCGCATCATGAAGAAGAATTCGTTCCGGGTACGCCTTCTGGTCATGCTGGCCGTACTGGTCTTTGCTGCAATCGGATATTTCACCGCATTCGGTCTGGGAGATATCTGCGGCATCGGTTTCGGCGACATCACGCTCATCTGCCCCCTGGGGGCACTGCTGGCCATGATTTCACAGCGCTCGGCCATTCCCATGGCCATCATCAGCGTGCTTGCCGTCTTGGCCGTATGCATTGTGCTGGGCAAGGTGTTCTGCAGTTGGATTTGCCCCGTCCACTTCCTTTCACGTCTGCGCGGAGATAAGAAAGGCAAGAAGGAAACCGACAGCATGGCTGAAGAAAAGACATCCGACGGCGAACAGGGAATTTCCCTCAAGGCGTCCGGTTGTGCGGCCTGCGCCCACCCCTGCGGCAAATCCAAGGGCATGAAGATAGACAGCCGTCACGGCATCCTGGCAGCAGCGCTGGCATCGACGGCGATCTTCGGCTTCCCCGTATTCTGCCTGATTTGCCCGGTGGGGCTCACCTTTGCCACCGTGCTGCTAGTCATGCGTCTTTTCGCATTCGGCGAAACCACTTGGACCATCGTGGCCTTTGTGGCGATTATCGCCGTCGAACTGTTCCTCCTGCCGCGCTGGTGCAAACGATTCTGCCCGTTGGGCGCCCTGATGAGCCTGTTCAGCGGCCTCAACCGCACGTTTCGCCCCACCATCGATGCCGGCAAGTGCATCGAGGAGTCGCAGGGCGGCACCTGCGGAGCCTGCGTGCGCGTCTGCCCTGAAGGCATCGACCTGCACGACACGGCGCTGGGCGAAACCACGCTCAACGATTGCAGCAAATGCCGCGCCTGTTCGGACGTATGCCCCACCGGAGCCATCACGTTCCCGCTTCTGGCACCGAAGCGCACGACCACTCCGTCCATCGACATGCCTGCGGCCCAAAACGAATCGAGTTCCGCGGCAAAAGAAGGAGGCGACTTGCAATGAGCATGCTCGACGGCATGATCAGCCTGCTGGGAGCACTGGAAAGCGACCGCATCGCCGTGCATGAGGAACGGTGCGTCTGCGTGCGTCACCGCAATGCCGACTGCCTGCGTTGCGCCGAAGCCTGCACCACGGGTGCCATAACGTATGCAGACAACGACCTGCACATCGATGCGTCGCTGTGCATCGGTTGCGGCACCTGCGCAACCGCCTGCCCTACCTGTGCCATCGAGCTGAGATCGCCTTCCGATTCCGAAATAATCAAGCAGGCCAAAAAGGCGATCATGGCCACCCAGGGATATCCCGTATTCGCCTGCAGCCGCGCACTCGAAGCGTGCGCAGACAAGGCCGATGGAGTGCCCAAAGACGCCCTGCCGTTCGATGATTCCTGCATAGTGACCGCGCCCTGCTTGGGCCGCATCGACGAAGCGCTCCTTTGCGGAATGGCCGCATACGGATGCTCTTCTTGCACCCTGGTCTGCGCCGACTGCGACACCTGCGAACACCACACCGGTGGACACCAGGTGCTCGATGTAATCGAGAGCACGCAGGGGCTGCTGGATGCCTTCGGAAGCACCATGGACCTCGAGCTTTCCGACGCGCTGCCTCAGCGGGTCATGACGGCCTCCCTGCCTTCGGGCGGCGTGGATAGGCGCGGCTTTTTCGAGAACATCCGCGATAAAACCGGCCGGGTAGCCGGCAACGTGGCCGTGGGAGCAGCCACCGATGTCGGACTGATAGAGGCCGACGTGCATCCCGCATACCGCCACGTCGACGACAAGGGCACCTTGAGCCATTTCACGCCGGAACGCCGCACGCGCACGTTCAATTACCTCACCCATATCGGTCAGCCCGTTGCCGACGAAATCACATCCCGTGTCATCGGCCGCGTTCGCATCGACACCTCGCTCTGCGATTCGTGCCGGATGTGCGCCACGTTCTGCCCCACGGGCGCCTTGGTCAAAACGGAAGAAGGAACCGACGGGTTCTTCGGAATCAAGCATCGACCGAGCCTGTGCGTTCAGTGCCGGCTGTGCGAAAGCATCTGCCCCACCGACGCGCTTTGGGTCGATGACACCGTATCCGCCGACCTCTTCATGGGACGAAAAGCCGAGTGCACTCGCATGGAACAGCCGGATTGGACGCCGAACAAGCCCGATTCGCTTTACACTAAGATTCACAGCGCCATCGGCAACGACATTCCCATGACCTCGTTCTAAACGCGCTGAGGGGAAACGCCATGATCGACTACAGCCTGCCGGACTTCGTCAATGGATACGATCGGAATCTGTTCTTCATCAAGCTGATGGCGGACAGTCCCGAGCTGTTCCAAGAAGATATCCGCATCGACAGCGTCTACGGATGCTTCCCCGACTGCCCACTCAACGGAGGCAGAACGTTCATACGCGAGCGTTTCAGCCACGACCAGATGGAAGAAACGTTCGCCGCCTTCTCAGAGCAGGGCGTTCGACTGCGGTTCACCTTCACCAATATGCTTGCAGAGCCCGAGCATCTGGAAGATGCGTACTTCCTTGATATCGTCGATTTGATGAAGCGCTACGATGCCGAGGCGATTCTGTACTCTGACCTGGTGGATGAATTCTTCCGACAGCAGGGCATCCGACGCACCCTCTCCACGACGCGCGTCCTTTCCGGCCCAGACAAGCTCAACGCAAAACTCGATGAGTTCGATTGCGTGGTTCTCAACTACAACAGAAACAAAGACGCGGCGTTCCTGGACCAAGTCAAGCATCCCGAGCGCCTCGAAGTCATGGTCAACGAACTGTGCAACCCTCACTGTCCGCACCGCGCGGAGCACTACCTGCACAACAGCCGCGATCAACTTGCCGGCGAAGTAACGGAGTTTCGCCGTTGCGATCTCGCAACCAGCGAATTCCACCTTCATAAACCCGACAGCCCCACGGTGCTCACCAACGGCGACGTGGCGCATCTCGCCGCTGAGCGCGGCGTGCATCTGTTCAAGATGGTTGGCCGCGGCGTCGGCACTGACGTAACCATGGAATCGTATCGATATTACCTGTTGGCGCCTGAGTTCCGACAGCCCATAAAGCAAATCATGGGCGGATGAAGCACCAGGAGGCACACCGGCAACGGTATACTCTTGGAGGAGAGTAAAAAGAAAGGGATGGAGGAGCATGACCGACGCAACCATGGGAAGCGCCGTCAAACAGCGCTTGAGCGGCATTCCCACCGAGCGCATCTCGCCGTTGCGCATCGTCGGATTCACGCTGTATTGCGCATGGATCCTCGCGGTGTTCTACAGCACGTTCCTCTATGCTGCTTCGAGCGATTTTCGCGAAGCGCTCTACCTCAACATGTTCGTGTCCATGGCCGCCTTGGCCCTCTGTCTGCTCATCGTCCCCAAAGCGGTGAAGCGGGCAGACAAATGGGTCCTTTCGAAGCGAGTGATCTACCCCGCGGCTGGCTGCATGGCCGTGGCCACGGCCGTCCTCTGCTTCGCCGATAGCGCAAGCACGGTGGGCTATGTCATCATCGTGGCAAGCGGCGTGTTGACGGGAGCTTCGTCGGGCATCCTTCTTCTGGGCTGGCTGCGGCTGTTCGCCGATGCCGGAACCCGCACCACTTTGATCGAGGTGGCTTCATCTTGGACGCTGGCCGCCCTCATCTGCCTGGTGCTTTTCTTCCTGCCCGGGCTGGCGTCAACTGTTATCACCATCGCGATAGCCATCGTATCCGGCATCATTCTGCGTCAAGCGGCCATGGGACGCCCCGACCGACCGATGCCGGCTCGCGCACATCGTCTGCATCCACGCACGCGGCGCATGTTCGGGCGTGGATTGTTCGCCGCCGTCAACTTCGGCATCGTCGCCGGATTCAGCGATGTGCTTTCCGGGTTCCGCTATCTTCCGATTCCCGACTCATATGGCGTCTATCTGCTGGCGGGCGTCGTTGTGACAGCGGCCATCGTGCTGACGGTGGGACTTTTGGCCAAGCACGACGCTATCGCCTATTCGTATCGCATCACGTTTTTGTTCATTGCCATGGGCTGCATGACCATTCCGTTCATCCAGACCACGCAGTCGGTTTCAAATATCATCATCTTCGGCGGCTACACCTGCTTCACCATCGTGCTCACGGTGGTGTGCGTCGATATCAGCAACTACTTCGACGTCCCCGCCACCAAAGCCATGGGATATGCGTTCGCGGCGCTATACGGCGGCGAGGTGCTGGGGGCCGCCGCTGCTCAGTTCGTCACAGCCATCGCACCCAACCAAGACATGCTTACCACGATATCGTTCTTCCTCACCGGAGCGGTGCTCTTCGCCAACCTGTTCTTGTTCACCGAAAAAGACCTTACCGAAACGAGCATCGGAGAAATGGTGGACACCGACGCGCAGCGGGAAGCCGCTGCGCCCCAAGCGGAAGATCGGGTGGCAGCCGTTTCCGCCCAGTTGGTCGACAAGTTCAGGCTCACACCGCGTGAAGCCGAGGTGTTGCCGCTCATCATCAAGGGACGCACCATAGCGCGCATGCAAGAAGAGCTCTTCATCAGCCAAGGGACGGTAAGCACGCATACGCGCCATATCTACCAAAAGATAGGCGTGCGCAACCGCCAAGCACTGCTCGATTTGGTTGATCAAATGGACGAGGAATAGCCGGCACGTTTCCTTCGTCGGGCCTCGGCATCCGCGCGCACCATACCGGCCTTGAGCAGATGCCAAACCGAGCACCGAGCAACTTGCGCTTGCCATTCGTCAACGATTCAGCAATTACCGCAGCGAATTCGCGATACTGTGGGAATTCTGGACGCTCCGCAACAGGATAGGCAACGTTTCCCCAGTTCGCAGATTCGGCAATAATTCCGATGACTCGTTTCGAGCCACACTATCGCGAATTCGCTACAAAAAGGACCTATTTCTTGACGAATGGCCAAGAGGCTTCCGACAACCAAACGAAGCAATGCCTTGCAATCGACTGCAATCTGCGTGTTAAAAAGACAGCCTCCGGCAATCTGCTCTACGATAAATAGCCTAAAGCGGCCAAGGTTCCCGTTGAAACCACAGCGGCCCGCCATTTGGCGGGCCGCTGTTGATAGCGCATTATGAGTCAAATCCTACCAGTGGCTGATGACCGGATCACCGTTGTTCACCAAGCTGTAGAGCTCTTGGGCGGCATCGTAGGAAAGGTTTACGCATCCATGGCTGCCATAGCCGTCGGCGTACATCGTTCCGCCGAACCCAGGCTGCCAGGTGGCGTCATGAAGCCCGATGGCGTTACCGTCGAACGGCATCCAATACTGCACGGTCGATTCGTAGAGCTTCTCGCCGTTGCTGTACCCTACCAGCTTCGAAGGGCTGGCCTTAGCGGTGATGTAGAAGACTCCTTCGGGCGTATCATGCTCGCCATCGGGAATACCGGAGATGCACGACGTCTCGAATACCAGCTGCCCGCCGTCGTACATGCGAACCACTTGCTCGGCCAAGTCGACATCGACGTAGCGATCGCCCCAGTCCTGCGTTCCGGCACCGTTGTACTGAACGGCTTCCTTGGTGCAGGGCACCGAAATGGTTCCCACCGTTCCGGCTTTAATTCCTTCTTCAACCTGTTCGATCAAGCCTTCTTGATCGATCTCCCAACCATAAGCGCCGCCCGAAACGGTAATCACCTTGCCATCGGGCCGCGTGTACGTGCGCGTGGATCCAACAGTATTCAGGCTATCGGCCAAATCCTCCACCCAAGCCTCCATGGCGTCCTGGTCGAAGCTGGGCGTGTAGTCCTCGTCCAACGTCACCCATTGGGAAATCTGAGCCGGTCCCACTTCACCGGCACTCACGGTATCGGTGAGCATCAGCTTGAGGTCGGCGGAAAGGTACGTATTGGCTTCTTGGGTCGCGCTGGCAAGTCGGCTGTCAGTCGACAGCACCGTAGGCTGGAGCAAGGCATCCGACCCGATGGTCACCTTGGTCTCAAGGCTTACCAAAGCTGAATCCACCGCAGCGATGACGGTGTCGGCATTCACTTGGGTTCCAGCCTGTTCCTGCTGAACGGCGAATTTCTTCGAAGAATCATCGTAGGCGATGGTGGCGTTGACAGGAGCCGTAGCCGTGCCATTGAACGTCTCGACCTGCTGGCGGACCAGCGTATCCAAGCCCGCAGAGTTGTAGGTTGCCGCAAGCGACTGCCCCGCATCGTGCGATCCAACCAACTCGAAGGGCCATGCCCAAGCATTGTTGGCGGCCAAAGCCTGGCTGGCGATGGAATCGCCATCGAGCGAAATCCCCGCCTGCGCAGCGGTGATAGTGAAATTCAAACCATCGCCCGTCACGGTGAGCGTGTAGCTATCTCCAACCTGCTGGACGGAAGACGCAACCTCATCACCCGATTTGAGCGACACATCGCTGCCGCCCAGCGTGGTGTTGGGGAAGAAGTGACTGCTGAAGAACATGACACCGCCAACGTACACGATCAAGAGCACCGCAATGATGGCTCCAACGGCGATGAGCAGCGGCTTTTTGTTGCGCTGTCCACCAGTCGACATGGATCCGAATCCTCCATCATATGCTGCGGCGAATCCCTGCGCCGGCTGTGCGGCAAATCCCTGTGCTGGCTGAGCCTGCGCCGTTTGGGCCTGCGCGGGTCGAGTCTGAGCCGCCTGCTGGTTTTTTTGATACGGCGGAATGACGCGCGTTGCGCCTTCGTCTCCCATAGAGGGGACGTTGGACAAGGGGGATGCGGAGGTACGGGCCCCCGAAGCACCGTTTTGCTGCTTGGCATTGATAGCCGCAGCACTGTGCTTGCCTCTTGGTTCCTGGTTGTTCTGAGCCATCTGCTACCTTCTGGAATGAACGTGGGTTCTGTCTGAATACCTGCAACCCCGACAACAAATGCCATAGGGATGCATGGTTCATAAGTATGCGGGATTCACCTTAAACGAGTCTGAAGGATTGTCAAAACTAACGATTTACACAGAAAGGCCAACGGTCATATGAGCCATATAAAATGCAAAGCGGATCACGAATATTCCCGCAAACACCAAGATCGTCCCAACCAAAACGCGCTTCTGCAAAACCGAACGGCCCCGCAACCGCGCCGTCCCCAAAACCAGCAAACCCGAACCCCCGCAAATCGCATAGACAACGACGTACACCAGATACCATCCCAGCAGGTCGTTCATAGACGCCCGATAGTTTTCAAGCCCTTGCATCTGGCTGCCCTGCACCACCTGGCACAAGATGCTTATAGCGAAGATGACGATAGCCGCAATGAGCAGATGACGGGCATCGCGCGCGTCGATTGCATCGACACGGGATATCCCAAGTGATGCAAGAGCCAGCACGAACCCACCCACCAGGGCCGAAAACCACTGGTTGACGGGGACCAAAGGCAAGTCCCACGACACGATGGTATCAACGGAATACGCCATTCCTACCGCGGTGATGAATAAGACGCTGGCAACGGCGATCAGGCAGATCCACACTCGCTCGAACGCAGGCCTATCGACCTGGGTAAACGAATACAGCCAATACCCGGCGGCCAGACCCAGAAATGCCACCGCACAAACAACCTCGTTGGAAAGAGGGCTGCTGCCCACGCCCAACAGCACATACAGGGCATTGCTCGGATTTCCCAAATGCGTGGCGCTGGCTACCAGGCCCACCATCGCAACGACCAGCGGAATGCTCAGAAAAGGTTTGATTCTCTTGGCAACCGCTTTCGTCGGGTCGCTGAAAATACGAAACGCCATGATGACGTAGGCCACTGCGCCTGCCGGGGCCATCGTGGTGAAAAGCACCAACGTGATCTCCGAAATAGCCGTGTTGGTTCCCAGCAGCATCATTTCCCCTGACGATTATCGATAGAAGTGAGGATATACGACTTCGATGCACAAAGCATCACGCATGCCCTCCAGGCTCAAACGAGTCAAGCGCGCCAGCCCTCGATAAAAGGGATAGTTGGCGGACTGTTCGAGCTCTTCCAAAAAATGAGAAGACCACGGAAGAACATGGAGGCACAGCAATTCCTCTACCGATTCGGGCTTATTGCGCGCAAGCCACGCAATAAGCACCAGCAACTCTCCGATGTTGTCTTCGGGGCTCTCAGATCCACCGATCCGTTCGATTCCCCGTTGGCGCATCCACTGTCGCAATTCCAACGTGCTTTCACCGAACAGCACTTTGTCGTGATCGGTGTACACCGATCCGTACGGCGGCGCAGGCATGGGGTCGGGGCCTACGAACAGGTGGCGGTATTCCCACAAAAGATCATCGGGTGGCACCTCGCCGCAAAACGACGAGTCTTTCATGGCCTGGAGACACGCACTCGCCTCGCCGTCTGGAACAAAGGGCCATTCGGCGGAAGCCGCAGGAACATCCAACTTGAACAACGCTGCATACGAATCACGAATCGCCCGATCATGAGCGGGATCTTTGAGATAGAGCGGGCCCAGCGCATCGCCTACCATTGCAATTCCGGCATCGATATTCGACCTGTCTTCCATATGCATTCCTTTCGCAATAATGCATCGAGGGTGCGCCGCGATTGTAGCGCACCCCCGTATCCTTCAACACCCATCCTTGCGACTGCGGTTAGAGCCCCACTCCCACCTGAAGAGCATAGAACACCAGACGGGCGATGAATGTGCCAGAAACCGCCACGATGAGCGCGATGCCCATCATGGTCGCAGACGGCTTCTTGAGCAGAGCCACCGCGCCAAGCACGGCTGCGCATACCAGCAAAGCGGCAGCGACGTATTGGTATCCAGACACCGCAGCTGCCATAGCAGATCCGTCGGCAACGGCTGTGACCACAGCCGAAGCGGCTCCTGTCTGCATGAACATGCCTGTAATTCCAAGCACGACGCCAGCGATGATGATGGCCAGGGCGGCAATCTTGAACCCGCCGCCAAGAGCCTCTTCGAGCGACCCTGAGAGCGCCAGCTGCAAGCCGGCCAGCAGACCGCCGCCCAGCAAAGCGAATCCCACGATTGAGATGGACGCAGCCGGCGGAGCCCATGCCGGGATGGTATCAATGGCATATGCCAAGCCGGTGAACACCGCAAACACCACCGCGACCACAGCCACTACGGCGCAAAAGATCTTGCGGCCCTTGCAACATAGTTTTCCCAAACTCGCCAAGACGGCGTAGATCAACGCAACGAGAACGAAGACGACGCCGATGGCCACTTCGTTTGAGAGCGGAGAGCTCCCGATGCCAGCGAATACATTGAGCGCATTCAGCGGATTTGCCAAATGGAAGAAAGCTCCAACGAAACCTATCAGGGTCACCGCCACCGGCAACCAGGTGAACTTATCGATACGAGCCAACTGCTCATCGGAAAACTTGGCGGTGAACAGCGCGATTGCCAACGTGATGAAAGCACCGGCGCCGATAGGGGCCACCGTGGTGAATATGGTCAAAGGCAGTTCGGTCATAGCCATATCCATGGTTATTCCACCTCCAAGGGGTTGGCCAGCGTAGCGCTCGTATCGCCTGCAGGCAGCACATCGGCGCACGCTTTGATGTAGAGATTGGGGCTGGTATAGCTCGCCTCAGGCAACGGCGCGATGTCGGCCTGCTCGGCTTCGGGATGTGCGGCGCGAATATCCTCAAACGTCCCGAAATCGAGCGCTCTCAGCGGACATGCTTCCACGCAAATCGGACGCTTTCCTTCCAAAACGCGATCCTGGCATCCGTCGCATTTGACGGAGTGGCCTTTTTCTCGATCGACTTTGGGCGCACTGTAGGGACAGGCCATGTGGCAATATCCGCAACCGATGCACTTCCCGGCATCCACGGATACCAGACCGGTGCTCGAGCTCTTATGCATGGCCGTGGTAGGGCAAACCTTTACGCATGCGGGGTTTCCGCAATGGTTGCAGGCAAGCGATACATGGTAGACGAATGCCGAGGTCGAATAGGTATCGGAATCTTCCTGTTTCCATGACCCGCCTTCGCAATCAAGTATCCTGCGAAAGGCGAAATCCTGATCGAGGTCTTTGTAGTCCTTGCAAGCGAGCTCGCACGTCTTGCATCCCGTGCAACGCGTCGAATCGAAGTAAAACGCATATTGAGTCATTGATGGCACCCCCTTCAGGCCTTGGCTACTTCAGCGATGATGGAATGGGACGGACCATTGCCGCGCGCGATAGGTGTTGGCACATAAGTGGTCGACGTGTTCACGCAGCCCCCTTTGTCCACCTTGTCTCCGCTCATGTCAGCATCGTGCCATGCACCTTGGGGTATGCCGATGGTGCCGGGAATGATGCGGTTGGTCACGCGCGCCTCGATACGGATTTCTCCTGCCGGGCTTTTGACCGAGCACATGTCGCAGTCGGCTATGCCGCGCGCTTGCGCATCGATGGGATTGATCCACATCTGCTGACGACACGCCTGCTGAAGCTCCTCGATGAAACCGAACGAGGAATGGGTCCTTCCTTTATAGTGGAACCCAGAGCAATACAGCGGGAATTCATCGGTAACGCTGCCGTACCCTTCCACGCCGGGGTCGAATGACGGAATGGGACTGATCTCCTGACCCTCTTCGAGCGTGCGCTTGGCGGCCAGGTCCACGAGTTGCGAAGAGAATATCTCGATTTTGCCACTGGGAGTTGCAAGGGCATTTGCCGCAGGATCGTCACGGAAGTCCTTCAATCCGATTGCCGGGTCCAAAGCGCGTTTGTATACGCCCTGTTCGCGAATCTGGTCCCAAGTGGGCATCTGGGAATCCTTGGCAGCGCCTGCCTCGTAGAGCTTTTTCACCCATTCGTCATGGGTCAATCCTTCGGTGAATACTTCGCGTTGACCGAACTTGTCGGCGATATCAGCCATCACATCATAGCTGCAACGGCATTCGAAAGGCGGTTCTTGGGACGGACCGCCGACGGTGACGCCCGTGTAGTATTCGGAGTACCCCTGCGTCTGCATGTTCAGTTGCTCACTGCGCATCGCATCGGGAAGAAGCAGGTCGACATACTTGGCGGAATCGGTCATCACCGTATCCCACACCAAGATGAACTCGCATTTGTTTTCGTCCGACAAAACCTCATGGACGCGGTTTATGTCGCCGTGCTGGTTGGTGATGCAGTTGCCCGCATAGTTCCAGATGAACTTGATTCCGCAATCGAGCTTGTCGACGCCCTTTACGTTGTCCTGGTCCTTGGTCATGGTTTCGCCATGGTCGACGGCGTTGAGCCAGGTGTAACAGGAGATAGAGGCTTTAACGGTATTCTTGTCTTTCAGCGCGGGGATGCTGCTCACAAGATAAGTGGGAGGCTCGGCTTCACGTTGGCCGGTGTTCGTGCCCGGAAGCCCGATCTTGCCCAGAAGCAAGGGCAGCATGCAGATGGCTCGCGTTGCCGTTTCGCCGTTGCTGTGACGCTGCGGGCCCCAACCTTGGCAGATGAAAGGCGCCTCGGCTGCCATCAAATCCTGCGCCAGCCGCTTGATGGCAGCTTCGGGGACCTGGGTGATGGGAGCAGCCCAAGCAGGGGTTTTCGCAACGTTGTCATAACCGGTGCCCAAGATATAATCCTTGTACGAACGACCCTGGCCCTTGTATGCATCAGGCATGCTCTCTTCGTCGTATCCGACGCAATACGTATGAAGGAACGTTTCGTCCGCCGCGCCCGCTTTGATGATCTCGTAAGCCAAAGCCGACACCAAAGCTGCATCGGTGCCAGTGCGAATGGGGAGCCATTCGTCCGAATAGCCCGAGCAGCTCTCGTTGAGACGATAGTCGATGTTGACGATTTTTCCGCCTCGAGCCGTCACCGCTTCGCGCACTTTGGCGAAATCCCAAACAGCATTGGCACCGCCCATGCGCGTTTCGGCCGGGCTGTTGCCGAACATGACCACCAGGTCGGAGTTGTTCTCAGCTTCCGAAAAAGACGACGCATGCACGTTGTCATACGGAGAAAAATCGGTCCCGTACATGTAGGGCATGACCCCGGAGAGCATCCCCGTCGAATAATCCAGATGTCGCGGCAGATAACCGCCGATAGAATTGAGCAACCGAGCAGAAGGGTTGCCGGTCGTCGAATACATGCCCGTTGCATAGGTCATGTAAATGGCCTGATTGCCATAGGTATCGATGGTGTACTTCAGCTTTTCGGCGATAAGGTCTATCGCCTCATCCCAAGAAATCTGTTCGAACTTGCCCTCGCCGCGCTTTCCCACGCGCTTCATGGGGTACTTCAGTCGGTCGGGATGGTTGATCCAGCGGCGCATGCTGCGACCGCGCAAACAAGCGCGTGCCTGGAAATCGTCATCGCCCGTATTGTCGGTTTCCATGTAGGCGATCTTGCCGTCTTTGATGTGCCACTGGAACACGCAGTTGCCGCCGCAGTTCACATTGCATTGGCTCCACGCCGTTGTTTCCTCGGCTTGCGCATGGGCCTGCGGCACGGTGGCGCCGAACAGGGAATCGGCAGCAGCAGCCGTTCCTCCCGCCGCTGCCAGCGCGCCGAGGGCTCCGGTGGTCTTGACGAACGACCGACGACTCAAGTTGGTCTTCGACATGAACTCCCCCTCTTCTCGAATTTGCACGACGCAGCCCCGAAATTTCTTGCCAGGGTTGCGCCTCTTCCATAGGGGCACTGTATCTTCCTTGGCGAAAACTGTGTCACATAAAACATGTGCATTTATGATAATGCCTGTTCAAACGCGTTTTACATTCAAGGTGCCCCCTACGGTCGAGAAACCTTCCTTGCTATACTTTCCTACCAAGGGAGGTGATGTCGGCAGATGGCTTCAAAACAACTCCAACGGATCATCCATATGCTCGCGCCCAACGTGGCGGTGTTGGGCTACGCCTTGTTCCTGGCTATCAACGCCGCCGGGGTATGGGGCGGTGTATTCCCGTTCCTGCCCGAAGATTTCCAAACATCCGACATCCTCTTGAGCTTCTTCATGGCGCAAGCCCTCACCTTCGCAATCAGCTACTTCGTCAGCGTTTTGGGGGTCTATTACGTTCCCGGCCCTACGCGTCGCTTTCTGGTATTCGCTGCCGCGATTCCTTATTTCCTAGGATGGTGCGCACTTATTGCCGCCATCTACGTCGATGATTGCGCCATCGCCTTGGTCACGGTGGGCGGCGGATTGCTGGGCGTGGGCTCGGCGGGCTTCTACATGCTGTGGCAGCGTCTGTTTGCAAGCCAAGACGCCGACACCGGCAATCGCAACTTGATAGCGGGCACCGCTTGGGGCGCGCTTTTCTATTTTGCCCTGTATGCCATACCCCAGGCGGTTACCGCATTCCTTATTCCGCTGGTGTTCCTTCCCTTGTTCGGACTCGCCATCGTCTTGCAGAGTCGGACCATCGATCTCGACCAACCCATGTTCCAAGACAAACCGCACGCGCATCCACGCGTATACCGTGCGCTGCTGCACGATTATTGGCGCAGCGCCCTGTGCATCGGCGCACTGGGATTTTGCGCCGGCATCATGCGGTCTTTGGCCGTGGGCGATGTTTCAGGCGGAGTGGTGCTCAACATCATGAGCATGGCTGCGGCCCTGGTACTGGCCGTGGCGCTGCTGGGCATCTGGCAATCCAACGACCTGCGCATCAACCTGTCCACCGCTTGTCGCGTTTTCTTCCCCTTCATCATCACGGGCTTTCTGCTGCTGCCCTTTTTCGGCGATACGATATCGCGCACGTTTGCGAGCTTGGTATACGCCGCTTACAGCTGCGGCACGGTACTCATGATGGTCCAATGCGCACAAGCTTCGCGCGATCGCGGCATCAACCCCATATTCATCTACGGATTCGTAGGAGGCATCGTCTATGCCTTGCATGATATTGGATTCATCGCGGGAACGTTCACCGAGCATATGGGGTCTTTGGGAGTCGATCCCATGGCTTGCGTTTCACTGATAGCCATCTATCTTCTAGGGCTTATGTTCTTCGTGGGCCAAGGCGGGTTCAAACGAGTTCTATCCAGTCGCACCGACGATGCCGCCTATATTGAACTGATAGCGCTCAACGCCCCTGCGGGCTCGGCGATCAACGTCGCAGAAAACGAGGATTCCGAAACCTCCTCCGCCTATTCCGCGCACCCGATCCCCAATGAGATCGAACACCAAGAAGAACGAGACCACATCCAATTCCGCGACCGAATCTCAAAGCAGTGCGCGGCGCTTCAACAACACTACCGTCTGTCAGCACGTGAAGCAGAAGTCATGGAATACATCGCCCGCGGCAACAGCGTCGCCCACATCGCCGAAGAACTGGTGGTGTCCGAAAATACCATCCGCACGCACAGCAAACGGATCTACGCCAAACTGGATATCCACAAGAAACAAGAGCTGATGGACCTGGTTGATCAGTTCGAACCGAGCGATTTGAGCTGACCGCATCATTCGTTCTTGGCGGCAGCGCTCCGTTCCGCTATACTTTCTGCTTGCGCCCGAGTGGCGGAATGGCAGACGCGGTGGTCTCAAAAACCATTGTCTAACGACGTGCGAGTTCGACTCTCGCCTCGGGCACCATCCGAATCAAGTACGAACTGGTCCAGTGCGAAACGCACTTCGGCCAGTTCGTTCGCTTTCTGGCGATAGTTCAAAGCAGCCGCCGCATACCCATCGAAAAGAAAAAAGCAGATTGACCATCGGCTGCATTGCTTCTGCCCACTGCCCCTATCTCCTCCAGCAGGGATGCATCCGAATGTCATCTGGTTCCCCAATCGTTCTCGCAACTTTTCATGAACTGCCTTTAGTTGAAATCGAGCGCAGGAGAACACCGGCATATATGCGTGTGCGCTTGCTCTGCCCAAAAGGTTACGGACAGCCCAAGCGCACACAAGGTGAATGCGATATGAATTTATTGCACGACGTACAACCTTCGGGCTATACGACCGTCGACCTTCTTAGAAAAGCTTCTTCGACCTGCGTTTCAGAATCAGAGCCACTGCACCGGCGATAAAACCTGTTGCCAGCATCGCGTACACAAGGCTGTCTGTAATGCTGTCGCCGGTGTTCGGCAAACCTTTCACATCAGCAGCAGAGGCCTTATTTGCACCATTGGCACCCGTATTAGATCCCGTTCCTGCCTTCGTTGCATTATCGTCCGCATTGTTCAAGCCGTTGCTGCCGTCTGCATTGGAACCGGAGGTCATGCCACCCGAGCCTTCCGGACCAACCGAGTCTTCCTTCTTCCAGACACCTTCGAACGTCAAACCGCCCTCCACCATGGTTGAGGTCGTTACTTCAACCTTATTGAGCGTCCAACCAGTGAAAGCGTAACCGGGATAGGCATTCTGGTCGGGCACGGCAGCGACCGTAACGGTTGCGCCCACAGCGTAATCGGTGGAATCTACCGGCACGGCATATCCTGCGGGTACATCACCTGAAACCGTATAGGTAGCCTGATATTCCGTTGCGGGAGTGAGCTCTTTCGCTTCGTGCACGAAACGAATATCGTTGGAGGCAAGGCTTTCGCCCGTAACCGTCGCTACACCGTTCGATCCTATGACCAACTGGTAGTTGCCACTTGTAGGAGCAGCAGGAGTAAGCGTTACCGCGGCCCCAGCAGACGTGGTGATAGTCACGCTTTTCAGTTGATACCCGGCAGTGGGGGTATCGACTACACGGAAGTCGAAGTTGGAATCAGGAAGAATCGGATTAGAAATCAAGGCCAACGCCAAACGCTCATCTGCCGTATCCACCGATCCGTCGCCATCGATGTCTCCAGCCTCAAGCGCCAGAGGATCGCTTGTGTGGGTCAATCCCAATACGTAGCGATCGATATCGTTGGCGTCTGTGCTGTTCACCACGCCGTCGCGGTTGAAGTCGCCTTTCAGCATCCATTCAGTGATGCTTCCGTAGGCATCGGATCCTTCGGTCAAGGAAAGCGCGTTGCCGGACTGGGGCACGATGCCTTCCTCTTCGCTCGCCACAGCAGCTTCAGCCTCTGCTTCCTCTGATGCGGGCACGACAGCCGTCTCCTCTGAAGCCGTTGCGCTTTCAGGTGCAGCCGTTTCGGCTATCGTCGCACTTTCGGCATTTGCGGCATCGACAGCCGACGCTGCTTCGGCTCCATCTTCCTCGATGCCTGCCTCTGCCTGGTCGACTGCAGGCTCCTGATCGAGAACAGGGGTTTCCTCGGTTGCCGCCTCATCGTCTGCACTCGCGACGATCGCTTCCGGTTGCGGCTGGACATCGTCTTGCGCATACGCGAACAACGCGCTGTAGGAAAAGGGCATCGCCACGGCAAGCATGCAGGCGAGCACCTTTTCTTTCATCTTGAACTTCATTTTCATCACGACCCTTTCGATAGACATCCTTGTGACGCTAATCTAAGGTCTTTTTTCTCCCAAAATCCGATTCACACCCTGAAATGCTGAAGTCATGTCCTAGAATGCGCATCCCGATCGTGGTCCTTATCCTCTTCGTGCAAGCCAAGCCTTTCTTGAGCGTAGCTGTACTGGTCCTTTTTCTTATGCAAAAACATCGGTTGCAAGCCATCGAACGTATCGATGCTCTTCTGCGCACGCCTATGGATAAGAATCATTGCGGTGGTTACAAACACGACGCCCGCCACGCAGAGGATAATGACGATGATCATTTCCGCACCTTCTCGTTTTCGATTTTTAAGCAGCGAACTAGCTTCAATCTCTTCCGATGCCACAGAAGAAGCTGTATGTCAGCAAGAATGAACCCTATGAAGATAACAGCTACTATCGCTATCGCAACGCCCACGCTTGCTGCAACCACCGTCTGCTCTTCTGGACGAAGGCCTCGAATGAACGGGTTGCCGAACCAATCGATGCCCGAATCTTCCGCGGCCTCTTCCTGAGCATCATCGTCTAATTCGACCGTCTCCAGAATT
>JAXGTO010000027.1:0-34459 GCA_040774885.1 Eggerthellaceae bacterium | reverse complement strand
TGCCGTGTTGGAAACCAACGCCAGCATGGGTCGCATCGTCGCCAGCCCCACTGCGGGAAGCTCCGGCGTGGTTCCGGCCGTCCTTTTGGCACTGCAGGACATGCGCGGATACGACGATGCGGCACTGCGCGATGGGTTGCTGTGCGCTGGCGCCGTAGGGTATTTGGTGGCACGCAACGCCACGGTGAGCGGCGCGGAGGGCGGTTGCCAAGCGGAAGTGGGTGCCGCAGCTGCCATGGCGGCGGCAGCGGCCGTGCAGCTGGCAGGCGGCACACCGCAACAATGCCTCGCTGCAGCCAGCAATGCGCTGTGCAACCTCATGGGACTGGTATGCGATCCGATCGGCGGGCTGGTGGAAGCGCCATGTCAAAAACGCAACACGGCGGGAGCGGCCGTGGCCCTGGTGAGCGCCCAGACGGCCTTGGCGGGCGTGGAGAACCTGGTGGATTTCGACCAGACGGTGGAAGCCCTGTACGCCGTGGGACGCAACCTCCCCTTCGAATTGCGCGAAAGCGCCTTGGGCGGAATAGCCGCCGCGCCGGCGGCCTGCGCCCGATGCAGCGGCCGCGTTTAGACATCCGATGCCGCACCAGCCGCCAAGGACGCTCGACGGACAATCGGTGTCCCTCATAAAACAAAACGATCCGCCCTGGCGCCTATGCAGCAGGGCGGATCGAGTTAAAGCGAGAAGAGCCTCAGTTCTTTTTCAGGCACTCAGGGCAGATGCCCTGGAAAATGACGGTATGGCCCGTAACGGCGAATCCACCGGTATCGCCCAGGCGATCCTCCAAATTGTCCATGAAGTCCATGGGCGCATCGAATGCACGACCGCATTCGGTGCACAGCAGATGGTAGTGCGGTTCGACGGTGAAGTCGTAACGGTCGGCACCGCCCGGATTCTCAACGCACAGGATGTCGCCTCGATCAGCCAGAAGGTGCAGATTGCGATACACCGTGGCGCGGGAAATGTTCGCATGGTGCTTGCGGACCTCCTCGTACACTTCGGCCGAGGTGGGATGGCAATGCATGGATCGAACGGTGTCCAGAACCAGCGATCGCTGAATGGTATTGCGGGTTGCCGGCGCTCCGGCAGGTGCAGTCTCTTGCGCCATCGCGTCTCCAATCTTTCGCTAACGATATCTTTTCCCAATTAGGATATCATATCGTATACAGAAAGGAAAACGTCCATCCGCGAGCGGTTAGCGCGTGGAGAACCACCCGCTGGTGGCAGCGAACGTATCGGGGTCGTAGCCCACTCCCCCGCCGCTGCTGACCGATGAAATAGTGCCTTGGCGGAAGGCCGGCTGACCCTTGTGGGCGCGGCCAACATCGTATTCCACCACCTTGACGGTCTGTCCTGCCGCCGTTGCGCGAACGCCTAGATAAGCGCAGGCATTGTCTTTGTAGTCGTTGGAATCCTTCTTGGCAATACCGAGATTTGCAGCATCGGACGATGAGCCCGCGGCGATGCGCAACCCCCAGCCCAGCTGGTTGATATCGTAGCGGCTATCGGCCATGTACGAATCGATGGACTGCGCCGTAGAACTCGACATGGCCGAATGCAAGGAAACGTCGGCAATCACCTGGCCGTCGGTGCTGACGGAAGACTGGGCCAAGTAACTGTAGAGCGGCGTATCGCCCGAAGCAAACAGCGAAGTGACGATGTCTTCCCACTTGATGACAGTAGAGCGCTCGGTGTACGTTGCATCGGCCGTGGCGGCCGGCAGCTCGGTTTTCGCATCGTATCCCACGCCGGATGCATCGGTCCATCCGTCGAACGTGGTTATGGAGAATCCATCGGCATCGACGACCGGGTCGGTGGATATGGCCCCCGTGAAGGCGGGGCGATCGCCCGAGAGCAAGTCATATGCCTGCAGTTCAGAGCCTTCGGCATTTTTGAAAGTGATAGATACTTTTTCCGGCCAGTTTCCATAATAAGAACTGAGTGCATAGGGCACGGTAAACGGGAACTGCTTGTCGCGCTGGGAAGCCGCGTAACTGTGGGTCTTGTCGGCATCGAGCGGCGTGGCGCTGCATAACGCAGCGTACCCCTGGGCCGTGGCTCCCGCAGACGTCTGGCCTTCCGCATTGAACTCATTGCAATTGTGCATCTGAAGGTATGTGCAACCCGTGGACGTCACTGCGCTCACGCCGGCAAACCCGCCCGCTGTGGTGGAAGCGGCATTGGCAGAGCCGGATTTGTCCATCACGCGGCCCAAAACGACATCGTTTGTCAGAGCACCGCTTACGCACCGTCCCACGAATCCGCCCGCTACGCCCGAGCAACGCACACCGGAGGTGGAAAAGCCGTCTGCAACGGTTCCCGCCAGATACCCCACAAAGCCGCCTGCCTCATCATCGGCCACCACTGTGCCCGACGAATAGCACTGCTTGATGGCGCCCGTCGATTCGACGCGGCCGGCGAAACCGCCCACGCAATCAGTTCCCTCTACCGCCACGGCAGCAAAGCAATCGGTCGTATTGCCCGATGCCTGGTAAAGACCGACCAATCCACCGGTGTTGGCACCGCCTACAATGCGGTAGTTGGCATTGATGCTGCCATCTGCACCGTCTTCTTCCAGATGGACGTTGCAATTGGAAAAACCGCCGGTCCCCGTGAGAATTCCCACAATGGCGCCGGTGCTGCCACCGCCCACGATGTAGGGATCGACGATCTGAAGGTCCTTGAACGTCATGCCGGCCATGGAGAACAGCCCGCAATCACCGTCGCTTTGGATGATGAAGTTCATAATGCGGTGGTTGTTGCCCCGGAACGTGGCATCGGTCGCATTTACGAACACGCCGTCATTGGCGATCGGGGTGAATGCCTGATTGGTATCGCGCAGCCCGCCATAGGCGTTCTTCTCTTGGGTGATGGGGTTGAACGCCTCGTCTTCGTAGCGACTCTGCATCGACACGCTTTGCATGCCCGAGGTATCAATGAGGTTCCAGCTGGCCGGATTGAAATCGATGTCTTGCGTGAGGTTGACGTTGCTGAACGAGAACTTCGTGGTCGACGTGGCGCCCGCCGGACATATGTCTTCTCGCAGATTATTGAGGTGGCGCAAATTGGCAATATCGACCGTCTTGGTGTAACGATCCCATTGGGAAAACAGGCTGTTGGCGGTTTTGTCGGAAAGGCCTTGGCAGTTGTTGGAAGTATAGGCGGATGATTGATAGGAAACCGTCGTCTTGACCGTCACATCGGCTCCGGGCATGATTCCCGACTTGCCCAACACATCGGCGAACGTCATCCCTTCCCGCATGCTGTCCAAAACGAAATCGATTTCCGTATCGGTGGAACCGATGGTGAAGTCCTTGCCGCCCACATAGGTGAGCGTGGCTGTTGCCGTCTCTGCATCGGTCGATGCATCTTTGGCACCCGTTACCTCGAGGGTGACCGTCAATGCCGATTCATCCTGGATGAGCTGAGAGAATTTGACGCCGTAGAGACGCACATAGAGCTCGTTGCCATTGACCAGCTCGGTCTTAAGCCCCTTGAACGACGCCTCGCCCGAAGCCTCGAGGTCTCCTTGACCGCCGTAATACCCGATGCTCTGCGCAATGCGCCCCGAACGGTCGCGATTGTGCAAGCCGTCGATCTGACTTTCCGAAATGCTGCTTTCCGAATAGAACACACCGTAGATCTGTCCGGTGGAAGGGCTGAGCTCCACCCAGTAATCGGCGGAATCGGGAATATTGAGCGATGAGGTGCCCAACAAGTCGGAATCAACGGCATCATCGCCCCGATGCACACGGTACAAGCTCACATCCGACCAGTTGTCCCCCGTGTAATCGGCCGGCTGGGCGGTGACCTCGGTGCCCTCTTTGACCACGTCGGTTGAAAGGGTGGAAAGCTTGTTCTGAGACTTGAGCGTGGCGATATGGGAAGAAGACGCCTCGTAGATCTGCTGCGCGGTGGCGTCCAGCGCGCTCATCTTGGCATATTGCGAATACTGCCACACCCCGAATACCGCTACCACGGCGATGACGGCCAAAGCGATGCCCAGAGCGCGTTTCCTTCCGGGTGTGAGTTCGTGATGAATGCGCTCGGCCCTTATCGGGGCCTCGGCGGCCTTCTCTTCTTTGGCCCGTTCACGATCGGCGGCGCGCACCGAAGCGGTGGTGGGCATCTCGACGGGAACGACGCCCGTATGCTGACCCGGCGCCGCGTCTGAAAACGCTTCGTCCACCCAACCGGGCTCATCGTCAAGCGAGCCGGTGGGCTGTTCTGAAGCAGGAGCGGCGTGACGGCCCCGAGGAGCATCTTGGGCCGCAGCGTCGTCGAAGGGACCGTTGTCGAATTCGCTCGAAGAAGCACCATGGGCCGGCTGCTTGAACCGATGGTCGAGCCCTTCGGCGGGATAGTCGATATCGTAGAAGACGCCGGCTTCGGATTCGGCCGACTGGTCGGAAGACGAAGAATCCCCTTGTTCATCATCGAATCGATCGGTACTTCCCACTGCCCCTTGCCTTTCGCGCCTATGCCATCAGTTCAGGTCCGAAGCGCACCAACAGATACACCGTGGCGATTGCCACCGTGAGGATCATGATGGGGAACCCGACCTTGAAGTAATCGATGAAAGTGATGGGATGGCCATCGCGAGCCGAGATGGAAGAGAGGACCACGTTGGCGGATGCCCCGATGAGCGTTCCGTTTCCTCCCAGGCACGCACCCAGGGAAATGCCCCACCACAACGGAGCGACATCCACGCCGGTAGCACCGATGGCCGTCACGACCGGAATCATAGTGGCCACGAAGGGGATGTTGTCGAGGATGGAGCTGATGAACGCGCTGGCCCACAAGATGACGATGAGCATGAGCAGGGCCTGATCAGCGGTGGCGTCCATGATGGCCTGGGCGATCATGGAAATGACGCCCGTTTCGGAAAGGCCGCCCACCACGATGAACAGCCCGCAGAAAAATCCGATGGTGGTCCATTCCACGCTGAAGACCGCCAAATCCAAGTCGGCCTTGCCGACGAGCAGCATGATGCAGGCTGCGGAAAGCGCGATGACGCTGGAGTCGACGCCCAGGGCACCGTGGCACATGAACCCGACGGCCACCGCGCAAATCATGAAGATGCTCTTCTTGAACAGCGGAAGGTCGCGGATGCAATCCTTTTCATTAAGCTTCATGACCTCGGCGCGATCTTCATCCGCCACTTTCATCTTGCGCCCATAGACGAACTTGAACACCAAAGTCACCACCACCAAGATGATGATGACGGCCGGGGCGTCTACGGAGATGAAATCCGCGAACGAGAGGCCTGCGGCACTGCCGATCATGATGTTGGGCGGATCGCCGATGAGCGTGGAGGTACCGCCGATGTTGGATGCCATGATCTCGGTCATGAAGAATGGCACGGGATTGATCTTGAGCGTTTTGCATACGGTATAGGTCATGGGACCCACCAACAGCACGGTGGTGACGTTGTCGAGCAACGCCGAGAGCAGCGCGGTGATGATGATGAACGCCACCATGATTCGCCATGGGTCGCCCTTGGCTATCTTGGCGGATTTGATGGCAACGTATTCGAACAGACCGGATTCTTTGACCACCGCAACGAAAAGCATCATGCCCAAAAGCACGCCGATGGTATTGAAGTCGATATGGCTGATGCCGGTGTCGAAATCGAGCACGCCGGTGAAGATAAGAATCATGGCGCCTGCAAGGGCGGCCACGCAACGATGGACCTTTTCGGAGACCACCAAGGCCATCACGCCGATGAACACCGCAATGGCTATGAGCTGTGCTGTAGTAAACATATCTGTTCTATTCTAGCCGTTTTGACAGAGGGATGAAGTAGAAAAAGAAAGAGAGGAGGAAGCGCATGGGCGCTCCCCCCTCTTGCATTCGGTTGTCCGAAGCCGTCAGCCCGTGCCTTATACTGCGGCATCCCCCGACTCTCCGGTGCGGATGCGCACCACTTCTTCGACGGGGAACACGAATATCTTGCCATCCCCCACTTCGCCGGTCTTGGCCACGTCGCAGATGAGCTTAACCAGGTCGTCCACTTCGGCATCATCGACGACGATTTCGAATTTGACCTTGGGCACCATGTTGAGCAGGACCTCGGTGCCGCGATAATACTCTTTCCAACCGTGCTGATTGCCGCAGCCCTGCACCTGGCTGATGGTCATCCCCGAAACCTTATGGGCGAACAAGGCGTCTTTCAGCGGCTCCAGTTTCTCGGTGCGCACGATGGCGGTGATCTTCTTCATATTGCTTGCCTCCTTCGTAAGGTTAATCGAGGCCGATATAGGCCGGGTATGCGGATTCGCCGTGCGATGCAACGTCGAGGCCGATTGCTTCTTCTTCTTCGCTGACGCGCAGGTCGCCCTTGAAAATGAGCTTGACGACGAAGCCGATGACCAACGCACCCACAGTGACGAAACATATCGTTACGAGTATGCCCAGGAACTGGCTGATGAGCAAACTGGGATCGCCCGTGTAGAACAGTCCGCCGAAATCGGTCCATGAAAGTTCGGGCACGCAGAACAAGCCGGTGAGCAGACCGCCGGTGATGCCGCCGATGCAGTGGCAACCGAAGGCATCGAGCGCGTCGTCGTAGCCGATTTTGGCCTTCAGGAAGCTGATGGCAAAATAGCATATGGGCGATACGATCAAGCCCTCGACGACCGCGGCCCATGGCTCCACGAAGCCAGCGCCTGGAGTGATGACCACCAAGCCGGCCACCAAACCCGTCGCGGCACCGACCAGCGTGGATTTGCCCGTCTTGATCTTCTCGACTGCCATCCAGGAAAGCAGGCCAGCGCCCGAAGCTGCGACGGTATTCACCAACGCCAGCGCAGCCACCCCATCGGCAGCGAATTCACTGCCGGCATTGAAGCCGAACCAGCCGAACCACAGAAGCGTGGCGCCCAGCGCGACGAAGGGAACGTTGTGCGGGCGGTAGTTCATCATGCCAAAGCCTTTGCGGCGGCCCAGCATCAGGCAGAGGATGAGTCCCGTGAGGCCCGATGAGATATGGACCACATCGCCGCCGGCGAAATCGAGCGCGCCGATCATGTCGCCGATGAGGCTGCCGTCGCCGCCCCATACCATGTGCGCCAACGGCGCGTAAACGCAGGTGACCCATATGGCGCAGAACGTCACCACGGCGCCGAACTTCATGCGCCCGGCCAGAGATCCGGTGATAATGGCGGTGGTTATCATGGCGAACGCGCACTGGAACGCCACGTCCGCGAGGACGGGATACGAATCATGGCTTACTGCGTCAGAGGTTTCGTCGATGATGTTGGAAACCAATCCTTGCAAACCGATCTGGTCGAAGCCTCCGAAAAACGAGAGGGATCCATCGCCGCCATAGGCGAACGACCACCCGAACAACACCCACACAACCGCAACCACGCCGATGACGGCGAATGACATCAACATGGTGTTGACGACGTTTTTGCGCCGTGACAGGCCGCCATAGAAAAACGCCAGCCCCGGCGTCATCAACAAGACGAGCATGGCGCATATGAGCATGAACGCCGTCGATCCCGTATCAAACATCTTGCTACCTCCTTGGATTCTTGGTCCCCAATACGTTATGACTCTTCGATAGTGTCACGAAACAGCAGGTGGGGAGCGCAAGATGCTCGTTGTTTACGCTGTGTTCCACGCCTTGTAACATGTCCGAATCACCTGCGTTACAATGTCGAAACACCCAATCACGCAACCTATCTGCGCGATTGCCGACAAAAGGAGTGGTTGCGTTGGCCCTGAGATTCAACCCGGTTACCACCGAAGCGGATATAGAGCATCTGGCTGCCATGGCCGCAGACATCTGGGGCGAATACTGGCCGCCCATCATCGGGCAGGACCAAACCGACTACATGGTGCGCCTGTTCCAGAGCCCCGAGGCCATCGCCCGCGATATGCGCGATGCCGGATATCGCAGCTGGATCATCGTTGATGAAGACGGGCGGGAAGTGGGCTATACCACCTGCGCCACCGAAGAAGGCACCTCGATCAACCACAGCGCCGAAGCAGCCAAACGCTGGCAGCGCCGCCTGTTCATCTCGAAGGTGTACCTGTATGCCGACGAACGCGGCAAGCATTACGCCAGCCGCATCATCGAATTCTACGAGGAACTGTGCCGCAACGAGGCGACGCCCGCCATGTACTTGACG
The DNA here is from genome assembly GCA_040774885.1 of Eggerthellaceae bacterium. Classification (GTDB taxonomy): domain Bacteria; phylum Actinomycetota; class Coriobacteriia; order Coriobacteriales; family Eggerthellaceae; genus JAXGTO01. Next base: position 26,317 of record JAXGTO010000027.1, on the reverse strand, counting down.
GTGAACCGCGACAACGAACTGGGCGTGCGCGCCTACAAAGGCCGCGGATTCGAGGTTATCGAAAAGGCGGACAACCCCATCGGCGAGGGGTTCGCCATGACCGACTACATCATGGCCAAAGAAGTATCCCCGGCCTGACAGCCCTTTTCCAAGAGAGCGGGACGAATGACCGCTCAGTCTTTCGCGAGCTCCGCGGAAATGGAGTCGGCTATGCCCTGGGCATCGAGACCCAGCTTGGCGAAGAGCTCGGGGATTTTGCCCTGCTCGACGAAACTGTCGGGGAGGCCCAAGGTGAGCGCCGGGGTGCTCAAATGTTCGCGGGCCATGAGCTCCAACACGCCTTCGCCTGCACCGCCCAACACAACCCCCTCTTCGACCGTTGCGATGAGCTTGGTTTCGGCCGCATTGCGCACAGCATCGGCATCGAGGGGCTTCACCCAACGCATGTCGACCACGCGCGCATCGATGCCGCGCTCGGCCAGGATGTCGGCAGCGCCCAGCGCCTGGCCCGCCATGCGGCCGAACGCCAAAATGGCCACATCGGTTCCCTCGCGCAGTCTGTTGGCTTTGCCGAAAGGCAGCACTTGCGGGTTTTCCGGAACGGGGACGCCTTCGGCTTCTCCGCGCGGATAGCGGAGCGCGAATGGGCCGCCCATGACGAGCGCCGTATGCAGGGCATCCACCATTTCGGCTTCATTGGAGGGAGCCAACACGCGCATATGCGGAATCATGCGGGTGAAGGCGATATCGAACATGCCGTTGTGCGTGGGGCCGTCGTCCCCCACCAAGCCGGCGCGGTCTATGCAGAAGACCACGTCGAGGCTGGGAAGCGCGTTGTCGATGATCATCTGGTCGAAAGCGCGTTGCATGAACGTGGAATAGATGGCGACAACGGGCTTCTTGCCGCCGATGGCCAGCCCGGAAGCCAGACCCGCCGCATGCTCTTCGGCGATTCCCACGTCGAAGAAGCGCTCGGGGAATTCTTCGGCAAACGGAGCCAGCCCGGTGCCATCGGTCATGGCGGCGGTGATGGCGACGATGTCGGTGTCGCGGCGCGCTTCCTTCATAAGGGCCGACCCGAACACGCTGGTGTATTTGGGCTTGGCATCGGGGCTTTTGTGCACGTGCCCCGTGGCGATATCGTAAGGACCGACCCCATGGAACATCTCGGGGTTTTTCTGCGCGGGCTCATAGCCGATGCCTTTTTTGGTGACCACGTGCATGAGAACCGGGCCGTTGGCCTGGAGCACCACGCTCATGGTTTCACGCAGCGCGTGGATATCATGGCCGTCCACCGGCGCCGTGCAGGTTATTCCCAATTGCTCGAACATCATGGACTGCGGAATGATGAACTGCTTGATGGATTCCTTGACGTTGCGACCCCAGTCGACCAGGCCGGCCGACCAACCGCCACGGCTTTCCATGAGAGCCTGAAGCGAATCGCGCGTTTCGCGGTATTGATTGGATGTACGCAGGAATCCCAGATGGCGCATGAGGGCGCCCACGTTGTGCGAAATGGACATCTCGTTGTCATTGAGGATGATGACCAAGGGAATCTGCTCTTGACCGATATGGTTGAGCGCCTCGAAGGCCATTCCGCCCGAAAGCGCGGCATCGCCGATGACGGCCACCACTTTCTCATCGGTTCCGCGAAGCTCGCGAGCCTCGGCCAAACCGAGCGCCACCGAAAGCGAGTCGGACGCATGCCCCGAAGGATGGACGTCGTAGATGCTCTCACTGGGTTTGGGGAAACCGGAAATGCCGCCCATCTGGCGCAGGGTGTCGAAGTCTTTCAATCGGCCGGTAAGCAGTTTGTGCGCATAAGCCTGATGGCCCACATCGAAGACGATCTTGTCCGTGGGGCAATCGAGCAGGGAATGCAGCGCCACGATGATCTCGACCGCACCCAAGCTGGATGCGACATGACCGCCGTTGCGCGACGTGGTGGAAACGATCTGCTCGCGAAGCTCGGAAGCCAGAACGGCCAGTTCATCGTCGCTGAGCACGTGGAGATCGCGCGGCGAAGTGATGGCATCGAGTATGCGCGGACAGTCGGACATGGCTATTCGTTGGTTTCCTGTTGCGCGGCAGGTGCTTCGGCCAGAGCATCGCCTTGATCGGATGCTGCGGCATCGAGGGCTTCTTGCGCTTCGTCTTCGGACTGGTTGCGGGCAGCCAGGTCTTCTTCCAGCAAATCGGAAGCCTGCATGCCCAGCTTGACCGCCTCTTCAAACAGGGAAAGCGCGTCATCGAGCGGGAGGTCTTCGTTGTCAACCTGCGCTGCGATTTCTTTAAGCCTGTCATTCACCTGGGAAAACGATGACGTTTCATCGGATTCTTCCGGCTGTGTCGATTCATCGCTCATCGTTTCCTCCTTCTTCTTCATCTTCTGCAACCCGAGCTGCGTCTTGCGCTGCCGGCTCTTGGCTGCAGGAGTCTTCGGACAACTCGTCGAAGCCTTCTTGGACGAGCTGGCCTTCTCCGCCGCCATCGATGTTCTTGGCGATGCGGCCCAGAATGCCGTTGGCGAATCGAGCCGAATCGTCTTCTCCGCCGAACGCCTTGGCGAGCTCGACGGCTTCGTTGATGCTCACGGAAACGGGTACGTCGTCTTCGTGAAGCATCTCGAACACCGCCATACGGATGATGGCGCGGTCGACGGTCGGCATGCGGTCGAGGGACCAGTTCTCGGACACCTCGGAGATCATGGCATCGATGGAATCCTTATCGGCCATCACGCCATGGGCGAGCTCGAGCGCATAATCGGAAGGGCGCTCGCTTGCCGGAAGACCGAAGGCGGCTTCTTTATCGGCGGGAATGCCGGCGGACACGATGTCTTCAACGGACGCGCCGGTCATCTCGTTTTGATAGAGCACTTGAACGGCATGACGGCGAGCGTAGGTGCGCTGATGTCGTTTGGGCATGGTGAAACAGCCCGCCGATCAGTTGGCGAATTGGACGGCGTCGATGTACACATCGACGGAGCCCACCGTCAAGCCGATTTGCGACAAGACGGCATCTGCCACGGAAGAGCGCACTTCGGCTGCCACATCGGGCAGCACCGTGCCACCGTAAACCTCGATGCGCACGGCAATCGACAACGTGTCGTCGTCGTTTGCCAGAACTTCGATGCCCTGGGTGTGGGGACGCGATGCGAACACGGAGCGGAGCCCGCCGTTTGCCGAACCTCCCACGCTGGCGACGCCATCGACGCCTTCAACGGCTATGGCCACGATGGTCTCGACGACACCGTCGGCCAGAGCCATGCCCTTCAAATTCAATTCTGCCATCAGTCTTCTCCCATCTGGGTTTCGATGAAATCAGTGTACGCCATTCCATCGATGAACGCCTGTTTTTCCAACACCTTCAGATGAAAGGGGATGGTGGTCTTGATACCTTCGATGCGGAACTCGTTCAATGCACGCTTGCCGCGCGCAACGGCCTCGGCGCGATCGGAGCCCCACACGATGAGCTTGGCTACCAGAGAATCGTAGTACGGAGAAATGCGCGCTCCGTTTTCAAGATAACTCTCGACGCGCACGCCCGGGCCGCCGGGCACATCGAAGCGCGTGATGGTGCCGGGACAGGGACGGAAATCGTTTTCAGGGTCTTCTGCGTTGATGCGGAACTCGATGGCGTGTCCATTGGGAACGAACGGCGCGCGTTCCGCGCAGGTCATCGCCTCGCCCGAAGCGATGCGCAGCTGTTCTTTGATGATGTCGACGCCGGTGATGGCCTCGGTTACAGGGTGTTCTACTTGGACGCGGGTGTTCATTTCCATGAAGTAGAAGCGGCCGTCTTGGTCGAGCAGGAACTCGATGGTGCCGGCGTTCTTGTAGTCGACTGCGCGCACGGCCTTGATGGCGGCCACGCCCATGGCGCGGCGCGTTTCCGAATCGAGAGCCGGGCTGGGGGCTTCTTCGAGCAGCTTTTGGTGGCGGCGCTGGATGGAGCAGTCGCGTTCGCAAAGCGCCACGCGGTTGCCGAAGTCGTCGGCGAGCACCTGGATCTCGACGTGCCGCGGACGCAGCACCAGTTTTTCCAGATACACTTCGTCGTTGCCGAATGCGGCACCGGCTTCGTTTTTGGCGGCCAGATACTGCGCTTCGAGGTCGGCGGGATCATGCACTTCGCGCATGCCCTTGCCTCCCCCGCCGGCGCTGGCCTTGATGAGCACGGGATACCCGACTTCTTCGGCGAAGGCGCGGGCTTCTTCGACGGTCTCGATGATGCCGTCGCTGCCGGGAACCGTGGGAACGCCGCAGCGGGTCATGGTCTCGCGAGCCGTGGCCTTGTCGCCCATGTTCTCTATGCATTCGGGGCTGGGGCCGATGAACACCAGGTCGTTGTCGGCGCAGGCGCGCGCGAAATCGGCGTTTTCGGCCAAGAAGCCGTAGCCCGGATGGACGGCCTGGGCACCCGACTGCTTGGCCGCTTCGATGATGCTGGGCATGACCAGGTAGCTTTTGGCTGCGGGAGCGGGCCCGATGCACACGGCTTCGTCGGCGTAGCGGACCGGCAGCGTGTTGGCGTCTTCAGTGGAATAGACCGCCACCGTCTTTACGCCCAATTCGCGCGCGGCGCGCATGATGCGCAGCGCCACTTCTCCGCGGTTGGCTATGAGGATCTTGTCGAACATCAGACGGTCTCCGGCTTCGAGGCGTCGCGCACGCTGTGCGGCTCGATATAGAACAACGGCGTGCCGAATTCAACGGCAGCTCCGTCTTCTTGGCATACCTTGCGCACGGTGCCCATTTCAGGTGCGCCGATCTCGTTCATGAGCTTCATGGCTTCCACGATGCACAGCGTCTGGTTGGCGGCCACTTCGTCTCCTTCTGAAACGAATGCGGGCTCGCCCGGCGCGGGAGCCGCGTAGTACGTGCCCACCATGGGGGCGGTGACGCTCACCCAACCGGCAGGGACGTCGCTTGCATCGGCTTGCGGTGCAGGAGCGGTGGCAGGCGAAGGCGCTACGGCAGCCGCGGGAGTGGCCGCGGCGGCGGGCGCTTCCCCGCTGACGACGCCGGGCATGCGCACGGCGACGCGCTGGCCTTCTTCTTCCACTACGATTTCGCCCACGCCGCTTTCTTCGGCGACGCGCACCAGTTCGCGAATCTGATTGATATCCACGTAATCGTCCTCCTTGGTTCCGCTCGATTCCTCTGCCAGCAGGAAATCGACCTTTTCGGATGTGCGATGCTTGGAAAGGAACGTGCGCGCCTCGTTGGGGAACATGGCGTACATGAGCACGTCTTCTTCGGTTTTGGCCAGATCGCCGATTTCTTCGGCCATCTCGTCATAGGTGGTGGTTACCAGCGAGCCCGGCGCCACGTCGGGGTCGAGCACGGGGGTATCGCCCACCACTTTGGCCTTGATATCGGGATCGATGGGTCCGGGGGCCTTGCCGTAATAGCCGCACAGGTAATCTTTCATTTCTTTGGATACGACGCCCCAGCGCTTGCCCGTGAGCACGTTGAACACGGCCTGCGTGCCGACGATCTGGCTCATGGGCGTGACCAACGGCGGATAGCCCACTTCGGCGCGGACCTTGGGGATCTCGCGCATCACATCGGGCAGGCGGTCGCCTGCATTCTGAATTTCCAGCTGGCTGACCAGGTTGGACATCATGCCGCCGGGCACCTGGTGCGAATACACCTTCATATGGATCAGGCTGGATACGCCACGCTTGTAGTGGCCGCGCTTGCGCACCTGTTCCCAATACTCGGCGATCTCGAACAACAGGTCGAGGTCGAGGCCGGTGTCGTAACGGCTTTCCTGCAACGCCGCGACGATCATCTCGACCGCCGGGTGGCTGTTGCCGAAGGCCAACGGAGCGCTGGCGGTGTCGGCGATGGCCGCGCCGGCTTCGGCGGCCTTGATGATGTTGGCCGGGGCCATGCCGCCGACGTAGTGGCAATGCACATGCACCGGCAGGCCGATTTCGGCGTTGAACGCCTTGACCATGCGCTCGGTGCGATACGGCGTGAGCATGCCGGCCATGTCCTTGATGGCGATGGAATCGGCACCGAGATCCTTGAGTTTCTGGGCGTAATCGAGGTAGCTGTCCAGCGTGTGGACGGGGCTCATGGTGTAACTGATGGCTCCTTCGAACCAACCGCCGCACTCCTTGATGGCTTCGGCGTTGTCGACCACGTTGCGGATGTCGTTGAGCGCGTCGAAGACGCGGAACACGTCGATGCCGTTGCGCTTGGACGCTTTGATGAAACGATCGCAGATCTCTTTGGAATAGTGCTTGTAACCCACCAGGTTCTGACCACGCGAGAGCATGGCCAAATCGGTGTTGGGCGTTTTCGCCTTGATGGAGCGAAGACGCTCCCATGGATTCTCGTCCAAGAAACGCAGACACGTATCGAACGTGGCACCGCCCCAGGCCTCGATGGCCCAGTAGCCGACACGATCCATCTTGGGGAGGATGGGGAGCATGTCGCCTATCTGCATGCGAGTGGCCCACAGGCTCTGCTGGCCATCGCGAATGGTGGTATCCATTATCTGAAGTTTAGGCATGACCTGCACCTCCTTAGCGTGATAGGGCGGCAAAACTCGCCGCACGTTTTCAAACGAACAGCCGATCGCGCCTGCAAGGTGCACTCGGCGGGAAGAGCGAGAGGCCATTATACGGCAGGCAGCGCACAAGAGCGCTTCAAGTTCGGTGAGTTTACAGGATTGCCATTCGACGGCTGCCATTTGACGCAAACGGGCGGAAATCTCGCGGCAACGGAATGCGGACGTCCGGTCAAGAAAGGACCCGCCCCTTTCGGGAGCGGGTCCGCAAACAATCTGGTACCCCCTGAAGAATTCGAATCCCCGTCTTCGGCTTGAAAAGCCGATGTCCTTGGCCGCTAGACGAAGGGGGCGAAACGGGCCGCGTCACCCGAGCGTTGAAAACGCCTTGGACGCAGCGGCGATGAATGCATCGATTTCGGCCTCGGTGTGGGCGGCCGATATGAACAGCGCCTCGAATTGGCTGGGTGCGATGAGGAACCCGGCGTCCAACATGGCGCGGAAATAGCGTGCGAAGCGATCGGCATCGCAAGAAGCGGCATCGTCCCAGCACGTGACCTGGGGGCGGTCGGTGAAGAACACCGTGAGCAACGACCCGGCGCGATTTACCTGCACGGGAATGCCCGCATCTTCGGCCGCTTGGACCAATCCCTTCTGCAAGCGCTCGCCCAAGAGGTCGAGGTACGGATACGGATCGGTGCCCTCCAATTCCTCGAGCATGGCCAGGCCCGCTTCCATGGCGACGGGATTGCCGGAAAGCGTTCCGGCTTGGTACACCGGGCCTTGCGGCGCCAGCACGTCCATGATGTCGGCACGGCCGGCGAACGCCCCCACGGGGAAGCCGCCGCCGATGATCTTTCCGAAGCAGCACATGTCGGGCGTGATGCCGTAGAGGCCCTGTGCTCCGCCCAACGAAGCACGGAACCCGGAAATGACCTCGTCGAAGATGAGCAAGGCGCCATAGCGGGTGCATACCTCGCGCAGTCCTTGCAAAAAGCCGTCCGCCGGAGGGACCACGCCCATGTTGCCGGCGATGGGCTCCACGATGATGGCGGCGATGTCTTCGGGCATGCGCTCGAAGGCTTCCTGCACGGCGGAAAGGTCGTTGTAGGGCACGACGATGGTGTCGGCCACGGCCCCCGCCGTGACGCCGGGCGTGCCGGGGATGCCCAGCGTGGCCACGCCGGAACCGGCATTCACCAGCAGCGCATCGCTGTGGCCATGGTAGTTGCCGGCGAACTTGATGAACTTGTCGCGTCCGGTGAAGCCGCGCGCCGTGCGGATGGCGCTCATGGTGGCCTCGGTGCCCGAAGACACCATGCGCACCTTTTCGGCCGCCGGCACCAGCGTGCAGATCTTATCGGCCAGCTCTACTTCCGCTTCACACGGCGCACCGAACGAAAGACCGCGCTCCACCTGGCGGGAAACGGCCTGCATGACGCAGGAAGGCCGATGGCCCAAGATCATGGGACCCCACGACCCGATGAAGTCGATGTACTCGTTGCCGTCGACATCGATTACATGCGACCCGCTGGCGCTTTGGTAGAACACGGGATCGCATCCAACGTTGCCGAAAGCGCGCACTGGCGAATTGACGCCGCCCGGGATATGTTCTTGGGCAGCGGCGAACAGAGCGTGGGAACTGCTATGGTTCATCGGTCCTCCTCCATGAAATACCTCATCGAACGTTTCTTGAACTCACGACTGGAGAATAGCAGATGGGGGTCGGGAACGTCGATGCCCGCATCGGTCAACGCTTCGTGGATGGCCTGGACTCCCTTGCGGCAGACTTCGTCGTCTTTGGCGTGGAGCATGGTGTACATGTTGTAGGGCCATTCTTCGCAGCGGCGGCGCTCGTAGCAATGGCTGACCACCGAAAACGTCGACATCAGCTCGCCGGCGGCATTCACCTGGTCTTCAGGGATGTCCCACACGGTCATGGCATTGCTGGAAACCCCGATACGGCGATGACGCACTGCGGCGCCGAATCGGCGGATGACTCCGCAAGCAAGCCATTCTTCGATCTTGCCGATGGTTTCATCACCCGAAAGACCGACCTGTGCGCCCAAAGACCCAAAGGGCTCGAGGCTGCGGTCGACATCTCCTTGCAAAAGGCGGATCAAGGCGATGTCTTCGTCGGTGAACGAAGGTACCTCCACGTCTTGGGGCGTGATGGTGTGCTGCCGGTATTCCGACCCATGGCGCTCGTCGGCCGCACGCGTGCCGGCTGCATCGAATTCCACGCGGATCTTGTACATGTGCTCGGCGGGAAGATTGAGCACGCCGGTGCATCCGGGCTGCTTGGACACGGCTTCTTGAATCTGAGCGATCCGCTCGCGCGAAGGCGCGATGATGGTGAACCACATGTTGTAGGTGCCGCTTCGCTGGTAGTTGTGCGTCACCTCGCCGAATCCGTTGACGAATTCAGCCGCATCTTCCAAATGATCGGGGTCGACGGCCGCTGCCGCCAGCGTGGAAACGTAGCCCAGATGCGAAAGGTCGAACGTCGCACCCAGGCGCCGGACCGTGCCCGAATCGCGTAGCGCGGTGACGGCATCGAACGCTTCGCTTTCGGAAAGGCCCAATTGTCGGCCGATGGCCTCATACGGGCGTTGCACCAGGGGAAATCGATTTTGGATGAGCATGAGCACACGGGTATCCGTATCGGTCATCACATACCTCCGCATCCAGGGGGAACATGGCAGGGTGCCGTCGCACCTGACGGCGCAGGCGCGGCAGCTGGGGCAGAATCGCCCGTGCGCATCGCTTGGGGCACATAGGCGCAGTACGGCTCTTCTTCCAGATAATCTCCCGTGGCAGAAAGGGCACGCGCCCGGCATCCGCCGCACACCTTCTTGTATTCGCACGCACCGCATTTGCCCTTCAAGCGGTCGTAATGGCGCAAGTCATCGAAGACGGGCGACTCGGTCCAGATGCGGGAAAACGGCTGTTCGACCACGTTGCCCAGCTGTTTGTCGAAATAACCGCAGGGCTGCACGTCTCCCACGTGGCTGATGAAGACGAAGGTGATGCCGCCCAGGCATCCGCGCGTCAGAGCTTCCATGCCATAGCGCTCGGGCGTGACCGCCACGCCCTCTTCCAGCGACTTTTGACGGAGGATGCGATAGTACTGCGGCGCATCGGTCGGCTTGAAGTGCAGCGGACTCGTCTTCTGCCGTTCATAGGCCCATACCAGCACGTCTTCGTACTGCTGCGGGGAAAGCTCGATATCGCGCAGGCTTTCGCCGCGGCCCGTGGGCACCAGCAAAAACGGATGGAAGGCCACCGCGCCCAGGCTCACGGCCAAGTCGTGCATCTGGCCCATGAGCTCGTGGTTGAGGCGGGTGACCGTGGTGTTGATCTGGACTTCGACGCCTTGGGCGATGGTGCGCTTTATGCCGGCGACGGCCGCATCGAAAGCGCCTTGCTCGCCGCGAAAGCGGTCATGGCGCTCCGCATCGGGAAAATCGAGCGATACGGAAATGCGGCTGATGCCGTGGTCGTGCAAAAGCCGTGCGCACTTATCGTCGATGATGGTCGCATTGGTTCCCACGACGGGCTTGCCGCCCTTGGCGGTGATGTAGTCGGCCAAATCCCAGATGTCGGGACGCAGCAGCGGTTCGCCGCCCGTCAAGATGAATATGGGGTTGGAAATAGAGCAGATGTCATCGACCACGTCTTTCATCTGGTCGAGCGTCAGCTCACCGGGATACGCGCCGAATTCCGCCGCAGCGCGGCAATGGACGCAAGACAGGTTGCACGACCGGGTGATCTCCCAGGCCACGATGCGCGGCGCCTTTATGCCGGTGCGCTCTTCGTAGGCCCGGGCCTCGGGCCCGCCACCGGGTCGAAAGCCACCGGATGCACCTGCGGGATGACCGCCGGGATGTCCCATGCTCAGACCTCCATCCCAGCGGCGGCCAGCGCATCGGCAGCCGCGGTTTCGCGCGACGTGCCTTCGGGCCAGGCGATTTCTTCGTCGGTGAGATAGCAAGCCGGATCGGCGGCCCACAAATCGCCCGTGGCCGCTTCGGCCCGGACGCGGAAGTTGCCGTTGCAGATATCGAGCCAACGGCAATCGGCGCAACGTCCCTTGACGAAGGGACGCTTGTCCTTCAGGCGGTACATCAGCTCGCTTTGAGGAGTGGTGCGGCTGACGTCGGTCCAAATCTGGGAAAACGGACGATCGCGCACGTTGCCGAAGCTGAAATGGCGCCAGAACTGGTCGGCATAGACTTCCCCATCCCAGCTGACGCTGGCGATGCCGGCGCCGGTCGAATTGCCCTGATTCCATTGGAGCAGCTGCAGCACTTCCGCCGCGCGCTCGGGGTCTTCCTTCAGAAGCTCCATGTAGACGAACGGACCGTCGGCGTGATTGTCCACGGTGAGAACCTCGGGCTCGCCGCCGCGATCGAACCAATCTTTGGTGCGGTCCATGATCAAGCGCACCGCGCGACGCGTCTGGTCGTGATCGAGGTCCTCATCCATCAGCTTGCTGCCGCGCCCCGTATACACCAGATGGTAGAAGCACGCGCGCTGGACATCCTCGGCTTCCATGATGTCGAAGATTTCGTTGATGTCTTCCCAGTTCAAAGCATTGATGGTCATGCGAAGACCCACCTTGATGCCGGCTGCCTTGGCGTTGCGGATTCCTTCCATGGCGCGATCGAACGCCCCGGGCATGCCGCGGAACTTGTCGTGGGTTTCCCGTCCGCCATCCAATGACACGCCCACATACGACAGCCCCACCTCGGCGAACTTAGCCGCCAGTTCAGGGGTGATGAGCGTGCCGTTGGTGGAAATGACCACGCGCATGCCGTGCTCTTTGGCGTAATGCATCAATTCGAGCAAGTCGGGACGCATGCAGGGCTCGCCGCCCGAGAACAGCAAAACGGGTGCACCGAAGGCGGAAAGGTCGTCGATCATGGCCTTGGCCTCGTCGGTGGTCATTTCGCCGGAATACTTCTTGTTTTCAGACCCGGCATAGCAATGCATGCAGCGCAGATTGCACGTCTGAGTGCAGTTCCATACCACCACCGGTTTCTTGTCGGCCGAAAACTGCAGCAGGCCGCTGGGCAGCTTTCCCGATTCGCGGTTGTAGCGCAGCACATCGGATGCCTCAACGGCGCCGCAATAGAGCTTGGATATCCCGATCATGATTGCAATTCCTCTCTCAACAGGGCGATGAGCCCATCGATGGTATAGGTGTCGGCTTGCGCAGCAGGATCGAGCCCCTGCGCACGCAGTGTTTTCGAAGTGATGGGACCGATGGATTCCAAGGCGGTGCCGGCCAGCAGGCCCAAGGCTTCCTCTCGGCCGCCCGGGCAAGCACGGGCCACGACGTCGATCAGGTTGCGGACCGTGGAAGACGAAGTGAACGTGATGGCATCCACCTGTCCCTCCCGCAACCGATCGACCAAATCGGCCGCTTGCGCGGCACCATCGGCCACCGTTTTGTAGACCGGCAGCACCTGAACCTGCGCCCCGGCTTCCTGCAAGCGCTCGGGCAGCACGTTGCGTGCCATTTCGGCACGCGCCAAAAGAATGCGGGCACCATCGATGCCGGATTCGACCAGCACGTCGGCAACGGCTTCGGCAACGTATTCATCGGGCACCGCATCGGCGATGATGCCGCGATCGGCGAGTTCGGCGGCGGTGGCCGATCCGATGGCCGCAATGCGGGCGGACCCGAATGCACGGGCATCGCGTCCCTGACTCTCCATGGCATCGAAGAAGCACGAGACACCGTTTGCGGAGGTGAACACGACCCAGTTGAAGGAGCTCAGCTGGGCGATGGCATCTTGATAGGTTTCATCGACGGGATTCGCCTTGATGCGGATAACCGGGAACTCGAAGACATCGGCTCCATCGGCAGCCAGACGGGCCACCAAGTCGGAAGCCTGGGCACGCGCACGGGTGACGACGATGCGCTTCCCGAACAACGGCCGGTCCTCGAACCACGACAGGCGCTCGCGCAGCCGCACGACCTCGCCCACCACGATGATGGCAGGCGCCTGGAAATCACGGCGTTTCACTTCGTCGACAACCTGGTCCAACGTGGAAACGAGCGTTTCCTGGCGCGGAGTGGACCCCCAGCGCACCAGCGCCACCGGCGTGTCCGCAGCGCGGCCGGCCGCCGTAAGACGCTCGACGATAAGCGGCAGCGAACGGATGCCCATGTAGAAGCACAGGGTATCGATGCCGCGCGCAAGATGGTCCCAGTCGATGGCGGTTTCAGGCTTGTCGGGGGTTTCATGCCCGGTGACGAGCGCCACCGAGCTGGCCATGCCACGGTGGGTGACGGGGATGCCCGCATAGGCCGGCGCCGCGGCGCCGGCGGTTACGCCGGGAACGACCTCGAAGGGAATGCCCGCTTCGGTCAGGGCCAGGGCTTCTTCCCCACCGCGACCGAACACGAACGGGTCGCCGCCCTTCAGACGGACGATGCGCGCTTCGGGATGGGCTTGGGCCGCGGCCACGATGCAGGCGTTGATCTGGTCTTGGGTGACGTGCTCGGAAAAGCCCTTCTTTCCCACGAAGACGAGCTCGGCGTCCGGGCGCGCCCATGAAAGGAACGTCGGATTGGCCAGATAGTCGTATATGAGGATGTCGGCCGATTGAACGAGGGAACGGCCCTTCACGGTGATGAGACCCGCATCGCCCGGACCGGCGCCCACCAGATAGACCGGCGCTGGTTGCGGGGACGCTTCTTCCATGGGCTTTCCCTGCGTCGCCGTCATCGGATCTCCTCCAAGATTTCCCGCGCGCCGCCGGCGCAAAGATCGTCGACTGCCTGCTGGGCCAATTCCTCGCTTTGCTCGACGGGGCCCTGCGCCTGGGCACGGACGATGCGCGCGCCATCCAGGCTGCCCACGAAAGCGATGATGTCCATCCGGCCTTCTTCTTCACGGGCATAGGCGCCGATAGGAACCTGGCAGCCGCCTTCCAACACCCGCATGATATGGCGCTCGGCGGAAACCGCGCGCATAGTGCGGTCGCACTTGATGGGCTCCAGAAGCCGGGCGATGCGGTCGTCGCCGGAACGGGCCTCGATGCCGATGGCTCCCTGCCCTACCGCAGGCACCATGGTGTCAGGAGAAAAACGCTGCTGAATGCCATCGGTCAGACCCAAACGGTCGACGCCGGATGCAGCCAGCACCAGAGCATCGAATTCGCCGGATTCCACCTTGCCGATGCGGGTTCCCACGTTGCCGCGGATCTCGCACAGCTCGATATCGGGACGCAAGGACGCCAGTTGCGACACGCGCCGAAGCGATCCTGTGGCAACCCGCGCGCCAACAGGCAGGGCATCGAAGGACAGGCCCTTGAAATCGATGAGCACGTCGCGCGCATCGGCGCGCTGGGGCATGGCGGCAATCTTGAGCCCATCGGGCAGAACCGTGGGCATGTCTTTCATGGAATGGACGCAGATATCGACCTGGCCGTCCATCAAGGTTCGTTCGAGTTCCTTGGTGAACAGGCCCTTGTCACCGATCTTGGACAATGCCACGTCGAGGATCTTGTCGCCTTTGGTCTTGACCACTTCGACTTGCACATCAAGGTCGGGCCACGCCTGCACAAGCAGATCGCGAACGTGATTGGCCTGCCAAAGCGCCAAATCGCTGCCGCGCGTGCCTATGACCACGGTATCGCTCATGTCATTCCTCCGATTCATCCATGTCGAACAGATCGCGGACGGCCCGCACGCGGTTGGCGCCGTCCGGGGTGCCCGCGCCGTCGCGCATGGCTTTGATGGGTTTGTGCAGCATCTTGCTGACAATGGCGTTGGCCATGGCCTCGATGCTCTTGCGTTCGTCGTCGTCCACATCGCCCAAATGCTTGAACAGGCGCTTCAATTCCGCATCGCGGATCTGGTCGGCCTGCCCGCGCAACTCGGTGATGGTGGGGGCAGCATCGCAGACTTCCAGCCAGTCGGCGAATTGGCGGACTTCATCGCCCACCATGCCGGCAGCCTGCACGGCCGCCACTTCGCGTCCGGCTCGGTTGTCTCGCACGATGGACTCCAAATCGTCGATGGAATACAGGTACACGTCATCGATGTCCTCGCACGCCGGATCGATGTCGCGCGGCGCGGCTATGTCGATGAGCAAAAGCGAGCGGCCGCGGCGGTGATGCGCGGCGCGTTGCAGCATGTCGGGTTTGATGACGTAGCCCGGGGCGGCCGTGGAAGAGATGACGATATCGGCCAAGGCCAATGATTCTTCGATGTCATCGAAGCGAGAGGCCCGTCCGCCCAGTTCGGTGGCGAGAGCCAGCGCACGCTCATAAGTGCGGTTGGCGACGATGACCGATCCGACGTTTTGCTCGGCAAGATAGCGGGCCGTCAGCTCGCTCATCTCGCCCGCGCCCAAAACCAGCACGGTGCGTTTGCCGATATCGTCGAAGAACCGCTTCGCCAAATCGACCGCCACCGTGGATATGGACACATGATTGCGGCTGATCTCGGTTTCGCTTCGCACGCCTTTGCCCACGCTGAGCGCTTGGTGGAACAGGTGGTTGAGCACTTTGCCGGTGGCGTCGCTTTCCGTGGCCATGCGATAGGCGGAACGGACCTGGCCCAAGATCTGCTGTTCGCCGAGCACCATGGAATCGAGCGAGCAAACGACGTTGAACAGATGCGTAGCCGCATCCAAGTCATCGGCGGTATACAGATGGGGCATCAAGTCGCGCGCAGGGATGCCGCGATTGGAGCACAAAAAGCCCGACAGAATATCGAACCCATCGGCCCGATCATTGATCGAGGCGTAGATTTCCGTGCGATTGCACGTGGAAAGGATGACGGCTTCTTCGACGCCGGGTTCATGAAGCAATGCCGTCAGAGCAGCGGGCATTTCAGCAGCGGAAAACGCCGTTTTCTCGCGCAACTCGACGGCAGCCGTCTTGTGATTGAGACCCACGAATGCGATGGTCATGCGCATTCACCGTCTTTGCCAAAGCCGCTCTGGCGACGCAGATTGAAAGCCATGTCAGATCACCGACCCAGCAGAAAGCACGAGCAGCACCAGGCTGGACGCTCCTGCAATAACCGATATCCAAGAACAAGCGCGCGAAGGAACACGGCCCGGCATGAGGTAGATGAACGTCAAGTACACGCAGTAGGCCACCCACAGCACGATGGACAACACGATGCGCGGAAGCAGGTACTCAAGCGATCCCGAGCAGCCCATATCGGCCATGGTGCCCTCCAGCACCAACATGCGGACCACGCCGATCAAGATGCCCAACGTGAACAGCAGCATGCCGATGGCCACCGCGCGGCGTGCCACAAGCCGCAACGTGCTGAGCGCCGGCATGCGCATGGTAAGAAAACGCGTGCTCTTGATGCGCACCAGATGCTCTTGATACAGCAGCATGCCCGATGCCACGGCGCTTATGAGGAAGGCGGACACCGACAAGAAGAACAGCACGATGTGGAATGCCAGAACGGGCCACTGGGCGTAAACGCGGTTGTAAAACACCGACCCGCCCAAAAAAGCATTCATGAACAGGGCAGCTATCATGAGCACCGCCACCGCCAGAACCACGAAGGCACCGTATCCATACGGCTTCTTGGTGATGATTTCGAAGAAGGCGAATGCCACCGCGATGGTCCATGCCGCCAAGATGAGGATGTTCGGCCCCTGGAGCATCGTCCCGCCTGTTTCGGACGACGTCACGCCGATGGCAACGGAGTGCATGAGCAACGCGCAGAAGAACAGCACGCGCGCTATTGCCTGGAACCGATCGGTTCTGTTGCGCAGCTGGTAGGCGAACAAGCCGGCCGATACCAAGTACGCCATGATGCTGGCAGTTGCAAGGATGAGTGTCAACACGGGCATTCCTTCTCTTCCGCACCGGAAAACCGCGCATCGGGACTCGACTCCCTGCATTGAAGAATGCGGCTTGGCTGGAACGGATTCTCTCAAATTCAGGATACGGAACCCGCCTGTGCGCCGCCATAACCCATTCGGGTTAGATGCGCGCCGAGCGTCGAGTTCATCGATTGCGCAAGATGCCCCGTTCGAATCCGTAAGACACGAGGGCGGCGCGGTTGGGGCACCCGGTATGGGAAAGCATGTTGGCCAAGTGGACTTTGACCGTCTGCTCTGAAAGGGAGAGTTTGGCGGAAATCTCCTTGTTCGAGAGCCCGCGCGCCACGTAATAGAGTATCTGCTGTTCGCGCATGGTGAGGACGGCATCGATGTCGATGACCAGAATCAAGGAGCCCTCCTCTTCGCTTTCTAAACGCACTGCGCCGCTTCTATCTGGACGAAAGTGTACCCCATCGCTGCAGGAGCCCGGAGCCATGAGCTGCGTAGCCACGAGAATCGCATCGACGGAATGGCGATTACGTGGTGCGGGGCGCGGGCGCGGCACGCAGTAAGGCCGCGAGAATCGCATTGCATCGCCGAATGAAATGGGGCCCCGCGCGAGCGGGGCCCCATACGATAACTTGGTGGTTCGACAGTGCGCTAGACGCGCTTGATGAACCTGCCGTCGCGGGTGTCGATCTGCAGCACTTCGCCCGGGTTGATGTACATGGGAACCTGCACGGTGGCGCCGGTCTCAAGCGTAGCGGGCTTGGTTCCGCCCTGGACGGTGTCGCCCTTGAAGCCCGGATCGGTCTCGGTGACCTCGAGCTCGACGAACATCTGGGGCTCGATGCTGATCAGCTCATCGCCAGCATAGAGCAGCGTGGCCTCGTCGTTTTCCTTGAGCCACTGGCTCTGTTCGCCCACCACGTCGGCGGGAATGGACATCTGGTCGTACGTGCTGGTGTCCATGAAATAGTAATCGGCTCCGTCGTTGTACAGGTACTGCATGGTCTTGGTTTCCAGACGCACGCTTTCGAACTTGGTGCCGGCGTTGAAGGTGTAGTCCACCACGCGCCCGGTCTTGATGTCGCGCAGTTTGGTGCGCACGAACGCACCGCCCTTGCCCGGCTTGACATGCTGGAACTCAACGATGGTGCACAGCTTGCCGTTGTATTCGATGCACATGCCGTTTTTGAAGTCGGCGGTTGAAATAGCCATCTTGCTCCTCCCGAGGACCCGCCTTATCTGCAACCGCGGCATGCGGTCCATCGTGCGGAATATCCATTCATACGTATTTACAGCCTTTAGATTATAACCATATCGTGGCTTGATTGCGTGAACACCTGGAAACCGCCATCGTCGATGATGCCGAAATCCTCGAGCCGCATGCCGAAATCCCCTTCAAGGTAGATGCCCGGCTCCACCGTGACCACGTTGCCCACCTGCAACGGTTCGTTGTTGCGCGGCGCGAGCACCGGCTCTTCATGGATGTCGATGCCCACTCCGTGCCCCAATGCGTGGCCCATCTTGCCGGCATACCCGCCTTCGGCCAGGATGCTCTCGGCAAGTTCCTGCGCCTGGGCGCCGGTGACGCCGGGGGCCAGCAAGGCCTCCACTTCTTCATTGGCGCGGCGCAGCGTTTCATAGGCGCTGGCCAGATGCGGATCAGGGGCGCCGACGAACACCGTGCGCGTCATGTCGCTGCAATACCCCTGCGCCCGCGCGCCGAAGTCCATGACCACGCACTGCCCCGCTTCCAGGCGGGTGGCGCCGGGGATGGCATGGGGGCTCGCGCCATTGGCTCCTGTGGCCACGATGCTGGAAAACGCGAGGCCGGCGGCGCCGTGGCGCACCATGAAGTCCTCAAGCTCCACCTGCACCTGGCGTTCGGTCATGCCGGGCTTCATGTAGTCGACGATATGCGAAAACGCAGCATCGGTTATGGCTTGCGCAGCGCGCAAGCGCTCCACCTCGGCCGCATCTTTGACCGAGCGCAGGTGCATGCCGAAGCGCTTGGTTTCTTCAAGGCGGGGCTGGGCGCTGCAACGCGCCAGCTCGCGCTCGAGCAAACGGTATTCCCCCAGCATCATCGTGCTTTCGATGCCCAACACGATCTGGGCGGCATCGGCCTGCCCGCCGTGCATGCTCTGGAATATATCGGCCAGCCACTTTTCATGGCTCTCCGGTTCGTCGTGGATGGTGAACGGACCGCCCTGCGCGGCTTTGCGGCAAGCACCGGCGTAGCGGGAATCGGTATGCAGTTCGCACAGGTGCGGCGTGACCAGCACGGCATGGGCGCTTTCTTCGTCGAAGACGTCATCGAACGCCGTGAGCCAGGCGATGGTGGACGTATCGCGCAGGAAGAACGCGCGTATGCCGGCGCCCTCCATGGCTTCTTTCAAACGCTGCACGCGGGCAGCGGAAACCTCATTCATCGTTTCGACCTTTCCCAAGCCTGCAGGTGCTCGCGCACCGTATCGTCATCGACTTCGCGCACCGTCCAACGGCCCACGTCGCTGGGCAAGACGAAGCGCAGCACGCCGCCGCGGGTCTTCTTGTCGGTATGCATGGCTTCGAGCATTTCATCGGCCGATGCCGAGAAATCGAGCGACGGCAAGCCGAGTTGATCGAGCAGCGAGTCTTGGGCTTCCACCAAATCGAGCGGTGCATCAACGAGCGCCACGGCAAGACGCAGGGCGAAACGCATGCCCTCGGCCACCGCCGCGCCATGGGAATACGTGCCGAACCCGGCGAGCTTTTCCACGGCGTGGCCCAACGTGTGCCCGTAGTTGAGGCATTCGCGCACGCCGGCGCTTTCGGTTTCATCGGCGGCCACCACATCGGCCTTGAACACGACGCAGCGCATGATGGCTTCTTGGACCACCGCTTCATCGCGCTCGGCCAGAGCCTGGGCGGAATCCGTCAGCCAGAAGAAGAACTCGTCCGAATCGATGAGGGCGCTTTTGGCTATCTCGGCGCAACCGCAAGCCCATTCCCGATCGTCGAGCGTGGCAAGCGTTTCCGTGTCGGCGCATACCAGGTCGGGCTGTTTGAACGCACCCACCAGGTTCTTGCCTTCGGGCAAGTTGACGGCCGTCTTGCCCCCCACCGACGAATCGACCATGGCCAAAAGCGTGGTGGGAAGCTGTACCAGGCTGATGCCGCGCATGAACGTGGCGGCGACGAATCCCGCCAGATCGCCCACCACGCCGCCGCCCAAAGCGACGACGACGGTGTCGCGGCCCATGCCGGATTGCGCCATGGCACGCCAGATGCCTTCGAGAGCCTCGATGGATTTGCTTTCCTCGCCTGCCGCCACGGTGATCTGCGTGGTCTTGATGCCCGCTTGACGACAAGCCTGGCGCACCTGTTCCAGATAGAGCGGCGCCACATTGCCGTCGGTGATCACCAGAGCCTGAGGCGCATCGACGGCTTCGCTGATCCGGCCTCCGACGTCTTCCAGGATGCCCGTGCCGATGCGGACGTCGTAGGCGGGCTTGTCAGGCAGATTGACCACTACTTTGCAACGGGGCACAAGATACCTTCTTCCAAGAGAATGGATTCGACCGACAGGGCGTTGACACGCACCGAATTGCCCTGCGTCACCACGGTGGCATCGGCAACCTGGCGATACAGCGGCAGGCGCTCGCGGTTCATCTCCTCGATCTTTTCGGGGTCGGAGTCCAGATAGGGACGGGTCGAATGGTCGCTGATGCGGGCTCGCGATTCGGCGGGATCGACCTGAAGATGGACGACGAATCCATGCTGGCGCATGAGCGCGCGGCAACGCTCGTCCATGACGGTGCCGCTTCCGCACGAAATGAGCAACGGATCGCGGTCGCAGAATTCTTCGATGAGCTCGGCTTCCATGGCGCGAAAGCGGCTCTCCCCTTCTTCAAGGAACAGCTCTTTGGCGCTGCGCCCTTCGCGACGGGCCAAGTAGCGGTCGAGATCGACCGAAGCCAAGCCGCAGCGGCGCGACAAATAGCGGCTGACGCTGGTTTTTCCCGCACCCATGAACCCGACGAAGAAGACGGGTTCGGTCAGACGGTAGAGCTCGGAAGGCGTGTGCGAATTGGATTCCTTCACAAGCTGGCCCTTACCGAGACTGTGTTTTGATGCGGGCCTTGTATGCTTTGAGGGCCGCTTTGATATCGGTCATGTTGTCGCTGCCGAACTTGCGCAGATAGGCATCGGCCAGCACGAGGGCCACCTCGGCTTCGGCCACCACAGCAGCGGCGGGTACCGCGCACACGTCGCTGCGTTCCTTGGAGGCCTCTTCGACTTCCATGGTGTCCATGTTCACCGTGGGAAGCGGCGTGCGCAGCGTGGGAATGGGTTTCATGGCCGCCGTGATGATGAGCGGCAGGCCCGTGGTCATACCGCCTTCGAGCCCCCCGGCATTGTTGCTGGCGCGCGAAAACCCTTTGCGCGACGTCTGGGTGATGGGGTCATGGACTTCGGATCCATTGCGACTTGCCGCTTGGAAGCCCAGCCCGAATTCGACGCCCTTGATGGCGGGAATGCTGAACAGCGCACCGCCCAAGCGGCTGGTGAGCCGATCGGGGCCGCTGGCGAAATCGCCCAGCCCGGGAACGAGCCCGCAGGCCACCACGCGAAACGTCCCGCCCAGGCTTTCGCCTTTCACCTTGGCCACGTCGATCATCTTGCACATCTTGTCGGTGGCCTTTTTGTCGGGGCAACGCACGGCTGACAACTCGATATCGAGCGGCTTGTAGTCGGGAGCATCCATCATGGGATCGTCTTCGGCGAACTCGGCAGTGCCGATGCGATTGACGTAGCTGAACACCTCTACGCCCAATTCTGCCAAGAATTCGCGGGCGATACCGGCGGCAGCCACACGGGCGGCGGTTTCACGCGCGCTGGCTCGTTCCAAAATGTTGCGGCAATCGTCGGTGTCGTTTTTGAGCGCGCCCACCAGATCGGCATGACCGGGACGCGGCGTGACTTCGCGCTTCAAATCATCGGGCGCGTTGCCGAACACGGCCATGCGGTCCGTCCAGTTCTGCCAATCCCTGTTGACCACTTGCAGCGTGATGGGCGTGCCCAGCGTGACGCCGAAGCGCACGCCCGACAGCACGGACACGGTATCGGTCTCGATGCCCTGCCGCCCGCCGCGCCCGTAGCCCGATTGACGGCGCGCCAGGTCCGAATCGATGAGCTTCGGGGAAATCTTGAGCCCGGCCGGGACGTCGCTGACCACAGCGGTCAAACAAGGTCCGTGGCTTTCTCCTGCGGTAACGAAGCGCATATGGGTTCCTTATCTTGCCGACCGCACAGCCGAACGCTTCACCGTTGTCGATGGTCGAGGCGTTTGGGCCCGCAGTGCGGCCTTACGTCGGATATCGGAATCGATAGTAGCACCGAAACCGCCTTCGGCAGGTCGTGAGCGCCAACATATCATCGTATGCAGAACACAAGGATGCGCGAATCACTGCGCAGATGCGGGAAATCCGTCAGTCACCGGAAGGATCGCCAGCCGTTGCGGCCGGCGTTTCGGCCGATGAACCGACGCAACCGGCAGCACCTTCGGGCACGCGATCTCCCATGAGCACCCGTTCCACATTGCGCAGCAGCAGCGTGTGCTTGAGATCTTGTTCCACCAAAGGCATCACCATGTAGGCGGTCATGCCCAAAAGATGGGCACCCACCACATCGGTGGCCAACTGGTCGCCGATGACCAGCGTCGATTCCCGTGAACCGCCCACCTTCGCGCGAGCCATCAAAAAGCCATGGGGCAAGGGCTTCACGGCCTTGGCCACGATGGGCAAATCGAGTCGCTCGGCCCATTCGTAGACCCCTGGATGGAAATTGTTCGAAAGCAGGCAGAAGCGCACTCCCGCTTTCTGGGCCGTGCGCAACCAGTCCGATACGTCGCGCGGCACGTGATGGGTGTCGCGCGGCAAAATAGTGTTGTCCATGTCGAGCAGCGCGCAGGTGAACCCGCGCTCCACGATGTCGTGAGTCACGGAGATGCGCGTGATGCGGGCGAAATACCGCTCCGGTTCGAAGAAGGCCATGGGCGCCTATCGCCTGAAGCGGCGACCTAACCTTCCGACTGCGTATCGGAGGATGTATCGGATGACGAGTCAGACGATGAATCAGACGACGAGTCGGTCTCATCGCCCAACGTGCCGCCGATGGCATCCTGGTGTTCTTCGTAGGTTTCGCTGAACCAGTACTGCATGGTGCCGGAATCATCCTTGGCAAAATAGAAGTACAGGTAATCGGTGCTGTCGGGATTGCAGGCAGCCTGCAGGCTCTCGATGCTCGGCGAGCAAATGGGTCCCGGCGGCAAACCGTAGTTGAGATAGGTGTTGTACGGGCTGTCCACCGTCAAGTCATCGGGCGTCGGATCGTACTTGACCACATAGGCGATGGTCGCATCGCTTTGCAGCGGCATGGGTTCGGCCAGGCGGTTGTAGAACACCGAAGCCACCGTGGCGCGGTTGTCGCTGGTGGCCTCCCGCTCCACCAAAGATGCGGCGATGAGGGCATCGTATTTGGTGAGTCCGTGCGATTCCACATAGCTGTAATCCAGGGAGGCGGTCTCGGTCTGGTATTGCGTCAACATGCGGCGGATGACGGTATCTGCGGTGTCATCGCTTTCCATGTCGTAGGTCTTGGGGAACAAGAAGCCTTCCAACGAATTGTTGTAAGCATCGGCCACGAAGGGGAAATCATCTTGGTACGCCGAAGCGTTGCTGGCCGCAGCCTTGAAATCTGATGCGGTTATCTTGCCGTCGTAGGCGGTTTCGACCGTCTCGGCAACCTGATCGAGCGTATAGCCCTCCGGGATGGTGAGAGTGTTGACGGACGGGCCGGATTCGAGCTGGTTGATGATGTCGTCCATGCTGGTGCCGCCCGTGAAGGTATAGGTGCCGGGCTTCAGGCTCGATGCCGCATTGAGATCTTGCACGCGATTGGAAAACGTGGTGCTGTCCGAAATGAGCCCGGCATCCGCCAACGTGGTGGCGATGGTCTTGGTGGAAGCGCCCGAGTCGACGGTGATGGTGACCTCGGTGCCATCGGCCACGGTTTTGGATTGCCCACCCGAAACGCACGTGACGATCTGCGTGATGAGGAAGATTATCAGCGCGATGGCGACGACAGCCAAGATGATGTGCTTGGCGTCCATAGCGGGAGTCTTCTTCCCCTTGGATTGGATATAGGACGTATCGTACGTGCGGAATTGCTTGTCCCCACGTGCATGCGCGGAACGCGCCGCCCTATTCGAATGGTTCGAGTATGTAACTTGCCTACGACGGACCATGATTCAACCTTCTCTTTCGTTTTCGTCCCTGAAGTGGGAATCCAACCACGTCTGCAAAAACAGACTGGCTGCCACCATGTCAACCTTACCGCGCATCGCGCGCTCGTCATAGCCTTTTTCACGCAAACTGCGCTTCGCTTCTTGCGAGCTCAGACGCTCGTCGATGAACTCGAGCGGCAAGCCGGCGCGTTGCGCGATGCCGGCAGCCACGCGCTTGATGCGCCCGGCCTGCGGCCCTTCCGCACCGGAAAGCGTGTAGGGCAAGCCGGAAACCAAGAGCTCGGGTTCCCAATCTTCCAGCACCCGCTTGAAACTGGGCGCGGCCTGCTCCACTTCGGAAGTGGGCAGCACGCACACCGGGCTGGCGACGCGTCCAGCCGGGTCGCTGACGGCGATGCCGCAGCGCACCTGGCCGATGTCGAGGGCGAGCACCCTCACAGGAGCAGCTCCCGCGCCTGTTGCACGGCGGCGTCCAAACCGGAGGCGTCCTTGCCGCCGGCCTGCGCCATGGTGGGCTTGCCACCGCCACCGCCCTTGATGGCGGGCGCGATGGCCTTGATGATGTTGCCGGCGTGGAAACCGGCGGCCACAGCGTCATCGGTTGCCGCGGCCAAAAGCAGAGGCGTGCCATCATGGTCGCTTGCCAGCACGCAGGCACCGGCATCCTTGGTGCGGGTACGCACCACATCCCACAAATTGCGCATCTGCGTGGCATCCATGCCGTCGTAGCGCACGATGGCCACCGGATAGCCGGCCTTGGAAGGCTGGATGCCCTGTGCCACGATCTCTTCGAACTTGCCTTGGGCCGCCAGCTGCTTGTTCTGCTTCATCTTGGTCTGGAGTTCTTTGAGGACCGTCAAGTTGGCAGCCGTGCGCTCATTGACATCGAACAGCGGCACGCGCAGTTCGTCGGCGGTCAAACGCAATTCGTCTTCGATGCGCTCCATGTATGCCAGGGCATCGAAGCTGGTGACGGCCTCGATGCGGCGCAGGTTGGCGCCGACGCTCGTTTCCGTGATCACCTTGATGAACCCGATTTCGCTGGTGGCGCGCACGTGGGTGCCGCCGCAAAGCTCCTGCGAAAAACCTTCCATGTCCAGCACGCGAACGAATTCGCCGTACTTCTCGCCGAACAAGGCCGTGACGCCGGCTTCGCGCGCGGCGCTCAAGCTGGTCTCGTAGGCGTGGACGGCATGATTCTCCATGACCTTCTGGTTGGCCAGGCGCTCAACTTCGGCAATCTGGGCGCGGGTCATGCCCTCGTAATGGGTGAAGTCGAAACGCAGGCGATCGGGGGCCACATAGCTGCCGGCCTGCTTCACATGGTCGCCCAGCACCTGGCGCAACGCCCAATGCAGCACATGGGTGGCGCTGTGATTGCGGCGGATGCGCTCGCGGCGCGGCGCATCGATGGCCAGCTGCAGCTGATCGCCCACATGCACCGTGCCCTTTTCGATGGTGACATGATGAACCACCAGGCCTTTTTCAGGCTCTTGGGTGTCGGTGACCTTGACTTCCACATCGGGGGCGTACATGAGGCCGATATCGCCCACCTGCCCGCCCTTTTCCGCATAGAACGGAGTGCTTTCGCACACGATGCCGCCCGAATGCCCCGCCGCCAGTTCGGTGACGGAAGCACCGTTTTCGATGAGCGCGGTAACCGTGGAAGCGGCCGAATCTTTGGTGTAGCCGACGAAATCGGTGGCTCCCACCGCTTCGCGGATGGAACTCATGGCGCCGTCATAGGTGGACCAGGCGGCTTCCGCATCGTCTTTGGTGGCGGCGCGGGCGCGTTCCTTTTGCTGCTCCATGCAGCGCTGGAACCCGTCGGAATCGACGGTGATGCCGGCTTCGGCGCAGATTTCCTCGGTCACCTCGAAGGGGAAACCGTACGTATCATGCAGCGCGAAGGCGCGCTCTCCCGGCAACACGGTGCCTTCGAGGGTGTCGAGCGCCTCGGTAAGATAGCTTTGCCCCTGGCGCAACGTGGCGCCGAATCGTTCTTCTTCGGAAAGAACCACGCGTCCGATGAGCTCGCGGTTCTCGACGATTTCCGGGTAGACATCGCCCATGAGCTCGATGACCTTGTCGATGTAGCGCTGCAAGAAGGGCCCTTTGACGCCCAGCAGATGCGCCTTCATGACCGCGCGGCGCAGCAGGCGGCGCAGCACGTAGCCGCGCCCTTCATTGGAAGGCAGGATGCCATCGGCGATCATGAACGTCACCGAGCGGCTGTGGTCGGCCATGATGCGCAAGGCCAGGTCGGTGGCGGCATCCGACCCGTAGACCACGCCCGCAAGGTCCTCGCCCACTGCCACCAGGCTGCGCAACACGTCGGTTTCGTAGTTGCTGGTGACGCCCTGCATGATGGCGGCCATGCGCTCGAGCCCCATGCCAGTGTCGATGTTCTTCTTGGGAAGCGGCGCCAACGTGCCGTCTTCTTGGCCATCGTATTGCGTGAACACGCAGTTCCAGTATTCGAGGAATCGGTCGCATTCGCACCCGGGGGCGCAATCGGGACGACCGCATCCCACTTCGGGGCCCTGGTCGAAATACAGCTCGCTGCACGGTCCGCAAGGACCGGTGGGACCGGCACGCCAGAAGTTGTCCTCTTCGCCCAAACGGCTGATGCGGTCGTCGGGCACACCGAGTTTCTTCCAGATCTCGATGGTCTCGTCGTCGTCTT
>JAXGTO010000026.1:0-35662 GCA_040774885.1 Eggerthellaceae bacterium | reverse complement strand
GCCGCCTACGCGCGCTTTACGCCCAATGAATCCGGATAACGCTCGCCCCCTACGTATTACCGCGGCTGCTGGCACGTAGTTAGCCGGGGCTTCTTCTGCAGGTACCGTCACCTTGCGGCCTCGTCCCTGCTGAAAGCGGTTTACAACCCGAAGGCCTTCGTCCCGCACGCGGCGTCGCTGCATCAGGCTTTCGCCCATTGTGCAAGATTCCCCACTGCTGCCTCCCGTAGGAGTCTGGGCCGTATCTCAGTCCCAATGTGGCCGATCGGTCTCTCAACCCGGCTACCCATCGTTGCCTTGGTGAGCCGTTACCTCACCAACTAGCTAATGGGCCGCGACCCCATCTTTCACCGCCGGAGCTTTCCCTGAAGCTTCATGCGAAGCTGCAGGAGTATTTGGTATTAGCACGAATTTCTCCGTGTTATCCCAATGTGAAAGGCAGGTTGGTCACGTGTTACTCACCCGTTCGCCACTCTATAACCATCCGAAGATGGGTTATTCGTTCGACTTGCATGTGTTAAGCACGCCGCCAGCGTTCATCCTGAGCCAGGATCAAACTCTCCGTTTAAAGAGCAAGCCGAAGCTTGCAGTTTTCTGAAGAAATGTGATCTTGGTTTTAACGTCTTTCTCCCGTCGCCTCTTCAGTGAGGACGGGTGGAATGACGAGGTTCATTACTAGCTTGAATTCTTCATTCGCAGTATCCAGTTTTCAAGGTTCTCACGGCCCTTTTCGGGGCCGCTGCACTCGGCCGTTTGGCGAGTGCGCAAGGAAGTACTTTACTCGCTATTTCATACCGTGTCAAGAACTTTTTTTGACTTTCTGAAAAGATTTTTCGGAAAGCGGTTCTTGGCGGATCGGCGAAATGCGTGGTGCCGAGCTTCCTTGCCGTGCGTCTCTTGCGAGGCGCGAGGAAGTACTTTACCTGTCAGCCACTGTCGAGTCAAGAACGATTTTCAACTTTTTTCAAAATCGTTTGGAACTCAATTTCAACCGAAGTCGGTACCGCACTTCCACCCCTGCCTCTTGCGAAGCGGGAGTTAGGATAATACGCATAAGGGGTACCCAATGCAAGCACAAATCGGCCTCTTTTTCCTTCTTCGCAAAGTGCGCACAAGGTATTGGATTCCCTAGTATATACAGGGTAGTCTCACCCATATTTTGTGGGTGACTTCCTGTGTTCATGGAAGCAGGCCTCTGGGCACGGGCCCGTCACTCTGGGCAGTTGCCTCCCGTCGAGCGGTTGCCACCCTGTCCATGACGGGATTGCGTTTCGGATGAAGCCTCGCATCCGTCGATGCGATCTTGCAACTCGCGCATGGACATGTCGGCGCAATCGTCCAATGAGACGCTCGGATCGAGCTCCATCAACTGCTGCGCAGCCTCATAGCGGCGCACGCCCATACCGGACGCACGGGCGGCGGCGTGCTCTTCTTCCGTCACGACGGTGCAGCTGGCCTCGCAAGGGAGGTCGCCTGTCGCTTGCTGGGCAGACGACAGGAGCTCATCGACCTGAGTCGAGTCATCGCCCATGACAGCCACCGCCACCATGGACCCTGCATCGATATAGGTATCCGCGGCCCGGCACAGGACGCCGATGGCATCTTCGGTGTTCTTGCCCTTCACGTCTGCGGCATCGAGAACCGCTTGCCCATCCTCGTTGTAGGCCACGGCATCGACCACGATGTCGAAGCGATTCACGGACAGCTCGACAGATGGGTTCACGTCGATATCGACGAATGCGGTCGGCGTGCTGTAGATTTCATAGCCACCGAAGCACAGCAATACGATCACGATTGCAGCCGCAACAGCAGCCGGCCAAACGAAACGACGGCGGCGTGCCTGGGGTGCAGGCTGCGCCAGGGAAGGCTTCTGCTCGGCGCGCTGGGCCTCGATTGCGCCGAGCGTCCGCGACTTCACGCTTTCGGGAACGTGCATGGCATCGAATGCTTCGCGTATTTCCCTTTCAGGACAGATCATGCCAGCGCCTCCTTCAGCAGCTTTTTACCGCGCGCGATATGCGAGTACACGGTATTCACGGGCATGCCCGTCATCTCGGCGATCTGGGGTGCGCTGTATCCTTCATATAAAGACAGATAGACGGGCGTGCGCGGAGGATCGTCGAGAGCCCATATGGCATCGAGCGCTTGACGCAAGGGTGAAAGGATATGGTTCTCCTCGATGCAGGCTTCGCGCGCGGCGGCCGATGGCCGCGCATCGAGCGATTCATCGGTGCGATGGGAAGCCTTCAGCAGATCTTTGCACCGGTTGACGGCCACGCGCAGAAGCCATGCTTTTCGGTGCTCTTCATCGTTGAACGAGCCTTCGTGCAGGGAATATCTGACGAACGTGTCCTGAAATGCATCTTGGGCATCCGGCGATGAGCCGAAATAGAGCGCGCAGGCACGCCATACGGCATCTCCGTACTCGCCCATGGCTTGCTCTATGTCATCGGATGGCCTCATGAGGGTTGCAGTATAGCAGCAGCCCTAAGCACATCCACCGCGACGATGGCCGCCGTACTGGAAGGCATGGCGGCCGTCGGCATTGCAGACACCGTTTGCATTGTTGTGGCGCTGGATGTCGCCGGAAGCCCCTTGGCCGGCGTTGTCGCAAATTCCGTCCGCATCAACGTCAGCGAATCCGCTGCATGCTGCCTGACCGTTGCCGATGCCTGCAGAGCCCGAGGGCTTGAGATCGCAGACACCATCCCCGTCAAGATCTACGAATCCGCCGTCTTGACCGGGATGGTACGACACCAATCCCGACGATCCATTGCAACCGCGGGCAGATTCACTGTGGTTTTGGCTGGCAAACGCTGCGGATGGCAAAACGAGAGCCAAGCAGGCGGAAACAGCGATGCATGATGCGATGACCTTCTTGTTCATGGAACTCCTCCTTGTGTCGGGTACACCATGAACACGATTCAAAAGGAGGAATCCTTGCAGTATTGAAAAAAAGAATCGACCCACGGTGTGAAGTGGGTCGACGATTCTCGGATAACAGCGCTTTGGGCTAGATCAGATGATCTTGGCGAATTTGCGCTTGCCTACCTGCAGCGTGGCGCCCTTTATGCGGGCAGGGTCGATGTTGTACTCCTTGGAGGCAACGGCTGCGCCATCTATCTTCACTCCCCCGCCATCGATGAGTCGGCGCGCTTCGCCGGCGCTGGGAGCCATGCCCGCTTCGTGGATGATGCGGGCAAGGTATACCATTCCCTCATCGTTGGGCGTGAGGTCGGCTTCGAACTCGGGGATGTCGGTGGGCATGTCATGCTGCTTGAACACGCGGTCGAATTCAGCCTCGGCCTCTTGGGCAGCGGCATCGCCATGGTAGGCGGATACGATATTGGCGGCCAGCTGGCGCTTTACCTTGTTGGGATGAAGCTCATCGGCAGCCAAGCCGCGCTCGATTTCGTCGATGCTGTCGACGGGAAGCGTCGAGGCCAGGCGGAAGTACTTCACCATGAGTTCGTCGGGAATGCTCATAACCTTGCCGAACATATCGGCGGGTTCGTCGGTGAGGCCTATGTAGTTGCCGTAGCTCTTCGACATCTTCTGCACGCCGTCGGTCCCCTCCAGCAACGGCAGCGTGAGGCAGACTTGGGGCTCCAAGCCCATCTTCTCCATGAGCTCGCGGCCGGCAAGGAGGTTGAAGAGCTGGTCGGTACCGCCCAATTCCACATCGGCTCCGATAACCACCGAGTCATAAGCCTGCATGACCGGATACATGAATTCGTGAAGGCTGATGGGCTGGCCGTTGGAATAGCGGTTGTGGAAGTCGTCGCGTTCCAGGATGCGGGCCACCGTGAAGTTCGAGAGCAGCTTGAGCAGCTTTTCCATGTCGAGCGACAAGATCCACTCGCTGTTGTAGCGCAAGGTGGTGGCAGCGGGGTCGAGTATCTTGAACGCCTGGTCGACATAGGTCTGCGCGTTGACGGCTATCTGGTCGCGCGAAAGCTGGGGACGCGTGGTATTGCGACCCGAAGGATCGCCGATGAGCGCCGTGCCGTCGCCGATGATGAGCGTCACCTGATGACCGAGGTCTTGGAAGGCGCGCAGCTTGCGCAGCGGAACCGCATGGCCCAGATGAATGTCGGGCGCGGTAGGATCGACGCCGAGCTTGATGTTGAGCGGCTTTTGGCGTGCGAGCTTCTTCTTGAGCAGATCTTCCGGAACGATCTGCGCTGCACCGGACTGCAGGATATGGAACTGTTCTTCAGCGGACTTCATCGAGCTGCCTTTCATTCTGCGTTATGCCTCATGGCGAAAAATTGTAACACGACCTCGTTCGGTCGAAGCGCCCGCCATGTCAGGTTCCTGGCGCTGTGGCGGAGCGGTTCGGCCCGAAGCGCGCAGGGAGCGTATGCGGGATACGTGACCGGAGCGCTGAGCGTCGAAGCGCCCGCCACAGCGTCAGGAGATGCCTCGAAAGAGTTGACCGGTGGTAGCTCCCTGCGCCTTGCTTACCGTATCGCCTGATTTGAGGGCGATGTCGCGGGCGCGCACGGCGCGAGCGCAGGCTTGGGACGTTTGCTCGACCGTGAGCAGCGTGGCGTCGACCATGAAAGAATCGATGCCGCAGGCTATTAGGTCGGGGGCGGTGTGCAGGATATCGAGCGCAACGGCATTGTAGAGATGGCTTCGCCCGCAGCAATCGGTGACCACGGGAAGGCGGAAGTCCTTGCGGTCCTCAAGGAAATGAGGGCTTTTGCGACGAGCGCATTCGGTGCAATTGCGATCGCAGGGGCCTTGGCTCATAAGAAGGCAATGTTCGGTGACCATGAGTTCGGCGGCACCGGAAACCGTGATGCCGAGGGGAAGCGGAGCCTCTTCGCCCAGACGCTGTATCTGTCCGAGGGTAAGCTCGGGGGAAACCCAAGCGCGCTGGACGCCCCAATCGGCCAGCTGCTGCAAGGTGAGGGCGTTGGCTATGGGAATCTGAGATCCGGCTTCTACGAGCGCGCCTTCTTCGGCAGCACGAACGACCTGGCCCATGTTGGCGGCGATGACCGGCTTGCCCGACTTGACGTATTCCCACGGATTGAAGGCGAAGCGTTGTTCGCGCGTACCTTCTATGGGATCGTGGTCGATAGCCGGCAGCGCGACGAGCGTGCGATTGGGATAGCCCGCCTGGGCGACGGTCTGCGACAGCTGGCCGGCAACCTGCGCCTGGCCCCGCTTGTAATTGAGTGCGGAGGCGAACACGGCATCGACGCCCGCCTTGCGCGCAGCCCGCGCACAAGCGGGATTGGCCACGAGAGCCACCACCTGGCAGCCCTTTTGGCGGGGACGGTCGGCGTGCGGGGAATCGGGACTGCGCGGCACGGTCCGATCGTGCCAAGGGGCAAGCAGTCGCTTCTGCAAAAGCTCGACGGCCGTTGAGCGCACTTTATGGAGCTGCGAGAACCCGATTCCGACGCCTTCATCCAATTCGACATCGACGCAAGCAGCCGAAAACGGAGTGCCGCCGAAACGGGCGATGTGCTCTTCCACTTCAGCGGGCGTGACAGCTTTGGTACGGGCGGCTTCTACCACAGGGCCGCTCGCTTCAACTTGCACGCCCTGAGCGCTGAGCGTGCAGAGGAGAGGCTGTCCGATGCGCAGACGCACCGCGGCCGTCGTTTCCACGGCGGGAAGCTCGGGGTCGTCATGGAATGCCGCGGCAGCACTGCGAACACGGAACACCCGATCGCCCGGGCCCACGCGCTTGTCTACGGCAAACGACATCGAACCGTCTGAAGAAACATCGAAGTCATGGAGGGTATGGGCGAAATGCCCCCGATTGGTCCAGAATTCCAACACGTCGCCGGTTTGCAAATCCAGCTCTGGACGGATGAAGACCAGGCCCTTGTCGCAGCGGGTGACGCGGCCGGCAAGCACCCCGCGGTTGTTGGGACGCCCGTAGCTCATGATGTCGTTGCCGGATTTCCCTTCCAGATAAGCAGTGGTGAACCCGCGCGAAAACGCTTCGGATAGGATATGGCGCTCCTCGTCGGTGGGAGCTGCGGCAGTGGAGGATTTCGACCCAGACGCGGCAAGAACCCGGTCGAGTACCTGACGATACACGCCCACCACGGCAGAAACGTATTCAGGCGACTTCATGCGTCCCTCTATCTTGAGGGAACTCACCCCTGCTTCCACCAACTGAGGCAAAAGGTCGACCGAGCACAGGTCTTTGGGGGAAAGCAGATGATCGCCGGCGGCATCGAGCGGCTTGCGCTGGGCAGCGTTGTGAAGGGTGTAGGGCAAACGGCACGCTTGCGCGCAACGGCCCCGATTGGCACTGCGACCGCCGACAAGGGAACTCATGAGGCACTGGCCCGAATAGCAGATGCACAAAGCGCCATGGGCGAACGTCTCGACTTCCATGCCGTATTCGTCCGCAATGCGGGAAAGATGGGCGATTTCTTCCACCGACACCTCGCGCGCCAAGGTGACGCGATCGGCACCCAGCTGGGATGCGGCTTCGATTCCCGCCGCAGAATGAGTGTTCATCTGCGTGGAGATATGCAGCCGCGCCTGAGGGAGGATGCGCTTGAGTTGGGCCGCAACGCCCACGTCTTGCACGATGAAGGCATCGACACCGCGACGATACGCCTGACGCATCAGTTCGAGCATCGCATCGGTTTCGTCGGGCAGAACCATCGTGTTGGCCGTGAGATAGATTTTCGCGCCGCGCAAATGCGCGTAGTCGCATGCGGCCTGCAGGCTGTCGAGGGTGAAGTTGTCTGCACCTTCGCGCGCATTGAACCGGTCGACGCCCAGATACACGGCATCGGCGCCGGCGCGAACCGCAGCATGCAGGCAGACTTCGTTGCCGGCGGGCGCGAGCAGTTCTACCGCGCGCGGTTTGGAAGCGGATTCAGAAGTGCTTGCATCGTGGGCCATGGGATTGCCTTTGCAAAACGAGGAGCATCGCGAGGTTGCGCGATGCTCCGAGATGATCGGGAAGGAATTGCACGGGGACCTACTGGTCGGACCCTGATTTCTCCTTGACAGCGGCGTCGGCATCGCTGAGCTTCGAGATGCCGTCATCATAGGACTGTTGGATTTGCGTCAAGCGGCTGTCGTAAGTGTCTTGGTCGACCGTTCCCGCTTGGACGTCTTCGAACAAGGTAACGTACGCCTTCAGGGCGTCATCGGTGGTGCACAGACCGTCGACGTACTTGTCTTTGACTTCTTGCAGGTCGTCGGTGGCCGGCGTGTTCTTGACGCTGTCAACCACTTTGTCGACCTCGGTCATCTGAGCGTTCATGGTGACAAGGTCGTTTTGGGCGACTGCGTCGGAGAAGCTCTGGAGCGCCGTCTGCAAATCACTCGACTGCTGGTTGAGTTGGGACATGTATTGACGATTCTGGCTGGCAGCGTCATCGGTCTGCGTCGATGTCGTCGCAGTGCTGGAAGTGCAACCGGCAACGACGAAGGCCATGATGGCGGCGCAGAAGACCAAGGTGATTTTTCGGAATGCGGTGCTCATAGTGTGGGTTCAGCCTTTCGCATGATGAAGTATGGGGCTATCCGGTACCTGTTCCGGTGGTTCCGGTTCCTGTGGTGCCGGTGCCGGTAGTGCCCGTGCCGGTAGTGCCGGTCCCCGTGGTTCCGGTTCCGGTTCCGGTTCCCGTACCCGTGGTGCCCGTTCCCGTGGTGCCGGTGCTGGTGGATCCAGTCGAGCTCGTGCTGCTGCCGGATGAGGTCCCAGAATTGCTGTACGTGCTGTCGGTTCCCGAGGAATTGTAGCCGTAGTTGTAATCGTAGCTGTTATATCCATTGGAAGAACTGTAGTTGTTGTATCCGCTGGAACTGCTTGAGCCCGAAGTGGAGTAACCTCCCAAGGTGGTCAATTCCGCATTGGTGAGCGTGCGGTATGTGGGATTGACGGCATTGGACATGGGGAATGACTCGATAGTGGGGTTCGTCCCCATCATATTGGTCACGAATTCCTTGAACACGCTGGGCGCAGTGTAATACGAGGACATGGTCCGCTCTTCACGGGCACCCATCCATATAGCCACGGACCACGACGGCGTGATGCCGCAGAACCAACTGTCGCGGAAACTCTCAGACGTGCCGGTCTTGCCGGCGGCAGTTTGGCCGTTGGTCAACCGAGCTTCGGTGCCGGACCCGTAGGTGAGCACGCCTTCCATAACGTTCTCGCAGGCTTTGGCGACCTCTTCGGTAATGACCCTCGTGCCGGTGGTGTCGGCCTGGTAGATGGATTTGCCATTTGAGTCGACGATCTTTTCTACGGCGATGGCATCATGCTGAACACCGCCTGTGGCAATGGTTCCGTACGCTTGGCACATTTCGCGCACAGTGACACCCTGCGAGCCCAAGGTAATGGAGGGAACGGCATTCAGATCGCTCTCGATTCCCAGTTTATGGGCTTCATCGACAACCTTCTGCGGACCGATGACGGAACAGAGGCGCGCAAATCCGGTATTGGATGAAACGGCAAAGGCGCTGGCGATCGAACGCGTGCCGTAATTGGTCTGATCGTAGTTTTCTACCGTCCAGTTGTCGATGGTCGCTGTAGATGAACAATTAACCGTGGTGTTGTTGGGATCGATCCCGTCTTCGATAGCCGCCGCCAACGTGAACGTCTTGAACGAGGAACCTGGTTGTCGGGTGGCTTGGGTGGCGAGATTATACTCGTCGGTGTAGTAATCCTTGCCCCCTACCAGCGCTTTTATATATCCGGTATTGGGATCGGTGGCCACCATGGCCACTTCGATATCGCTATCCATCGTTGCTTCTTTGTTGCGACAAGCGGTCTCGGCTGCATTCTGGGCATTGACGTCGAGGGTGGTGGTGACGGCGAGGCCGCCTTTGAACACCTCGGCTTCGGAATAATTGTCGAGCAGCCAGTCCCGCACGTAGCTGGTGAAATACGGGTAAGCATAGATGCCGTCGGAAGTCTGCGATTGCTGTACATTGAGTCCGAGCGGCTCCGCTTGGGCTGCATCGTGTTCCTCTTGGGTGATATAGCCGTTTGACAACATGCGGTCTAAAACGAGGTTGCGGCGCTCAAGGCAATTGTCCGGATTGTCAATGGGATTGTAGTTCGTCGGCGAATTGGGAATGGCGACGAGCGTCGCGGACTCTGCCAACGTGAGGTCTTTGGCGTCTTTGCTGAAATATTTGAGCGACGCGGCCTGGATGCCATAGGCACCCGAGCCATAGTTGATGGTATTGAGGTACATGAGGAGGATTTCGTCTTTGGAATACGTTTCCTCGAGCTTGACGGAAATATAAGCTTCTCGCACCTTGCGCTTGATGGTGGACTCGCCCGCTTCGTCGGACAAAACGGTATTGCGCACGAACTGCTGGGTGATGGTGGAGGCGCCTTCGCGCGAACCGCCGGTGAAATTGACCACCACGGCACGGGCGATGCCGTAAACATCGACTCCGCCGTGCTCATAGTAGCGTTCGTCTTCGGTGGCGACGGTGCCCTCGGTGACATAATCGCTGATATCGTCGAGGCTGCTTACCGGCTCGCGATCTTCAAGGTAGAACTCGGCAAGGAGCGTGGTGCCGTCACTGGCATAGACGCGGGTCTTCTGAGCCAGGTTATACGAAGAAGCATCCTGGTAATCAGGCAGGTCTTGAAGCCACGAGTCGCATATCGACCATGCGGCATAACCGCCGGCGGCGCAGATGGCCACGAGAACCGTGAGAACCATGAGGACGGGGACGAAACGGCGCTTGTTGCGCGTTCCCAATCTTTTTTTTAAAGCGCGTGATGCCATGCAACCTCCAAGAAATCGCCGCTCATTTTATCATTGGGATGGTGCATGGCGGCAAAGTACATAAGTTTGTTACCTTACCCGACGAGCATCCGTTCGCGGTCATCTGACAGTGCCGCTTGCGCCTGCTTGAACTGCGTTTCCACCGCGCTTCGACCCGTGCCGCCCTCGGTAGTGCGCGCCGCGACGATTGCCGGGATGTCCAGAGCCGCCACGATATCCTCGTCGAACAGGTCGCTTGCCTCTTTGAAATCCGCCAACGAGAGGTCATCGAGATTGCATCCGCGCTTTTCGCATGCGAGAACCAGATGCCCCACCACCTCATGGGCCTGTCGAAACGGCATGCCCTTCTTTGCCAGGTAGTCGGCCACATCGGTGGCAGCCAGGTGGCCTTTTCGCGCTTGCGCCATCATCGCTTCCGGATGCACCGTCAACGTGGACACCATACCGGCAACGCACACCAGGCAATCGTGCAGGGTGACGGCTGCATCGAGCGCACCCGCTTTATCTTCCTGCATATCTTTGTTGTAGGCCAGCGGAAGCGCTTTCATGGTGGTGAGCAGACCCATCAAATCACCCACGACACGACCCGTCTTGCCCCGCACCAGTTCCGCGAAATCGGGATTCTTCTTCTGAGGCATGATGGACGACCCTGTGGACCACGCATCGGATAACGTGATGAAGCCGAATTCCGAAGTTGACCAGAGCACGAGTTCTTCGCACAGCCGTGACAGATGGACCATGGACACGCTGCAGGCATAATCGAGATCGAGCAGGAAATCGCGGTCGGATACGGCATCGAGCGAATTGGGGATGACGCGCGAAAACCCGAGTTCTTCAGCTGTCATCTGCCGATCGAGCGGATAGGTGGTTCCTGCAAGCGCCGCCGCACCCAACGGGCTGGCATCCGCCGCATCGCGGGCGGCGCAAAGCCGAGTGAAATCGCGTGCGAGCATCCATGAATACGCCAGCAGGTGATGGGCCAGCGTGACGGGTTGGGCGTGCTGCATATGCGTGTAACCGGGAAGGATGACGCTTTCGTTATCCTGGGCCGCCGCGATGAGCGCTTCGCGCACCCCGAGGTTCGCTTCCATCAGCTGCCCGCAGAGGTGCTTTGCATACAGACGGGTATCGGTGGCCACCTGGTCATTGCGGCTGCGGCCGGTATGAAGACGCGCACCCGCCGCACCGATGCGGTCGGTGAGCACGCGCTCGATGGACATGTGGATGTCTTCATCGTCGATGTCGAAAGCGAACTCACCGCGCTCGATCTCGTCCAAGATATCCGCCAGGCCCTCATCGATGGCCCGGGCATCATCGTGCGAGATGATGCCCTGGGCCGCGAGCATGCGGGCATGGGCGCGCGATCCGGCGATGTCTTGAGCGTAGAGCGCCTTGTCAACGGGCAACGATGCCCCGAACCGCTGGGTGAATTCGCTCACCCCTTCTTCGAATCTCCCTGACCAAAGTGCCATCGAATTTCCTTTCGCCCCTATGCGCGACTATTCGTATTTGCCCTTGGTGAGCGGCCCGACCTGATCTTCGATATCGAAGAGTTCGGCGGGAGCACCTTCTTTGCGGCGGTTGGCCGCCCACACCTTGGTGGGAAGGCCGTAGAGCTCGATGAAGCCCGCTGCGGCCTGATGGTCGAAGCTGTCATCGGCATCGTAGGTGGCCAGACCGTAATCGTAGAGCGAGTACGCGCTCTTGCGCCCCACCACCGTGCATGAACCCTTGTAGAACTTGATGCGGACCGTTCCCATCAAGCAACGCTGGGTGGAGGCCATGAACGCATCGAACGCTTCTTTGAGCGGGCTGAACCACTGACCGCGATACACCGCGTCGGCCCATTCCTGCTCGATGGCCAGCTTGTGATGGAGCACCTCGCGCTCAAGGCACAGATCCTCGAGTGCTTTGTGGGCCTGTATGAGCGCGAGAGCGGCCGGCGCTTCATAGCATTCGCGGCTCTTAACGCCCACCAGGCGGTTCTCAACCATGTCGATGCGCCCATATCCGTTTGCGCCGGCGATGCGGTTGAGTTCGGCGATGACGCCCAGAAAGCTCATTTGCTGGCCATTGAGCGAGAAGGGAACGCCGCGCGAGAACTGGATGTCGACGTATTCCGGCTTATCCGGAGCGTCCTGGGGAGACACTGTCATGGTGTAGATATCCTCGGGCGGTTCGTTCCACGGGTCTTCCAAGACGCCGCATTCGATGGCGCGGCCCCACAGATTGTCATCGATGGAATACGGGGAGGCCTTGGTGGTGGGAACCTCGACGCCGTGTTCTTTGGCATAGTCCATTTCTTCGGCGCGTGTCTTGAGGTCCCATTCGCGCACCGGGGCGATGATGGAGATATCGGGATCGAGCATGGCGATGCTGGTTTCGAAGCGCACCTGGTCATTGCCCTTGGCCGTGCATCCATGGGCGATATAGGAAGCGTTGAAGCGATGGGCCGCATCCACCAGATGCTTGGAAATGGCCGGACGCGAAAGAGCGGAGACCAATGGATATTTGTTTTCGTAGAGCGCGTTGGCTGCCAAGGCGGCGCGCAGGTATTCGTCGGCGAAATCCTGACGCAAATCCACCACGATGGCATCGACGGCCCCGGTGCGGAGCGCTTTTTGACGGACCTTTTCGAGCCCGTCGTGCTCCTGCCCCACCTCGCCGATGATGGCGATGACGTCGAAGTTCTTTTCATCCATGAGCCACTTGATGCAAACGGAGGTGTCGAGGCCTCCAGAATATGCGAGTACGACCTTTTCTTTTTCCATGGTTGGTCCGCCTTCCTTATGCGGGTATTCTCCCGCGAATCAATGCAGTTCCGAGTAGGGTTATGCGCTGCCCTGGCATCCGACAAGGATGCGAGGGTATGGTACGGGGATGGAGGGTGGGCGATTTTTCAGCCCGCAGAATAGTAGACGACTAGCGTCGTCGCAGATTGGTGAGGGCTTTTTCGATTTCAACCGCATCTTCGCCGGTGCGTGCAGCGATCATGATGGTGTTGTCGCCGGCAACGGTTCCCAGAGAACCGATCATGCCCGCTTTATCGATGGCACCCGCAACGCCGGCGGCTCCGCCGGGAAACGTCTTCACAACCACCATGTTTCCAGCGGTATACACCTCTTCGACCAAATCGCTCACCATGCGCTGAAGACGCATGTCTTCAGGAAGGACGTAAAATCCCTCCTTGGTTTTGAGCAGGCCCATGTCGGTGATGTCGCGGGAAATCGTGGCTTGCGTGCAATCATGCCCGGCCTCTTGGAGCTTGGCCGCCAAGTCGCGCTGCGTACGGATAGGGCATTCGCGAACCACTTCGCGAATGATATCGTGACGTTGCGTGCGCTTCTTCATGGGCAAGGGCATCTTTCCGAAGTATCCGATAAAAATCGACGGTTGCTTCGCAGTCTATCCGTTAAATACGGACTTTCTGGGAGCAATATGCAGATGATTGTAACCTATGTAAGCACATCGTGGCGCGAGATTAGAGCAAAGCACCCAATTTTTCCGTCATCGCGTCCACATCGGGCTCGGTGCAGATGAGCGGCGGCAGGAAACGAAGCGTCGATGGGCCCGTGGCGTTGAGCAGCAATCCGCAGTCGAGCGCCGCACCCACCACATCGGGTGCGTCAGAGCGATCCGCAAGGTCGCATGCCACCATAAGACCCAGACCGCGCACTCCGTCCACACCGGGAATCTTCGCCAAAGCGCCGCGAAGATAAGCGCCCACCCGTTCGACGTTTGCAGCGATATCCTGGGAAATCAACGTATGCAGCGTAGCGGTTGCCGCGGCAACCGCAAGGTTGCTGCCACCGAACGAGGAGCCGTGATCGCCCGGTTCGAAGGCATCGGCGATCGGAGCCTTCGCCGCGCACATGCCCATGGGGAAGCCCCCCGCAATGCCCTTGGCGATGGATACGATGTCGGGCGTGATGCCGAAGTGTTGGAAGGCGAACGGCTTGCCGGTGCGGAATACGCCCGTCTGCACTTCGTCGCAAATGAGCAGTGCACCGTGGTCTTGGGTAAGGCGGCGTGCTTCTTGCAGGAACTCCGCCGTGCAGGGATGCACTCCGCTTTCACCCTGGATGCATTCCAGCATCACCGCGCAGATATCGTCGGGGCGATCGTCGAATAGACGCCGCAGGGCATCGCAGTCGTTGAGAGGCGTATGGGCGAATCCGCCCGGCATGGGCTGGAACGCCTCCTGTTTTGCCGGCTGAGCCGTAGCGGCCAACGTTTCCATGGTACGTCCGTGAAAACTGCCGTCCAAGGTGACAACGGTTCCCCCGCCGTGCGAGAAGCGCTTCGACCAGAGACGGGCCAATTTGATGGCGCATTCGTTGGCTTCTGCCCCCGAATTGGCGAAGAAGCTCTTCCAGGGCATCACGGCTTCGGGCTCCACCTCGGCGTTGAGGAGGTCCGATACCTGATGGGCGAGCTGCCCGCGCTGCTCGATGTAATAGTAGTTGCTCACATGGATGAGCCGCGCCGCCTGATGCTGGATGGCATCGACCACCGCAGGATGGCAATGTCCCAGACAATCCACGCCGATGCCGGCGATGAAATCGGCATATTCGTTTCCGTCGCAGTCGCGCACCGTCATGCCCGAGCCTTCAACCAGCTCGACCGGCTTGCGGGCGAAAGTATGCATGAGATATTCGGACTCGAGTTCCTGCTGTTCGCGCATCGTCATTGGTTGGACCGACCCTTCTTCTCACGTTTTTCCTGCTCGATGCGAATCTCGCGATTCTCGACCAATTTGCTGGCCAGCTTGCCCAACGGATGGGCATCGAACTGGTAGCTTTCCTCGGAACCGTGGATGGTGGTGCCGACGCCGGTGTTGGTGAGCAATTCGAGCAACAGGGCGTGCGGCGTGGTGCCGTTGATGATATGAGCGCGGAACACGCCGGCATCGAGGGCCGCCGCACAGCTCTTCAGCTTGGGGATCATGCCGGTCGAGATGCGGCCGTTTTCGATCATGAACTTGATCTCATCGCAGGTTATGTTGGAAATGAGGGTGTCTTTGTTCTCGAAGTCCTCGTAGAGCCCGTCCACATCGGTGAGGAAGATGATCTTGTGCGCGCCGATGGCCGCGGCGATATCGCCGGCAACCATATCGGCGTTGATGTTGAAGCAGCCGCCATCTTCGCCCATGGCCACGCTGGCCACCACGGGCACGTAATCGTCGGCGATGAGATCCTCGAGGTAGCTGGCGTTGATCCCGGTGATCTTGCCCACGCGCCCGAGTTGCGGGTCGAGCTGGGTAGCCATGATGGTGCCGGCATCGGCACCGGAAACGCCCACGGCCAAATTGCCGTGTTCGTTCATGTCTTCGACCAATTCCTGATTGACCTGGCCCACCAGGACCATCTTGACCAGCCGCATGGCTTCATCGGAAGTGACGCGCATGCCGTCCTTGAATTCGACGGGCACCTCGAACTTTCCCATAGCGTCGGTGATTGCCGCGCCGCCACCATGGATGATGACCGGGTTGAGTCCGATGATCTTGAGCAGCACGATGTCGCTCATCACGTCGGATCGCAGTTTCTCGTCGACCATGGCGCTTCCGCCGTACTTTATGACGACCGTCTTTCCGGTAACGTTCTTGATCCAGGGAAGCGCCTCGGCCAGGACCTCTGCCACATGCAGGTCAAGCGGAGCCGAGCGGGTGTCTTTGGCGTACTTCATGACCGATAATCTCCATTGATCGAAACGTACTCATGACTGAAATCGCAGGTCCACATGGTAGTGGAATCGTCGCCTGCGCCCAAAGCAACGTCGATGACCACTTCGGGGGCATCGAAGCGCGCCAGGGCCTCGTCTTCATCGAAGTCGAGCGGCAAGCCGCCGCGGCAGACCTCGATTCCCATGATATCGATATCGACGTCTTCTTGGCGGAACGCGGCACCGCTTTTGCCCACCGCAGCGGCGATACGGCCCCAATTGCAATCGTGTCCGTAAACAGCCGTTTTCACCAAGGGGCTGTTGGCGATGGCGCGGGCGGCGGCATCGGCATCTGCCGGCGTGGCGGCTCCGCTCACGT
The DNA here is from genome assembly GCA_040774885.1 of Eggerthellaceae bacterium. GTDB lineage: Bacteria > Actinomycetota > Coriobacteriia > Coriobacteriales > Eggerthellaceae > JAXGTO01. The sequence continues at coordinate 19,876 of JAXGTO010000026.1, read as the reverse complement.
TGACGGTGATAAGACGCGTTGCGCCTTCCCCATCGGCGGCGATTTGACGAGCCAAGCTGCCGCAGACCTCCGAAAGCGCCCAGACGAATTCTTCGAACGCAAGACCTTGCGTGCCGATGGGCTGAGCGTCAGGAGCCGAGGCTGCGCTGCACAGCAAGAAGCAGGTGTCGTTGGTGGACGTGTCGGAATCGACGGTGACCTTGTTGAAGCTGACGCCCACGGCACGGCGCAAAGCCGCATGGGCGGCCTCGGGCGCAACCGGAGCATCGGTGGTGACCACCGAGATCATGGTGGCCATGTCGGGCATGATCATTCCCGAGCCCTTGACCATGCCGCCCACCGTGATACGGGCGCCTTCGAGGCCCGGCGCAGAACTGACGTAGGTAACGGCCCGTTCCTTGGGAACGGTATCGGTGGTCATGATGGCGCGTGCCGCAGCCGCTCCGCCTTCTGCGGAAACAGTTGCATGGAGACCGGGAAGGGCACTCGTGAACGGTTCAAGCGGAAGCTGTTGTCCGATGACGCCGGTGGATGCCACCAAGACGTCTTCTTCTGCACAACCGACAGCTTCAGCGGTGATTGCGGCCATCGACCGAGCGCGATCGAGACCCTGCGGCCCCGTGGCGGCATTGGCCGTGCCGGAATTGATGACGACGGCACGGGCGAGCCCGTATCCGCATCCGTCCAAGTGCTCTCGCGAAACGATGACCGGAGCGGCGCAAAACGCATTGCGCGTGAAGACGCCGGCTGCCGAGCACAACCGATCGGATTCGACCAAGGCGAGATCGAGGCGCTGGGGGTCGCGGCGGAATCCAGCATGAACGCCGTCCGCGCGAAATCCAGCGGCAGCGGTGACGCCTCCGCCCTCGATGGTATGCAATTGCAGAGCTTGCGATGGCATGGTGTGGACCTTTCTTCCCCCCGGCGCCGGTTAAACCGGCAGGGCCATGGCCTGCAGACCGGCGGTCTGGGGCAGGCCGAACACGGCATTGGCGCACTGGATGGCCTGCGTGGCCGCGCCCTTGCCCAGATTGTCGATGGCGCACACGGCTATCAGCGTGCCCGTGCCAGGATGCAGGGCCAAACCGATATGCGCATTGTTGCTGCCCGCCACGCTGTCGGTGCGCGGCATGGATCCCTGGGGCAGCACCGTGACGAACGGTGCGTTTTCGTAGAAACCGCGATAGAGGGCCTCGATGGACTCGATGCTCTGCTGGGCCGCCGCCTGTTGGGTAAGGCGGATGGTGACCGTGGAGAGCAGGCCGCGGTTGAAGGGCGCCAGATGCGGGATGAAGAGCACGCGCCCGGGGATGCCGAGAATCTGTTCCATTTCGGGCGTATGGCGGTGGCTTCCCACACCGTACGCTTCGACATTGCCGTTGGCGGAACAGTAATGGGTGCGAGCCGTGGGCTTCTTGCCGGCGCCGGTAACGCCCGATATGGCCTGCACGTCGAGCACGCCGTCGAGCATTCCCGCCTGCACGGCGGGATAGGCGGCAAGCGAGGTGGCCGTGGGATAGCATCCAGCGCAGGCGACCAGCGCAGGCGTGCCGGCAGCATGATCGGCTGCAACGCGGGCCAGCTCGTCGCCGAACAATTCAGGGAGGCCGAATGCCGCGCGATCCAGCAATTCGGGGGACGTATGACGCACTCCGTACCACTTTTCGTAGACGGCTGGATCTTTGAGACGATAGTCAGCCGAAAGATCGAATACGCTCACGCCCGCTTCAAGCAATTCGGGCACCTGGGCCATCGCAGCCGTATGGGGCACGGCCAAGAACACCGCATCGCACTGATGGAGCTGCGGGCTTCCGTGCGCCTGGAACACCAAATCGGTGGCACCGCGAAATGCAGGATACAAATCGGCCAGAGGCGTGCCGGCTTCGGCATCGCTGGTGATGACCGTCAATTCGAAATCAGGATGCTCGATGAGGCGATGGGCCAACTCGACCCCGGCGAATCCCGCCGCACCGACGATTCCCGCTTTTATGGCCATAACATCTCCCCCATCAAAACGAACGCACACGGCATGAAGCCGCGCACAACGGGAAAAAGGATACTCCATTTTGCCCAAACGCGGGCGATTATCCCCAAAATCGCGGGCGGTCGCATCGGGAAATGAGCCAGCGACGCCGGCAGAATGCCTTTGTCGCGCAGCACCCTGCGCTACGCGACTGATAGAGTGCAGGTTGTCAAGAGAGACGGCTCTGCCCTTCCTCCGTTGGCGGAAGGCCGGCCAACCTGCAGTCGAGCTGCGCGCGGGGTGCGGTAGAATGGCTCCATCGACCCTGTAGGAAGGAAACACGACCATGGCAAATTGCTTGGTAGCCCAGTCGGGCGGACCCACCGCCGTCATCAACGCCAGCGTGGCCGGCGTGGTACGCGCCAACCAGCTCAACCCCGTATACGATCGCGTGTACGGCGGCATCAACGGCGTAGAGGGCATCTTGGAAGACAAGCTCTGCGACCTGACCGACATGAGCGAACGTGAAAACCTTCTGCTGCGCCAGACGCCGGGCAGCGCATTGGGCAGCTGCCGCTTCAAACTGAAGCGCGACGACACCGAGACCTTCGCCAAGCTGCAGGCCATCATGGTGAAACATGACATCGAGACGCTTTTCTACATCGGCGGCAACGACTCCATGGATACCGTGGACGCGCTGAGCCAATGGGCGCGCGAGACCGGTGCGCCGCAGCGCTTCGTGGGAATCCCCAAAACCGTTGACAACGACCTGATGGTGATCGACCACTGCCCCGGATTCCCCAGCGCTGCCAAGTTCGCCGCGCAGGTTGCCAAGGCCACCTGGTGCGATTACCAGGCATACACGCGCCAAGAGGTGTTCGTGATGGAGGCCATGGGACGCGATGCAGGATGGCTGGCCGGCTCCGCCGTGCTCTCGGGCATCGTCGACTTGGTGGTACTGCCGGAACTCGATTTCGACAAAGCGGCGTTCTTGGCCCAGGTGAAAAAGTGCATGGACGCCAAGAACAAGTGCTACATCGTGACCAGCGAGGGTGCGCATTTCGCCGACGGCACCTATATCGCCGCAGGTGAAAGCGCCAACGATGGTTTCGGGCATGCCGTGCTCGGCGGTGCCGGCGAAACCCTGAAGCAGATAATCGTGGATGCGGGCATCGCCCCGCGCGGCGTGGTGCAGAACCTCTCGCGCGCCGCACGTTCCAGCAACTTCGCGCAGAGCCTGACCGACGTGACCGAAGCCTACGAACTGGGTGCTTCCGCACTGAACCGCAGCGCCGACACCGCATTCACCGGCCAGGTGGTTGCGCTGGTGCGCAAACCCGGAGAAGCCTACGAAGCCGAATTCATCGCGCGCCCAGCCGAAGAATTCGCCAACCACGTGAAGCATGTTCCCGCCGAATGGATCCTGCCCGACTATCAGGGCATGTCGCAGGAATTCTACGATTACCTGGAGCCGTTGATTGCCGGCGAGCCCGAACTGATCATGGAAGGCGGAATCCCCGCCACTGTGGTGCCGTTCAACCTGCGCTGATCGTCGTTGCGGGCGCGCAGCGCAGCGCGCCCGCATGAATCGCGCCCGCTTGCGAGAACTCCTTTCCAGAGAATCGCAAGCGGGCGCTTGTCGTTTGACGGCGTTGGCAGCTCGGCGAAACGCCGGCGGCGCTGCTATTTGTTGGGGGTGTGCGTGTACGTGGGAACCGCTTCTTCGAGGATGCGGATGGCGGCATCGTCGTCGCCCTCTATGGCGCTGTCGATCTCGTCGAGTTTGGCGGCCACCTGCTCATAGCTGATCTCTTGCCCAGTGGACACCATGATGGCCTTGTTGTCGGTTGGCAGTGTGGACTCTTCGTCCATCAGCAGTTCCTCGTACATCTTTTCGCCTTCGCGCAAGCCGGTGTAGACGATCTTGATATCCACATCGGGCGTGAGGCCCGAAAGCTGGATCAGGCTCTTGGCCAAATCTACGATCTTGACGGGCTCTCCCATGTCCAAAATGAAGATCTCGCCGCCCTTGGCCATGCCGCCGGCCTGGATGACCAGCCGCGACGCTTCAGGAATGGTCATGAAGTAGCGCGTGATATCGGGATGGGTGACGGTAACGGGCCCGCCTTCGGCGATTTGACGCTTGAAAATGGGGATGACGCTGCCGTTCGATCCGAGCACGTTGCCGAAACGGACCGCGGTGAACACCGTCTTCGAAGTGCGTGCGTAGTATTGGATGACCATTTCTCCCATGCGCTTGGTTGCGCCCATGACGCTGGTGGGATTGACCGCTTTGTCGGTGGAGATGAAGATGAACCGGTTCACGCCGTAGCGATCGGCGGCGCGCACGGTGTTCAACGTGCCGAACACGTTGTTGCGCATGGCTTCGCGCGGGCAGATTTCCATGAGGGGCACGTGCTTGTGGGCGGCGGCATGGAACACCACGCTGGGATGGAACTTCTCGAACACGTCATCAAGGCGCGAAGCGTCGCACACGTTGCCGATCTCGATGCAGACCTCGATGTCGTCGTAGCGTTGGATGAGGTCTTGGCGCAGAAGATAGGCGTCGTTTTCGTACATATCGAAAATGACGATGCGCGACGGCGCCACATGGCACAGCTGGCGGCACAGCTCAGACCCGATGGATCCACCGCCGCCGGTCACCAGAACCGTTTCGCCCGAAATGTAACTCGAAACCGCACGCGTGTTGAGGATGACCTCCTCGCGACCCAGCAAGTCGGCCACATCGACATCGCGCAGCGCCACGCCCTCGAGTTCGTCCATGGACAGCTCGCGCACGTTCGGCATGGTGCGCAGCTTGCAATCGGTCTTGGTGCAGAGGTCGTAGATGCGCTTGCGTTCTTCAAGCGTGGAAGACGGAATGGCAACGACGATCTGCTGAATATCGTATTTGTCCACCAAGTCGATGATGTCGTCGCTGTTGCCTTCTACGCGCACGCCATGGATGCGCTGGCCCCGCTTGGCTGGATTGTCGTCGGTGGCCACGATGGGAATGCCGGGCATGAGCGGGTCGTGCGAAGCCATGCGGTCGATGGTGAGCGATCCCGTTTCACCCGCGCCGACCACCAGGGTTCGAGGCAGGTCGCACGGCTGGGAACCAGAGACCAACGTGCGTTTCTTCTGGCGCATAATGCGATAGATCATGCGTACGCCGCCGATGAAGAAGATGAGCAGGAACAGCGCCACAAAGGAAACGCGAATGGGGATGCGGGCGTCGATGACCCACAAGAACACCGCGCCGGCCAGCGTGGAAAGGGACAGCGAGAGCACGATCTGTATGAGTTCGTCTACCGAAGCGTATTCCCACAAGTTGTTGTACAAGCGGAACAGCCCGAGCACCGCCACGTTGATAAGGGCCAAAACCCCCACCATGAAATAGATCTCGTGGGTGCCGAACACTTCACCCAAAAGATCGGTAAGGGCGGCTGCCAGCCAATACGCCAGGTACGTGGCGGCGATATCGCACAGCAAAAGCAGTGCGGTTCGTTTGGTCAGTCGAAAATTCATGGTGCCTTTCGTCTTCGGTGCAGGCGGCGTTGCAACGAGCGCCGTGCACCCTGCGATAATGCCCTTCGGGTGGCCGCCAGTTGTCAAAAAGCCAACAAGCCGCCCGATGAACCCTTTTGATTATACGCAAATGGTCTAGCATAGAAACTACGGGTCTGCGTGTTTGACGGCCCGTGCGCGAAAAACGCACCCGAGCATCATATTCCATCATGGAGCGGAGCGAAACGTGAAACAGACCGAAACGCAGCCCTGCCGCGAGAGCAATGTTGCGGCCATCGTCGACTATTTCGAAAGCGGATTCAAACCGGCCCGCGGATTCGTCGGCATCGAGCTCGAACACACGTTGGTGCATCGCGCAGACGGCGCGCCGGTCACCTATTCCGAAGAACACGGCGTGCGCTGGCTTTTGGAGCAGCTGCAGCAATGGTATCCGGACACCACCTATGATGGCGATCACGACCTGCTGGGTGTTGCACGCAGCGATAGCGGCATCATCGAGGCCGTCACCTTGGAGCCCGCCGCCCAAGTGGAGCTTTCCGCCGGGCCGTTCTCATCTCTGCACGATGCGCTCGATTGCTTCCAGAACTTCGACGACAACTTGGCAAAGCTCATCGACGGCGTGGGCGAAGAGCTGATGGAAATCGGCTATCACCCCACCGCGCATGCCCAAGAAACCGAATTGATCCCCAAACGCCGCTACCGTTTCATGGACATGTACCTGCGAAACATCGGCGTGTACGGGCCGAGCATGATGCGCTGCACCGCTTCGACCCAGGTTTCCATCGATGCCGAAGATGCCGAAGACTGCCTGCGCAAGATGCGCCTTGCCAACAAGCTGGTGCCGATTTTCTCGCTGGTCACCGACAACGCCCCCATCTTCGAAGGGATGCCGCGCGAACACGAGCTCATGCGCACCGAAGTGTGGAAGTACTGCGACCCCGACCGCTGCAACTTGGTGCCCGGCGTGGTGGAAGACGGGTTCGGCCTGCGCGACTACGCCGAATACATCCTGGACACCCCGGCCATCCTGGTTCCCTGTAAAACCGCCGAATGGTGCTTTTCCGAGAAGACCTTCGGCGAACTCTATGCCGACACCCCCATGCAGCGATCCGACGTCGAGCATGCCGTTTCCATGCTGTTCAACGATGTCCGCCTGAAGACCTATATCGAAATCCGCCCCGCCGATTCCCTGCCGCCCGAATACGCGATAGCCTATGCCGCCCTTATCAAGGGGCTGTTCGCCAACGATGAAAGCATGGCTGCCGCCGAACGTCTGGTTGCCGAATGCACGTTGAACTCCGATGTGGCCGAGGCCAAAGAGGAATTGATGGCGAAAGGCTACGACGCAACCGTGTACGGCAAACCCGTATGGCAGCTGGCTGAGCGCTTGTTCCTCGTGGCCAAGCTGGGCTTGCCCAAAGACGAACGAGAGCTGTTGGAGCCGCTGATGGAACTGTGTTTGAACCGCACCACGCTGGCCGACCTCACCGTCGTTACCACGGCCTGATATCGATTCGACGCCACCGCCATGGAGGACAACCTGGACCAAGAGCAGTCGAAAACGGACAACTCCGGCAAGATGGCTACGGTCCATTACGCCGGCTTCTTCGATGACGGAAGCACATTCATGACCACCGAGGGTGCGGCTCCCATCCGTTTCCCCTGCGTGGAAGGCTGGATGCCGCCAGAATTCATCGAAGCGGTGCGCACGATGGTGCCCGGCGAAACACGTCAGGTGCGCGTGGAACCCGAAACCGCCTACGACATCCATCGAGAAGAACGGGTGATGCGGGTGAAGCGGGCCGACATCCCCGCAGGCAAGGTACTGCCCGTGGGAGAGATGGTGAATCTGGAATCCCCCGATGGGCAGACCTACCCCGCGCGCGTGGTGAGCGTGAACGAAGAAGAAGCCGTATTCGATATGAATCCCGATGCCATCGCCAAGGCCCTCAACTTCCGCATCACATTGCTTTCCGTGGAGGATTTGAGCCGAGCCGACAAACGACGGGAAGAGCAAGGTATCCTGAAGCACACAGATATCCACTGAAAAGGAGGCCCCATGGGCAATGCAGGAAAGAACGTCAAGGCGCATTACGTGGGCACATTGGACGACGGAACAGAATTCGACTCGTCCGTCAAACGCGGCGAACCCATCGAGTTCGTGTGCATGGCCGGCCAGATGATCCCCGGATTCGACAAGGCCGTGGAAGAAATGGAAGTCGGCGAAACCAAGACGGTCCACATCCCCGCCGCGGAAGCCTATGGCGAGCGCGACGAGCAATTGATTCAGAAGGTTCCCGTTGACAAGATTCCCAACGGCGACCAGATTCCCGTGGGAGAGCAGATCTGGATGCAGGGCCCCGACGGCCAGCCTTTCCCCTGCATGGTCACTGAAATCGTCGATGGTGTGGCCACTTTCGACATGAACCACGAAATGGCCGGCAAAGACCTGAACTTCGAAATCACCCTGGTAGAAGTTGGCGAATAGCCCCACCCCATGCACGGAAACCCAAAGAACGTCTTCGCCTGAAATGCGGAGGCGTTCTTTTTCGTTCAAAGAAAGCGCGAGCAAGACCGGAAGCGCCCATCGCTGCCCCCGAAAAGCTCTGGGGTCCTGGGGCGGAGTGATTCGGCCGTTTGAGCGCCGTAGCGCACTGGCGCTGCGGAAGGCGCGAGCAAGACCGGACGCGCCCGCCCCAGGGCCTCAGGAGATGGGCTTCCAGTCGCTGCCGATTATCACTTCGAGGTCCGTATCGAAACTGTAGTAGGCGCTGCCATCGACAGTACGACCCACGCCCATGGCGTTGACCACGTCTTCGGCGGCTCCTTCGTACGTGCTGTCCAGATAGACCACCAGGGTCTCGGAATACGCAGCGGTATCGGTGCTGCCGACATCCCCCACTGTATATCCCTTGCCTTCGAGCAAGCTTTTGAGCTGGGTGGCCGCACCGTTGACCGCAGCACCGTTTTTGACGGTGATGCTCACTTGCGACGGATCGAGCGAAACGACGGCGTTTTGCGACGAGGGATCACCGCCGGAATCAACCACCGACATCATGTTCGACCAAGCCGAAGACGAGACGATGAAGTAGGTTCCATCGGTTTCTACCTGCTGAATGCCGGGGACATGTCCGGTATGCACGGTGGAGTCGGAGCCGAACGCATCGAAAAGGCCATGGAGGTCATCGAGGCTCATGTCGGTCTTGAACGACGATCCTATCGAATCAAGCAGTCCATTGACATCGGAAGAGGGCGTGTCGGCAACCTTTTCGAACAACGCCGTGAGCACGTTGAGCTGGTTGGTGGATTGCACCTCGATGGGGTCGGTGTAATTGTTGGCGCGGCACAACTCGAGCGCTTCGGCGCCATCGAGCGTTTGGGTGCCGGCAGGGATATAGACGTCGCCCGCATCGGGATCATCGACTTCTTGCGGAACGTCGACGGTGATGCCGCCCACGCTGTCGACAAGCGACTGGAAGCCGTTGGAATCCACTTTGAACAGATGCGAGATGGATACGCCGGAGAAACTCTCGACAGCAGAAATCAACCCGGCATCGCCGCCCAGCACTTGCGCATAGGGCAGCGTATGCGTCTTTCCATCTGACAGCGTGGTCTCGAGCGAACTGGGAATGTCGACGATAGACACTTGGGAATCTGCGGCATCGACACGCACCAGCATGAGCAAACCGGGGCCCTCGTAATCATTGACACCATCATCGAACTCGCCTTCAACCAGCACATAGTAGGGAGACGAAGCATCGGAAGGTGCCGTGAGGGCCGCTTTGGCGGCATCGTCTGAAAGCGCGAACTTGCTGGAAATCGAAGACGTGTAGGTGAACCATCCCACGGCGATGGCCGCGGCAACCGCCACGATGACCACGAGCACGCCGATGGCTATTCCCTTTGCGCGATTGATGCGCGCAGCCTGCACCACCGATCCTTGCCGGCGGATGCGGCGCGCATAAGAAGATGCGCTTTCACGCGAATAGGTGTCGGGCGTGACGGTATGGATGACACCGCGATTGGCCCGTTCGTTTTTGCGCTGGCTGGAAAGCTTGAGCTTGCTGCGGGCGGCAGAGTCGGCGTTGCGCTCGACGTGGGCGCCTATGGTGGACGATCTCATCTGCTCGGAAGTGCGCCGTCCCTGGGATTGGGTGAAGCGGTTGTTCTTGCGGGCCATGTGCCGTTACCGAGCTTACAGCGATTCGATGAGCGCGTCGGCATCCACCGTGCGGCGTTCGACATCGGCGCCCAGGGCGCGCAACTTGCCCACGTAGTCTTCGTAGCCGCGATCGATGTGGGCTATCTTGCGCACGATGGTCTCGCCTTCGGCGACCAACCCGGCCAACACCAAAGCGGCGCCGGCACGCAAGTCGGTCGACTCGACCGGGGCGCCCTGCAGCGAATCGACGCCGTTCACCACGGCGTGGTGATCGTCGATGGTGATATCGGCACCCATGCGGGACAGCTCGGCGGCGAACATGAAGCGGTTCTCGAACACATTTTCGGTGATGACGGAACTCCCCTGTGCAAGCGAGCACAGCAACATGAACTGCGCCTGCAGGTCGGTGGGGAATCCGGGATGCGGAAGCGTCTGGATATCGATGGCTTGAAGCGGGGCATCGCGCTCGACCGTGATGGAATCTCCATCAATATCGACGGAGCACCCCATGGCGCGCAACTTGACCAAAGCCATGCGCAGATAGGCAGGATCGACGCCCTTGACCGTGACGGGGCCGCCCATCAGGGCGCCACCCACCAAGAATGTGCCGGCTTCGATGCGATCTCCCACCGTGGAGTGTTCGCACGGATGCATGCTGTCTATCGACACGCCGTCGATTTCGATGAGCGAAGACCCGGCTCCGGTCACCTTGGCGCCCATGGTGTTGAGCATGTTCGCCAAATCTTCGATTTCAGGTTCGCGTGCGGCGTTTTCGATGACGGTATGGCCGTCGGCGACAACGGCCGCCATCAAAGTGTTCTCGGTTGCCCCCACGCTGGGAAAATCGAGCACCACGTTGCCGCCATGCAGGCCTTCGGGCGTGCTGGCGTGCAGGTATCCGTGTTCCACCTGGAAGTCGACGCCCAGCGCGTGCATGCCCACCAGGTGCATGTCGATTTTGCGCGCACCTATCTGGCAACCGCCGGGCATGGCCACGCGGGCGCAGCCGAACCGGCCGACCAACGGACCCAACACGGCGATGCTGGCGCGCATCTTGGATACGAGTTCATAGGGGGTTTCGTGGGTGTTGACCGCAGCGGTGTCGATGGTGAGCGTATGGCCTTCACGGCGCACATCGGCGCCAAGATAACCGAGCACCTGCGCCATGATATCGATGTCGGAGATTACGGGAACGTTATGGATGGTGCTGGAGCCCTGCCCCAATAACGCGGCGGCCATGAGCTTGAGCGCGGAATTCTTGGCACCCGAGATGGGCACGGTGCCACGCAGATTAGCGCTTTCGCGCGCGATGATAACTTCTTCGGACATCTCTCATTCCCTCTTCTTGGCTACCCTATGCGGAATCGAAAACGACCCCGCCCGTGCAAAGCCTACCAAAGATGGGCTTGCAACGGCGCGGGGTCGCGCAAATCGAACGATTGCTGCAAATGCGCCAGCGGGCTATTCGGCCTCGCCCAAAACGAAGCGCTCGAACGAGACGATCTTGATGGTGTCGCCCAGAGCCTTGGCGGTCTCTTCCGCATACTGCGAAACCGTTTTGTCGGGATCTTTGACGAATTCCTGCTCGGTGAGAACGCTTTCCTTGAAGAACTTCTCCATGCGGCCCACGGCGATCTTTTCCTGGATGGCCTCGGGCTTGCCGGATTCGGCGGCCTGAGCCATGTAGATGCCCTTTTCGTGCTCGATGATGGCGGGGTCGACGTCGTCGCGCGTGGCAGCCACGGGAGCGGCGGCGGCCACCTGCATGGCGATGTCGCGGCCGAACTTCAGGAAGTCATCATTGGAAGCAGTGGCCTGGTTGCCCAGTTCGAAACCGACGAGAACGCCGATCTTGCCTGCACCGTGGATGTAGTTGACCACGGCGCCGCCCTGCACGCTCATGCGGGCGAAGCGGGTGAGCTGCGTGTTCTCGCCCATGGTGTGGATGCAGTCGGTGATGACGGCATCGACGGTTTCGCCGTCGATCTCGGAAGCTTTGAGGGCGTCGAGGTCGCAGGGGTCGTTGGCAACGACGGCACGTGCGATGGTGGCGGCATAGGCGGTGAACTTCTCGTTGATGCCCACGAAGTCGGTCTCGCAGTTGAGCTCGACCAGGGCACCCGTGGTGTGATCATCGGACACGAGGGCCATGACGGTGCCCTCGTTGGTGGCGCGGCCGGCCTTCTTGGCCACGGCGGCAAGACCGGCCGTGCGCAGCACGTCTACGGCGGCATCGAGTTCGCCTTCGGCCTCTACCAGGGCCTTCTTGCATTCCATCATACCTGCACCGGTCATCTCGCGCAGTTCCTTGACCAAAGCGGCGGTGATTTCTGCCATTGCAGTTCCTTTCCTTCAAGGTGAAGAACAGGCGCTCGGCGATTATGCCGGCGCCTGCTCTGCTTTTCAGTGGTTGTTGGTCTCGCAGGCTATTCGGCTGCAGGAGCCTCGGCCTTGGGAGCCTCGGCTGCAGGAGCGGCTTCTTCCTTGGGGGCTTCCGCAGCAGCGGGAGCGGGAGCTTCGGCGGCCTTGGGGGCAGCCATGTCCTCGGCGCTCACGTTGTTGCCGATGCCGGCGTTGACAGCGTCGGCCACGAAGCTGGTGAGCAGCTTGACCGAGCGGATAGCGTCGTCATTGGAGGGAATGCCGTAGTCGACTTCATCGGGGTCGCAGTTGGTGTCGAGCGTGCCGATGACGGGGATGTTCAGGCGATGGGCCTCGCGGATGGCGATTTCTTCGCGGCAAGTGTCGATGACGAAGATGGCATCGGGAACCTTCTTCATGTTGCGGATGCCGTTGAGGTTGGTCTGCAGCTTGGTGAGCTCCTTGTGAAGCAGGATCTGCTCCTTTTTGGGGAGCTGGGCCATACGGCCGTCGGCGTCCATGGCCTCAAGCTCTTCCATGCGGTTGACGCGCGAGCGGATGGTGACGAAGTTGGTGAGCATGCCGCCCAGCCAACGGGAGTTCACGTACGGCATGCCGCAGCTGTTGGCCGCGTCGGCAACGCTTTCCTGAGCCTGCTTCTTGGTGCCCACGAACAGCACGACTCCGCCCTTGGAGGCGACGTTGCTGACGAAGGAATACGCACGGTCGAGTCCGACGAGCGTCTGCTTGAGGTCGATGATGTAGATGTCACCGCGGCTGCCGAAGATATACGGCTTCATCTTGGGGTTCCAGCGGCGGGTTTGATGCCCGAAATGGGCTCCTGCGTCAAGCAGGGTCTGGATGCTGACCTTGGTCATGCTCTTCTCCATTCGTTAGTCCTCTGCGCACGTTCATCCCCGTTTCGCAGCCTTTTTCAGTGGCCACTGGCGAATCCGAGTCCGGCACGCATGTGTAATATAGAAACCGTTGCATTGTATCATCACCGCAAACGAATGCAAGGAAAACCAGATAAGCCCACACCTCAAGGCCCTCCATTTGCCCTATCATGGCAGCTGCAGGCATCCGTTCCCTTCGAAAAGCGAGGCGGCCATGGCTTTCGAACTCAAAGCGTACAGCGAACCGGATTTCAACGCCGAGCCTTTTGCCTCGGCCCCCGATGCCACCTTGCAGCCCTGCCCCGCCGATGGCGTGGCCCCCGAGAATTTCCACGCCATGAGCGTGTTCCCTGAATACTTCAAGATAAACGGCTCATGGACGTTGGCGCTGGACAGCCGCATGGATTGCGTGGCGGTGTTCGAAGACGGCGTGGTGAAGGTTTGGGAATTCCGCCGACTGAGAGCTGGCGACCTGGTGGTTTGCGGGCGAACCGAAAACAGCGAAGAGGGAATCTTCGTCAACGTGAACGGCTTCGGCACGCCCGAAGGCGCGGCGGATTCGTTCGCCTTCCGCTTGGGACGCAGCCGCGAAACCGCCTTCAGTCGCGAGTACGACGAGCTCTATGAATTGCTGCGCCACGAACGCGAGCACGGCTATGTGGTGTGGGTTATGGGCCCCGCGTTCAGCTTCAACGGTTTTTCGCGCGACGCCTTCGCCAAGATCATCGACGCCGGTTACGTGGACGCCGTGTTCGCCGGCAACGCCCTGGCCACCCATGACCTGGAAGGCGCATATCTCCACACCGCGCTGGGCCAGGACATCGATACGCAGGAAAACCAACCCAACGGGCACTACCATCATCTGCAGACCATCAACCGCGTGCGCTATCACGGGTCGATCGCAAACTTCATCGAAGAAGAAGACGTGGACGACGGCATCATGTGCGCGCTGGAGCGCAACCACGTTCCCTACGTGCTGGCCGGATCGATCCGCGATGACGGGCCTTTGCCCGGCGTGCACTCCGATGTCTACGAGGCGCAAGATGCCATGCGCGACCACGTGCGGCGCGCCACCACGGTGATCTGCCTGGCCACCATGCTGCACACCATCGCCACGGGCAATATGACGCCTTCGTATCGCGTGATGGAGGACGGAAGCATCCGACAAGTGTATTTCTATTGCGTGGACATCGCGGAATTCGCCGTGAACAAGTTGACCGACCGCGGGTCGCTGGGCAGCCGCGGCATCGTGACCAACGTGCAGGATTTCATCGCCAACATCGCGCGCGGTCTGGACCTGTAGCGCGGCTATTCACGGCCTTCCACGGCGGCCTTGAGCCGCTCGTAGACTTCGGTGGCGGTCTGCATCTGCATGACCTCTTCGGCCAAGGCGCGCGCGTCTTCAACGTGCCACGACGCAATCTGCGCCCGGCAGCCCAGAACGCTCGAGGCGCTGACACTGTATTCGTCGAGCCCCCAGGCCACCCACAACGGGATGAGCAAGGGGTCGGCCGCGGCTTTCCCCCATGCCAGAGGGACGTGGTATCTGACATGCATCCAGCTAGACCGAACTCGTGCTGGGTAGTTGGCAGCTTGGAGGTGATACCCTAGGTGAAGCGATGAGGAGGAGAAGATGAGCATTCAAGGGACTGACATGCGGGAAGCCTACACGCGCAGGATCGAAAGCATCGGTGGGCCCGGTGGCATGCAGGCCAAGATCAGCATCAGTCTTGGGCGGCATGTGCCGTGGGCCTACAACCTTTGGCTTGAGGAACCTGCGTCTTCTGGCAACAAGGCAAAGATGCCGTTTCTTCTCGCAATCGATCCGACAAGCGGGATGATCAGCGAAGTGTGCTTCTTCTGCGAGGACGAGCCCCTGGTTCTTGGTGTCCCCAAGCTCGAGATCACTCGTTTCAATGGGCCGGTGCTTGTGTCCGACGAGAGGTTCAAGCCGACGAACCAACATCGCGATAACCAGGTCAGGGTAGACGCAACAATGGAAGAGCGATACTCAGAGGGGACGGTCTACGCTTTCAGACAAGGCGTTGAGGGACCCGTTGAAGCCTACGCGCTCGATGATGACGATAGTGTCTTGTTCGCTGCAGACGGAACTTTTGCCGGGATCATCGTTAGGAACCTTACGCAGGGTGAGAAGGCTGCTCTTTTGCGAGCTGGGCTCATTTCCGATGATGCGTTCAACGAAGATACTGCATGCGTCCAAGGTGCTGGAGAGACGAATCCTTCAGAGGGCGAGAAAAGTCGCGCAGAAAAGCCTCGGGCAAAGGAGAAAGTCGGCTGCAAGTTAAACAGCGGGCAGGGTGGTGCATACGATTTTTCAAACAAACAACTCCGTTTCAGGTTAAAGGGTTTCGGCATCGTCTTCCTGATAGGCGGCATTGCTGAGATAGGGTGCGGCGTGCTGATGATGGCCATCGGGCGCAGTGGCATCAGCTGGGTGCTCGCTGCAGTGGCAGGCGTGGTATGCGCCGTGCTCGGGGTAGCCATGCTTGTCCTGCCGTCGAGGCCAGCGGCCGCACGAGGCGTCAAGGTCTTGGCGATATGTTGCGCCGCCGCATCCATCATCGCAGGCATCGTCGGTTTGGTCATGGGATCGAGCCTTGCATACATCACATTGCTCATCGGGGTGATGATCCTCGCCTACGTTCCGCGTACCGTTTCTGCAGGAGTGCAAAGTGAAACCGTTGATAAGGTTTCAAAAAAGACGTCCGGGGTTTCCATCGAAGAGCTCATCGGTTCCAAGTACGAGATGAGGTACGGCAAGCAATGCAAGATGATACAAGAGAGCTACGTGCCGAAAAGCGGGGCGGCGGAGGTTCTTCAGGGCGAGCTGTTGAGGGAACTCGAGAAGCTGCGTTATGAAGCCCAGAACAACGGCAACGTCAACTGGGATGATGATTACGATTATTTCTGTGACTTCATCAAGGATACGCTCTGCTCCAAGGCGTACTTTTTGCCTGTCGAGAAAGAGAAGATAGCCTTGGCGATGAACCGTATCAAAGATTGCGGTAACTATTCACGGCGATTCCGCAGTGGAGAGATTTCAGATGCGGATGTGGACGTGAGCATGCTGGCTTACGTCGATGACGATCTTTACGACATCGTCGCCGATGCCATCGGCTATTTCCAATTGCAAGAACCCGACCCCGTTCCGTTCAAGATGAAGCAGGGTGTCAAGCGATGATCCGCTCGGGCATATAGGCAAGCCCTACTGCAGATGTTGCTTGCCCCTTGATTGCTCCGCCACCGTCTTTTCGTCACGTTCAGGATATTCCTGCGCTTGCATAGCTGACGATGGCTCTCCCAATCGAGTCGCTCATGCGATGGGCAGCCATGTCTTCCCCTCTTTCTTCAGCGTCGAGATCCCGGTAGCGCGGGCCATCCTCTCCCAGAGCTCGCGTGTTGTGGTTCCCAAGCAGGCGGCGGAGTTTGGGTCCTCGACGAGGCGTATTCGCTTTCCGGCTGCGAGCCCATCCGAAAGGGCGCGGCCCCTGATCAGTTCGAAGGCGTCTCTGTCCGAGAGGCCGTAGGAGGCGAGTTCCTTTCGGGCGGGACCCGCGTCGATGCGCATATCGGTCTCCGTCCCGGGTGCGACGCCCTGCCGCCACAACTGCGTCCCGGAGCCAAAGGCCTCCTCGTCTCCGGAGGGAAGATTCTCCCAGCTCCGGGCGGAAAGCCAGGCATCCGGGGTTCGGAGCTCGAGCGAGTCGGCGAGGACGCCGACCACGGCGTCCGGGTCGCACGCATCCCACCAACCCCTGCCGCCGATGGCGACCCCGCGTTTGCCGAAGTCGACACAGAGGCCGAACATCCCCTCGTCGTAGTTAGCCCTCACCTGCCAGAGCCCATAGGCGAGGAATACGACCGAGAACTTTGATCCTTGGGGGCCGTCCCAGCCGAGCAGTCGGATGTCGGATGCGGCGGTGTCCAGGCCGGAGATCAACGCCGAGCGCAGGGCGAGTGCCCTTGCGAGGTTGTCCTTGCCTCCCATGCCTCTGCCGGTCGGCTGTTCGGCGGGGCTCTCCTCCCAGGGCCGCGCCCGGAGCCACCTGTCAGTCAGCCTCAGCTCGAGCTCGCCCTCGACATCGTCGAGGAGGGCGTCGAATTCCATATCAGACCAGTTGCTCCCGTCCTGGGAGGTCTTCAGCGTGTCGGCGGGGTGATCGCCTGCGGGCACGCTGAAGCTGACGCTGCCAGCGCTGTAGCTCGCGGTGACCGGGAGGCAGCCGTAGGCAGTGAGGGAGAGGGAGAAGGACGGGTGCCCCGGAACCTCGCAGACCTCATCGAGGCAGAAGTCGGAGACCCGGTTGCCGAATCTGTCCGCGACCATATCGCGCAGGGCAAGTGCCATCTGCGCGACGTCACCGTCTGCTCGAGGCTCCCTGATGACGCCGTCACCTAGTCGTATATCAGAACCCGTCTGCTCCTCGGATTGCTCCGCAATCACCTTCTCGCAATGCTCTAGGGAATCCTGCGCTTGCGCGACTCCCTGTTCGGCTGCCAACCTGTACCATTTCGCGGCTTCGGCAAAATCCTGTACGACAAGATTCCCTCGTTTGTATAGCACGCCCATGTTGAACTGTGCGCCAGCATGGCCCATTTCTGCCGCCTTCCAGCACCACTTGAAGGCTTCGGCATCGTTGCGCGCTACTCCAAGCCCCTGTTCGTATGAACCTGCCAAGAGGTACATCGCCTCTGTATCTCCCCGGTTCGCTTTCTCCAGATATCGTGCTGCAACCTCTGCGGGATCCTGATTTGCCGCAGCATCGTTCAGGTTCCCAGATTCTGCCGGATCTCGTTCAGCGTCGGGCATATCGTCGTAAAGCAGGTCGTCGAACGTTTCGACATCCTGCCTGTATCGCATGTCTTCTTTCGCATCGGAAGAAATGGAGACGATAAAGTCGGGCAGCGTATTCGGGGCCGGCTTGCCATCTTCTTGCACTGTGCCCGTTTCCTTATGCCAGTTGAGCATGCTGACGGTGACGGCGTATTTGCCGGCGGGAAGATCGAACAGCAGTCCCCTCTGGGGGCTGACGTTTTTGCCGATGGCTTCTATACCTGACAGAACCGCTTTTCCACTTGATGAGAAAAGATAGGGCTGGGACTGGGCGATCAGGCACTTCTTCTCACGATCGTTGAGCGGCAGATCGATCTGCACCTGAAACTGCAAACAGCCATCAGAATGGATATAGATCGGGACGAACTTCTCTTTTGCTATCTGGCTCAGGATCGTCTCGTCTTCGCAGAACAGAGGTTCCCATTCGTCATAGGAGTCGATGTTTTGATACTCACTGTAATCCCACAGGCCCCACATGCCGCTGTCTGTGGCAAGCGCCTGCACCATGACGGGCGTTTCGCACACGATGCCAAGGCCCGGAATATAAAGACGCAACCCGCACGTATCGGCCGCGGAAAGAGCATATTGGGATGCTTCTTCGGCAACCGTAGTGGAAAATGAGCAATACGCTGCATGCTCGCCCAGAGCGTAATCCGTCAAGTGGTTTTCGGAATCCTCGTTTGCAAAAGCGATTTCATCCGGCAGTGCATTGACCCCGTTCATCGGCGGAAACTTTTGGAACATGATCTTTGCCCACTCTGCAATTGATGCCGAACAACCGGTCAAAGAGTCGTAGTCTTTCTGCTCGGCGTATTCCGTGAATTTATACATGAGCAGAAGCGCGTCCTGCGTTGTTTTGATGTCGTCCTGCTTTTCAAAAGCAAATATATCGAAGCTCATAAACTGCCCTCACCCTCTATGGCTTCCATTGCGTACAAGGGGGAGCCACGGTTTGTCTAGCTGTTTCGCAGGACCGTCGCTTATGATCACGGGGCGTCCATCCTGATAGATGCCATAATAGGAGCCGTCCTCCAGCAGTTCATGATAGGGACGCAGGTTCTCTTCAACGAGGGGATAGAGGTACTTTATGTCCGAACCGTTCTCTCTACATGACCATAGATCGGTCCTGGCGCCGCCGAATCGGATTCCGCCTTCGTCGTATTGATGCAACAACAACTCGAATATCAGCCGATTGTTCTGCAATCCCAGCAGACCTACGTCAAAGGTCGGCTGGACAAGCGAAGCAAAAGCGCCGAGACGTTCCCTATCCTCCTTGCTGCATTTTCTGATGAACGATTTATAACCTCCGACAACCGTTCTCTTTTCATTTGTCTCTATGTTCATAGTTTTGATGCTTTTGTAACCGGTGTAGCTGGACCAGAAAAGATGTTTATCATCCTGCCAAAAACAGCTGGGGGAAGTTATCTTTGGATCGGTGAGCTCGCCGGAATCGATTTTCAGAAGAAACGTGTGATATACATACGAGCGGTACCGGCAGAACGACAGGTACCGTTCGCTCGGGTCCAGTTTCAGTTCCTGCGGTCCATAAACGGCATGCGGAAACGATGCCAAGCACACGTCTTCACCCAGGGCAAGGTCCCATCGGTTGATGGACCTTCTATCGGAATAGTAAAGACGGCTACGGCTGTCGAAGTATAGCCAGAGAAGGCTGTCGTCTGCCTTCGACATCATTGTATGGTCAGACATATCGAAGACGTATATATGGCTAGTGCTGGCAGCGGCAAGATAGCGTCTGTCTTCGCTGATCGCGAGATTGATATTCGATTTCTCGGGGAAGAGCACTTCCGATTCTTTCCCATCGATCGACAATCCAAGAACGTTCTCTTTCCAATAATAGAAGATCACTCCGCTTCCCTCCTTCGTCACTCCTGCTTGCAAACCGGGCAGAATCTGCAGGCAAGTGCCAACCTGCGTCAGTTTATACCTGGCATCGGACAGGATGCGTTCCAGGTTCGATAGGGGCGGAATGCTCGCACGTAGTCTGGACCTGTAGCGCGGCTATTCACGGCCTTCCACGGCGGCCTTGAGCCGCTCGTAGACTTCGGTGGCGGTCTGCATCTGCATGACCTCTTCGGCCAAGGCGCGCGCGT
>JAXGTO010000025.1:0-37525 GCA_040774885.1 Eggerthellaceae bacterium | reverse complement strand
CGGATGCGGGGCAAACCCATGGACCCCTTTGCGAATCAAGGCCTTGGACGTTAGTCGGCGTCATTGACAGCCGAATCGTGCCATACCTCGCTTTTTTGAATTACCCGAACGAAAAACGAGGTATGGCACGAAAATGCGAGGTATTTCGGACCAACGCATTGGTCGGCCGTTGCGTTTGCCCAGTTCGCAGAAACGGTGAGCCCAGACGTCGATGCCATACTTCGTTTTTCGCTTGGATTCATATAAAAAGAGAGGTACGGCACGAATTCCAAACCTCGCGTTCGATAGCGAGAACGAGGCAGGGAGGAAGGGTGGAAGCGCCCGCCCGACTGGACGCTGCGGGCCCTGACGCGCTGGGGTGCCGCAGATTCGCCCGGCTGAGCGCCGCAGCGCACTGGCGCTACGGAAGGCGCGAAACAAGGGGAAGCTGCATGGCCCCATGGCTCTGAGGGCTTCTGGCGGAGTGATTCCGCCCACCCGACGAGCGCAGCGCACTGGCGCTGCGTAAGCGAGGAGGAAGGGTGGAAGCGCCCGCCCGACTGGACGCTGCGGGCCCTGACGCGCTGGGGCGCCGCAGATTCCCCCGGCTGAGCGCCGCACCGCACTGGCGCTCAGGAACGCGCGAAGCAAGGGTGAAGCTGCGGTGCACCAGCGCGTCAAGGGCGGCCTTTGAAAACTATGTAGATCGACAGGCACAACGCTCCCAAGAAACCGAAGAAACCGATCATCGGCACACCTAGGATGCGCGGCTCCATGGTGGTGGTGCATAGCAGCGACGACCCGATGAAGAGCCCGACCACGATCATGCCCAACGTGGCGCGATCGATGGTGCTGGAAAGCTTTTGCAGGGGCTTTTCCAGATCGCGTACGCCTACTTGCACGCGCATCTCGCCTTTGGCCAGCATGTCGAGCAAGTCGGAGAGCTGGCTGGGGATGTTGACGGCTTTGTGCGCAAGTTTGCGCAGACCGAAAAGGGTATCCTGCACCTCGCCTTCGATGTCCAGATTATCAAGCAAGGTATCGCGCAGGTACTCGTTGATGGTCCCTATGATGGAAAGGTCGGGCGCGATGGCTTCGAGCGTTCCTTCATAAGTCATGATGCCACGCGCCAGCATGGTGAAGCTGGGCGGCATGGAGATATGCTGCCCGCGAATGAGGGTCAGCAAGTCGCCCAAAGCCGCCACCAAGTCGATGTCGACGATGCTGTCGGATGCATAGCGTTTGATCATGGCATCCAAGTCGAGCAGCAGCTTGCCGTGATCGACCTCGCCGGTAGCACGTCCCCAAACAAGAAGGATGTTCTTGAGCTCCTGCGCATCGCGGCTGGCCACGGCGTAGAAGAGCTTGCGCAGCAACCCGCGCTCGTTTTCGCTCAGGCGTCCCACCATGCCAAGGTCGATCCACTCGATGCCGTTTTCAACCACGATGATGTTGCCGGGGTGCGGATCGGCGTGAAACAGGCCGTCATGGAGCAGCTGCTTGATGTAGTTGTGCGTGATGATGTCGCCCAGATGATGCAAGTCGACGCCTTGGGCCTTAAGCTTGTCGATCTCGCCGATCTCGGGCCCTTCGACATATTCCATCACCAGAATGGTCTCGCTGGTGAGGTCGTCATAAACGGCAGGCGACGACACTTCGGGCTCGTCTTCGTTGTTTGCGCGGAAATCGCGCAGGTTTGCAGCCTCGACGCGGAAATCTATCTCTTCGCGCACAGTGCGCTCCAGCTCGTCGACGAAGGCGGACACGTCGAAGCCGCCCTCGCCCATCTGCGCAGCCGTGACTTCCATCAGGTCGTTGGCCCGTCGCAGCAGCTCGATGTCCTCGGTCATCCGCGCCTTGACCCCGGGACGCTGCACTTTGATGGCCACCAGATCGCCGCCATGGCGCAGCACGGCCTTGTGCACCTGGGCCACCGAAGCGCTGCCCAGCGGTCGCTTGTTCACACGGCGAAACACCTTGGTGTAATCGCCGTCGTACTCTTCGTTGAGGCGCGCTTCCACTTCTTCGAAGCTCATGGGCTCGGCATTGCTGCGCAAGGTGGCGAAAGCGCGGCAATAGGCTTCGGGGAAGATGTCGGTGCGCGAACTCATCATCTGACCGATTTTGACGAATGTGGGACCCAATTCCTGCATGGCCGCCACCAGACGTTCGGGGGTGAATCCTTTATAGAGATCGTGTTCCCACAGGATGTGGATGATCTGCTTGAGCCGTTTGCTGCTGGTCTTGTCCGCAGCGCCGTTTTTGAGCGCCTTGGCTACGAGCAGCGCCTCATTGCCTTCCATGCCAATCCTTCCTTCGACCTGAATGCTCCCATTGTATTGCAGTTGGACCCCGCAGTGCAGAACATGGAAACGAATTGTAGCCATAAATGAGACAAAGTCACTATAAGGGTGTATAGTCAAGCACATCGAACGCCCGAGACGGGGAAGCGGCAAGGGTGTTGCACCACGCAAATGGTGCACGGTACCGTAGCTTGGAAACGTGATATGAATCTATCGAAACAACTTGATGACGCCATGCGTCGCATGATGGAGAACACGCCTGTGGGCATGGCTCTGTTCAAGGCGCAAAAAGACGGCCCGCCGACCGGCTTGTTTGCAAATAGCCAGATGATCCGCGGTTTGGGCCTTGACGCCGACGAACTGGATTCGATCAGCGTCGATGAATTGCTGGAAAAGTGCATCCCCACCGTGCGTGAGCGTCTGGGTGAACTGGCCCCAGACGAGGGCCACCGCAAAAGCTGGCAACTGCCTTCGCAAACGCTGGACGGCCGCAAGTTCTGGTGCCTGGTATATGCACAGGCATTCCACGATGGCGACGACGTGTTCTACAGCGCTTCTTTCACCGACATCACCCAGCATGTGGAAATGCGCGAAACCCTCAATCGTCAGACGGAGCTCTACCGAATGGTGATAGATGGATCGCAAGACGTGCTGTTCGACTTCGACGTTAAAGAAGACACCCTCAACATGGTGAATCTCTCACGTCCGAGCCACGGCTCGAAAAGCGTCAACCACGCCTTCATGGAAAAACGGCAATTGCTGCATCTGGCTGGCTGGGGCAGTTTCATGAGCACGCTTGAAACCGCCCAAATGCAACCGAGCAACGGCACCATCGATCTCTTCATCGATTTGGTGGGCAACCAAAGCCGCTGGTTCCGCATGCGCTACCAAAGCCTTCCCGACAACGAAGGCACCATCACGCGCATCATCGGGCTGCTGCGCGAAATCGATGTGGAACGCCAGCTCGAACGCGAACTGCAAAGCGAGCAGAAGCTCAAACGCGCCTATGCCCAAGCTGCCGACACCGACGAGGTGACCGGCCTGATGAATCGTCGCGGATTCGTCCGCCACGTTACTTCGCTGCTCGAGTCGAAGAGCGACGGCGGCGCCTTCCTTATGCTGGATCTGGACAATTTCAAGGCCGTTAACGACAACTTGGGTCACGTGCAGGGAGACGAACTGCTGCGCGAAATGGGCATGCGGATGAGCCGGCTGTTCAGGTCGACCGACATCCTGGGACGTTTGGGCGGCGACGAGTTCGCCGTGTTCATGCCCGGCCAACCCTGGCGCGAAGTGGTTAGCGAAAAAGCTTCGAGCCTCGTGAACGAAGTCAGGGAACTCAAAGGCCGTTTCGATCCCGGCGTCCAGGAATTGGGCGTAAGCGTGGGAATCGCACTTTCGGATGGCAAGGAACGAAACTACGACGAGCTCTATGCCGCCGCCGACGAAGCTCTTTATGAAGCCAAGGAAATGGGAAAGAATCGCTACTCGTTTTCCTCTACGCACTGAAGCCCCTCGATGCGTCGAAGGAGAGAGGGGCTCCGGGCGCGGATGCGAGGCATCAGAGAGGGAGGGAGGATGCGCCCGGAGCCAAGGAGAGTCTCAACAGACTCCCAACGGTGCGGATGAACTGAGGGAGGGAGGAGGTCATCCGCGATTCCGTAAACTTACTATGCCACGGAAAACAGCCCGGCACAGCACCCCCTAAGGGTGATATTTGGGTGATTTCGTCCTATTTTTCGGTTCAAAGGGATTAGTCACATCATACCTAAAGCGGTAGATGGGCTTTTTTGCCCAAGAACGGGTGGCTGAGTATTCAATCCGCCGAACAGCGACGCCTGCCGTTGCATCACGCAACGAAACAAGCGCGACGAGTGGCCCCTTTGCTCGCTGCGAAACCTCTCACGCAGACATATCGGACGATGCTTCAAGCAAAAGATATAGACCTCGCACTCCTTGCCCCGCAATGGCGTCCGCATGCAGCGATGCGCTCGGGTACAATGAATGCCATGCCTCAAACCGCTGCCATATTCCCCCATTCCGAAGCGCTTCTTGACGCTTTGGCCCAAGCCGTGGGTGCAGCGCTGGCCGACGGCAAACGACCCTGGGTGGTAGTCGATGCCCCGGCAGCCATGGAAACCCGGCGCGCCCTTGCTGCGCGCAACGCAGGGTTCGGCGCAACCGTTTCCACCCTGAATGCCGCAATCACCGACCTTTGGAACCTGCACGGAGACGGCCGGCAGCCGATAGACGACGCACTGCGGCGCATGCTGCTATGGAAAGCGTTGAGCGACCAGCCGAGCCTCCCCCAAAGGGCGGGAACGGTGGAACTGCTGGCGCGCGCCGCCAAAACCGCGCTGCCGCTTATCGAAGGCGAAGACACGGCGCTTTCCCCCGCCGAAGCCGCGGCGGTGCGCACATTGGAAACCTACAGCGCGCAGCTCGACCGCAACGATCTGATCGAACCAAGCCAGGCGATCCCCCTTCTGTTGAAACTGCCGGCACTCAGCGGATACCGCTTCTTGGTTTTGGATACGCCGGGCGCGGCGCAACCGAAGCTGCATCGGCAATTCATCGATTCCGTCGACGCGCATGTGCTGCGCAATGAGGCGCTGGAACGCCCGCATGACGACGGCGAGTTGGGCGTCATGGCTCGAATGCTGTATCGTCGCACTGCGGACGACGAACCCCTGCAGCCCCACGGGGCGATTCGCCTGGCTCTGGCAGCCGGGCCCTCTGCCGATGAGCGTCTTATCGGCGATGTCATCGAAGACGTATCGAAGGAATTTTCCGACGGGACCGTGACGGTATGCGCCCCCGACCCGCTCGCTCTGTTCGAAGCGCTTGCCGACCGGCTGGACGCCCGGGACCTCGCCTGCAGCGTGCAGGGGTCGAAACCCTTGCTGGGCATCGATGCCGCACGCCTTGCCCTCCAGCTTTCGGAATTGACGGCGCAAGCCGCCGATGCCGCCGCCCAGCCGGTAGACCATGCGCTGGCAGGTGACCTTTCCCTCAATCCCATGGCTGGAGTTTCCCGCAAGCAAGCGTTTCGCGACGACTTCTATCACCGAGGCAACCGACTGTTGACGGCGAACGAAGTGCTCGACGATGCCGCCGCCCAATTCGCCGACGAACTCCATGGCGTCCCCGACTTATGGGCCCGCGGCGAACTGGCGGCGGCGCTCGACTGCCTGCAGGCCTTCGCCCTGCGCCGCTTTGCGTCGAAGCCCATCTACCTGCAAACCCAGCTTGCGGCCATCGATGCGCTGCGCACGGTGTTCGCGGCGGCAGAGGCCGTCGGCGTCGATGCCCTGCGCGCGCTGGAGCTGACCGGCAACGGCCGGGTGAAGATCCGCTGCGCAACCGGTGAAGCCCCGCGCATCGCGTTCATGACCTTGGACGATGCCGCATCACTGCCCGCCTCTAGCACGCAAGCGCTTGTCGCATGCAAGCTGAATGCCGAATCCTACCCGGTCAAAGCGCCCGAAGACGCTTTGCAAACGCTGCTCTCGAAGATGGATGCGGCCGGCACCCAAGATCCGCTTGCGCATGCCCGCGCTATATTCGCCCGCGCACTTGAATGCGCGCAATCGGCCATCGTTTTGCAACGAAGCCTGCACACGGGAACCTCCGAAGCCGCCACCGCCGCCACCGTCTTCGATGAGATGATGGACTGCTACACCGAAGATTTGGAAGGCGCTTCCGACTACGACGATCTTCTGGGCGCACCGCGTCGCCTGGCACCCTTTGCCCGCACCGTCGGCGAAGAAGCTCTGGTTCGCAACGCCACCGGACAGCCTGAGCCGCGCGGCACTTCGGTGCCGGCGCCCGTGGCGGGCCACCTCAGCGCCGATCTGGCCCCGTACGTCATGCCAAAGCGCCTGTATTCACGTCGCACCTTCGAGGGCCTGGACCTTTCGCCTTCTGCCATCGAATCGTATCTGGAATGCCCCTACCAATGGTTTGCCAAGCGGCGCATTTACGCCAAGATTCCCGACGAAGGATTCGGACCGGCGGAACGGGGCTCGTTCGTCCACGAAGTGCTGCACCGCTTCCACGGCGCTTTGAAGGCATCGGGGGTCGAGAGGGTGACGCCCGATAATCTTGCTGATTCCCGCGCGCTGCTGCGCACGGTTTTTGCCAAAGAAGCCGCCTATCAGTTCGAAATCGCTCCCAACAGCAGAAGCACGCGTTACGTGCCCGCCAATGCTTGGGAAGCAAAAACGCGCGATGGGCTGCTTGAAAAACTCGTTGCGTACCTGGATGTAGAAGCACGAATGCTGCCGACGTTCACCCCGACGTATTTCGAGTGGAGCTATGGCGAAACCGCGCCGATACGTTACGCCGGAGGCAACCTTGTGGGAAAGATAGACCGCATCGACATCGATCGGGACCGCAACTTGGCCGTAGTGATCGACTACAAGACGTCGCTGAACCCCGACTACCTCCTTCACGACGATAAGCCCGAATCGTTCGCGCTGCCCCGCAAAATGCAGGCTCTGGTATATGCGCAGGCCATACAGCGCACGATGGGAATCCCTGTGGTAGCCGCGCTGTACCTCAACCCGCTCACCCAGTCGTTCGCGGGTGCTTGGGACGGCGACGTGCTCGACCTGGGAGATATTCCCTTCGAAACGGATGCCAAACGCGACCGCTGCCGCGCCCCCTTCGCCGATATCCGAACATTCGCCCAGCTGATCGACGAGAGCGAGGATCTGGTGGCCCAGAAGATGCAGGCGTTGGCCAAAGGCGATGTGCATCCCGACCCGCTGAGCGATGCGGTATGCGAATGGTGCCCCGTGGCCGTCTGCCCCAAACGGAAGAGGGCCTGATGGACTTGAGCGACCTGACAGACGATCAGCGCGATTGCGCCAAATGCCTGGAGCGGCCGTTGCTGGTGTGCGCCGGCGCGGGGTCGGGCAAGACGTTCATGCTCACGCAGCGTCTGGCATATGCCTTCGACCCTGAGAGCGGACCGTTTTTGGACGACATCGACCAGGTGCTCATCATCACGTTCACCGATGCCGCAGCCGCCGAAATCAAAACGCGCGTCCGACAGACCTTGCGGCGCTCCGGTTTGGTGGACCAAGCGCTCAAAGTAGACGGTGCCTGGATATCCACCATCCATGGCATGTGCAGCCGCATCATGCGCGCCCATGCGCTCGAAGCCGGCATCGATCCCGATTTCAAGCTGGTCATGGGCCCTCGGCAACAGCAGTTGATGGAAATCGCCATCGAGGCCGCACTCAACGACGAAGCCGTGCGTTCGGCGGCGGGCATCGACGAACTGTTCGACGTTTACGGCACCTTCAGCCTGCGAACCATGCTCAACACCTTGCTGGCCGATGCGGCTTCGCTTACCGACGGGCTCGACGCGATGCGCTGTTCCCACACCGAGCAGGACCCGACCGAATTGGTGCGCCAGCTTGAGGCCTTGCTGCAAACGGGCGAACAGGTGCTCACGCGCAAAGGATCGGCCGATCTGTGCGCTCAAGGCGCCGCCGAAGTGCGCCATTTGCGCGAACAAGGGCTTGCCGATGACTGGGATGCGGTTGCGGCCTGCGTGAGCGCTTTGAGCTTTCCGACCAAAGAGCAGCTTTCCGCCAAGCAACGCGGCGACGATTACGACGAACAAGACGATGTCCGGCTGCAGACATCCCAGGGAATCAAGATCGCCGCCAAGCAGATAGCCATCGAGCATCGCCAGCGCGCGATGCGCCCGCGCGAAGATGCGCTGCTGCTGTTGGCCCGTACTGTGCAAAATCGCTATGACGAAGCGAAGCACGCAAACGGGATGATAGATCCCAGCGACCTCATACGCGCCACTATGAAGCTGCTTCAAGACCGTCCTGACATCGCAGCGGAATACCGAAACCGCTTCCGCCTGCAAATGGTGGATGAATTCCAAGACACCAGCCAACTGCAGATCGACATGATAAGCAGCATCGCCGGGCAAGATTGCGCGCACCTGTGCACCGTGGGCGATGCGCAGCAGAGCATCTACCGATTCCAAGGCGCCGATGTGAACGTGTATTTGCAGCATAAGGCCCATATGGCTTCGCCGGGAGTGGGCGCGCTGCGCAAAGAACTCAAGGCGAATTACCGCAGCGATCCCGACATATTGGGCTTCGTGAGGACCATCTGCGGGCAGGACGGATACTTCGTGGAAGACTTCCTCGACCTGGATCCGCAGCCACGCAAAAGCATCTATCGGGGCGGCGATGACCCGCGCATCGAAGTGGCACTGACCGAACACGCGTATCGCGGAGGCAAGCAGGGAGTGCGCGCCTCGGCCGCGCATATCGCCGAACGGTTCGCCGAGCTGCGCGATGCCGGGCAAAGCCCCGGCGACATGGTGGTGCTGCTGGGCCGCATGACCAATGCTTCCGTATATGCCGAAGAATTGCGCGCTCGCGGACTGGCATGCGTAGTGGCGGGTGGCAGCCGATTCTTCGAATCAGACGAAATCACGCTGTGCCTCAACCTGCTGCATACCCTGGCCTGCGCCAACGACTCGGCCAGCTTGCTGCCCTTGCTGGCAAGCGAAATGCTGCCGGTTTCAAGCGATGACCTTCTGCTGCTGGCCACCGTCAAGGCGGAAACCGAACCGTTGCCGCGCCGCCAAGACATCTCGACGACCATCCTGGAGCGAACCGACCTGGTGGGACAACCTTCCAACCTGCTGATCCATGCTTGCAACGTGCTTCGACGCGCATGGAATCGAGCGGGGACCGAAACGCCCAGCCGCGTGTTCTCCGTCCTGCTGGTGGAATCCGGATGGCTCGCCCGAATGGAGCATCAAGGAGTGGAAGGCCAGGCGAAAGCCGGCAACGTGATCAAGTTCGTCCGTCTGATGCAAGAGGCCGAGCAAACCGCTGGAAGCGATTTGCGACAGGTGTCGCAGATGATGGATGCCATGAAAGAAGACGGCGGCGAAAAACCCGGCGCGCTTTCCGTCGAAGGCGGGCGGGCGGTGCGCATCATGACCATCCATTCTTCGAAGGGCTTGCAGTTCCCCGTGGTGGCCGTGGGCGATTTCTATGCCGCAGGGCGCCATGGAAGCGCGCTGCACACGCTTACCGACATCGACGTATGCCATCTTTCCTTGGGCCCGGGCAGCGACGAATTCCCTGATTTGCCCGGCGGGAGCGGCTGCACGTGGACGCCTAAGCTTCCACAGCCTTTTTTCCAGATGAGCCATGATGATTTTCGCGCGTTTATGGACCGGCAGACGCCAGGCGCATTGCGCGCGATGGTGGATGCGCGCAACGTTGAAGAAGACCTGATGGAGCGCCGGCGCTTGTTCTACGTGGCACTCACTCGAGCCAGCGAGGCGCTGATAGTCAGTCTGGTCCACGGGTTTTCGAAGAGCAGCAAAAAGCAGAACTATCCTGGCGTGATGGACGATGTGCGCAAGGCGCTGATGGGCGAAAGCGAGGATCTTCCACAAGAGAGCATGACAATGGCTTTCGATGGAACGCGAACGCTGCGCTACACCTATCTGGATGTACGTTCGACCCCCGACGATGATGCGGATGCCGCAAATGCGAACGCCGACGGAGCCGGGGGCCGCGGCACGTGTGATGACGGCGGCGCTTGCGCGGCTGCCACCGCATCGGCCGGAACAACCGTCATAGCCGCTTTTCCAGATGCGGATGATAGCGCTGGAGCCGCCCAAGCCGATGATGAAATCGACGACTTGGATGGTAGTGGCAGCATCGGGAAAGAGCCCATCGTGATCCCTCCATTGACCGAAGTCGCGCCGCTCGTTTTACGGAGCTTTTCCAGTAGAGCGGATTTCTGCAGCTACTCGTCGTTGGCCGCGCATCTGCCCGCAGCAGCCATCGAAGATGCGGTGCACATGGAGCTTGAAGACGAAGGCTCATCCCGGCGCGCAAATGACGCCGATGCGGCCACGGATTTCGGCAGCGCCCTTCATCGAGCTTGCGAACTGCTGGCTTGGCATGCGCCGGCCGCCGCCGATGCTCAGGCAATCGCCGCCGCAGCGGCTGGCATCGACCTGAATCGACTTGCCCGCGCCTACGGCGTGCGCGACATAGATCGTTTGAAGGCCGCTTTCATGCGCTGGACGCAAAGCGAACTGTGCGCACGGGCTCTTGGGTTCCCGCTGCATCAGCCTGAGGTTCCCTTCACGCTGAACGTCGACGGATTCTATCTTGAGGGCGAAATCGACCTCCTGTGCTCCGATGGTTCGGGAGGTGCGTTCGTTGTCGACTACAAAACGGGTGGCGACTCCAGCGAAACCGCCGACCTCCTTTCGGCCAAACACCAACTGCAAGCCCAGTGCTATGCGGCGGCCGCACTCGACGGTGGGTTCGACAAGGTGGAATTGCATTTTGCGCGCGTAGAGCAGCTTGACGATGCCACAGGCATCCAACAAGTCGACTATGCATTCAGCAGCAACGACAAGGCAGCGCTGGAAGCAGCCATCGCCGAAGCCCACGCCCTGGCAGAAGTCTGAGCCATTCGGAAGCGTCCGGCAGACCTACCGGAATCTACGTGCCCTCAGTTGATTTCCCTGCCGTTCGACACGTGAATCACAGCTTGCTTTTCAACCGTTTCCTTAAAATTTTTTAAGTGTCAGTACGTCTTGGAAAGTGTAGCTACACCATATGGTGTAGATGCGACCGCATTTTCGTTGTGATGCCATGGCGAGGGTTGAATTCGGAATAGGCGACAGTATTATGAACTTGTCCCTGTAGCGGCGGGGACTTCCCCTCAACACCCCTCCCCGCCGCTTCCCTTTTCTACCCACGACCCGCCTCCCCCTTGGCGGGTCGTCTTGCGTTTTCCACAAGCTAATCCAGTCGACCGACAGCAGGACCCATCTTTCCATTGGCGGATCGTCTTGCGTTTTCCACAAGCTAACCCAGTCGACCGACAACAGGACCCGCATCCCACCCTTGGCGGCTCGTCTTGCGTTTCGGAGTCGCGCATCTCTTCCCAAACTGGAGTCGCGCGAAATTGACCGATGGGCGATGCCAGGCAGTCCATCTGAGGCCGCGATCTGGAGCGCCAACCTCCCTCAGTGCAGCGCCCGGCGCCCCGAAGGTCGCAAGCTGCATCCGCAGATCGTCTTTATTCATGCCCATTCGCCCAGATGCATCGGGGAAGCCTCAAAAATTAACAAAAAGCGGCATAATCCGCGATTTCTTAGACTGCTTTCGCTAGTTGCGAGAGCATAACCCCAGGTCACAATTTTTTTCGAGAAAAATGCAGCCGAAAAATCGCGGATTATGCCGCTTTTTGTTAAAAAACCCGGGGCGCGATGGTTTGCCCGCTTCTTTTCCTTGGACGCAGCGGTTTACGTGCTATTTTCCGAGCGCGGCGGTCTGCGTGCTGGCCTTCTCGAGCGCGGCGGTTCACGCGCCGCTTTCACTGGGTACGATGGTTTGCCTGCTCCGTTTCTCTGGCTGCAGCGGTTTACGTTCCGGTTTCCCGGGCGCAATGGTTGACGTCGCGCTTTCCCCAGACGCGACGGTTTACGCGCTGCCTTGCCTGGGCGCGATGGTTTGCCCGCTTCTTTTCCTTGGACGCAGCGGTTTACGTGCTGCTTTTTCCCAACAGCGCCTTTATTCCGCGCCACCAGTGGCGATTGGCCAGAAGCACGACGGCTTCAATCACATGGGGCGCGACGCCTCCCATGGCAAGGTTGCGCAGGGGCAATCCATCCATCATCTGCGCCATCATCCGACGCGATTCTTCGTCGCTGCCGGTCTGGGCCAGCTGCTTGTTGGAATAATGGCGGATGACCTTCCCTACCATGGTGTCAGACACATCGGCAATGGTGGAATTTTCCGTGAAAGGAAGCACGGGCACAGGGTCGGGCAGCGCACGGCCGTACAACGCCATGAAAGAATCCACGTCGAAGGTGAATTCGGAAGGAGCGTAATAGCAGCGCAGCTTCTCGTCGATGGTCGCGCGCGGCGTTCCGCGCATGGCAACCGTGGCACGCAGGCGGATATCGCGGCTTGACGAGCCCACGCGAATCTCGTAATCGCCCGCCTCCACCGTCCATTCGCCTGCCTGGACATCCCAATAGGAAAACGCTTGGCTGCCCAACTTGAACTCTACGCGATGCTGCGCACCCGGGGCCAGCTCTATCTTGGCGAACGCCTGGAGCGTTTGGCGCGCCATGGGAACGCCGGGATGGCAGGGGGTGATGTAGAGCTGGACAACTTCCTTGCCGGCTTTGCGACCGACATTGGCAACGGTGAACGATGCCTGCAACACGCCATTGCGCTTTTCCACCGCAAGGTCGCGGTAGGCGAAATCGGTGTACGACAACCCGAACCCGAAGGGAAAAGCCACATCTTTTTTGGCGGTGTCATAGTAGCGATACCCTGTGAACAGGCTTTCCGTGTAGAGGTTCTCGTGATCCAAACACGGATACTCCGTGCAAGGCGAATCGTCAGCCGAAAGCGGCCAGGTCTCGGCCAGCTTGCCGCTGGGCACGGCATCGCCCAAAAGCAAATCGGCTGTGGCGCGTCCGCTCTGGCACCCGGCCAGATACATCAGCAAGATGGCAGCGGGTTCGTCGCGCCACGACGTATCCATGGGCGATCCGCCTTGCAGCACCACAACGGTACGCGGATTGACGCGACATACCTGCCGGATGAGATCCACCTGGCTGGCCGGCATATCCATGGTAGTGCGATCGAAGCCCTCCGATTCCCACGAAGCGGGCAGCCCGGCGAACAGCAGCACCGTGCGATGGTCGCGCGCAGCCTGAATGGCACTGCGCAACTGGTCCTCGGACGCCGCGCCCGTGTCGGCATCGTAGCCGGACTCGAATACCGCTTGCGGCATGCGGGCATGCAAAACGTCCCACGCGCAGTCCAACTTCGTGGGATTGATCCTGCTGCTGCCCGCCCCTTGGTAGCGCGGCTGGGTGGCGAAAGCCCCGATAACGGCCACGTCTTCATTGGATCCCAAGGGCAGGACTCCATCGTTTTTCAGGAGCACTGCGCTTTCTTCAGCAGCCAAGCAAGCTATCTGGAGGTTTTGCTGTTCGCTGTATTCTGCAGGATTCTCGGCACCCTGCTGCACGCGACCGATCAGCTGCAACATGCGACGCACAGCATCATCGACCGCAGCTTGCGAAAGGGTACCGTCTTCAACGGCGCGTTGCACCCGTGCCGGGTGGGGACTGTCGACGCCCGGCATAACCAGGTCGAGACCGGCCTCAACCGATTCGATGCTCTTATCCAGCGCGCCCCAATCGGTGACCACCACGCCGTCGAATCCCCACTCTTTGCGCAGTATATCGGTGAGCAGCCTGCGGTTTTCGCAGCAAAACGTTCCGTTCAAACGGTTGTAGGCGCACATCACGGTCCAAGGGCGGCCATGGCGCACGGCAAGCTCGAACCCACGCAGATACACCTCGCGCAACGCACGTTCATCGATGACGGAATCGATTACCAATCGGTTGGTTTCTTGATTGTTCCCCGCAAAGTGCTTGAGGCTGCACCCCACGCCCTGGCTCTGCACACCGCGGATATATGCGGCGGATAAAAAGCCCGTGAGCAGCGGATCCTCGCTGAAATACTCGAAGTTGCGACCGCATAGGGGGCTGCGCTTGCTGCTGGCCCCCGGCCCCAAGATGACGCCGACTTCTTCTTTGCGGCATTCATGCCCCAGCGCCGCCCCCACCATGCGGAGCAGATCGACGTCGAAGCTGCATGCCAGGGCGCTTGCCGTAGGAAAACACGTGGACGGAACGCTTTGATTCAATCCCACGTGGTCGGTTTGCCCCTCTTGCTTGCGCAACCCATGGGGACCATCGGTGATCATGAACGACGGAACATCTGCCTGGGGAATTCCCGCAGTATGCCAAAAATCCGAACCCGCCAAAAGCGTGCACTTCTGTTGGAGGGTAAGCTTGTTCAGCGTCGCATCGATATCCATGCCTGCTCCTACTTTCGATTGACGGCGGGGGCCGCCTTATCCGATGGCGCGCAGGCAAAGCGCACCGCGCCCACCACTCCGGCGTCGTTGCCCAATTCCGCCACTACCACGGGCGTGTCGGCCAACGCGGGATAGGCCCGGCACGCAAAAGCCACGCGCACGCCGTCCAACCAGCAATCGGCCGAAGCGCTCATGCCGCCACCCAACACAATGATTGCCGGGTCGTACAAACAGGCGGCTTGTGCCAAGCCGAAGCCCAGATGATCGACGAATTCCGCCACAACGATGCAGGCTACCCCATCATGCACCTGAGCGGCATCGAACAGTTCGCGCGCGCCTAAATCGGTAGATGCGGAAAGGATGCTGTTGGCAGTACCCGGCTGCGCCAACAGCTCGCGGGCGCGCTCAACCATGCCGGGAGCCGCAGCATACTGCTCCAAGCAACCCGAAGCGCCGCAACGGCATGGACGTCCCTCGTTCGGCTCCACGCACAAGTGGCCCAATTCACCCGCGGCTCCATGCGCTCCAGCATACGGCCATCCATCCAGCACCACGCCGCATCCCACGCCCGTTCCCAGCGTTACGGTAATCGAGCTGCGCGCATCGCGCGCGGCACCGCACCATGATTCTCCCAAAGCGGCGGCATTCGCATCGTTCAAAAGCGCGACAGGCACCGAGGGCATCAACCGGCCCACAGCCGCGACAGCTTCGGAAACGGGAACGGGAACGTTCACGCAATCAAGGGGGACGCTGCCGCCGACCACCGACCCCGGCATGGCAAAGCCGGCTCCCGCAACCTTGTTTGGCGCCAGGCCCAGCTGGGCGACCATCCGCTCGATTGCCTGCACCAAGCAGTCTGCAAAAGGCTGGCCGCCGACATCTGCCGTGGGTATCTGAGTGCGCAACAGCATCTTGCCCGTGCGCGCATCTACGGCGCCCACCTTGGTGGCGGTGCCTCCCAGATCTATGCCGATGCCTGCGATTTGTTCCATGGATAGATTATACGGCTGATTGGCCGCGTCCTAGGGAAACGAATCGGAACGGGACAATCGACCCTTTTCGGGAAGAGCGTCAGGCAAAACATCCTTCCGTTGAAAGCCATTGGCCCGAAACACGATGGCCGCCGCAAAGGACGGCCATCGATGCCATGAAGCCAGGATCAGCGACGCTTCGCCTTGCGCCGCACGGCACAGAGCGCACCCGAGCCTGCGGCCACGGCTATGAGCGCCAGCGGGATCACCGGCGTCGCATCGCCGGTCTTGGCGGATCCGGTCGCTGATCTGGTTGCTGCAGGGCCGCCGGCCGATGCCGTCGACGATCCGACCGTGCTCTTGGCCGTGGTGCTCGACCCGCCCGAAGGATTCTTGGTGAAGTCGGGCGGCGCGGTGGTGCCGGTCACCTCGTAGAGGGCCGTGTTGGAGATAGCCGTGCCCTCGGGGCATTCGTCCACCCTGACCGTCAACGACAAGGTGGCGGTTCCGCTCCCTTCGAGGGTCGGGATGAACCAGTTGACATACGAGCGCCCGTCGGCCGTGATGCCGTAGGTGCCGCTCTCGTCGCAGCTGACGAAGGTGGTGCCGTCGGGGGCGTAGTCCTTCACCCAAACGCCCTCGACGGGGTCTTCGGAGACGTTGGTGACCACGATCGTGTAGTTGACGACATCGCCGGGCTTGACGTCGGCCTTGTCGGCGGTCTTGTCCGCCTGAACGGTCGATCCGACGGGCACCTGCACCGGCGTGTGGGCGGTGCTGTCCTTGTCGCCGAGCTCGGTGGGATAGTCGGTCTTGGTGACGGTGTGCCCGGCGCCCTTCGAATCGGTCCAGGTTCCCTTCACATCAGTGGTGGTTGCGGTGTTGAGGTAGCCCATGCCGTCGTCGGCCGCGGCATCGGCCAGGTTTTCCGGCGCATCCTGCGCCACCGTGGCGGTGTAGGTGACCGTGGCGGTCTTGCCGACCGGGATGGAAACGCTCACCGCGCCGGTGGTGGGGAGCGCGGTCGAGGCGGTCACGCCGTCGCCGGAGACCTCGGTGGCCTCGGGTGTGGAGAAGTACGAAACATCGGCGAAGGCGTCGGCCACGTCCATGGTCAGGTCGATGTTTCCGGTGTTGGCGATGGTGACGCTGTAGGTGACCTCGTCGCCGTGCTTGAAGCCGTACT
This sequence comes from Eggerthellaceae bacterium, assembly GCA_040774885.1. Taxonomy (GTDB): domain Bacteria; phylum Actinomycetota; class Coriobacteriia; order Coriobacteriales; family Eggerthellaceae; genus JAXGTO01. The sequence continues at coordinate 21,158 of JAXGTO010000025.1, read as the reverse complement.
GGGAAGGATCCGTGCGGTCTTTGGCGGGAGCCGCCGTTACGCGGGTCTTGGACATGGTGTAGCCGGGTGCGGGAGTGAAGAGCGCGTTGGTGAACGTGGCGGCATCGACGGCGGCGCCGTCCTTGGAGAGCGCGGCGGAGTCCACCTGGAGCGTGCCCGCGTGGTCGGACACGACGACGGTCCAGGTGTAGGCGGCGCTATCGTAGGTCCAGCCGACGGGCAGCGGGTCGGGCGCGGTCTCGGCGATGGTGTAGGTGTAGGTGCCGGCCTTGGTGAAGGTGGCAGTCCCGAAGGCGGAAGAGAGCGTCTTGCTTGACCCGGATGCCTTGGTAAGGTCGGTGCCGAAGAGCGTGGCCGACGCAGCGAGGCCCGTGCAGCCGTCTTCCGGGTTGCCGGCCGCGGCGGTGAGGGTGAAGGCGAAGTCGGGGATGGTGGTGCCCTCGGTGATGCCGCCGGTGATCGTCTTGGTCACGTCGGGCGAGGCCTGGGCCGAGCTTTCGTTCGGGGTGTATTTGTTCTCGAAGGCGGCGCTAGTCGGAGCCGCGGTGCCTTTGGAATAGGTTGCGGCGGCGACCAGTTCCCCATCCTTTAAGGTCACCGATACATGCACCTGGACTGGCGTTTTGTCATAGGTCCATCCCGTGGGGACTTGCGCTGGGACGCTCTCGGTCACCGTATAATCCCATTCCCCGACAGCGTCATAGGTGATGTTGCCGAACGAAGCCGTGCCGACACCGGTGGTGGTGCAGGTACTTCCAGCCGCATCGGGCATCGGAGCTCCCGTGGTCACCGCTGAAAGCGTATAGGTGAACGTGGGATAGGTCTCAGGTGTTTCACCGGCAACTGTCTTGGTAACAGGTATGGAGAGCGTGGTCTCCTTCTTTACCTTGGAGTTTTGGAAAGTGCCTACAGACACATCAGCAGGGTTCTTCGTGACACTCCCATCTGTTTCTACGGTGTTCGTGCCGGTGCCGGTATAAGTGCCCGCCGACGTACCGTCAATGGTCACTGTGGCGGAAAGACCGCCTGTGCCCTCCTCTACAGTGACGACGACCGTATGCACCGTCGTGTCATACGTGATGCTCGTATCGCCCCCGGCAGTCTCTTTGAAGGTGAAGGTGTATTTGCCGGCCTTGGTGAAGGTCAGGTCACCGAAACTCACCTTGCCGTCCGCATCGTTGTAGGCGGGGCTGGTGAGCGTGGCGTCGTCCTCCCCGGCGCCCGTGACCGTGAACGCAAAGTTGCCGGGATCTCCTGTCGTGCCCGAGAGCGTACCGCCTTCGAAAGTCTTGGTGGCACCGAAGCTCAGGTTCACGGGAAGGGGCGTATTGGTAGCATCAAGGTCGTCGCCTTCGGTGGTGACGGTCGTATTGTCCTCGATGTACACCGTGTTGGAGGTGATGGTGACGTCACCGGTCAGCTTACTTTTATCCGCTAGGTCGTTCACGTAGTCCTTCGCATCGGCCAACTTCTGGTATGTCCCCACGACAGACGATTTACCTGTACTGGCATCGATCATCGACACCGTGACCGTCCCCTTTTCGGTGTAGCTCCCTGTTCCCGTGATCTCCGCCTTGAGCGAGTTGATTGTTGCATAGTCGGTGGCTGTCGCCTTCGCGTTGTAGATGCCATTGCTGGTGAACGCGCCCATCTTCTTGTTGGTCAGGAAGCAGGAAGCGTCTTTATCATAGTCAGTCGGGACCTTCGCCTCCTCCGGCAAGTCGCCGACAAGCGCCTTGACATATATGCCGCTAGAGCTCGCTGCTGAATCGGACCAATCAGGCTCAGAGGTGGTTTCGTCCGCGCTCTTGTTGAAGGTTTTGATGCCGCCGTCCACCGCCGTGGTGGTCGTGGCGTCCTCCACGGTCAGGGATATGGGGTTCGTGTCCAGCTTGTAGCCCGCAGGGGCTGTCTTCTCCACCAGCGTGTAGTCACCGGCGGGGAGTCCCGAGATGGATATGGTGCCGTCGGCGCCCGTGGTCAGCATGGCCTCGGTGATGGGCTTCTCCGTCTTGTTGCCTTTTTCGTCCACCTCGTAGTAGGTGGTGACATCGTTATCATCTGCATCCTTGAGCGTGTAGACGGCGCCGGGAAGCGTCTTCGTCTTGTCGGCGTTGGTCTTGGTGAACGTGAACCCGCCAAGGACCTTCACCGTCGCGTCCTGTTTTAAAGTCGCATAGAGCTGGGTCGGACAGCCATACTCGTAGATCATCGTGTTGTGCTGGATTGTTGCAGAGGTATTATCGTAACCACCATCATCATTATGCGGCCTATTGGTGTAGTAGATGCAGATGCCTTTCGAGATCGTTTCATTCTGAGACAGCTGCGCTCCGAACGACACGACGGTTCCTTTGATCGTGTCGACGCTTATCTCAAGAGCATCGACAGACGTCTGGCCAGTGCTGGTTATCACATCGCTGCTCTCGTCACCAACCTCCCAGATGTAGGACTTGTTAGTGCAGTTGCTCACGCCGAGGGTGACCTTGGCCGTCGCCTTATCGCCATAGTGATACCTGAGGGGTGTCTTCCCGAACACGTGCAGACTGGTCGAGAAACTATATCCATTCGCTCCCGTTACGTCGGCGATATGGGAGGGATAGACATGGATGGGATTGTTATTGAAGCTGACACCTCGGCTTAGCTTGGGGGCCTCCTCGTCTGTCACGCCAAGGGGCTCGAGGCTCTCGATCTTGTTGTAGGACAAGTCGATAGAAGCATCACCCAGCAGGGTGATACCTTCGATGCTCACGATCTTCTTATTGGAGGCATCGATCGTACCCGTATAGTAGTTGAGGAGGAAGGCCGTCTTCTGCACACCGGTTTTGGTCGTGCTCTCTAGGTAGTCGAGGATGCTGGCATAGTCCGTGATCTCCAGAGGCTCCGTGTAGTACTCGTACACATAAGCATTCTGAATACCCTCATCTTGATAAAACCCATCGTCGACCGACGTACCTACGACGTTGTCGTATATGGCCTGAGCGAAGTTCGCGTCCGTGACGCCGGCCGCCTGGATGTTGGTCACGGTGAACCAGGGGCAGTCGGTGGTGATGACGCCGGTATACGATGACGCCGTCACGACACCGCCGTCGTCGTAGGCAGTGAGCGCAGCTGCCAGGGCATCGTAGCGTGTGGTGTCGAGCTGAGTATCATCGCCGCCGGCGGACACGAAGGCACCGATGGCGTCCGAGGCCGACGAGAGCTGCGAGACGTAGCCGTCGTAGGTGTCGGCCGTGACGGCGAAGCCTGCGGTGGAGGCATCGGGCAGGGAGTCAATGGCCTCCTGCGCGGCGGTCTCGAGCGTGGCGAGGTCGGATGCGGAACCGTCGCCCGAGTCAGCCTGAGCGGACGCGACCGGGGTGTCGCCGGTGGTCAAGTTGGAGGAGCCAGCCGTCACGCTCGTGGCGCTGCCAGCTGTCTCGGTCGAGGTTGCGGAAGCGGCCGACGAAGCAGGTGCATCCTGCGAGGCTTGCGTTTCGGCTGCATCCGATGGAACCGATGCCGCGCCGTCTGCGTCCTGAGACTGAGATTGCGCCGCGTCCGTCTTCGACAGCGCGCTCTCTACATCGGCAAACGAAATCTGCGGGGACAACCCCACCACCAAAACGAAAACCAGCAGCAATTTCAAAAGCTTGCCACCCTGCACAAAATTCTTCGGATCTTTCATATCCGCACCCTTTTCCTCGCGACGATCGAGCATCACCCTGCATCCATCGACACTTCAATGAGTTGATTATAGTCCCCTTCACTTCACTCGGGATATGTTAGTGAATAACTCATGGATAATCGATTCACGAGCGTATAAGAACAGAGACAGCCTTACCTCATGGGTATTTGCGACGCAGCCAGCGCTTTGCGCGCGAGCGACGATGCGTTAGCGGCGATCTTCAACGGCTTCCAGCAAACCAAACAGTTCTTCGGGGTCGAAGGGCTTTGCCAGATAGTCGTCCATGCCCGCTTCTTGAGCAGCAGCACGATCTTCCTCGGAGTCGTTGGCGCTCATGGCCACAATGGGAACCGTCACCGCATCGAGGCGATCGAGCGCCCGCAGAGCGCGAGCGGCTTGCAGGCCGTTCATTCGCGGCATCCTGACATCCATCAGCACGATGTCGTATTCCCCCTCTTCAGACAACGCAAAGGCATTTACCGCTTGATCGCCGTCTTTTGCGCAGACCACACCGGCTCCCGCCGATTCCAAAAGACGCCGGGCCACCAGAACGTTCATGTCGTTGTCGTCGGCAAGCAGCACCCGCATGCCGCGCAGCCGATCCGTGCAGCCTTCTTGTGCGTCCGTGCCGTCAGCTGCAACTCCATCAACCTCGCTTCGCGCGCGGGCGAATTGCAGAGCCACCTTGAATTCGGTCCCCCGACCCTTTCGGCTGTCCGCGGATATCGTACCGCCCATGATGTCCACCAGATTCTTGACGATGGACAGCCCGAGCCCGGTTCCCGTATCGACATCAGCCACGCTGGCATCGTGTTCTTGCGTGAATGGTTCATACAGGTGATCCATGAATGCCCGCGACATGCCGATGCCGGTGTCGGACACAACAATGTCCACCTTCGTCATATTGTCGAGGGTCGGCTGGACATCGAGCACCAAGGTGATTTTGCCTCCATTCGGCGTAAACTTCTGCGCATTGGAGAGCAGGTTCGACACCACCTGGGTAACGCGCAACTCATCCATCACCAGCAAGTCTTCGACCGGCCCCTTGCTGCGGGCTTCCAGAGTGACACCCTTGGCGCGGCAAAGCGGTTCGAAAGCTTGGACGACACCTGATTCCAAATTCGCCAACGATGCCGGCTCTTGATGCAAGCAGATACCGCCGTTTTCCATCTTGCTCATATCGAGCACGTCGTTGAGCAGACCCAGCAGATAGTGACTGGACGTATCCATATGCTTCAAGTATTCGCGCATGGCCTCGGGGTCGTCCACTTCGTCTTTTGCCAACGAGGTCATCCCCACGATTGCGTTCATGGGCGTGCGGATGTCATGGCTCATGCTAGAAAGAAAATCGCTTTTCAGGCGATTGACGCGCTCGAGCTGATCGTTGGCCGCTTGCAGCGTGGCGCGCTCACGGCGCAGCACGCGCATGCGCGTGGCCCAAGCTGCCAAAAGCAGCAGCAGCACCCCGGCAATCAGGCCCAACGCCGTCATGACGCCCGGCTGGGTGCTCATCAGATAATCGAACATGTTTTCAGGCTGAACGTCCGTGGTGTACGAAAGCACGATCCTTTCGCGCTCTTCATCGGATATCTGGTTGAGGCCCTTGTCCGCGATGGAAGAGAGCATTTCGGCATCGTCGCCCGAAAAGGACAGGGATACCCCCATGCTCATGGCCGAAGTCCCGATAGGCGTTACATTGTTTATGCTCTTGCGCGTCAGCAGGTCCTGTGCCACGTAGGCATTGAGAAACGCCAGATCGACTTCGCCATCGCGCAGCATCTCAAGGCATTGCTGCGGCGTGTCCGCCTCGACCAAAGTGTAGTTGGGATAGTTTTGTTCGAAATAGGCCTCGAACGCTTCCCGGTGGCGAGGCACGGCAACGGTGTACGACGCGGAATTATCGCCCTGATAATCGGTGCCCCACGTGCTGTACAGATATCCGGTGCTGTCGAAAATGGATGATGACTCGACGATACCGGTCGTGCTTTCGGAAGAATCCCCAGCCGTCAGCCCGTACGTGAAAGCGGAATGGCTCTCGTCTTCGTCTGAATTCGCGTCTCGCGGTTCATAGACGAAGGTAAGGCCCGTGTTGTTCGCCACTTCATCGCAAATATCTATCAGAATGCCCCTCATGCGCTGTTCGCTGCTATCCCAATACGCCAAAGGAGCGGTCTGCGCATCGAACTTCAGCGTGATGGGCTCTTGCTGCGCCGCGAATTCGAGCTCGCTTTTCGTGAACGGCGCATCCATCAGATACGGGAAGAATTCTTGAAGGGTTTGTTCCTGAAAGTCGGTCTCGTACAGGTCGATGGCCATGATGGCCTCATCTATCTGGCTGATGAGCTGCTCGTTGCCCTTCCATGACGCAAAGAAAAAGGGGCTGTAAGCGTATTTTTCGACCACGGTCCAGCCCTGGTTGGTTAAGTGGGAATTGCAAGCCGCCAGATCGATCTGGCCGGTATTGAGCGCATCAGCCAGCTGATCCTGGGTGTCATAGGCCACCAATTGCGGAGACAGGCCATGGCTATCGAGCAACGTTTGCAACTCAGAGAGTCGCACGTAACCCTGCACGTACCCGATACGCGCCGATCCGATGGCGTTGAAGTCTTCGTATGAAAAACCGCTGCCCTCCGCCGCGAACAACGCAGCATACGTGATGCCGTAGCTGCAGTCGCCCAATGCATAGGTTTCTTGGCGCTCAGACGTTGACTGCATGGTTCCCACCAGGTCGATCTGGTGGTCCTGCAGCATCTGGAGTTCATTGGCCCAGGTTCCGCAATCGATGTATTCGAATTCCAAGTCGGTGTAATGCTCTACTTCTTGCAGGTAGACGGCGTCGTAGCTGAGGGGCGCGTCAGAAGAGTCGTCCGATTGGTAGTAATCTCCCCCGTTGCCGAAATAGCCCACCTTGACCGTTTGCGTCTGCCCCTGGGAATCCATGTCGCTGACGAATCCGCCGGCCGAGACGACGGAGCTGAGCGCAGGAGCGGCATAGGCGGGAACAGCCGAAAACACCATGACGGCCGCAAGCGCGAGGGCAAGCACCGCAATGGCGCGACGAATTTCTGAACCGAGAGGATGTATCATCGATGCAGGCATATCGGGCATTATACGCCGCACGCCAGGCGAAGGGCCCGCAGTTTGGCCATCGAATGCGGCAAAAGACGGAAAGGGTTCCATGCTCACCATAGGATGTCATCTTTCGAGCTCCAAAGGTTTCGAAGCCATGGCGCGCACGGCCGTGGGAATCGGGGCCAACACGTTCCAGTTTTTCACCCGCAACCCGCGCGGCGGCGCCGCCAAAGCCATCGACCCGGCCGATATGCAGGCGTTCAAGGCTTACGCCGCCGAACACGGAATCCGCACCATCTTGGCGCATGCCCCTTACACCCTGAATGCCGCTGCTGCGGTGGAACGCACGCGCGACTTCGCACTGCAGACCTTCGCCGACGATTTGGTGCGCATGGAAGAAACGCCGCATCAGCTGTACAACTTTCATCCCGGATGCCACGTGAAACAGGGCGCCGAAGAGGGCGTTCGCCTTATCTCCGGCGTGCTCAACCACGTGCTGCAACCGCAGCAGACCACCTGCGTTCTGCTGGAAACCATGGCCGGAAAGGGAACCGAGGTGGGCCGCAGCTTCGAAGAATTGGCCGCCATCATCGACCGCGTCGACCTGAACAGCCACCTGGGCGTATGCCTGGACACCTGCCACGTATGGGATGCCGGCTACGACATCGCGAACGATCTCGATGGCGTGCTGGAAGAATTCGACAAGGTCGTTGGAATCGACCGCCTGCGCGCCATACACCTCAACGATTCGAAGAACCCCTGCGGCGCGCATAAAGACCGCCACGCACGACTGGGAGAAGGACACATCGGCTTCGACGCGTTGCTGGCCGTCACGCGGCACCTCGCCCTGAGCGGTTTGCCGTTCTACCTGGAAACCCCAAACGACTTGGATGGCTATGCGTTCGAAATAGCGGCGCTGCGCTCAGGCGTGCTGCCCGAGCGCCCCGAAGCCTGATTCCTCTATCGACGGGATTCGCTGCGGCGTCGCACGGCAACCGCGACAGCCCCCGCAGCCATCAGGCCGACCAGCGCCACGGGCGCAATCGGGACGTCGTCACCGGTGGAAGCCGTGGTGGCAGCCGTCTTCACCTTGGTGGTGCCGGCAGGTTGATCGCCATCCGCAGAGCCGCCGCCACCGGGAGTCTCCTGGCCCGTGTAGGTATTGGTGATGCTGTAACCGTCGATGGTGGCCGTGTAGTTTTCAACTGGCTCTTCAGCCACGGTGTACGTGCACTTCGTGCCGTCGGTAGCGTAGTCGGGCATGTCGCTCGAGAAACCATAGTGATTATGACCCGATTTGAGCACCGTGGAGTCGATCTTCGACCCGTTGCACAGCAGGTCGATGGTGATATCGGGCACCGAAACGCCGCTGGGAACGCCGACCCATGTCTTGGTGCCATAAAAAGCGAAGTGGGAGGGGTTGTACGTGAGCACGTGCGCATTATCGATGGCTTCGGTATTCTCGTCGTAGCCGTCAATGGCATCGATGCTGGTCGTGTACTCGTAGGCGTTGCCCTCGGCATCGTATTTGGGCAAGCTGCCGAAATCGAACGACGTGGCACCGGCGGCCAGCGTCTTGGAATCGATTTCCACGCCGTCGCGGTACAGATGCACCGTCGGTGCGGGAAGCTTGTCGGAAGCCTCCACGCCTTCCCAAGTTATAGTGCCCGTCACTGGAGCGGTGGCCGTGAACACGTTGCCGAATTCCGCCGCCGTCACCGTTTGGCCGTTCTTGGTAAACGTAACCGCTGCATTGAGCGTTGCGCCGGCACGCGTGGTGGTAACGGTCATGGTAACCGGTTGGTCATCGTAGGCGAACCCTGCGGTCTGACCCGGGGTCTCTTCGATCCGGTACTCATAGACGCCTGGCTCGTCATAGGTGATGGCACCGAACGAAGCCGCCCCCGTGCCAACGCCGGTCAACGCAACGGAGGCGTCTTCGCCCCCGGCGTCTGGCATGGGAGCATCTTCGGTGATGGCCGCAAGCGTGAATCCGAACGTCTCGCCCGGCGCTTCCGGCCCGGTGACCGTCTTGGAAACCTGCGGTGCATACGAAGTGCTGGCCGCCGTGTACACATTGGTGAACGAAGCCTCGCTGCCCTGGGTGTACACGATGGTGCCGGTACGCTCCAGGCTGGTGGGTTCGGTGGCGTAGCCCTCAGAGGAATAATCCTGCTGCGTCACGGTGTAGCTGACCCCGTTGGGCAGCTTTTCAAGCGACACCCATTCGCCGTCGGCCAAGCTGATGGTGTCACCGCTGGCAATGGAAACATCTTCACCTTTGTCGTTGATGCCCGAATACGTGCGTCCATCGCTGAACGTCACCGTATAGGAAAACGCGTGCGGATTGGGCGGCGTATCGCCCTCCACCACATTGGAAATGGTGAGCGAATTGCTCAGGTACACATTGGCCAGGCTGAGCATGTTGGGGTTGCCGTCGTCATCGTACGTGACGGTCTTGCCCGTACGATATTTGGCGGACATCCCATCGGGTAGGATTTCCTGGAAAGCGAAGGAGTGGCCTTTGCATTCTTCGTAGGGGATTTCAACCTGCGAGGTGCCGGCGCCTTCAGTCAGGTCGATGGTAACGGGATCGGTGGATCCATCGGGGTTGTAAGCCACGCCGTCACGATAGATCTGCACCTGAATCGAGCTCAGACGATCCAACGTCGGGATGTCGTAATAGTCGCGCGTCAGCTTATTGAGATTGATCTTGATATGGGCCGGGCAGATATTGGTGATGGTGAGATGCTGCAGGTCGGGCGCAGCGTAAACCACCGTGTATTCATCGAATAGGCCGGCGGAGTGCTCTTCGCACTGATAGGTCAAAGGCGTAGCCGTGCCGGTGGCGAAGTACGGCACCGCCTCCCACGTATAATTCTGCACATCGCCCTGGGTAGCTTTGGCGGTGTCGAGCGTCACATTCATACTGGTCTGCTGCGCGCCATCGGCCACAACGGTTATATACACGCTGTCGGGCCGATATTCGTCTTTCGTCGAATCGCTCCAGTCTATCTGGAGGCTTATGTCGACCCTTGACTGCAGCGTTTCGCTGTCGATGACATCCTTCGAGCCATCGATGGTGAAATCGGCGCGAGTGATCCAATCAGGTATGGAATAGTAGTAGTCGGCACCGGTGGGATTGATCTTCTGGCCGCCGGACATCACCCAGTGATATGTCCCGGGCCTCAATCCGCTAACGGAATATTGGCCGTCGGAGTCAGTGGTTCCCGTAGCCACATCACTCCACGTTTTGGCCGTGGAATCATAGGATTGAAGGGTGACCGAGCACCCCTTGATGCCATAGCCTGCATCGACATCGGAGAGATCGAACGTGGCGGTGCGCCACTTGATGTCCGTCATCGTCACCTTCACGCTGGCGCTGACGATGTCGAAATCACAGTAGTTCGGATCGGGGGCATCGTACCCCGAAGGCACACCGGTTTGGGTCCAGCGATACGAACCTGCGGTCAATCCGTTGGAAGTAATGGTGCCGGCGCTCCCCGTGGATACGTTTTGATACACGATGTCCCATTGGCTGGTAGCGTCATTCCATTTTGACAAGCTGAACGTAGCACCCGAAACCGGGTTGCCGTCCGAGTCAACCACCTGCTGCTCGGCAATATAGGTATCGTCGGCAAACGCCGTTGCGCACAGGGCGCACAGGGCCGCAACGACGAGTGCAAGGACGACGAGCACCTTGAGGCCCGGCTTCGACGCATGCGCGATATGATTCGATTCCATAGCAGTCCCATCTAAGGGAAACCGCACAGAGCGGCTCTTGAATATAGGCGTGATGTATTGTAACACCGCACACGATACGACGAATACCTGTTCGTTGCGCGAAAACGCCCGAACGGCGATAATGGTTCCCGGCGCTTTGGCGCCTTCTGTGAATTTCGAACGCGAGGAACCCCATGAGCAAGATGACCGAGATCGCCGACGTGCCCGAGGGCACGCCTCCTGCCGTACGCAAAAAATTGAGCTTGACCACGTGGATTCTCATCGCGCTGGTAGCCGGCATCTTGACCGGTATCGCTTTCAACAACCTGGTGCCGTCCGATTCGGCGCTGTACACCATACTGATAGACAACGTGTTCTACCTGATAGGCAAGGGCTTCATCCGACTCATGCAGATGTTGGTGGCGCCTCTGGTGTTCTGCAGCATCGTATGCGGCGCGGCTTCAATCGGCAGCGGCAAGACGCTGGGCAAAGTGGGCGGCGTAACCGTGGTTTTCTACCTGCTTACCACCACCATCGCCATCTGCCTTGCGCTGGGCGTGGCATTTCTCGTCAACCCGGGCCAAGGGCTCGACATGTCCGCCGTGGATACCTCCGCTTCGACAACCACCAGCACCGAATCCACCAGCATCACCGATACGCTGCTCAACATCATCCCCACCAATATCTTCGGCGCGTTGGCCGACGGCACCATGCTGCAGATCATCTTCTTCGCACTGATATTGGGCGTCATCCTGGCGCAGCTGGGCAAGAAGGTCCGCCTGGTGTCGCGCTTCTTCGCCCAGGGCAACGACATCATGATGAAGATGGTCAATCTGGTGCTGAAAGTTGCGCCTATCGGCGTGTTCTGCCTGATAGCGAATACCTTTGCCGGGCTGGGACTTTCAGCCATCGTGCCCGTGCTCAAGTTCATCGGCGGCACGTATCTGGCCTTGTTCTTGCAACTGATCTTGGTATACATGGTGCTGCTGGCCGTGTTCACCCGTCTCAATCCGTTCAGGTTCTTGCGCAAGATGGTCCCCGTGCTGGGCTTCGCGTTCTCCACCAGTTCGAGCAACGCCACCATTCCGCTCAACATCGAGACGCTTGAGCAGAAGATGGGTGTCAGCCCGCGCATCGCCAGCTTCACCATCCCGCTGGGCGCCACCATAAATATGGATGGCACCGCCATCATGCAGGGCGTGGCCGTGGTGTTCGTGGCGCAGGCGTTCAACATCGATTTGGGTGCCGCCGGCTATGCCACCGTCATCCTGACAGCCGTGTTGGCTTCCATCGGAACCGCCGGCGTACCGGGCGTGGGAACCATCATGCTGGCCATGGTGTTCAACGCCGTGGGACTGCCCGCCGAAGGCATTTCCATGGTTATGGGCGTCGACCGTCTGGTTGACATGGGCCGCACCGCCATCAATGTGACGGGCGATGCCGTGGTGACCACCATCGTCGCCAAATTCAATGGCGCTCTGGACAAAGACGTGTTCAATGCCGACAACGCCAGCGCCGAACTGGTTACGCCGTTTGAAGACGACATCGTGGGGCTTTCCGACGACGACATCGAACAGCCGGGTCTGGTCTACGGCGAAAACGAAGTGTCGCTGAGCTCGCGCGACGACGCATGATGATTGCGCGGCACCGGGCTTTGGCCACGCGCGCACATGCATAGCCGACGGGATCTGACTTGGAATTCCTGATTGTTTGCCCGCTGGCGCTGATAGCCGGTTTCGTGGATGCCATCGCCGGGGGCGGCGGGCTCATCTCCATTCCCGCCTACCTGTTTGCCGGGCTGCCCGTGCATCAGGCCATCGGCACCAACAAGATGATGAGCACAATGGGCACGCTTGCCGCCACCTGGCGCTATGTGAAGCACGGATACCTGGTGAAGCCGCTGGTTACCGTGGGCGTGGCCTGCGGGCTGGCTGGGTCGTTTTGCGGCAGCAACCTGGCGCTTATGGCCGACGACGTGCTGATAAAGGTGCTGATGCTGGCGGCCATTCCGCCCATCGCCTTTTATGTCTTTCGCACCAAAGACCTCGACCGCCATGCCGACGACCCCTTCCCTTTGCGCAAGACCATGGCCATCACCGCTTGCATAGCGCTGGGCGTGGGCGTGTACGACGGATTCTACGGTCCGGGCACGGGCACGTTTTTGATTCTGCTGCTTACCGGCGCGGCGCACTTGGGGCTGTCGGAAGCCAACGGCACCACCAAGGCCATCAACCTGGCCACCAACGTCACGGCACTCGTCGTCTTTTTGGCCAACGGAACGGTTATCGTGGCGCTGGGCCTGGCCGCCGGCGCCTTCAATATCGCAGGCAACCTGCTGGGCGCGCACTTCTTCCATAAAGACGGCAGCCGCATCACACGGCCCATCATCGCCGTGGTGCTGGTGCTGTTCGCCGCCAAGCTGCTGAGCGACTTGCTGGGATAGCAGAGCACCGCCCCGCCGCCCCAACCGGACTGAACGGATCGCCTTTACGCCTCGGCGAATATTCGAGCTGTGGCTCAATGGCCCGCTGGTTGTCTGATTCAAATGCTCCGCCGTCTTGCGCCGTGCTACCATGGCGCAAAAGAAAGGAAGCCCATGGAATCCACCACCCCAACCGACCAGGTTGCCCGCAGCATCTACCTGGATGGAGCCATACTCGACGACCAAGCGGCCGTTTACGCTTTCTTGGCGCAGCGGATGGGATGGGCGCAGCCTTCGTCCAGCTTGGATGAATTGGCAGATCGGTTGGGCGCGCTGGAGCAACCCGTCGATATAGTGATGGACTTTTCGGCCGTATATGATGACGACATGATCCATTGGTTCGGGCATCTGGCCGACACGATGGCGAAAGCGGCACAGGACAACGATTGCCTGCACGTGTCGCTCATCGGCTATGTCGATGACGGCGAAGAATACGACGAAGACGAATAGCCAAACAAATTGAAAGCCCCTGGTATCCCGTCCGCAAAAGGCTGGATGCGGTTGTTCTGTCTCACTATTCTCGAACGGCCAATCAAATAAGCCGAGAGCATTGGTCCTTGGGCGGATTATTCGCAATGGGCTATCATAGGCGGCAATCAACCGACTGTGAGGAGCTTGCGATGCGCGACCATTCCAACCATATCGAGGTATCCCGCGAAGAAGCGGTGCGTTTGCTGCTTGAGAGCTGCTCGTTCACGCCCGCTGTGGAAACCATCCCCATCGATCAGGCTTACGGCCGCATGCTGGCGCATGATGCCACAGCACAGCTCGATATGCCCAACTGCCTGACCTGCCGCATGGATTCGGTGGCCGTCCATTGGGACGATTTCGCCGACGGAATGCCCGATACTTCCGCATGGAAGCGCGGCGACCAATGGGAATTCGCCAATACCGGCATCGGGATGCCGGAAGGATTCGACACCGCCATCGTCATCGAGCATGTGCAGCTGTCCGACGACCTGTCGCAGATATCCTTCGACGCCGCGCCCAGCAGCCGCAACGCCGGCACCAGCCCTGCGGGCAGCCGCATGCATTCAGGCGATGTGCTGGTGGCGGCCGGCGCGCAACTCACCCCGCTGCTGCTTTCCCATATTGCCAGCGGCAACAACACCACGGTCGACGTGCTGGCGCGCCCGCGCGTGGCGTTTTTGCCCACAGGCAACGAACTGGTGAACCCGGGCGACGACGTGCCGCGCGGCAAGAACATCGAGACCAACAGCATCCTGGTGCGCGGCAAGGTTGAGGCGTGGGGCGGCACCGCTTCGGTGCACGCCATCGTGCCCGACGACCCCGACGCCATCAAAGCGGCGGTTGCCGAAGCCTGCCATGACGCCGACATCGTGGTGCTCAACGCCGGTTCGTCCAAAGGATCCGACGACTGGAACGTGGAAATGCTGCAGGAAATCGGCACCGTGCTCTACCACCAGACCAACCACGGCCCCGGGCACCACAGCAGCGCCGCCGTGGTGGACGGCACGCCGGTGGTGGGCATTTCGGGCCCTCCGGGCGGCGCGGCCTTTACCACCGACTTCTATGTGAAACCGCTGGTAGACTCCTTTTTAGGACGCAGCACCGAGCCTGTGATGGTCACCGCACGCCTGGCTGTCCCCTTCCCCGCCGGCGGACCCGGCGCACATAAGGGCGCAGGCGGCGGCAAGGGCGAAGACCGCCCCAGCGTGGTGAAGCCCAGCGGGTCGTTCTTCGGCATAAAGCAGCTGCATTTGTCCATAGGTGCCGATGGAATGCTGGAAGCCACGCCACTGGGTGGATCGCACCCTGGAGCCGTCGAAGCCGATACGGCCGACGCCTATTACGCACAACCAGCCGCGCAACGCGACGCCCCGCTGCAGGCAGGCGATGCCATCGAGGTGGAGGTGCGCCCCCGCCAACTATAAGGTGCACGTGTCCGAAGGCTTCGAAGGCGCAGCTAAACTGCTTGCGCCTTTCCATCGTCTGACAGGCGTGAATCAGATAGCACCATCCAGGCGGCCCGTATTCTAACCCACCGCAAATACAGGCAGATGCAACGAATGCGAGCACGTGCCAACCGACGGACGCAAGCTTTTCGCTCGCCGCCATGAGTTGATTGCGAGCGCCCCGCCAACCTGTGCGATTCGTCGGCAAACCGGCCTTTTGTGCAGCGAATTCGCGATAGTGTGGCGATTTGACAAGGCACTGCTGTAGTCGAAAACGCGTGACCAGGCCTTTCGCCATCAATGATGTCTGTAATCGACAAAAAGCCATTCATTATCGCGAATTCGCTGCACAAGACGCCTATTTCATGACGAATGAGGCCAATCGGCGCAGTTGCGGTAATGAACGTTTTGTAGAGCCGCCGTCTTCTCGCTTACACGAGGGCGGCGGTTTTTCCTACAATCGGGTTTCCAACGAGCGGTCACACGACGTAAGTCCAGTTGTGCGGGCCGCTTTTTCTATGCATCCAGGCGGTCCGTCCGCTGTTCGGAGCATGCCCGGGTCTCCGGTTCCCGGGAAATACCAACATGCGGAACACACCAGAAACCCGCCACGGCGGGTCATTGCAATGCGGCGCTGCTGTGCCGTGGAATAGGAGCTGCATCCGTTTATGGAACCCAAGACTACCGCTCAAACACCACATGGCAAGCAAAACGCACGGCAAGAAAATGCGTCGATGACGTCCAAATCGGAAGAAGCGGTTCACAAAGATAGCGCGAACTCGCAACAGGCAACCGCCTCCAGGGAACCCGCAGCCGAATCGGTTCACGGCGGAAGCGCGAACTCGCAACAGGCAACCGCCCCCAGAGCGTCCGCAGCCGAAGCCGCTCATCCCAAAAACCCCAAGCCGATGCTCGCGGTATTGCTGGCCACCGCTTTCATCGCCGCGTTCAATGAGAACATCATCAACGTGGGACTCACCGACATCATGGCCGAGTTCTCTCTGGATGCCGCCACGGCCAACTGGCTGGTGACCGGCTACATGATCGTGACGGCCATCGTGGTGACCGCGGTAGCCTTCTTGCTGCGCCGCTTCAACCTGCGCACCATCTTCTTCGGAGGTGCGACCCTGTTCATCATCGGCAGCGCGTTGGCCATGATGGCACCCACTTTCCCCCTGCTGCTGATCTGCCGATTGCTGCAGGCCGTGGGCACGGGCGTGTTCATCCCCACCATGATGAACACGGTGCTGGCCGTGGCGCCGCGCAAGCAGCTGGGACCCTATCTGGCAATCGGCAGCTGCTGCATCACGTTCGGTCCGGCGTTCGGCCCGGTGGTTTCAGGTGCCATGGTGACCGCATTCGGATGGCGCACGATGTTTCTGGTGCCGATGGCGTCCATGATCGTGCTGCTGATAGCCGGCGCCCTGCTGGTATACAACTTCGGCGAGCGCCAAAAGGCAAAGCTCGATGTTGCAAGTTTGCTGCTGAGCATATTCGGCCTGACGGCACTGGTATACGGTCTTTCGGAAATCACGGGCAACCTGCCCGTGGCTTTGGTGGCCATCGCCGTGGGCTTGGTGTTGGTGGCGGCATTCGCCCGGCGCCAAGGCAAGCTCGACGACCCCATGCTCAACCTGCAGCCGCTGCGCAATCCGCGCTTCGCTTTGGCATGCCTGATGGTAGTGGTGGCCATGATGACAACGTTTTCCATGAGCGTGTTGCTGCCGCTGTTCTTCCAAGGCGCCGTGGGCACCACCGCGTTTGTGGCCGGCCTGCTCATCTTGCCACCCATCCTGGCACAAGCCGCCACCAGCATGGTGGGTGGGCGCATCATGGACAAGCGCGGGGAATGGCCGCTGCTGTTCTGCGGGTTCGCCATCATCGCCGCGGGATTGTTCGCCGTGAGCGCGTTGGCACCGCGCATCGATGCTGCGGTCATCGTGATCGCCGCCGCCGTGGTGTATGCGGGAGTCGGATTTGCGTTCAGCCCCAGCCAGACCGCCGGGCTCAAACAGCTTCCGCACGAAATGAACCCTTTCGGCGTGGGCATCATGAGCACCTTCATCCAGATTTCCGCGGCATTGGGACCCAGCTTGTTCGTGGGAATCCTTTCGAATGGAGCAGCCTCCGCAATTGCCGGCGGATCCGATGCCGCCAGTGCCCAGGCATCGGGCTTCAGCAGCGCCGTGATGCTGGCTGCAATCATCGGCGTGGCCGGCTGCGTCCTTTCACTGGCGCATGCCGCCTTGTGCCGCAAGACGCAATCCGCCGGAGGGGCCATGCCCGGACAAGCGGCAGGTGGAGCCGCCGCGCCGACCACTGCACCCCTGCCGCTTACCGTGGCCGGCGTGATGAAGCGCGATGCGTACACCGTGGCTGCAACGGCTCCCGTGTATGCCGCTGTCGACCTCATGTTGCAGCATCACACCAGCGGCCTGCCCGTAACGGACACCCAAGGAGGCGTGGTCGGTTTCATTTCGGACGGCGACATCATGAAAAGCCTGGCCGAAATCGATCCGACACGCATCGATCTGACGTACAGTCTGGCCGTCTATGCCAACGACAGCGACTTCGACAACCGCATGAACGACTTGATGCGCGCCGATGTGCTTGATGTGGCCACAACGCACGTCATCAGCGTCGATGCCGCCATGACCATCGAGCGCGTCTGCGCCGTGTTGGGAGAACGCCGCATCAAGAAAGTACCCGTGCTTGACGGCGGCAAGCTGGTAGGGACCATCAGCCGCAATGACATCAATCGGCAGCTTATGGAGAGTTTCGTGGAAAAAGGAAAAGCCGCGGCGGGCGTGGCCTGACGGACACGGGACAAGCGCGGCACGGCGACCGCAGCAGGCGCCACTGTCAACCGCAGCGCGGGCGCGCCTACTGCAAATAGCGGTCGCGCAGCTGCTGGTGTCGGGCGGCATCCACGCCGCACACCTGATGCAGGAAGCCCTCGATGCCGCCGTAAGTGCTGCCGATGGCATCGAGCGCGGCATTGAGATACGACGGGCGGGCATCGAAGTAGCCCTTCACTTTATCGGCCAGGCCCTCGTTGCCGGTCTGATCGAGCACTTCCCAACGGCGTGCTTCGGCATAGTCATGCATGGCTTCGTTGGTTTCGAGATAGTCGAGCACGATCTGCCCGTGCGGCACGCCCAGCGCGCTGAGAACCACCGCAGTGGTCACGCCGCAGCGATCCTTCCCATGGCTGCAATGCCACAGCACGCTGCCTTCATGCGGGGACAGCAGGGCGTCGAAAATCGCATGCCATCGCGGCGCCGTTTCGGGTGCCACCAGTTGGCGATACAGTGTGGTCATCTGGGGCAGAAGCCCCTTGCGGAACAGTGCATCCATGGTGCCGCCATCGGCCCCCAGCCCCAACGAGGGCACGGTGAACAACGGCGCCTGCACTTGGTTGACATCAGGCATGATGGGGTCAGGATCGTTTTTCCGTTCAACGTCGGTGCGCAGGTCGATGACGCAGGAAAGCTCGCAGGCGCCGCAAAGATAGGCGACGTCATCAGGGGTGGCACCGCCCAAAGCAGCACTGCGCAGCAATTCGTGCGTCATCACGATACCGCCGTCAGCTGTGTCCATTCCGCCCAGGTCGCGGGCGTTTTCAACACCTTGCAGGTCCAGCGCGCCCAGAGCCGTCACGGTTACGCCACCGACATGATGGACGTGGTGACCACCAGCACGACCACTACCAAGTAGACAATGCACAGCCCGAAACCGATGCCGGAATACCGCAGTGCCTTGCTCTTTTCTTCAGGCGTTGAAGAGGTGAAATAGGCAATCAGAATGCCGACGGCGCCCAAAAACCAGCCAAGCAGCGTATAGCCGACGACACGCCCGGTCGAAAGGACTTGGACGGGGGCCTTGCGCTCGTGGCGCACCGATAGCACGCAGTCAAGCACGCAGGCGATGATGGGGATGAGCACCGCCACGGCGATGAGTATCCAGAGAGAAAAGTCGGCTGATCCGGTTTGCATAATGTCGGGCCCTCCAAAATCGAAACGTCAATTGCATTGCACCCAGTATAGCGAAAGCACGCCGCCCAGCCGCCACGCTGCAAGCGACACCTTCTCAACGGTTCCGTTACAGGCGGACGGCGTGCACCTTGCACCGCAGCGCGCCGCTACTATAATCAGTACTTGGCACTCAAAGGTTGAGACTGCCAACACCGCAGACCGAGAGCCTGCGCACTGACAGTCGGAACAAGCGAAAGAAGGTTTGCAAGCATGCGCAAATTCAAGACGGAGAGCAAGAAGCTGCTCGACCTGATGATCAATTCCATCTACACCAACCAGGAAATCTTCCTGCGCGAACTCATCTCCAACGCGTCGGATGCCGTGGACAAGCTCTATTTCAAGAGCCTCACCGATTCCGACATCCAATTCGGCAAAGACGAGCTGGGCATCGATTTGGCGTTCGATAAAGACGCCCGCACCATCACCATCAGCGACAACGGCATCGGCATGACCGCCGATGAGTTGGAAAAGAACCTGGGCACCATCGCCCATTCCGGCAGCATGGAATTCAAGCAGGAACAAAAAGAGGCCGAAGGCGACGACGGCAAGAAGAAGACCGACGATGTGGATATCATCGGGCAGTTCGGCGTAGGGTTCTATTCGTCATTCATGGTTGCCAAGCAGGTGCGCGTGGTAACCCGGGCCTTCGGCGAGGATACCGCCCATCAATGGGAAAGCGACGGCGTGGAAGGCTATACCATCAGCGATGCCGAGCGCGCAGGCCACGGCACCGACATCATCTTGACGCTCAAAGACGACACCGACCAAGAGAAGTACAGCGACTACCTGAGCGAGCACCGTTTGAAGGACCTGGTGCACCGCTACAGCAACTATGTGCGCTACCCAATCCGCATGGAGTGCACCAAGAGCCGCCAGAAGCCCAAGCCCGAAGATGCCGGCGACGACTGGAAACCCGAATACGAGGACTACACCGAAGTGGACGTGCTCAACAGCCGCGTGCCCATCTGGAAGCGCCGCAAGTCCGACGTGAAGCCCGAAGAATACAACGACTTCTACAAGGGCACCTTCCACGACTTCACCGATCCGGCGCGCACCATTTCGGTGCATGCGGAAGGCGCGCTGGCCTACGATGTGCTCATGTTCATTCCCAGCCGCGCACCGTACGACCTGTACAGCAAGGATTACGAAAAGGGTCTGGCGCTGTACAGTTCCAACGTGATGATCATGGAGAAATGCGCCGATCTGCTGCCCGACTATTACAACTTCGTGCACGGCGTGGTGGACAGCCAGGACCTGAGTCTGAATATCAGCCGCGAAACGTTGCAGCATAACAGCCAGCTGCGCGCCATTTCCAACAAGGTGGAAAAGAAGATCACCGGCGAACTGGAAAAGATGCGCGACAACGAGCGCGAGGATTACGAGAAGTTCTTCGAGAACTTCGGCCGCGGCTTGAAGTACGGCATCTATTCGACCTACGGCATGAAGAAAGATGAACTGGGCGGGCTGCTGCTGTTCCATTCTGCCAAGCAGGACAAGATGGTGACGCTGGACGAATATCTGGCCGCCATGCCCGAAGGCCAGGATTCCATTTTCTACGCCGTGGGCGAAAGCACCGAGCGCCTGGGCAAGCTGCCCGTGGTGCGCGGCGTGCTGGACAAGGGCTTCGACGTGCTGCTGTGCGACCAGGACGTGGATGAATTCTGCCTGATGGCCATGGAGAGCTACAACGACAAGCCGCTGAAGAACGTGGCCGGCGGCGACTTGGGTCTTGAAACCGAGGACGAAAAAGCCGCTGCCGAAGAAACCGCCAAGGCGAACCAGGGCCTGTTCGATTCGATGAAGGAATCGCTGGGCGACAAGGTGGCCAAGGTGTCGGTTTCCACACGTCTGGCCGACGCGCCCGCCGGGTTGACGGCCGAGGGTCCCGTTTCGCTTGAAATGGAGAAGATGCTGGCCGGCGCGCCCGATGCCGGCAACATGAAGGCCAACCGCGTGCTGGAGGTCAACCCCGAGCATCCCGTGTTCGCTGCGTTGAAGGCGGCATCGGATGCGGGCGACACGGCCAAAGTGGCCAGCTACACCGACATCCTGTACAACCAGGCGCTGCTGATGGAGGGCATGCCCATCGACGACCCGGCTGCCTTCGCGCAAGAAGTGGCAGCATTGATGAAGTAGTGCCCCCGTTGAGCGGTGCGCGCGGAGTGGCGCGTGCGGCGTGGCGCCCCCGTTGGGCGGTGCGCGCGGAGTGGCGCGTGCGGCGTGGCGCCCCCGTTGGGCGGTGCGCGCGGAGTGGCGCGCGCGGAGTG
>JAXGTO010000024.1:0-38814 GCA_040774885.1 Eggerthellaceae bacterium | reverse complement strand
CTGCACAAAAATGAGCCTATACTACAACCCATAGCAATCCTGTTGATGGCCGTTTGCTTGGGAGGGTAACGGAGCCGCGGGATGAACTTCCCGCTCCATCGTTTCTGCACCCCTGACCGGGGATCAGCGTCGGCACTGATTGCGGGTAGTCGTAGTGTTAGGCAATGGAAGCAAATGCTTCCAAGAAAGGAGATCACTATGGCAAAGATCGTGAACTCTTGGAACGACTGGGATCCGTTGAAGCGCGTCATCGTTGGCCGCTGCGACAATGGCATGATTCCTCCCGAGGAACCTGCCACCTCCGAAAAGGTGCCCGTCGACTCTGACATGCGCGGCATGTGGGGCATGCGTCCCCTCCGCACCGTCGAAGCCGGCAACCAGTGCCTCGAGAACTTGGTCAAGATCCTCGAAGACCACGACGTGATCGTCGACCGCCCCACTCCTCTGCAGTGGAACCAGGCCATCGGCACGCCGGACTTCCGCAACGACTCGATGATGGGCTGCATGCCGCCTCGCGACATCCTGCTGACCATGGGCAACGAGATCATGGCTTCCGCCAACAGCTTCCGCTGCCGCTACTTCGAGTACTTGGCCTACTGGCCCTTGATGGAACAGTACTTCGAAGAGGATCCCGAGTTCCTGTGGACCCAGGCCCCCCGTCCCCGTCTGACCGACGCGTCCTACAAGCACAACTACTATGACGAGTCCATCAGCCTGGAAGACCGCCTGAAGAGGACCGCTGCCAAGGACTTCGTGACCACCGAAGTCGAGCCGATGTGGGACGCCGCCGACTGGATGCGCATGGGCCAGGACTGCTTCGTGCAGCACGGCTTGACCACCAACCGCGCCGCCATGGAATGGATGCAGCGCTACTATCCCGACATCCGCATCCACGCCGTCAACTTCCCCGGCGACCCGTATCCCATCCACATCGACGCCACCTTCGTGCCGCTGCGTCCGGGCCTGATCATCAACAACCCGGTCCGTCACCTTCCCGACGAGCAGAAGGCCATCTTCGAGGCCAACGATTGGCAGATCGTCGACGCGGCGCAGCCGTGCCACGACGAGCCGCCCGAGCTCTGCTACAGTTCCGTGTGGCTGTCCATGAACTGCCTGGTGCTCGACCCCAAGACGGTCAACGGCGAGGCTTCCGAGACCAACCAGCAGGAGCAGATGGACAAGCTGGGCATGAACGTCATCCCCTGCGACCTCCGTGCCGCGTATCCGTTCGGCGGCGGCCTGCACTGCTCCACCGCTGACGTCTATCGCGAAGGCGAGAAGCTCGACTACTTCCCCAACCGCGTCAAGGATCCCACGCTGGTCCGTCCGGAGCTGTGGAACGACTAATCCGTCCCGCACAGAGGGAAGAAGCCGCGTAGCGTAATGCTCCAAGGTTTCTACCAGAAGGGGGGTTCGGTTCTCAAACGGAGCTGAACCCCCCTTGCTTTTGGGAGAGTGGACGTTAAGGGAGAACTACCGCGAGATGCTATGGGAGTTGTATCTCGCACCTTCAGTCCAGAAAACAATCGATGAGTAGAGCATTCAGAGGCCTGCGCGTTGCAAAACGCGCGGGTGTCTGAATCCAATATCTCGATCAATCGAAAAGGAGGGATACAATGGCGGATATCGAGAAATCTTCAGGATCCGGCGACGGTTCCGGCAAATACCAGATGAAGGTTGGCTTGGGCACCATCGCCATGCTGCTTTCGGCTACGGGCATGGGTTTGGTGCCGCTGTTCAGCCGTTGGGCCACGCGTACCGACATGTTCGATGCCACGCAGGGTCTCAACGGATCGGACTCCATCGGCGCGCTGATGGCCGTGGGCCGCATGGCGATGGGTGTCATCTTCTTCGTCATATTGCTGCTTGCCACCCATAAGGTGAGCACCTTCAAGAAGCTTAAACTCACCCCGTCTATCGCATTGGGCGGCCTGATGATCGGCATGTCGCTGGCATGCTATGTTACGTCAACGCTGATGACCACCGTGGCCAATGCCGTGCTCTTCATCTATACCGGCCCGGTTATCTGCGTTATCTTAGCTAGGATCTTCCGAAAAGAACCGATGTCGATTCTGCAATGGGTATGCCTGGCTGTGGTGTTCGTGGGCATGCTGTTCGGCGAAAGCCTGCTGGGCTTTGGCGTGGGCGGCCAGTTCTTCGGCCTCGACTTCAACCTGGTTCCTTCTACTCCTGAATTCCCGCAAAAGCTGGTCGGCGACGTGTTCGGCCTGCTCTCCGGTGTATTCTACGGCGCTTCGATGTTCTTCAACGGCTACCGCAAAGATGCCGACACCACCGCTCGTGGCGTGTGGAACTTCATCTTCGCCGTGGTGGGCGCGTTGGTCATCGTGCTGCTCATGAACGTGTACGGATCTGTCGCGGGTGCCACCAACTGGATCACCGAGGTCCATTTCACCGCGTCCAACTGGATCGGCGCCGTTTTGTTCTGGATCATCTGCGGGCCTGTGGCCTTGGGCTTGCTGCTGCTGGCCGGCCGCAACCTTCCGGCTGCAGACTACGGCACCATCGCCTATTGGGAAGTGCCTGTGGCACTGCTCATCGGCCTGTGCGTGTTCGGTGAGGCGCTCACCATCAACACCGTCATCGGCGGCATCATGATCATCGGCGGCGGGGCCATACCGTCGATCAAGGGCATGGTCGCCGGGCGCAAACAGAAGCAGCAAAACCAGATCGCCGAAAACCTCTCGGATCGCATCGACGAACAAGAGGCTTTGGAAGCCGATCGCGAGTTGCGATAACCTCGACCGGTTGAAAGGAGCTGAACATGAAGATCACGAAGTACCTGACGCATGTTGCCACCAAGATCGAATACCAACCGGCCATGGACGAAGACGCCCTGAAGGCAGCCTTCGCAAAAGAGGGCTTGGAAGGATTTCCCGCCGAGCTCGACATCGCCGAGCGTACTGAAGAGCATGTGCAGATGATGGAGCTCGATACATTGCTCGGGTTCGCCAAGGCATCGGGCGTGAAAGCCGCCACCTACGATGTGACGTATTTCCCCCATGCCGATCAGGCGGAAGTCGATTACCAGCTCAACCAGTTGGCTCGCGACCTGGACATCAGCGCCGACGTCATCCGCGAACTGTGCGAAGACGACATCAAGGAATACATCGACCTGGATGCCAAGCGCGATGCGAATCTTCCGGTGCACAGCTTGGTTGAGATCTATACCGGCGGCACGGCGTTCGCTTGGTATGGCATCAGCGATTACCCGCGTTTGAAGCGCGTCATCCTGCAACGACTTGCGCAGGGCGGCCCCAAGGCCAAGCGGTCCTTCATCGTCCGTGCCAGCAAGGCGCAGACCGATTTGATGGAAGACTACTGATAGAGTTTGTGGTCACATGGCCGAATCTGTTTAGAACGGATTCGGCCATGTTGAAGTACTATTGAAACTATCCAATCCGTTTTCGGAAGATTCCGCGACGCGGAACGGCGTCTTCCGAGGGTTCCTTGACACGGGGCGGTGCCGCGTTCTGACGCCGTCTGCCGAGGGGACTATGTTACAAATCGGCAAATTCGCACCGCAAATCCCTCCCAAAGGGCGGGAAGAGCGATATGGTCGGTTCGATGCAACATGGTCAGCGGCTTCGTGCACTGCAGCTGCAGCCCCCTTTCTTAGGAGTATCGCATGAGTGCAAATGCAACTACCGCGAACGGCTCTTCCATTGGTTTCAGCCAAGAGGAACAGCACAAGACCCTGAAGAAAGTAGTCTTCTCTTCCTTCTTGGGCAACTTCATCGAGTGGTTCGATTACGCGAGCTATTCGTATTTGGCAACGGTCCTGGCCGTTGTATTCTTCCCCGGCGAAGACAAGATGGTCGCTTCCATGATGACCTTCGGCGTGTTCGCCCTTGCATTCCTTGTCCGGCCTTTGGGCGCCATCTTCTGGGGCAACATGGGCGACAAGAAAGGTCGCAAGTGGGCGCTTTCCATCTCGATTCTTATCATGAGCGGCGCAACATTCCTCATCGGCTGCCTTCCCAGCTATGCGATGATCGGCATCGGTGCACCGTTGCTGCTGTTGCTGCTTCGCATGTTCCAGAGCTTCTCGGCTTCGGGCGAATATGCCGGCGCTTCCACATTCATCGCGGAATACGCCCCCACCAACCACCGAGGGTTCTACTGCTCCATGGTTCCGGCCTCCACGGCCACGGGCCTGCTGGTCGGATCGCTGTTCGTCACATTCATGTACAGCTTCTGGGGTGCCGGTTACGCCAGCCCCACGGATTGCCCGTTCATCGTCGATTGGGCATGGCGCATCCCGTTCTGGATCGCCGGTCCTCTGGGCTACATCACGCACTACATCCGAAAGCATCTGGAAGACTCTCCGGTGTACGAGCAGATGCAGGACAAGCTGGATGCTCAGGGTCAGACGGGCGAATCCAAGCCTATCCGCTCGCTGTTCAAGAACCACTTCCGCAAGCTGATCATCTGCTTCGGCGCGTGCGTGCTCAATGCCGTGGGCTTCTATGCGGTGCTCACCTTCTTACCCAACTATCTCGAGACGGTGCTCAATTACGATGCGACGTCTTCGTCCACCATCACCACCATCGTGCTGGTGGTCTACATCGGATTCATCTTCCTTTCGGGACGCATTTCCGACAAGGTGGGGCGCAAGAAGATGCTTATTGCGGCATGCGTCGGCTTTATCGTGTTCACCATCCCGGCCTTCAATTTGTTGGGGACCATGGACTTCACGGTCATCTTGCTAGTTGAGCTGGTCATGTGCTTGCTGCTTACTATCAACGATGGCACGCTGGCAAGCTATCTTACTGAAACGTTCCCAACGTCGGTTCGCTATTCCGGTTTCGCCTTGAGCTTCAATCTGGCGAACGCCCTCTTCGGCGGGTCGGCTTCGTATATCTCTTTGTGGCTGATCAGCGTCACGGGCGATCAGATCGCCCCGGCGTATTACATGGTGGCAATCGCGGCTATCGCGTTGGTGGCCATGATCTTGTCGCATGAACATACCGGTCAGGATTTGACCGAAGTGGAATAGAACTTACCCATCTGTGGGAGAGCAGATGGTTTGCGGCCCGGCGGGAACCGAGCAAGGGACCTGGCCGGGCTGCATCGCGTATACTGAGGGAGAGTGCGCAGCCCGATGCATGTTGGCATCGTCGGTCTCAAGGGGTCGCAAGCTGCTTTGCGCACAGCAAAGGAAAGTATCATGGTAGAAGAAGTAATAAAATCGAGGGAATCGCATAAAGCGGAACCTCGTCAGTTGTCGGCAAAAGCGCAGATAACGCGCGCATCTTTGGTGGCTGCAGCAGCGGAATTGTTGCAAAGCGCCGGCCCGGAAGCTGTAACGTATCGCCATGTTGCGGAACGCGCAGGCGCATCATCGTCGTCGGTGGGATACTACTTCGATTCCATCAACGACCTTCAGTACGAAGCCGCCAGTTACAACATCCGATTGTGGTGCCAGCGAGCAGAGCGCGCCGCGCATGATGCGGAGCAGCTGGGACATCGCGAAGCCCGCGAAGAAGCGGTCCGCCTGTTGCTCCAGGCGTGTCTTCCTGCCGAAGTGGTCGTGCCAGTGTCGCATTACGCCCAGCTCATCGCCGCAGCGGAATCCGATGCGGTCACCGAAGCCTATCGCATGGGTCGCCGCCGCCTCAATCTGGCGGTCGAGCGCATCTTGGTGCAGGCGGGTTTGGATATGAGCCCCGGAATCGTGGTGGCCATCGTGGATGGTGCCGCCGTGGGCGGAATCTCCGAAGGCTATCCTGTGCGCCAGATGGCTCAAGACTTGCTCGAGCAGGCCATATCCCAGTTCGAACGCGTTCATACGGCGTCTGAATAACAACGATCAGCGCAGGGTGCGATCAGCTATTCGCCGGCTGACTTCCCCATTGGGCGAAATGACTTTTCGGGGGAGTGGCGCTTGGCATTGCCGCTGTAGGCTCCATATTCCTTTTGCACCGTTATACTGTGCGTGCAAGGGAAAAAGGAGAAGAGGCTCATGCCGAGTATAGACAACGTCGTCGGTTTGCTGGGAAAACTTGAGAGCGCCGATATCACCGTACGCCAGGAACGTTGCGTGGTGGTGCGCAACCGCAACGCGAAGTGCCGCAAGTGCGCTGAAGCCTGCACGTCGGGTGCTATCGCCTACTTGGAAAACGAACTGGTCATCACTCCCGAAAAATGCATCGGATGCGGCACCTGCGCCACCGTGTGTCCCACTTGCGCCTTGGAAGCGCATCACCCCAACGATGCCGAGTTGCTCAAGCGCTGCTTGGCTGCCGCAGAAGCCGCCGAAGGCGAAGTGGTCATCGCCTGCGAGCAGATATACCAGGCTGCTGCCGGGCTGTACGACCCAGCCAAGGTGGTGTCGCTGCCGTGTTTGGGCCGTGTGGAAGAAAGCCTGCTCACCACGCTTGCCGCACGTGGAATCACCCAAGTTCGCCTGGTCACCGGTGATTGCGCCGACTGCGACCATGCCACTGGTTACGATACGCTCCAGCTGGTCATGGATACCGAGCGCACTTTGCTCGATACCTGGGGAGGCAATATGGCCGTCGAAGCATCTTCGACTTTCCCCCGCAGCGTTCGCAAACAGCAAGAAGATGAATACGATCACGACAAACGCGAGTTCTTCACCGACATGAAGGGCGAAGCGGCTTCGGCTGCCGTGGTTACCGTTGACTATGCTGCCAAAGAAGCCATGGGCATGGACCAGGCCGAAGAGGCCGGCCCGCGCATCGTGCGCGTAATGGATGACGGCACGTTGCCGCACTTCGTTCCCGATAGGCGCGATGTTTTGCTGAGCGCCTTGTCGCAGCTGGGGGAGCCCGCTGACGACCTCATCGAAACGCGTTTGTGGGGCCATGTGATCATCGATCGGGACACATGCAGCTCATGCCGTATGTGCGCTACCTTCTGTCCCACGGGCGCCATCTTCAAGTTCGATGACGATGCCGACACCTTCGGCGTGGAGCACTTCCCGGGCGACTGCGTTAAATGCCGCTGCTGCGAAGACATCTGCCCTACGAAAGCCCTCACGCTTTCAGAAGAGGTGTTTGCCCGCGACATCATGGAAGGTCGCACCGAGCGCTACGAAATGGATCCGATGACATCCACCGGCGAAGGCCCTCACAGCATCGTGAACAGCATGAGAAATCTTATCGGTATGGATCAGATCTACGAGCGGTAGACTGGGCGTCATCGCGCGTCAAGGAGGGGCAGGGAAGTGAAGAACGTGCTGCGCGTGCTTGCGCGCGACGTGCGGCGGCTGTTCAAGTCGCCGGCAACATTGGCCGTAGTGGCCGTCTTGATAGTGCTTCCATCGCTCTACACCTGGTTCAACGTGGTGGGGTTCTGGGACCCGTATGGCAATACGGGCAATCTGCGCGTGTGCGTGGTCAACGAAGATGAGGGTGCATCGACCGACGTCATCGGTGATCTGCATCTGGGTGACCAGATAGTCGACGAGCTTGGCTCGAACACGCAGCTGGGGTGGACGTTCACCGACTACGATACGGCCATGCAGGAAGTGCAATCGGGGAAGGCCTATGCCGCCTTCGTCATTCCCGAAGACTTCAGCTACGACTTCACCACGCTCATAACCGATGACATCCAGCAGCCGAAGCTGGAATATTACGTCAACGAAAAAGCCGGTGCCGTTTCTCCCAAGATCACCGACACCGGCGCCACCACGCTCGACCAGACCATCAATTCAACGTTCGTCTCGGTGGCAAGTTCCACCGTCGCAGACGTCATCGATTCTGCGCTGAGTTCGACGAAGGGCGATTTGGAGAAGTCGCAAGACGATGTGACGACCCAGCTGCAGAAAGCGCAAGACAGCATCGGCGAAGCGCGTACGTCGGTGGCGGCTTTGGGCGATACCACCAATGGTGCCATCGGAAAAACCGACGATGCCAAGGCGACGCTGCAGCAGGCCAAAGAGAGCATCGAGCTTTTGAGCGGACAATTGCAGCAGGTGAGTGACTTGACTGCCACAGCTCAGGATAAGCTGGGGCTGTACTCATCTTCACTCATCGGGTCAATGGACCAGGGCTCGATCCTGGCTTCGCAAGGGGCATCCAAGGCGAATACGGCCATCGGCACGGATGCCGGTGTGATTTCGAAAGCCAACGGCGATGTGCAGGGGGCTCTCGAAAGCGCTCAGACCATCGCCAGTCAAAACGACGCCGTCGTCACCCAGCTTCAGACTCTCGCTGCATCCTTGCCCGATGGAGACCAGAAAGACGAAGCGGAACGGATCGCATCCGACTTGAGTGCGAAAAACGATACGCTCAAGCAGACGATTTCCGACATGTCCCAGGTTGCGCAGGATACCGACGATGCGGCCTCGGCCGTCGCCGGCGCTTCGGATTCTGTGAACACGGCGGTCCAGGGAACGCTGGATGCTACTGATGGGTATCGCAGCACGGTTTCGTCGAGCACCCTGCCTGCCATCAACAGCGCGCTTTCGCAGATAAGCGGCACGTCGGGCAGTTTGTCCGGTGCCGTTTCCAATCAAGCCCTTCTGGTAGACCAAGCTTCCTTGGTGGTCGATCAGCTTTCTTCGACGTTGCAGAGCACAGCCGCTGCGCTCGCTCAAACCGATTCGCTGTTGGCCAATCTGCAATCCAGCGTGGACACGGTGAAAACCGACCTTTCGGCTTTGGGCACGTCCGATGCGCTTTCCCAGATGTTCGGCGGAAAGACCATCGATGCCTCCACCATCGCCGACTTCATGTCGTCGCCTACCGAGATTCGCACCGAATCGCTTTATCCGCTTGAGGACTACGGTTCGGGCATGGCGCCGCTGTTCACCAACCTGTCATTGTGGATCGGCGTGTTCATGCTGATGGTCATCTTGCGCATAGAAGTGGATGACGAAGGCATCAAGGGCCTTACCATCGGGCAGCGCTATTGGGCGCGGTGGCTGTTCTTAGCTCCCATCGCGGCGCTGCAAGCCATCGTCTGCTGCACGGGCAACCTGATCATCGGCGTGCAGAGCGCCAGCGTGCCGCTCTATTACGTGACGTGCATCATCGCCTCGCTCACGTATCTGAGCATCCAGTACGCGCTGTCTTTGACGTTGCAGCATATCGGCAAAGGCATCTGCGTCATCTTGGTATTCGCCCAGATTCCCGGTGCCACCGGGTTGTATCCCATCGAGATGACCCCCGCTTTCTTCCAGGCCGTCTATCCGTTCTTCCCCTTCACCTACGGCATCAATGCCATGCGCGAGACCATCGCCGGGTTCTATGACGGGCAATGGCTGGGCCTCATGGGAATGCTGATGGTGTTCATGGTGGTTTCGTTCGTAATCGGTTTGCTGGTGCGTCCTTATCTGACCAACGTCAACCGGCTTTTTGCCCGGCAGATCAAGGAAAGCGACATCATGAACGGCGAAGACGTGCAGGTGCCCGCACGCCGGTATCGTCTGGGGCAGCTTATCAAGGCGCTTTCCGATCGTGATGAATATCGCAGCAACCTCAAGCAGCGTGCCGAGCGCTTCTTGGTGCATTACCCGCGCCTCAAGCGAGGTGCTTGGATCTTCGGCATCATCGTTCCCACCGTGGCCACCGTGGTGCTTTCCATGGTCGGGGTTGAAAAGGTGGTTGTGCTGACCATGTGGCTCACCTGGCTCATCGTGGTGCTGATGTTCTTGGTGGTTGTGGAACATATGCGCGATAGCTTCAACCGCCAAGTGGCTCTGGGCGAAGCCGACGACGAAGAAGTGCGCACGTTGTTCATGGCGCGCAACGGCCTGGATGAGCCACCTGCGTCCGAAGGGGGGAGGCGCTCATGAGCAATATCTGGCATCTGTTCGTGAACGATTTGAAGCGCCTCACCAGCAACGTGGTCACTGCGATCATCGTGCTGGGCTTGGTGTTTCTGCCCTCCATTTTCTGCTGGTACAACATCCTTGCCTGCTGGGATGTGTTCGACAATACGGGCAGCTTGACGGTGGCCGTGGCCAACACGGACGAAGGCTATCAAAGCGACTTGGTTCCGCTCAAAACCGATATAGGCAATCAGGTGGTTTCGGCTTTGCGTGCCAACAACCAGCTCAATTGGGTGATCACCGATGAAGAGGATGCCATCGACGGCGCAGAGTCGGGCAAGTATTATGCCGCCGTGGTGATTCCGGAATCTTTCAGCAAGGACATGATGACGTTTTATTCCGATGACGTACAGCATGCCCAGCTGGTCTACTACACCAACGAGAAGAAGAATGCGGTGGCGCCCAAGGTTACCGGGCAAGGTGCTGACCAAGTGTCGTACCAGGTGAACGAGGTGTTTACCCAGACCCTTTCAGAAGTGGCGCTCAACATCGCTTCATCGCTTTCCCAGTATGCCGATGAATCCGACGCCAACGGGACCATATCCACTCTGGCCAACCACGTGGGCACGATGGGCTCGCAGATGTCCCAGACCGCCTCGGTTCTCACCACGTATTCGTCGCTCATCGGATCGGCCCAGTCGTTGGTGTCGGGCTCGGCCGATTTGTTGGGGCAGGCGAAGGACTCCGCCGCCCAAGTGGGGGAAAGCGCAGATGGGAGCACGCAGACGGTAGCAACGTTGGCGGATGCGATGTCTGCATCGTCCGACGCGCTTTCAGATGCATTGCGGCAAAGCAGCGATAGCTATGCCGGTCTGTCCGATTCCGTCGATGCAGCGTTCGATTCGGCCGATACGCTTGCCGGGGATTCGGCAGCGCAATTGCGCAACCAGGCCACGGCGGTCGATGAGCAGATAACGCGTTATCAGAGCATCATTTCCCAGCTGCGCACTTTGGAAGGGCAGGTGGATGCGCAGTATCAACCGACCATCGAATCGATGGCAAAGCAGATGGAGACGGCTGTCGACCATACGGAAGCGCTGCGCGACGGCCTCAACAAAGCCGCTGACGATGTGGAGCAGGGGAATTCCGACGCTCAAGCCGACCATGCTCAGGTGCAGCAACTGATATCCGATGCGAAGCAAAGCGTGGGTGGCATTGCCGCTGATTACGAAAGCGACGTCAAGCCGGCGATGGACGACCTGTCCAGCCAGGTGTCCTCAGTCGTCGATTCACTGGGGAACAGCGCCCAGCTGCTGGACTCAGCCAGCGGCGATTTGCAGGGGAGCGCAGGATCGGTATCCGACCAGCTCGAGGATGCCAAGGGTAAACTCGACAACGCCGCAAACGACTTGAATGCCTCGTCCGGCAAGCTGACGGCGCTCAGCCAATCCATTTCCCAAGCGCTTTCAAGTGGGGATACCGATCAGTTGCGCCAGATTCTGGAAACCGATACGAGCACGCTGGCCTCCATTTGGGCTGCGCCGGTGGAACTCGATCGGCAGGCGGTGTTCCCTGCGGACAATTTCGGTTCGCAGATGGCGCCGCTGTATACCACGTTGGCTCTGTGGATCGGATCATTGCTGCTGGCAGTGGCGATCAAGGTGAACGTTTCGAACAAGGCGAAAGACCAGTTGGAAAATGTGCGCCCTCGCCAATTGTTCTTGGGGCGTTTCGGCGTGTTCGCCGTTCTTTCGCTGTGCCAGAGCACCGTCATGGCGCTGGGCAACATGCTGTTTTTGGGCGTGCAGGTGAGCGACCCGTGGCTGTTCATGGTGTGCTTCTGGACCGCTGGGCTGGTGTTCACGTTCTTCATCTACGCTTTGGTGGTTTCGTTTGCCAACTTGGGCAAGGCGATCGCCGTGTTCTTCTTGATCATCCAGGTTACAGCTGGCGGCGGGAGTTTCCCGTTGCAGGTGCTGCCTGACTTTTTCCAAGCGGTCAGCCCCTATTTGCCGGCAACGCACGTGATCAACGCCATGCGGGCGGCCATGATGGGCGTATACAACAACGATTTCTGGATCGAGATCGGCTGCGTGCTGCTGTTCTTGATTCCCGCTGCCCTGCTGGGCTTGGCATTGCGCAAGCCGGTGGAGAAGCTCCTCCATTGGTTCGTGGGCAAGGTAGATGATTCCAAGTTGGCCGCCTGATCAGGGCGGCGGGGCAGCTCAGTCGTCGATCTCGGTGGAATCTACCAGGTCCATCAGTTCTTGCTGTGTGTGGACATCGAGCTTCTTGTATACGTGGCGCATGTGGGTGCGCGCGGTGCCTTGGCTGATGTACAGATGCTCTTGGATGAATGCGGCGTTGCGGCCTTTGGCCAGCAAGAACAGAACCTCGGTTTCGCGCTGCGACAGCAGATAGCGGTCGGCGGTTGCAATGCACTTGCGTTTGAAGCGGCCCATCTTCACGTGGTCGTCCGCCGTTTCTTCCGATGCTGCGGCAGTCCCTTCGTTTCCGGCATGTTCGGCCACGTATGAATCAGACGTTTCTACGGTTTCTTCCGTTTGGCCGGAATCGTCATCGGCGACTTCGTATACCTCATGGCGTTCGCCCAGCGACTTGCCGTCGGGGAGCACGATCAACGATCGTATTCCTTCGTCATCAGGCAATAGAACGTAGCCCAAAAACGTGAAGCACAGCACCACGGCCACGGTGGCGGGATCGGCTATGGACCAGGTGAATCCCAAGAAGTACTGCATCAACGCCGCCACCAGAGCTCCGGCGGCCAGTCCGCC
Source organism: Eggerthellaceae bacterium (assembly GCA_040774885.1). Lineage (GTDB taxonomy): Bacteria > Actinomycetota > Coriobacteriia > Coriobacteriales > Eggerthellaceae > JAXGTO01. The sequence goes on along the minus strand of JAXGTO010000024.1, from coordinate 26,256 downwards.
GCGTCCGAAGCCGAATACGTGGAACGCCGAAATACGGTATCGCTGCGACACGTCGGCGCAGCTTACCCACACGGCGCTTTCGTACAAGAAATAGCAGCACAGCGAAAGGGTGCCCAGCAGCAAAAGCGTCAGGCAGCCGTCGGTCAGCGACGTGACGACCAAGATGACCGCCGAAATGGGAATGAGCGTACGGAACAGGAAGTTCAACCGCTGGCGCTGCGTGAAAAGCACCGCCACCAGCAGCCCGCACGCCAAAAGCGCCGCCAACGTCAGACTCTCGAATTGCAGCAGCGTGTTGTCGCCCATGTGGAAGGTGCCGATCACGTCGGTGCGGATGGCATCGATGGCGAAGCCCATCAAAAAGGTGGGGCCGAACACGCGCAGGGCGAAGGGCGGCTTGTTCACCTTGTAGGTCATCCGCACGAATTCGAGATTGTCGATGAGGTCTTTGCTGCACAGGTACAGGCATATGACCTCGATGAAGGGGATGGCCACGCAAATGCCCAGACCCACGGGCAGCAGCCGATTGACGCCGATGACGACGAACGCCACCGCCGCGGCAACCACCAATGAAAGCGCCGTGCTTATGGTGGCCGTCGAAACATCCAGCTGGCTGAACGAAACGCCGTAGCTCATCAACAGGATGGCCGACCCTGCGCCCGACATGAGCCCACCGAGGATGATGCAGGCAACGCCAAGACCCGATTCCTGCATGCAGAACAAGAGCAGCAGTGTGCCCGCGCTTGCCAGCACCGCGCCGATCACGCGGTTGCGCATGCGCTGCTTGCGTGTGGCAAACCACGCGCGGAACACGTGATGAAGCCCGGCGTAGAGCAGCAGAACCACGGCAAGCGTGGCCAACGACACCAAGTAGTATTGCGAAAGGGATGCCAGCCCGGCATCGTAGCTGTCGGCGGGGAAGAACGAGTCGGGGATCACGGCGCCGGCGTTGAACATGGTCAGATAGATCCACGCCCAGTGCAAGCCGAACCCCAGGATCAAGCTGAATGAAAGCGGACCGACCGAAAGGCTGTCCCCTTCGTCTCGATCAACGGTGACTTTTGGCAAACGAATAATCATGACGGCGTTGTACCGCGCTCTCCCTCTCCATTTTCACTCTCGGGTCATTCTAACGTATGAAGGCCTCCAAAAGGATGCTTGGTTCTATGGTGCACATGCGAGCCCCGTTTTTCAGGCGGATGCGCTTGATGTGGAGCTTGAGCCTCTCAGCTGCTTCGATGCTGCATTCGGTGAATCCGGTGAACGTCATTTTGCGGTCGGCCGAAGCCAGGCACATGCGAACGGTCTGCACGTCGTGGCTGTGGGCGCGCTCGCGCGCCTGGCCCACCAGCACCCCGTTGTCGAAATAGTCGCGCGAGGGGATGAACCCGTTGACAAAACCGCCGAACACCACTACCGCGGCACGGCGGTCGGCGATGTCGACGGGACGGCATACCAGCACTTCTTCGTGTGCCGGCTCTTCTGCGGGTTGCGGGCCATTTCGGAATGCCGCAATGCGCTCCAGCCCATGACGATACGCAGCTGCGAGGTCGTCGAAGAACCGCTCGTCGGTTTCGTCTGCGCCGGCCATCATAGGCAGCGTGCCGTCGTTCAGGCGCTGCAGAGCGGCTGCCAGTTCAAACCCTTCGCCTTGCGCGCGCTCTCGCAGCCGTGCCACGGCTGCGCTGCGTCCCAAGTGATCGTCGAAGGCCAGCCAGGTGCGCCAAGCCACGCCGTTGCTGCTATCGGCCGCAAGGCGCGCGATGGTCGCTTCCCAGCGTTTCGCACACCGCTGTGAGCTGCGGAAGTCTGCCGGCTTGTCGGCATCGAGCAGCTGTGCTCCGATGCCGTTTTCGTTGAGCATGCGCACGGTATTGGCGCGCCATGCGGCGTTGGTTCCCACCACTACGATGCGATCGGGCCCGATGCCCTGGTCAAGAGCATTTTGCACGGCTTCCATGACCAAGCGTTGCTCATCGGCGAAACCGCTGGCCATGCGCACTTCGAGTGCGTCATCTGCACAGGTGCCCTCATCGGCTTTTCCATCCAAACAGGCTATCGCCTGGCCGATGGAAGCAGGCAGGCGGCAGCCTTCCAGCAGCTGGTCGATGCATCCAGGATGTTCCCGGGCGAACGCATCGATGCCTTTGGGGTTGGGGAAGGGTTCGTTGGCCGCCAGGGTGGCATGCGTGTCGGCGGCTATGGTGAGCGAATCGCCGGCCAGCGCCTCCGCCAGTTTTTGCGAGGAGCGGCTCATGAGCCCGTAGTCATCGGCCAGCACGTGGCGGTGCGTATGGCGTTTGCGCAAATCGTCGTCGTGTTCCAGCGCAGTCAGCGCGCACTCCGAAAGCTGCGCTTCCAGCGCAGCGCCCATGAAGGCCAGGTTGCCCTCCACCAATCCAAGGATGGTCTTTTCTTCCACGGTGCGGATCCAGTCGGCGTCGCGGCACGAAAGATCGCTCCATCCGCGCTTGAGGAATCCGAATATGTTGCGCAGCCGGCGCTGCTTGACGCCGCAGGGGCGCAGGTCTTCGAACAGCACCGCCTCTTCGGTGGCATCGAGCACATGCGGTGCGCCGCCCGGCGTGTCGCCCAGCACGCGCAGGGCGGCCTCATGCACGGTGAGCGCCTCGACGCCCGGTGCCACGGCTCCGCCCAAGGCGCGCGCGGCGGCCTTCGAGGCGCACACCACCAACACGTCTCCATCTTGCGAAAGGCGTGCCGCATCTTCAAGCAAAGCGTCGCTTTTGCCGCAGGCGGCGCCGCCTAAAATGCGTTTGACCGTTACCGTGCAATCCATGGCGCTTGCATTCTATTCGGCGGGCGCATCGGCGGTGGGCTTCTGCGCTCCTTTGTCAGGCTGCGCCTTTGCCAGCAGCGGCATTTTGATGGCTCCGGCCGGGCAACCTTCCACGCAGGCGCGGCACTTGGTGCACTCGGACCACGAGGTTCCCGATTCGGGGTGGCGCGGGTCGATGCCCACCTCGCACACTTTGGCGCAATGGCCGCATTCGGCGCCACGCGACGTTTCCAGGCATTTGGAATCGTCGATGGTGGGACGGAAGGTGCGGTTCATCTTGCCCACCAAGCTCATCAGCGCCGAAAGCGGGCACAAATGAGAGCACCATTTGCGGAAGAACACGAGTTCCACCAGCAGCAGGGCCGGAATCAAAATGAGCGACCAGGTGACATCGCCGGCGCCGAACAGCAGGATGAGCGCGAACACCAAAGCGAACGACAGCCCGATGGGGCAGATCAGGCAAAACACGGGAAAGCCGAAGATGGCCGCCGAAAGCAGCGCGCCGCCCAGCACCACGTAACGCGAATTGTTGGGCTTGGCGTGGCAGGCGGAACAACCGCCCGTGATGGCCTTCTTCTCGGCTGCGGTAAGGGGAGCGGCCACTGCGTCTGCGCCTTCGGGCGCCTCGGGCGCGGCGATCTCGGTGACAGCCGTTTCGTCGTCTTTTTCGGAAGGCTGGCGTTTGAACACGTCGCGCAGCTTGGACACCACCGTTGCCGGGCAGATCCAAGCGCAAAACGCGCGGCCCAGCAAGATGATGGCAACCAGCGCCACCAAAAGCGATATCAGGGCATGGGGCACAGCGGTCTTGCTGGCTATCATGGTGCTCAGCGCGCCCAACGGGCACAGCACCGATATGTCTTGGAATCCGATGGCCGAAAGCGACCCCGTTCCCAGGTGGGCGACGAATCCGATACCGCCGATAGCCAGGATGGCCAGGGGGATGATGATGCGCAGCTTGTTGGTCTTCATGGGAATCCCCCTATGCTTCCTGCTCGATGTTCACGGTGATGGCACGATGCGTGGCACCGGCCGCGATGGAGCCTTCCTTCATGGACACGCATGCGTTTTGGCAAGCACCGCAGCCGTAGCATTTGTCCGTCAACACCACGGGCCGTCCGTATTGGTCCAGTTCGATGGCGTTTCCGGGGCAGGCATCGTAGCAGAAGCGGCAGCCGTTGTTGCGGGCGTAGGCTAGGCACCAATCTTCGTTGATGGAAGCGCGTCCCAAAACGGTGGTGGGAGCGGTGGCTCCGGCGTCCAGCACCAGGGCTCCCGTGGGGCAGTACTTGGTGCACAGGGGCACGCCGCCGTTCGCCTCGGCGCAGAAGTCGCACCATCCTTCGTCGAAGTTGGCGGTGGGGGTGCGTACTCCCAAGATGCCGTCTTCCACATGCGCGGGGCGCAGGGCGTTGTTGGGGCAGGCTTCCACGCAGCGCTCGCAGCGGATGCAGGCCGAGATAACCCGGTCTTCATCTTGGCCGCCGGGCGGCCGCACCTTGGCTTGGGCGGGGACTGCTTCCAGTCCGCCCATGGCCAGCAGCGCCACCGCTCCGCCGCCGCCCAGGCAGAGCGCCCGTCGGGTCATGCCGCCGTAGGTTTTCTCGTTTTCATCGCTCATCTCTCAGCCTCTTTCCCCCAGTTGCCGTCTTCCGCGGGTCTCGCCCCGCACCTGCTTATTCGCCGTCCAGCAGTTCTTCCAAAAGCACATCGTCGGTTTCAAGGAAACCGTCGGTCAGATAGGCCAGCCCGCGGTACAGGTCGGTCTTGGCAAAGCGCTTCATCTCGGCCGTCATCAGCGGGGCCCAGCTCAGCACGTGGTCATCCAAGAAGTTGCGCTGGCTCTTCATCAACGCGACGAATTCGGTTTCGTCTCCGGTCGCCATCGCCTTCGCGCTTCTATCGGCCAGCACCTGCAGGTATTCCAATTCCAAGGCGATGTGGTCTTCGCCCTCTTTCCAGTCGGCATCCTTTTCAAGGCCTGCAGCGCGGTACAGCGCCAGCACCTCGTCGCGGGCGTCTTGCATCAGCAAACGCTTCTCGCTCGAATAGATGCTCTCGAACGGGTAGGCCGCGGCATGGCCATCGTATCCGTGCCCGAAAAACACGCGCATATAGTCGGCGGCCAGTTCGGTGGGGGTGTTTTCCCAGATGCCGCTCAAGTAGGTGGCAATCAGGCGATAGCCCTCGTCCACGTTGGCGTTGCCGGTCGAAACGCGGTAGCGCAGCCCGTGCAGCTCTTCCAACAGATCGGCGTCGATTTCTTTGCGGTACAGACGGGAAAGGAATCCGTAAGTCTGTGCGCGCTGTTCGCAAACGGCTGCCAATTCTTCGGCGGTCGCCACATTCTCGGTTTCTTGGGTGCTCTGCGTCATGGGTTCCCTCCCTTACCAGTTGATTCCGTCGGATTCGGCAGCCGATCGCGCCATGTCCTCGGTGCGCACGGGTGCTGTGTAGTCATCTGCCACGTCGGCCAGCTTTTCCAGTGCCGCGGTGCCGGTGTCGGTGGTCTTCCAGACCGACCCCTGCCAGGCAACGGCGTTGCGGTTTTCCAAGAATTCGGTGAAATGCTGCACGTAGTAACGGCGCGGCTTGGCGATCAGCGGGTTTTCGTCCACGGCGGCGCTCAAGTCGTCCATGGTGGTGCCTTCGTCGGCTGCGGCCATGGTAAGCACGCGCTTGTAGATGGGCAGGAACTCGGCTTCGTCTTCGAACAGCGCGTCGATGCGCTCCGAGCAATCGTCGTCGAGCATGGCCAGCCCTGCCGCCGTGGAACGCCAATGGATGGCGGGCGGAGTGGAGGGCTCGTAGTATTCTTCGCCATCGATGGTCACGATGTTCGGTTCGATCTCGACCGTGGCGTAGGGCTGGCCGTCTTCGGTCACGCGCTCGAGCGCACCTGCGATTTCCATCATGGCGCAGATGTTCGACGTGGTGTACACCGAAAAGCGCGCTTCGCGCAGTTGGTCGCCGCGCTGTTCGAGCTGATCGGTGGTGCATGGCGTGCGGGCGAAGTCGACGATTCCCATGAGAATCGATTTCTGCGCCTTCATCTGCGAGAACAGTTCACGCGTGCGTTCTTCGGCGGGACGCTTGGCGTATTCGGTGGAATCCTGCTTCACCGCGTTTTCGATGACGGGGATGTTCTCGGCATCGGGAGGCAGGAATTCCGTGCGGCCTTCTTCGTTGTCCAAGAACAACTCGGACATGTCCTCGTCTTGCTGCGAAGCGGCCAGTTCGTCCAAGCCGGCATCGAATTCGAAATCGAATACTTTCATATCTGTTTCGCTCATGGCTTTCCTTTCAGTTCAGGTCGAACGTGTTGAGGAAGGTCTGTCCGCCCACGGTTGCGGGGCGGTCGTCTCCCATTTCATCTAAAAACGGCGTGGGCGCGGTCACGGCCAGGGGAATGTCTTTTTCCCTGGTGCGCCGCACCACGCGCACCTTCGCTTTGAGCGCGGTTTCAAGCGGTATCGTGGCGAATCCCGAGATCACCAGATGCTGGGTGGGGCAGGCGCAAGCCGTCTGGAAGGCCGTGCGGTCGGCCTGCACCAGCGCTTCGTCAGAGCCGGCGGGAACCAACCCGTCCACGCACCCCGCCATAAACAACCAGGTGCAACCCGGCTCCACGGCGCGAAAGTCGACGATGGCCACCAGCTTGTCGTTGGAAGGGGTGGGGTGGGCCAGCTGCTTTTTCAACACCGCGGCAAGCCCCGCTGCATCTTCGTCGCCATCGATATGCGCCAGCGCTTGCGCGAATTCGGGCGTTTTGTCCACCTTCAAGGCATGCGCCAGCGAATATCCGCGTGAACCGGCATGCTCTTGCGCCAAAGCGATCGCCTGTTGGGGCGTGCATCCGCAGGTTGCGCGGGCTTCTTCGTCGGTTGCATCTGCCACCAGGGCCAACTGGGCCAAGATGGTCGCAGCCGCAGCGCCGATGCGCGCCGGCGGCACGCAGAGCGCGGCATCCACGCCGACGCTTTCGCAGGCGCGCTGCGCTTGCGCGGCCCAGATGCGGTTGGGCACCGCAATGCGGACGTCGCGCGGCAGCAACCCCTGCTCTTTTACCAGGTGGTTGACTGCTTTGGCTATGCCCAGCAATTCATCGGTGGGTGTTTGCCACTTGACGTATGTCCCCTCGGTCGGTGCCATCGCAGCGCTCCGGTCAGCCTTCGTCGGCAAAACGTCGCGTTGCGGAATCGAATGTGCGAACGGATCCGTCGGCAAACGTCACGCTCCATAGGGAATAGTCGACGTCGAAGTCGAACAGCTCGGGTTCTTCTTCCTCTTCTTCTCCTTCATGGATGTTGGGAAGCACTTCAGAATCGGTGGGAGGGACGGCCGTGTTCTCGTAGCTCTTGGCAATCCGGTCCTCTTCCATTTCCTGCTCGTACGTTTTTTCGGGCTCGGGGGCGGCAGCCTCTTCGGGCTTCGGCTTGGGTTCGAGCGCCTCGGGGTGCTCTGCAACCCAGGCGCTCCAAGCGGCGGCGCGCTGTTCTTCATAACTTGCATCCGTCGGGGCCTCGATGCGCACCGCATCGGCCAGCACGCCTTCGTTTCGCAGGGTTCGGGCCAGCACAACTTGATCGCACTGGTCGACATCGACGGCGCTCAAGGGGTCGGTATGGAGCGACACCGTCAAATCGCCGCCTTGCAGTTCCACATCGATGCGCTCGAAGACAACCTCGGGCAGATCGATTTCGCGCTGGCGGTCGTTGAACACCTTCATGTTGTTGCCCACCTTGTGGAGCATGCGCCCGATCCAAGGGGCCACGATCTCATCCCAGTTTTCATCGGCTTGCTCGTCGGCGGAATCCAGATAGCGGTTGGCGCCCATCTTCACCATCATGCGCGCCGTGTTGCAAACGGGGGCATCGGCGGGTGCTTCGTGCGTGCGCACCAAGGGGGCGCAGATATGCAGGTAGGTCCGTTCGATCTCCTGCACGGTTTCTTCCCGGGCATCGCGCTCGTCCAAATCGAGCACCAACGTCAGGGACGGTCTCAACAGTGCCATGGTGTTCTCCCTCTCCAGATACTTCATGGTTGCAAGGCCGAGTATAGGAGCCGCAAAACGCGGCCTCTCATACCATCCCTATGATTTGGCGGAGGAATCGAGCGCTCGCGCGCGTTTTTGGAAGGCATGCGGGCGGGTTTGGCCGTTGCGAGCTAGCGCGGCGAGGTGGCATCGCGGCGCGGCGGCGGCGCAAAACGCCTGTGCAGGGGCGTGTCGGGCTGGCTTGGCGGGGCGTCGCGCCACCGAAGCAGACATAGTCACCTCGATATTATTCTGTCCATCTATCAGGCAATATGCTGCTCATATCAGCAAATGACGCTGATAAATCGACCGCCATAAATCATAGTGCTGTTATGAGGAGACCCCTTTCCCTGCGCCCTAGAATGGCCGCAGACCGCAGGCTTTCCCCGTCCGCCGTCCGGCAATCTCGCAGCCGGTTGGCACGCTGGGAAAGCGGCACGCGGGGAGGAAACCAGAGGAGAAGAGAAGGAAAGGGAGGGATTTTATGGCACAGCTCACTATCACGCGACGCAGTCTGTTGAAGACGATGGCGATCGCCGGCGCTGCTGCGGCCGTCAGTTCCGCCTCGACGGAGCCGCTTCAGGCATTCGCCGAGACCACGAGCGCATCCGCGGGCGAGGTAAAACATGTCCGCACATGCTGCCGTGCATGCGGCAAGGTCGAATGCGGCGTGTGGGTGACGGTCCAAGATGGCAAAGCCATCAAGGTCGAAGGCGACGAATCCGCACCGCAGAGCCGTGGGCACTGCTGCGCGAAGTCGCAGTCTTCGATGCAGGCCGCGTACCACCCAGACCGGTTGCGCTATCCGGTCAAGCGCACCAATCCCAAAGGGTCCGACGACCCGGGCTGGGTCCGCATCACGCTCGACGAGGCGTTCGAACTGGCTGGCAAGGGCCTGGGCGAAGTCGTCGACAAGTACGGCGGACAGTCCATCTTCGTCATGTGCGGCACCAGCCGCGTTTGGTCGCTCGGCCCCTATCAGGGCATGAAGCAGCTCTTCGGCACCCCCAACGCGCACTTGGCCTATCAGGTGTGCAAGGGCCCGCGCCACTGGGGCGGCATCATGACCGATGAAATGGGTTCGCCCTGGATGGAAGTGGAAGCGGAGCCCAAGGTATATCTGCAGTGGGGCACCGCAGTCGAGTATTCCAACTACGACACCACCAACCGCACCATTTCCGACGTCGCGCCGCACGCGAAGTGCCATATCGACGTCGACCCCCGCATGACTCCGCTGGGCAAGGAAGCCGACATCTGGCTGCCCCTGCGTCCCGGCACCGACGGCGCCATGGCTCTGGGCTGGCTCAACTGGATCATCGAAAACGAGGCCTACGACGACACCATGGTGCGTCGCTGGAGCAATGCTCCGTTCCTCTATTGCGATGACAAGCCCTGGCTCACCGAAGGCTGGCTGGCAGAAGGCAACGGCGGCATCGACATGCGCACCAAGCTGATCACCGAAGCCGACATGACCGAAGACGGCAAGTACCAGCGCTTCATGGTGTGGGACGAAAACAACGAGCGCCTCACCTATTGGGACGCCGAAGCGGGCAAGTGGGAAGGCGAGACCCACAAAATCCCGACGACGGGTTCGTTCATCAAGCATCCTTTGACCGGATTGGTGGCCGATGCCTGGCTGCCAGACCCCTCCGTGTGGTGCGATCCGGCCGATTCCAAGTTCGATTCCTACTGGGATTCGGGCAACGAAAAGGGCGCAACCACCAACCCCAAGGGCCTTCCCAAGAAGCCCGCGCTGTTCCCCGGCAAGGTTCCGGTTACGCTGAAAGACGGCAACACCTACCAGTGCCGCACCGTGTGGGACGGCTTCCACGACCTTACCAGCGAATATGACTGGGACAAGGTGGAAGAGGTCACCGGCGTGCCGCGCGACAAATGCATCGAGGCCCTTGAAGTTTGGACCACGCGCATCGACCCGCGCCACGGCAACGGCGGCATCCACTTCCAGCTGGCAACCGACCAGAACGGCAACGCCATCCAGAACTGCCGCGCTCTGCAGATCATGAGCTGCATCACCGGCAATTCCGACGAACCCGCCGGCAACCGCGGTTCGTGCAAGAGCCAGTTCGACGGCAACCCCGGCCGTTCCAACATGCAGGCTTCCGATCCCTACGGCGACACCGCCAAGACGTGGACCGGGCGCGACTACAGCCTGGACGAAATGGCCAAGTACATGCAGCAGTTCGTGCAGTACCTCATCGACGAGAACTCGCCTTTGGCAGAACGCTACGGCAACCATGTTCCGTCCGACGAAGAGGCCGTCATCATCGCCAAGCGCATGGGCGGCGCAATGCGCAGCTCGCAGGTTTGGCCCAACCCCAAGACCATCTTCACCCGCAATGCGGGCGAGGTCGATGCCGACCGCTTCCCGCTCAACCGTTACTGGGCGCGCTGGGTCGATGCCAACGCGACGTGGGATGCCTGCCTGCAAGACCCGGACTGGTCCGTGGCCATGCAAAACGACAACAAAGAAGTGGGCTACAACGTCAAGAAGACGGTGTACGCGCTGCACGGCGGCGTGTGCCAGTCCGGCGACGTGATGAACATGGCCAACATCGCCCGTGCGTGGGACGCCATGACGCAGCTCGACTTCTTCGTGGACATCAACCTGTGGTTCTGCCCCAACAACGGCAACGCCGACATCATCTTCCCGTGCCAGCACTGGATGGAGCTCGACTCCACCCGCGTGAGCCAAGGCGCAGGCGGCATGTTCGGCTGCTGCTGCCAGGCGGTCGAGCCTCCCGGAGAAACCATCTACGACCCCGACTGGAACGTGGGCATGTACAAGTGCATGGGCGTGCCCTGGAACACGCGCGACACGTCTGCCGCGGGTGCATCCAATCTCAACTTCGCTCCGCAATGCCAGACCAACGTGGACAAGTGGAAGGGCAAGCTGGGCGATGTCTACGACGCAACCGGCAACACGGTCAATTACCTGTGGCCCGACCATGACCGCATCCTCAAGGACAACGTCGATGCCTGGAAGACCGCCGATTTCCCCGACGGACCCACGTGGGCTCAAGCCAAGCAGTGGTTCACCGATCACGGCTGGATGGACTGCCGCGTGTGGCACCCCGAGCGTTGGGGCACCTTCCGCCGCCACGAAATGGGATGGCGCCGCCAGCAGGGCGGATTCAACCTGTTCCCGCTGGTCGACCTGCATCCCGGCTTCATGACTGCATCCGGCCTGGTGGAAATCTGGTCGCTGGTGTGCGAAGCCTACATCTGCAACATGGGTAAAGTGGACGAAACCGACACTCGTTGGGCCAAGTCCGATCTGTCCTACTTCCAAGGCGACGACGACCGCTTCCCGCTGTACCGCGAGCCTACCGACTCGCCGGTGCTCAAGCCCGAACTCTACGACGCCGACCAGGTGGACAAGGCCGATGACACGTACTTCATGAACCACAGCTACGCTTCGACCCTCAAGGCGCATCCGGATGCCAGCTTCATCATGACCACGGGCTCGCGCCAGCCGGTGTACTTCCATAGCGAGCATCGCCAGCTTCCCTGGTGCCGCGAACTGTGGCCGTCACCGCGCCTGGAAATGAACCCCAACGATGCCAAGCGCCTCGGTCTGGAACAGGGCGATTGGGTGTGGATCGAAACCCCGTGGGGCAAGGTCCGCGAAGTGCTCGACTTGTACTACGGCATCAGCCAGGGCGTCATCAACGCCAACCATGCCTGGTGGTTCCCCGAGTTCGATACGGCCTCCCATGGCTTCGAGCTGGTGGGCATCAACGTGGTCAACGACCCCTACGGCCAGTGCTGCGTGGGCGGCTGCGCAACCATGCGTTCCACCCCGGCCATCGTGTACAAGGCCACGGCAGACAACTCGCCGTTCGGCAATCCGGTTCCCTGCGACCCCAAGGGCAACGAGTGCATCCACGATGCATCCGATCTGCGCCTGAAGGAATGGGTGGCCACCGGTTCGGGCATCCGTGCCCGCGTCCAAGGCGAACCCGAGTGGAACAAGGGAGCGTGATGTAGATGACACGTTATGCGATAGTGACCGACTTGAACCGTTGCGTGGGCTGCCTGGCATGCTCCACCGCCTGCAAAACCGTCAACGGCGTCGAGCCCGGCAACTTCTGGATCAAGACGCTGCGCATCGGGCCCACGCCCAAGAAGGACGGCAGCGGAGACTGGCCCGATGTGGAAATGTACTTCCTTCCCATCCAGTGCCAGCACTGCGAGAACCCCGAGTGCGTGGCCGTGTGCCCCACGGGTGCTTCCAGCAAGCAGGCCGACGGCACGGTGCAGATCGACAAGTCCAAATGCATCGGCTGCCAGTTCTGCGTCATGGCCTGCCCCTACGGCGTCCGTTATCTCAACGAGACCGACCGCGTGGTTGAAAAGTGCACGTTGTGCGAACAGCGCACCGCGCAAGGCGAGCTGCCCCAGTGCGTGGCGCAATGCGGTTCGCGTGCCCGTTACTTCGGCGACCTGGACAAGGGCATCGAGACCTTCGAAGCCCCATGTCCCACGCACGACCTGGCCACGCCCTATGACGACATGGTCGACACCCGCACCACCGCCAAAGATTGGCTGGAGGAATGGGATGACGGCGATGTGTACCACCTTACCGATGTGGGCAATGGCCCCCATATGGCCTATATACTGCGACACCGTACGTGGCAGGGAAAGGAGTAAGGCATGGAACTTCAATGGCCTCTGATTCTCTTCACGACGTTCATCGCCTGGTCTGCGGGACTGTTTGCCACGCAGGGCTGGTACCTTATCAAGGGCAAGGACGGCAAGGCCCAGATGACGGCTCTTATCACGTCGTTCGTGCTGATGGCCGTCGGCGGAATCTGCGTGTTCTTCCACCTGCAGCATTGGGAGCGCATTTTCAACGGCTTCGGCCACATCACGTCCGGCATCACGCAAGAACTCGTATGCATCGTCATCATGTTCATCATCATGGTGCTCGTGTTCGTGTACCTGCGCCGCTCGGGCGAAGAAGCCAAGGTGCCCAAGTGGGTTGCCGTGCTGGCCATCGTCTCGGCTGCGCTGCTGGTAATCATCATGGGCCACAGCTACATGATGGCTTCGCACCCCACGTGGAACTCCGTGTTCCAGATTATCAGCCTGCTGGGTGCGGCTTGCGCGTTCGGCCCGGCTACCATGGCGGTCATCTGCGAGCTCAAAGGTGACGACGCCGAACTGCACGGCCAGCTGAACTTCATCGGCCAGATCATCAACGTGGCGTGCGTGATCGTGTACATCATCGCCATGGCGTTGGCTGCGGGCGATTTCACGTCCGTGGCGTACTGGTTCGATCCGGTGTCGCCCACGCAGACCATGGTCGACGCCACTACGCTGAGCCCGTTCAGCGGTTCGACCGCCATCGTCACCGTTGCCGCCATCGTGTGCGCAGCGCTGGGCGTGGTTGCCGGCTACATGGGCAAGAAGCAGGGCAAATGGAAGATGTGGGGCGGCATCGGCATCGTCGCCGTGCTGGCCTCCACCATCCTGCTTCGTGTGGTGTTCTACCAGATGGGCGTTTCCGTCTATCCGTTCTTCTAGCCCGAACCTCCCCCTCCGTTCGGGGATTGGGTGCCGCGGATTCATTCCGCGGCACCCTTTTTTGTTCCGCCGTTCTACGAACGGCGCAAGAGTCGACGCTGCGGCCCGCCACGGCACTCGTTCCGCCGCTCTGCGAACGGCGCAAGGCCCAACCTGCGGCCCGCCACGGCTCTCGTTCCGTCGCTCTGCGAACGGCGCAAGGCCCGACGCTGCGGCCCGCCACGGCATTCCTTCCGTCCTTTGCGCAGCGGGACGCATTCGTCGCGAAATCGCCCTTTTCTGCATAGAATTCGGGATAGTGTGGCGCGGAGCAGGTGAAATCAAGCGGTTCGTTCGCCGTGGCCCGGCATATGGCCAGGTCGCGCTCAATCGCAAAGAGGATGCGGCGCTTCCATCCCCACAGTATCCCGAATTCGGTGCGCGAAACCTCGTTTTCGCGACGAATGGGTTCTCGCTCGGGTTGCGGGGCTGCACGGGCGCGTTTCATTGATTCAATCGTCCCACAGTCGGCCCTCGCTGACTTCGGTGGACCGGGGGCGCGTTTATCGCTGCGCAGGGGCGCTCAATGCTATACTTTGCGTTCGAAAGAAGGGGGAACATGGCCGTACGCATTCCGAGTCCGGCGATTGCCATCGTCGGTCGTCATAATTCGGGCAAGACTACGCTCATCGAGAAGCTGATAGCGGAGCTCACCGCTCGCGGGCTCGACGTGGGCAGTGTGAAGCACCACAGCCATGTGGGCTTCGATATCGACATCCCCGGAAAAGACTCGTATCGCCATCGCGCGGCCGGTGCCACCGAAACGGTCATCGCGGCACCCGGCCAGATGGCCGTCATCAAAGACGTGGACGGCGAACTCGAGTGCGCCGACATCGTGGCCGATATGCCCGGTCATGACATCGTGGTGGTGGAAGGCTATCGCAAAAGCGGATTGCCCACCATCGAGATCATGCGCGCGGGCAACCCCGTGGACATGCAGGTGGCGTCCGTGTTCGACCAAGCATCCATCGCGGGCGTTTCCATGGGGGAAGACTTCGTGCAGGCCGCCCGCACGCGAGCGGTGGGCAACCAAGACGAAGCGGCGCTCGCTCAGGTGGAGCCCGAATATCGCGACATATCCAACAAGATGCCCTCCGCATCTACCGTTGCCGTGGTCACCGACATTCCGTTGGCGCGCGGCGCGGCGATGCGCTATGGCATCCCGGCGTTCGACCTGGATGACGTTGCCGGCCTGGCCGATTTCTTGCAGCAGCGCTTTGCGCGCGTGCCCCTGACGGTGGCCATTCAGGCGGGCGGCGAAAGCCGACGCATGGGAACGGACAAGGCGCAGGTGCCGTTCGCGGGCCGTCCGCTCATTCATCGACTGATAGATCGCCTGGCTCCCGTGGCCGACCACATCATCATCACCACCAACAATCCATCCGATCTGGAATTCGTGCACAGCGACTACCCCGACCTGGACATAACCCTGGTGCCCGACGTGTGCGAAGAGCGCGGCGCCCTGCGCGGCATGTACACCGCTTTCAAGGAAGCCAAGACGCCCTATGTGGCCATCGTGGCGTGCGACATGATCTTCGCTTCGGCGCGGCTGATTGCGGCCGAGGCCATCGAACTGGGCGCTTCCCAGGCCGATGCGGTGGTGCCCGTCAACAAGCACGGCTTCGAGCCGTTCCACGCGCTGTATCGGCGCAAAACCTGCCTGGCCGCCGTGGAACAGGCGATTGAACAGGGCAAGGTGCGTGCGCAAGACCTCTTTTCGCTGGTGAAGGTCGATGAATTCCCGCAGGCGCGCGTGCTGCAGGTGGAACCCATGGGCGGCTGCTTCGTCAATGCGAACACGCCGGAAGAACTGGCCACCATAGAGCGGGCCTTCGCGGAGGAATAGATGCCCAACATCGGCGACATACTCGAAGTTGCACAGGCGCTTGAAAGCAAGCCCGTGCTCATCCGCGCGGACCGCTGCGTCAAGGTGCGCAACCGCAATTCCAACTGCTCGCTGTGCACCGACATCTGCCCGGCGGGCGAGGTCATCGACATCGAGCGCAACGAGATCTCGCTTGATGGCGGCGCCTGCGTCAAGTGCGGCGCATGCACCACGCTGTGTCCCACTTCGGCCCTGGCTCCGTTGATGCCTACCGACGACGCGCTGGATCGATCGGCCGAAGCGGCGGTTTCCGCCGATGGCAAGCAGGTGGTGTTCGCGTGCGGCCGCATAGCCGCGCGCCACGTGGGCGACCCGCGCAAGTTCGCGGAAGTGCCGTGCTTGAGCCGCATTGACGAACAGTTGCTGGTGCGCCTGGCCGCGCAAGGCGCGGAGCGTCTGGTGCTGGTGGATGGCGAATGCCGCACGTGCAAGTACCGCCATACCCGCAAAGTGACGGGTCGCGTGGTCGACACCGCCAACCAGCTGCTTGAGGCATGGGGCAGCGAAGCGCGGGTGGAATGGACGGGCGAGTTCCCCGAAGACGTGCTGTTGGAAGATGAGCGCGGGCTGTACGGCCAGGCCAGGCGGTCGTTTTTCCTGGATACCAAAGACAATGCCAAAGACGCCGCAATCACCACCGCTGTGCTCAAACTGAAGCTGGAAGACCATCAGCCCACGCTGCGCGAGCGCCTGCAGGTGGGCACGGGGCACATGCCCCAGTTTTCCGTGGAGCGGCGTGAGGCGCTGCTGAATGCTCTCGATCAGCTGGGCAGCCCCGTGGCGGAAACCATCGACACGCGGCTGTTCGGGTCGGTGCGCATAGACGGGGAAGTGTGCAACGGCTGCGGCATGTGCACCGTGTTCTGCCCCACAGGCGCGCTGGTGAAAGCCGATGCCCCCAAAACAGACGGACCCGACGGAAAACCGCGCATGCGCTACGAGTTTTCCGCAGCCGATTGCGTGCAGTGCAACCTGTGCGCCGACGCCTGCTTCAAGCATTGCCTGACCGTGGACACCGAAGTATCCACCGCCGAGCTCATGGACTTCGAACCCCGCATCCTTCCGGAGGATTAGGACGCAAACTACCTACGGTCTTTTTATCGAGGACTGTCGTTGTATTTCGTCATCATGTTGATCTTGTTTCGTAATCAATAGTTTCCCTTTGGTGATTAGCGTCAAAACAGCTGTCCATTGATACGTACACTTGTAAACAAATGCCGTATTAGGATGTTCCTCAAATCTTTATGAGGTGGTTTGATTAGAAGAATAGAAGCATCCCCATCACTGCGTCGAAGGAGATGGTGAATGCCAAAAGGCCTGATTGAAGCTATAGTGTTTCATTGTTTGATGGGCTCCAAGCGAAAGTCGATTACTTGAAAGGTGATGCATGATGGAAAAGCTAACATTGAGTGATTTGAACGATGCAGTAGTTCCAGGTGGTTCATCGGCTCTATCTGAGATTTGCACGCTTATGCCCGCTGCTGGACCTCATGCAATGATCAGCCCTGCAAAGTACGCTCTGAAGGATGGCCGGGGGGCAACGTACGTCTTTGAGACTCGCTATATTGAGGGAGCCCCAATGAAGACTGTCCTCATCGATTCGAGAACCTCTATGGCGAATCGTTTAGAAGATGCGATTCAGCAAGCTATCGAATCGGGCCATTCGGTATTTAAGAAGATGCCGAGAATACGCGTTACGTATGGGGACAGGGATAATGCTTTATATCAAGAGACCGACCTTGAGTTGCCGCATCGCGCTTTTGATGGACATATCCGCTTAGGGATGGTGGACGGAAAATCCATTACGGAGAACGGAAGATACCTAGCTGCTCGGAATTCTTCGCAAAACAACGCTCTTGGCTTATTTGAAATCAGTCCAATTACTGTGCTTTTGGGCGGCTGGGACTCAACTAGGGGGATTAATCAGGCAAAGATGCCATCCTGCATTGTCGGTGAAATTATTGGTTTGCTCGCTGATCAGGACGCTGACGATTGCAATGATGTTGTCACATACAGAAGTGGTGCTAGGTGCGATCCGATTGCAGCAAGTTTCAGTTTGGGAAAAGAAGAACGAGATCGTATTCTCGATAGAACTGATGGCGAAGAATTGACTAAGAGCATTCGAAAGGGGCTCGGTCAGAATTCCTTTAAGGCTAGCAATTTAGTGATTGGAGCGATTCCTCCCTCCGTGGATGAAAAGCAACTCGATGGTGTTGCTACTCAATCAATTATTCGCTCATATGTTTTAAGCTTCGCAACACTAAGACGTCTTCATTTTGGTAAAGGTCCAGAGGCCGATGCTGCGATCAGAGCTCTTCTTGCAGCTATGGCTATTGATGCGATGGTGCGAAATGACAGTGAGCTTTATTTGCGGGCCAACACTCATTTGGTTGAGAAAGAGTCACCGCGGATGCGACTTGATGAACGCATGGGCAATGTAAAAGAATGCGCTGCCCTTAGCGTGCAGGAAGCTGATGATTTACTTGTCGAGGCCTATGAGCAGGCAGAGGCAATCGCGCAAATCGGATGGAGCGAGGACTCTTTCTTCGAGGTGGATGGAGATTTGGGCATTCTTCAGAATGCAAGTGCCGATGAAAGCGAGTAGAGATGCCCTTCAAAATTGCAGCTGAATTTCTTTTCGGCTATTACCAGGGGCATGATGGAAACGGATTTGTTGAAAAATATCCTGGACCTGAGCGGTTGCAATCGGCCTTCATTTCGGCGGCGTATTCGGTAGCTGCGTACCGGGATGAAGAGGGATCGGCAATCAAAGAAGATGCAAAACTAAACTTGCCGAATGATTATGCTGCTGCAATTAAATGGTTTGAGGCAAATCCGCCTGACGCAATTAGACTGCCTCAAAGTACGGTATGCGAAGCGATTTCATCTGTTGCCTATCGCAAAAAAGGCCTGTTCAACTCGCAGCATAAGGCATATGGCGAACTACCTGTTGGAGAGAGCGCGATTTCGAGAAGTGCGCTGGATGGACCAATTGAGTGGTGGTGGAAAGAGCTGCCAGATAACCGCATTCAGCACAGTCTCTACGCCCTCTGCGGTGAGATTGCTTATTTAGGGGAGGCTTGCTCCTCTGTTTGCATTACTTGCGAGAAAGCTGAGTGGCCTTCCGCTTTATTATTCGAGCGTTCAGATGTGCGTTCTATACAGGATGCAAATAGTCCAACTTTTTTAATTCCTCAAGAGGGTCGCGCCGATTCGCTGGAGGCGGCATATCGAGAAACCATGAGGAATCAAAACGCCGTTAACAAGAAGCCCAAGGTCAGCAATGAATCAGAAGTGGTGAATGGGTGGGTTTCGAAATGCTTGAAGAAGGTCAGTTTTGTTTCCAGCGATTCAGGAGAAGCATTTTCGTATTCGCCTTGGGACTGCGGCTATTTACTTAATGTGCAAGATGAGAGCACGATAGACGGATTGTGGCATCCGAAAGAAGACCAATACACCCGATGGGCTGTTGCCGTGCATGAAACCCTCGTTAAGAATTGCCGGAACCGCATTCCTTTGATCCTTAAGGGGAGAAGGGGCGGTGCCTCGATTACGAAGATGACCGCAAATGGTGTCGCCATCCACATCATTTCTGAGCATGATGCTGGCTATGTTGATGATTCAATTGGGATAAACGGTACAGCGCTGCTTATTATGCTGCCAAAAAAAGCTCAAATCATAGAGCGAAGCCAAGTCGAAAGTGCAATTGGACAGTTGCGGAAAATCTACGTGAAGGATAGCGCTGGCATTAAGGTGGCTGATTGGCAAGAGGTTGATCTCGCCCATTTCTGGAAAACGCCAGCTCCGGGTTTTCAGAGATGGTGGAGGCCGCGGCCGGTGTATCTATCAGATACGCGACCGATTAAGGGTGCGGACACGAAGGGCGGCTGGTCTTTATCAGATTCTTTCCTTGTGTCTATTGGGTATGTATGGAGGGATGTGGTTGGGCCAAGAGAGCCTGGCGACAGGGGACTGGTCGAGCTTAAAGAAAGAGTATTGGACCAAGGCGTAAAGATTGTTGATGCTCGACCGCTATACATGCAGCATCCTCAGGATTATATGCATCATATGAACAAAGGATCATTATTTAGCGCCGCCACAGCCCTCGTGCAGCTAGGCGAATTGGAGGGCGATTCGAATGTTGCCGCGATTGGCCAGAGTCGACACTTGGGTGGTGGCTTGCTTGTTCCCGTAGATATCCCTGGAGTGCCTAGGTAGCAAATTGGGTAAATGGAGGAAGTCTCATGGATGGTTATCAGGAAGAGGTCGTCAGCGATGCCTTGCGGTCTTTTGCTCTTTTCTATAGGGAGTTATACCGGGTTCCGGGATGTCAAGAAGGGCGAACTCCGTATCAATGGCAATTTCGTCTTTTGAGAATAGCGCTGGAAACCGGGGAGTGGCCCGATGAGATAATCGCTCCTACGGGTGCAGGAAAGACCTGCGTTATTGAAGTGCACATATTTCTAAACGGGTATTTTGGGATACACGATCCTTTAAACAGAATGCCTCGACGGCTAATTCTGACTGTTAATCGGAGAGCTTTAGTCGACTCCCAATATGAGCATGCTGCGTGGCTCAAAGGCCGAATGGAAGAACTGGCGGATACGCCAGGAGTTGTTTCGGAAATACGCCGTGGTTTAATTGCTCGCGCAGGATCTGGAGTTGTGGCCAGGCAGGCACAGGAAGGGTTTGGATTAGTAGAGATTCGCGGTGGAGCCGAGATGGTTTCGAGGAGGAACCACGACTGGAGAATTAATCCTACACAAACTGCGGTCATTTGCATAACACCCGATATGTTCGGGAGCCGACTTTTGTTTCGCGGCTATGGATTGAACAAAAACATGCGTGCAGTTGAGGCCGGGCTCTTCGCCTATGATTCTGTAGCCGTAATAGACGAGGCGCATTTAAATAGGCAGCTTGTGATGACGGCGAGGCAAGTCCGGCGTTTGGAGCAGTTTGGCGATAAATCAATTGGCGTTCATCCACTACAGGTTGTTGTTGCTACGGCGACACCAATTGTGGAGGGCGCGGACGGTGGCGCTCCTGTCAGCATTTCAA
Source organism: Eggerthellaceae bacterium (assembly GCA_040774885.1). Classification (GTDB taxonomy): domain Bacteria; phylum Actinomycetota; class Coriobacteriia; order Coriobacteriales; family Eggerthellaceae; genus JAXGTO01. Next base: position 5,892 of record JAXGTO010000024.1, on the reverse strand, counting down.
TTGAGGAGGACGATTATAAGATCGATGTTGACCTCAAAAGGCGTATGTGCAATCCGAAGCCCGTTAGAACAGTAACAACAGACTCTCTCTTTTCGGAAACGGGGATAGAATCTGCAGTCCAAGCTTGTCTTGGAATGTGGCATAAACTTGGCGGAACAATAGGTTGTGTCGTCAATACTCCCCGAGCGGCCATTGAGATATCGCAGAAACTTGAGAAGATGGCCGGAAAAGACTCGGTGGTATGTCTTGTGGGTCGAATGCGCCCATGGGATAGAAGTGAAATTGAAAAAACCGGGGCTCTAAGCCCTGTGGGGTGCGAAGTCGTTCACTACGTTGTGGGAACGCAAACTATTGAAGTGGGTATAAACCCTGATTTCTCAGGCTTGGTGACTGAAATAGCTTCAGCTTCGGCACTAGTGCAACGTGCCGGTCGTGTTAATAGATTTGGATTGAGGGATGAAGGCCCCATTTGCGTCATCGACACAAATGGGGCCTCCAGACCGTATGAAAAAGATGATATCGAACGCGCTAGAAAGTGGATGGAGGGCTGTGGCGGGGACGGAATGCCACCCTGCTGCACGTTATCGTCTTCGAATCCACTGCCTCAACAGGATTGCAGGCGTGTGGCCTGGCAAAGGTTGGAAATCGGGGATTTGGATTACTTGTGCAATACCAGTGAAGAGCTTTCTCCGGAATCCAAGATGTTAACAGGACGCGCATCAAATATCGATCTTTGGCTACGAGATGAGTTGCCTGGAGGGGATGCCGATATTTCCGTCATCGTAAGAAAGCGGGTATTGGATGACAATGGAATGCTTCGTCTAATCGAATTGGTGCCTCCCGATCCACGGGAGATGGTGTCAGTTGGCATTGTCGCTTTTCGCGATGCCGTGAGTAGATACGTTGATGCAGTGGACGATACCGAGGAGCTCCGTAATTTTATATGCATTCGGCATAACGAGGAATCTTTTGCTTGGCCAAAGGGTGGGTTCTCTAGAAAGGAATCCAAGAGTTGCTGGGATATTCAGCCTGGTGATATCTACGTGATTGATGAGGAGGCCCCATTATTCGCTCGAGGTGTGATTATCGCGAGGGAGAGTGTTGCTGATGCCAGGAAGAACGAAAGTGCGGCTATTGGAAAAGAGGATATATACCTTAAGCTCGTGAATGAACAGGACCTTGGGCATGAGTATCCAGATATGCCAATTCCAATCTATATTCCAAAGTCAAAAACCAAGGATCTGTCAAGAGAACTGATTGATGAAGTCGCAGAATCCTGCCTGATTTCTTTGGGCGGCAGCGAAGGGAGCGAAGCCGCTTGCGATACTCAGAGCTTGCTCAGTTGGGCAAGCTCCAATCCAACCAACCAGCAATTCTTAGCGAAAATGCTTAGTTCCATTATTACTGAGACCTGCGAGCATGGCGCGATGCTGTCCTGCATTCAAGAAGGAGACTCGCTGGATGAGGGTTACGTTTTAGTATATTCGCCATCGCGCAGATCGACTTCTGGGTGGAGACAAGAAGCTGGGGTAATTGAAAGAAAGCCGGTTTTGCTTAATGAGCACCAAGCAGAAGCTGCCGCACGGATTTCATCAATCTTGGTTACCTTGGGGTTGGAACAGAGTGTGTCCGATGCATTGCTTTCTGCTGAAAAGAATCATGACGAGGGAAAACGCGCAGTGCTCATGCAGCAGCTCTTTCGCCTTAGCGAAAAAGCATCGGGTTCCATTGCGGCCCCGCTTGCAAAAAGCCGTCATGGCTCTTGGGCGCGACAGCAAGTCTTTCGAAGAGAATGCGGTTTGGAGGGCTGGCGACATGAGCAGCTATCTGCGGCTATTGCATGGTCGCGCTTTAACGCAAGTGATGAGGGCGAGTTGATTACCAGGCTTGTGGGTACAAGTCATGGTAGAGGTCGAAGCACATTTGATGACGGAAGCGATTCACTGCTTTCTAAAACAAACGATTTAAGTGCTAGTGCGTCCTTGTCTTTTTTTGAACCTCGAGAATTGGAGTCGATTCGGAAGGCTTCAATAGAGTTATACGATCAAGGAGTATGGGAAGAGATAATAGAGTCGACCAATCTTGAGTATGGGTATTGGGGTGTTGCATACCTTGAGGCGTTATTGCGCGGGGCGGATGCGCAAGTTTCGTCAGAGGGACGGTGATCGGCTATGATCGTTAAGGGCGATATTCAAGAGGCCTTTTCGCATCTTGTCGGATTAGGTATTGCTTTGATAGTTGAAGACCAGTCATCACGAAACATTGGAATCAGGTGGCTTGACCAAGATCATTTAGAGATACAAGGAGTTGACGGAGATGAGGCTGCCGAATTTGTAAAATCGCATGTTGAAAAAAATTTGAAAGGCGGCGACGGCGAGGAACTCCCCTGGCTTACCATGAAGTCGAAAAATGCGGGAAAGAGTGCTGCTTACTTGAATCCTCGTATTCCCCAGAATCAAGATGTAGCCCAATTCTTGGCCAACCGTCAGCAGATAATCGATGAAATTGACCTGCGAGAGTTGCTCTCGCAGAGGTTGATTGGTTCGCTGGGGCAGTCTGCCTACTGGAATGATTCAATGAAAAAAGAGGATTTGGATCGCGGCGCAAGCCCATGGGAGATGGTTTGCCCAACAGGATCGGAAAAATTCGTCAAGCGGTTGTACGATGTTGGCAGATATGTGGCTGGCCGCAGTGGTGGACAAGTTAGTGAGGGTCTTTCGGGCGCGGCGTGCAAAGATGAGCTTCAGCAGTCAAAGAAGAAACCTCTCGATACCAGCAGAACAGCTGCTGGACTACGTGCTCCTGGACTCACTGACAACGCTCAGGCTTGGTGCGCGCTATGGGCTTTGAGCGCGTTCCCTACTCGTCCCGTAAGTGCAGATGGGCGGTATATTTATTCGAACACCGTTGGTGCGGGAAGATCAAATAATACTGTGTGGTTCTATCTTCCCGTTTTCTCTAGCCGGGCGGTAACGCCGGGTCGTTTTCGGGCTGTGCTGCGAAGCACTAGCTTGATTCGGATGGCGCAAGAGTCGCAAGCAGTGTCACTTTGCTTGTCGAAGCCTGTATCGCATTCGGTTTCTCAAGAAAAAAGTATCGAATGGTTGAATCAGCATGGTTGCGATGGCGTGTATGTGTTTTGTCGACATAACCAACCCTGCGGTCAGGTTACCGAGCATTGGATTACCAGTGGGTTTTTTTCATCTTTTGCTAATTCTAGTGGGTAGTTAGTGAGGCGCTGTTATGGATGACAATATCTCGATTCCTATCAGCTTGGTGGCGCAATGGGCGTTTTGCCCTCGCCGGGCATGGTTAGAGGCTGTTGGAGAACGGACTGATTCATATGCGATGCAGGTTGGGTTTGATGCGCACAGAAACATTGACGACCCATCAACGGCGAGCAAGGCGGAGATTCGTTCGTTGGACATCGGCAGCGTTGAGCTAGGGGTGGTTGGAAGAGTTGATTGCCTCAAGATGGGAGCAAATTCGTCGCTTGTCGAATATAAGGCAACGCCCTTCAAGAACAAGCCATGCGTGACCTACGCAAATAGAATTCAATTGGCACTTGAAGGACTTTGCCTCAGAGAGATGGGGCATGAGGTCTCCGCTTTTCAAGTATTTTTTACCTCGCACCATAAATATGTGGATGTTGCTTTAAGCGAAGATGACTATCGATGCGCTCGCGATGCGGTCTCGCGCACAAGGGAGACAATAATGGCGGCGGCAGCGCCGTTACCCCTTGAAGACGATCCAAGATGCTCCTCCTGTTCGCATATTGCAATTTGCCTACCAGACGAAAGAAAGCTTGGAAAGGTACGACGAAGTATTCATGTCAGTAATCCAGATTGTCGTGTTGTTCATCTTGCAACTCCAGGATCATATGCTCGGTGCAGTAAGGAGCAGATGGTAGTTGAAAAGAACGGAGTAGTGCTTGCGAAGGTACCGCTGAATCAAGTGCAAGCTCTTATTGTCCACGGTAATGTCAATACTTCGGGTGCATTGTTGCGTGAGCTTCTTTGGCGCGACTTGATTGCTATGTGGTGTTCTGGTTCGGGTCGACTTGTGGGATGGTCGGTTTCTTCATATGGGCCTAATGGGCAGCAGCGAGTCGATCAACACGTTGCCTCTCATAATGGTCGGCTAGATATTGCCCAAGAGATAATTACTGCGAAAATCGCTAATCAGGCGACTCAGTTACGAAGGAGTGGGGCGCCAGCTGATGTGATCAAGAAACTAAGAGGTTTGCAGAAAGACGCTGTAAACGCAGAGCGGTTGCAGGATATTCTTGGGTTTGAGGGTGCTGCGGCATCGATTTATTTCGGACATTGGCCATATCTGCTGAAAGAGGATAAACGGGACTTTTGGTGCTGGAGCGGAAGGACGGGCCGTCCAGCGCAAAACTCAATAAGCGCACTATTGAATTATTCTTACGGGCTTTTACTGGCAGATATTTCGCGCGCCTTAATAGCGTGTGGCCTTGACCCGCATGCTGGCTTTATCCACAGCAGCAAGCGTAACAAGCCTGCGCTTGCACTCGATTTGATGGAGGAATTCCGTGCCCCTCTTTCTGATTCGGTCGTGCAAACCGTCATCAACAATGGTGAAATTGGACCGTCGGATTTCGTGGAGATCGAAGGAGCCGTTCGAATGCGTGAAGGAGTGGCAAAAAAGTTGATAGCCGCATATGAGCGAAGAGTGGAATCCTCTTTTAAACACCCTATTTTTGGTTATTCAGTGACATGGCGACGAGCCATGGAGTTGCAGGCGAGACAGATTCTAGGCGTCATAGACGGCTCACAGCCAGCATATCGTGGAATAAAGACGCGATGAATGAATCGGTACGACGCTATGTGGTTGCATATGATATCCATGAGGATAAAAGACGGGCTGTGGTATCGAAATGTTTGCAATCGTATGGCTACCGGGCGCAGTACAGTGTATATATTACGGATATGAAGCCAGTGAGAATGAGAAGACTGGTGGTGCAGCTTGAAAAGGTAATATCGCAGAATGAAGACTCGATAATGATATTTGATCTAGGTCTTCTCTCTGCCGCAAAAACTGGGTGCTTAAAGCAGTTGGGAAGAAGGTGGGACGATTCTTCCGGTCAGCCTTTAATCTTCTGACGCAACGCTTTGCGAGCGCTCGGTCAAAGATTTGTTGTGTATGAGGTTTCGCGTACATGTCGGACCTGTTGATACCCGCTTTTTTATCTTAAGACGCTGGAATTGCCGCGAAACGATGATCTTTGTAGTTAGGCCTCGCGAGGTTCACTGAGACCGCAGGTCCTCATGGGTATATTATATTGGCGATGGCTGGGGTTTATCCCCAGCCCCTTCGTTGAGGATGCTCATCATAGCTGGTGCGCGGGTTGGCCACGGTATGGCTGGGGTTTATCCCCAGCCCCTTCGTTGAGGACAGGCATCGAACAAACGCGATGCCCATGCCGATGACATGGCTGGGGTTTATCCCCAGCCCCTTCGTTGAGGATACGTAAAGTCGCACGAGGTCGACAAGGCGCTCACCATGGCTGGGGTTTATCCCCAGCCCCTTCGTTGAGGAACGCCTATCACGTAGCGAAGAACCCATTTCTTCATGATGGCTGGGGTTTATCCCCAGCCCCTTCGTTGAGGACAGGTGCGCACAGACGAAGATGGGTGGCTTGATCGCGTATGGCTGGGGTTTATCCCCAGCCCCTTCGTTGAGGAGACTACTGGGCGTGCGACTCCGACATGGTGGGCTAATGGCTGGGGTTTATCCCCAGCCCCTTCGTTGAGGACTGATGAATCGCAGTCCCTTCGCATCAGCCCCAGCTATGGCTGGGGTTTATCCCCAGCCCCTTCGTTGAGGAGACTCGAACAACGGCGATGCAGTCACGTTCTCGCAATGGCT
>JAXGTO010000023.1:0-42572 GCA_040774885.1 Eggerthellaceae bacterium | reverse complement strand
CTCGATACCGGTGACCGTGGTCTTGACGGTCGGACGCAGACCGACGATCTCGACCTCGGAGTTGATGGCCAGGGTGCCACGCTCGGCACGGCCGGTCACCACGGTGCCACGACCGGTGATGGTGAAGTCGTCCTCGACGGGCATGAGGAACGGCTTGTCACGGTCACGCTCCGGGTCCGGAACGCTGTCGTCGACAGCCTGCATGAGCTCGAGGATCGTCTCGACCCACTTCTCGTCGCCCTCGAGCGCCTTCAGCGCCGAGACCTGCACGACGGGAGCGTTGTCGCCGTCGAAGCCCTGGCTGGAGAGCAGCTCACGAACCTCGAGCTCGACGAGCTCCAGGATCTCCTCGTCGTCGACCATGTCGCTCTTGTTCAGCGCGACGAGCAGGTAGGGAACGCCGACCTGCTTGGCGAGCAGCACGTGCTCACGCGTCTGCGCCATCGGGCCGTCGGTGGCGGCGACCACGAGGATCGCGCCGTCCATCTGAGCCGCACCCGTGATCATGTTCTTCACGTAGTCGGCGTGGCCGGGGCAGTCGACGTGCGCGTAGTGGCGCTTGTCGGTTTCGTACTCGATGTGGGCGATGGAGATGGTGATGCCGCGCTCACGCTCTTCAGGAGCCTTGTCGATGTTCTCGAAGGCGGTGAAGTCAGCATGGGCGGTACCGTGGGAGCCGTCATTCTCGGACAGAGTCTTGGAGATGGCGGCGGTGAGCGTGGTCTTGCCGTGGTCGACGTGACCGATGGTGCCGATGTTTACATGCGGCTTGGTGCGCTCGAATTTTTCCTTAGCCATTGGGATTCCTCCTTAAAGGTGGCGCGCGTGCGCCATAGCTAAACGTAAGAAGCGCGCATCCTATATATAAGTAAGGATGCGCGTGATAATCAAATGGTAGCGGTGACTGGATTTGAACCAGTGACGCCACGGGTATGAACCGTGTGCTCTGACCAACTGAGCTACACCGCCGCTTTGAAACTCCGAGGACGCACAATGAAGATGCGCGTTACGGAGCAGGATAAACAAAATGGAGCCCGCGACCGGACTTGAACCGGTGACCTCTTCGTTACCAACGAAGTGCTCTACCATCTGAGCTACACGGGCACATGGTGGGAGCGCTAGGATTCGAACCTAGGTAAGCAAAGCTAACGGGTTTACAGCCCGTCCCCTTTAACCACTCGGGCACACTCCCATGTGTGGGCGCTGAATCTGTGTACTTTTCAAGCTGCCTGCCCCTGAACGCGGTTTGTCCCTACGCTCAAGAGCACAAGAATAATACGCGAGGGAAGCAGGGCTGTCAACGGGTTACACGCCCCCGGGTGTGTCTTCACTACTTCCCCACTCAAACCACCGTTCCAAACGGGAAAACAACCATCAGGCGGCGGGGTCAACGGTAGAATCGAGCGGTTCCAGCGGTTCGATGGGATCCATGTAATGATCGAATTCATCGAGCACTGCAGGAGCAGGAGCCGGCGTGAGCTTGGAAACGATCACGATAGCCAGAAGCGACAGCACGAATGCGGGCAGCAGCTCGTAGATGCCGAACACGCCGCCGAGCGGCTTGACGAAGTTGTGCCAGATGAGCACCGTGGCCGTGCCGGTGATCATGCCGGCAAGGGCGCCTTGCATATTGGTACGACGCCAATACAGCGCGCATAGCATGAGAGGGCCGAAACTTGCGCCCAGGCCGGCCCATGCGTAGCTCACCACAGCGAAGATCGACGAGTTCTCGTCGTAGGCGATGGCGATGCCGAACATGAACACGCAGATGAGCGTGATGCGCGCCACGATCATCACCTGGCGGTCGGTGGCATTTTTCTTGATGACCCCGCGGAAAATGTTCTCGGCAACGCTGCTGCCGGCGATGAGCAGATACGAGCTCGACGAGCTCATCGATGCCGCGAAGATGCCCGACACCACCACACCGCAAATGAACGAGGGCAATATCATCTGTGAAAGCACGATGAACACATTTTCGGCAGCGGCCTGCGTGCCGAATTGCGTGGGAATGAGCACGCGACCGATAAGGCCGATGCAGATGGCACAGGCCAGGCTGACCACGCACCAGGTGACGGCGATGACGCGGCTCTTCTTGACCTCGTCGGCGCTGCGGATTCCCATGAAGCGCACCAGCACCTGGGGCATGCCGAAATATCCCAAGCCCCAGGCAAGCGAAGAGACGATGGTTATGATGCCGTAATCGGCCGCTTCGCCGAACAAGGGCGTGGAGCCCTCCACGATCTGCTTGCCGGAATCATCGACGATGGGCGTGGCTGTCTGAGTGGCCGAGAGGAACCCGGGGATGTCCTGCAAAAAGGCGATGGTCTGGTCGATACCGCCCGCGCTGGCCACGCTTCCGATGAAGACGACGGAAAGCGCGAAAAACATGAGAACGCCCTGGACGAAGTCGGTGGTGACCACCGACAGGTAGCCGCCTACCAGCGTGTACAGGAACACGATGATGGCACCGAGCACCATCATGGTTGCGTAATCGAGCCCGAACAACGTGGCGAACAGCTTGCCGCAGGTGACGAAGCAGCTGCCCACATACACGCAGAAGAACACCATGATGATGACCGCCGCCACCGTGGAAACGATGTTGCGATGGTCGTGGAAGCGCTTGGAAAGGAATTCGGGCAGCGTGATGGAGTCGCCCGCCGCAACGGAATAGCGACGCAACCGCTTGGCCACGAACTTCCAGTTGAGATACGTACCGATGGCCAAGCCGATTCCCGTCCACATGGCATCGCTGGCCCCGGTGAAGTACGCCACTCCGGGCAGTCCCATAAGAAGCCAACCGGACATGTCGCTGGCCTCGGCCGAAAGAGCCGTGAGCCACGGACCTACCTTGCGGCCGCCCAGAAAGTATTCATCCGTAGACGAATTGGAACGACGGGCGTATACGAATCCGATGGTGAGGACCACCACGAAATACAGCAGCATGGCCATGAGGACCCAGAAATCGTTATTCACCATGGAAGGGCTCTTTCCCGTTTGATGGATGATGGTTGCGCCCGATTGCGAGGCGCCGACAGAGGATTATACTTTATTCTACTGGAGCGCGGCGGGTTTTCGCCTGCATGCGCCGCACACGGCGAAAGGACGGGGCATGTCGGACATCGGAAACGATGCATTGGAAGCTTTGACGCAGGAATTCGAAGGTTTCAAGGCGCTTGATTTGAAGCTGAACATGGCACGCGGCAAACCATCCGCCCAGCAGCTCGACTTGAGCCTGCCGATGCTCGACGTTCTCGATTCTTCCGCCGACCTGCATGCGGAAGACGGAACCGACTGCCGCAATTACGGTGTGGTCGACGGACTTCCCGAAGCCAAGCGTCTGCTGGCATGCCTTTTGGACGATCAGCCGGAAAGCGTGATCGTGTACGGCAATTCGAGCCTGAACCTGATGTACGACACGCTGGCCCGCTGCTGGATGTTCGGCACGCTGGGTTCGCAGCCTTGGAGCACCCTTCCCAAAGTCAAGTGGCTGTGCCCCGTGCCCGGCTACGATAGGCACTTCGGCGTGACCGAAGCTTTCGGCATTGAGATGATCAACGTCGAAATGAACGACGACGGTCCCAACATGGACCAGGTGGAGCAACTGGTGCGCGACGACGGCACCGTGAAGGGCATCTGGTGCGTGCCTCAGTATTCCAACCCCACCGGTGCCACCTATTCGGACGAAACGGTGCAGCGCTTGGCGGCCATGACGTGCGCCGCCGACGACTTCCGCATCTTCTGGGACAATGCCTACAGCGTCCACCATCTATCGGCCGACCCGGCACAGCAAGACCACGTAGCCGACATCCATGCGGCCTGCCGCGAAGCCGGCAACCCCGACCGCTGCTTCAAGTTCGCTTCAACCAGCAAGATCACCTTCCCCGGTGCGGGCATTGCGGCCTTTGCCGCCAGCCCCGACAACGTGGCCGAGATAAAGCAGCGCATGGGGTCCCAGACCATCGGCCACGACAAGACCAATCAGCTGCGCCATGTGCGCTTTTTGAAAGACGCTGCGGGCATATCCGCGCATATGGAGCGCCATGCGGCCATCATCGCCCCGAAGTTCGACCTGGTGCAACGCAAGCTGCATGAAGGACTGGACGGCGTCGACGGATGCAGCTGGAGCGACCCGCGTGGAGGCTACTTCGTCAGCTTCGAAGGACCGCAGGGCACGGCCAAGCGCATCGTGGAATTGTGCCGGGAAGCCGGCGTGACCATGACGGGCGCCGGAGCGCCCTTCCCCTACCACGACGACCCGCAAGACAGCACCATCCGCATTTCACCCACGCTGCCCCCCATCGAAGAACTGGACCAAGCGCTCGACGTGTTCGTCTGCTGCGTGAAGCTGGCAGCTGCGCAACGTCTGGAACGCTAAAGGTCCGCCTCTTCATAGGCGGCATCAGCCGGTTGAAAGGCATCGCGATATTCTTCGGGTGTGAAAACCGGCACGGGAGACTGTTTGAAATCCGACTTGTTGCGTGAAATGATGATATCGGCGCCTTCGCGCTGCGCGGCATAGGCCACCAAGGCATCCTCGTAATCGGCCATGCCGCTTTGGAAGGCCTTTTTGCAATCATCTTCGTATACGGGAATGATATCGAACAGCTCGAAGACGGCCTCTATGCTGCGCCGCGCCTGGTCTTCCGTTGCCCGATAGCGGCGGCTTTTCAGCAGATATACGACATCCGTGGTTGCCGAACCCAGAAACGCAAGACGGTCTCCCCTGTTCAAAGCTATGTCGTATGCCACCGCCGAACCGAATGCTCCAGTACGGCCCGATAGGATATCCAGCACGACATTGGTATCGAAAACCACGGTGCTCATTGGCGCGCCAACCGTTCGGCTTTGATTTCATCAAGCGCGACATCGGGCGCAACCACGCCGGTCATGCTTTTCAACAAGGCGCGTTTGCGGGCGATCGCCTGCTGCCGTGTTTCGGTGGAAGAAGCCAGGCAATCAGGCAGCTCCTGGTTCTTCTCGAGGTATTCGTACAGTTCACGCACCGCTTGGGAGACGGAAAGGTCATTGCGTTTCAAAACCGCATCGCCGTTGTGCTTGAGGGCAGCAGGCATGCGGACATTGAGCGTAGCTTCCGATGGCGCATCGATGGTCTTGGGCATGATCGGCCCTTTCTCTTGGATACGCTTGAATTATACCATGTTTGCATTACGTAATGCACATCTGCCACTAGCCAGAGAGACGAAGAAGGCTCCCGAAAGAGGAGCCTTCTTCGTCGATCGGATTGCGCGCGGGCTTAGGCCTCGTCGTACATGTCCTTGAGCTTGAGCAGGTGCTGGTAGCGATCCATGGCGGACTTCTCGTTGCGCTCGAACAGCTCGGTGGCGCGCTCGGGGAACTCGCGCGTCAAACGGCTGTAACGGGCTTCGTTCATCAGGAATTCCTGGTAGCCGCCGGCCGGTTCCTTGCAGTCGAGCGTGAAGCGCTTGCCCTGCTCGGCATCGGGATTGAAGCGGAACAGGTTCCAGTAACCGCAATCGACGGCGCGCTTCATCTCGGCCTGGCAGTTGACCATGCCGCCCTTGATGGAGTGCATCTCGCACGGAGAGTACCCGATGATCAGGCTGGGGCCGTGGTAAGCCTCGGCTTCTGCGATGGCTTTGATGGTCTGCGCGGGCTTGGCTCCCATGGCTACCTGCGCCACGTACACATAGCCGTAATCGATGGCCAGTTCCGCCAGGCTCTTCTTCTTGATTTCCTTGCCGGCTGCGGCGAACTGCGCCACCTGGCCGATATTGGAAGCCTTGGAAGCCTGGCCGCCGGTGTTGGAATAGACCTCGGTGTCGAAGACGAACACGTTGACGTCGTTGCCGCTGGCCAAAACGTGGTCCAAGCCGCCGTAACCGATGTCGTAGGCCCAACCGTCGCCGCCGAAGATCCAGTAGCTCTTCTTGGAAAGGAACTCGCGCTGGTCGAGGATGGCCTGGGCGGCCGTTGCGGCAGCGCCCTTCCCCTTCGCGGTCTTTTCGAGGCAGGTGATATAGGCGGCAGCTGCATCGGCACTGGCCTGCGCGTCTTCACGGGAATCCATCCATGCTTGGGCGGCTTCGCGCGTTTCGACGTCGGCGGCGTCGTCAGCCAGCAATTCTTCGGTGCGGGTGAGCAGCATCTCGCGCACGGCTTCATGGCCGAGCATCATGCCCAGGCCGTGTTCCGCATTGTCTTCGAACAGCGAATTGGACCATGCGGGACCGTGGCCGTCTTTGTTGACAGTGTACGGAGAGGTTGCGGCAGGACCGCCCCAGATCGACGAGCAACCCGTGGCATTGGAAACGTACATGCGCTCGCCGAACAGCTGGGTGACCAAGCGCGCATACGACGTTTCGGCGCAACCGGCGCAGGCACCGGAGAACTCGAGCAGGGGCTGCTTGAACTGGCTGCCCTTGACGGTGGCATCTTGCAGTTCGGGCTTTTCGGAAACCTGGGCCACGCACCAGTCGAATGCCTCTTGCTGGGGCAGCTCGCCTTCGGCGTCGACCATCTTGAGCGAATCGGTGGGGCACTGCCCGATGCACACGCCGCAGCCCATGCAGTCGAGCGGGCTGATGGCCAAGGTGTAGGTGAATTCCTTCATCTTGCCGGCCTTGCCGGGGGCGGTCTTCACCGCAGCGGGAGCCGCAGCGGCTTCGTCGGCGGTGAGGGCGTAGGGGCGGATGGTGGCATGCGGGCACACGAACGAGCAGTTGTTGCACTGGATGCAGGTTGCGGCATCCCACGTGGGAACGCTCACAGCCACACCGCGCTTCTCGTAGGCGGCGGCACCTTGCTCGAACTGACCATCTACATGGTCCATGAACACCGACACGGGCAGACTGTCGCCGTCCATGCGGCCGACGGGCTGCATGATCGATTCGACCTGCTTCACCAGCTCGGGACGACCCTCGAGCGTTTCGGTCTTGGCTTCATCGACGGCATCGGCCCAAGCAGCGGGCACGTCGACCTGCACGAACGCCGTGGCGCCCGCGTCGATGGCGCGATGGTTCATGTCGACGATATCCTGGCCCTTCTTCAAGTACGACTTGGTGGCCGCGTCCTTCATGTACTGGATTGCTTCGGCTTGGGGCAGCACGCCGGCCAGCGAGAAGAAGGCCGACTGCAGGATGGTGTTGGTGCGCTTGCCCATGCCGATTTCACGCGCCAAGTCGATGGCGTTGATGGTGTAGAGCTTGATGTCGTTGGCCGCGATATAGCGCTTGGCAGCGGCGCTCAGGTGATGCTCGAGCTCTTCGGGCGTCCACTGACAGTTGATCATGAACACACCGCCGGGCTTGACGTCTTTCACCATGGGGAAGTCCTTGGTGATGTAGGACGGGTTGTGGCAAGCGACGAAGTCGGCCTTGTTCACGTAGTAGGGGCTGCGGATGGGCGAATCGCCGAAGCGCAGGTGGCTGATGGTGGTGCCGCCGGTCTTCTTGGAGTCGTACTGGAAGTAGGCCTGCACGTATTTGTCGGTATGGTCGCCGATGATCTTGATCGAGTTCTTGTTGGCGCCAACCGTACCGTCGCCGCCCAAGCCCCAGAACTTGCATTCGATGGTACCCGCAGCCGCCGTATTGGGGCTGGCAGGGTCTTCGGGGAGCGAAAGGTTGGTGACGTCGTCGACGATGCCCACGGTGAATTCACGCGCAGGGGCGTCCTTTTCCAGTTCGGCGTACACCGCGAACGCCGAAGACGGCGGGGTGTCCTTGGAACCCAGACCGTAACGGCCGCGCACCACGGTAAGACCGGTGATGCCTTCATGGTCGAGCGCGGTGATGACGTCTTGGTAGAGCGGCTCGCCCAGCGAACCGGGTTCCTTGGTGCGGTCGAGCACGGCCAACTTCTTGACCGTCTTGGGCAGCGCAGCCGCGAACTTGGCGGAAACGAACGGACGATACAGGCGCACCTTGACCAAGCCCACCTTCTGGCCCTGGGCGTTGAGGTAGTCGATGACTTCTTCGGCCACGTCGCAAAACGACCCCATGGCCACGATGACACGGTCGGCATCGGGGGCGCCGTAGTAATTGAACAGCTCGTAGTCGGTGCCCAGCTTGGCGTTGACCTGGTGCATGTAATCTTCCACCACGGCAGGCAGGGCATCGTAGGTGCCGTTGCAGGCTTCGCGGTGCTGGAAGAAGATGTCGCCGTTTTCATGGCTGCCGCGCATATGCGGGCGCTCGGGGTTCAGGGCGTGCTCGCGGAAATCGCGCACGGCGTCCATGTCGCACATATCGGCCAGGTCGTCGTAGTTCCACACGGCGATCTTCTGGATCTCATGCGAGGTGCGGAAGCCGTCGAAGAAGTTGATGAAGGGAACGCGACCCTTGATGGCGGCCAGATGGGCCACCGCGGAAAGGTCCATGACCTCCTGCACGTTGCCTTCGGCCAGCATGGCGAAGCCGGTCTGGCGGCAAGCCATGACGTCGGAATGGTCGCCGAAGATGTTGAGCGACTGGGTGGCCACGGTACGCGCGCTCACATGGAACACGCCGGGCAGCATCTCGGCCGCGATCTTGTACATGTTGGGAATCATGAGAAGCAGGCCTTGGGAAGCCGTATAGGTGGTGGTGAGGGCGCCGGTTGCCAGCGAACCGTGGACCACGCCCGAGGCGCCGCCTTCGCTCTGCATCTCGCACACTTTCACCTGCGTGCCGAAGATGTTCTTGCGACCTGCGGCTGACCACTGGTCAACCAGGTCGGCCATGGGGCTCGACGGGGTGATGGGATAGATGCCGGCCACTTCCGTGAACGCATAGGAAACGTGCGCTGCAGCAGTATTGCCATCCATTGACTTGAATTCTCGGGTCATGTTCCTCTCCTCTTCAAGGTGCTCCGCCGCGCGAATGGCCGCGAACCATCCCTTCTATAAATGCAGGGACATACAACGAAGCAACTTTACCAGCCACCTGCGGTCACAGGCGTTACACAGTGGCTTGGGCCCGCATGATTCGGCGAACGGGGAAAGGTGTGTGCAGAGCATGGAGAGGAGGGGCCGTCCATGCTCTGCTGAGACGGAGAAACGTCAGGACAGGGCGTTCTTGGCAGCCAGATACCCGCTGACCGAGCAGAATGCACGGGCGATGCCCGATTGCACCTGCATAGGATAATTGGGTCCGAAGAAGCCCGATGCGCAATTGCCCGTAGCGTAGAGTCCCTCGATGGGGGCGTAGTCGTCATCGACTACTTCCATCTTCTGGTTGATCTGCGGTCCACCGATCATGGCAAGCCGGCATCCAGGTGACTCGGTGCAAGAATAAGGCGGCGTATCTATGGTCTGGGCCAAGCTGAAATCGGATCCGAAATCAGCGTCGTGCTTCTGAGCAGCCAACTCATTCCAACGAGCCACGGTTGCTTTGAGGGTATCGGCATCGAAGCCATTGGCTTCAGCGAGCTCCTCGATCGTCTGATAGGTTGGACCGCTGTTTGAAACCAAGTTTGACATGGGGCCGCTGCCGCCGGACTCGGCGTCGCCCGAAGCGTCGCCGCCCGTCGCAGCAGCGCTCGAGGCGTCGGCCCCCGAGGCCGCCGTGGCAGCATCAGCACCCGAAGCGGCATCTGCACTTGAGGCGGAAGAGGCATCCGCGGTACCCGAAGACATGCTCATCATGAGCAAGGCCATGCCGCTGGGTTTGGAATCGGCGATGTTGTACATGGTGTGTCCCGGCTGCCGCATAATGATCTGCGCCATAACCTCCATCGACGTCCCTTCGTCTGCGAAGCGCTCGCCCGCGCCATTGACGAACAACGATCCGGAGGTGGGCATGGAACCCTTGAGGAAGTGGATCATGGGCGTATGGGGAACCGCGCCGATGCGAGCCCCCGACCACAGGGCCATCTTCAGCCCATCGCCGGTATTGCCGGTGCGGAAAATGGGGCTGTATTCGCTGGACGTATCAACGTCCACCCAAGGAATGTATTTGGCGATCATGTCGTGATCGCCGTTGTAGCCGCCGGTGGCCAGCACCACGCCCTTCGAGGCATTGTAGCGCGCATAGGAATCTTTGCCCGTCTTCGCCAAAATGCCCGAGACGCGGCCGTCGGAATCGCGTTCGATGCGCACCACTTCGGTGTCGTAAACGTATTCAGCGCCTTTTTGAGCTCCATAGGAAGCCAGCATGCCGTAGGCAGTGGAACCCGAGGCCTCGTCGTCGAAATAAAGGGTGTTCACCGAACCCATTTCATTGCTGAACATCGCTTTGTTGCCTGTGAGGGCGGCCATATCGCATAGCCAGTCGCCCACCTTGGCGGAATTCTGAACATACGCATGCATGAGCGAAGGAGACGTCGCACCCAGGTTGGCTTCGATGAGGCTCTTTTCGTACGAGGTCTCGTCCACGGTTGCCACGCCGTTCTCGTTTTGCAGCTTGGTATTGATGAACCCGTAATAGGTGCCCGCACCTTGCGACTTGGGATTCTTCTCGATGCATACCGTAGCGGCGCCCGATTCAGCAGCCGAAGCCGCAGCGCAAAGCCCAGCAGCACCAGCCCCCACGACGACCACGTCGAACTGGAACGTATCGGCGATTTTCGATTCCGAAATGGCAGCCGGTTCGACTTCGAAGGAATATTTGGAAATCGAATCGGCTTTTTCCTGCGCCGCTTCGGAAGTCGACTTGGGTGCACAGCCCGTGAGCCCCGCCCCCATAGCCGTCACGCCGGCGATGGCGCCCAGCCCCAAGAAGCCACGGCGGCTAATGGACCCACGCCCCGTAACCGAGCCGTTCTTCCCGTTTTCGTCTGTTGAGTTCATCGTGCACCTCTCCTTGCATCCATGCCGCAGCCGTCCCTGACCGGAACCGCGGCTCTCGCTTTCTCTGGGACAAAGCTATTCCTTCCGCGCAACGCGCGCGTCCATCTGTTGGGTGGAAAGCGCATTTCATACCAAAAGGTAGAGGGTGCAGACCCCTATGAGGTCAGATAAAACGATTAGACGGCTTATGTTGAAATGGCCATCTCAAAATGAAGCATGCTAACCTTGGAGATGTGCACCATACAGTCGTCGACAAGGAATGAATCGCATGGAAACACCCGCGCATACGACCGCGCAGCGCAACCTTTTTGCTGTCATCTGCGGACCGGCACTGTTCTGGACCTGGTTCTACGCCTGCTTTTCAACGCGATTGATCTATCGGGATTTCCCAACCGCTTTCGATGCAGGGAATATGGGGCTGCTGCTGGGCCAGGCCTCGGTGGTCTTGGCCGTTATCATGCTGTGCGCATTCAGGAAGACCTCGAGCAACGTTTTGGCGCCGCGATCGGTGCTGGCATCGGCCGGCGTCTTGAGCCTCTTCACCATGCTTCAACTGGTCACCCTGCCCAACGACACCCTTCAAACAGCGTTCTTCGTGATAACGGGCATCATCGCCGGCGGCGCAATCCCGCCCGTCGCTACGGCATGGGGCGCAAGACAGACCTTGGAACGGTCGTCGCTGCCTTTGGCCATTGCCGGATCGTTCCTTCTCGCAAACGTCTTGTTCGTGGCCATCTTATTGATCCCCACCCAGATAGCACTGCCCGTCACCGTACTGCTGCCCCTGATTTCAGGAGCAATCTGGTTCCATGACGGAAAAAGACGCCGCACCGTGGACTCCGATGCCGAGCTCTCCGAAGGCGATGTGAACATAAGGCAACTGCCCTGGGCGCCGCTTTCCGTATTCTGCATCACCTGCCTAGCGTGCGAGATCACCGCATACGTGCTGTCCATCAGAAGCACGGAGATCAATTTCGCAGGTATCGGCCTGGGATCGTTGCTCACGATCGCCTTGTGTTTGGCTGTCATGCTGGTGTTCGCGCGCAAGCGACGCAAAATCAGCCTGACCACAGTGTATCTGGCGTTTGCGCCGTTCATCACGGCCGTCCTCCTGGTGCAGCTGATGGTTGGCGACGGGTTCTATTCGATCTCATCGCAGTTGCTCCATGTGTTCACGCTTATGCTGCAGGTCATGCTATGGATCTTCCTGGCCGATATCGCCGAGCGAAAAGGCTTCTCTCCTCTTTCCGTATTCGGCTTGGGAATCGGGATCATGAGTTCGCTTGCCTGTCTTTCGAACCTGATCGGCCGCATGCTGGTGAATACGGGAGCATGGTCGCCGACCATCGTCAAAGTGCTCTGCTGCACGCTGCTGCTGGTGATAACCTCTTCGCTGGCATTCCTGCTGGCAGTCGGGCAACATGCGGAAGCCAAACGGCGGCGCAGCGCCATCAGCGTGCTGCCTACCGCCATGCGTGCGGAAGCCGACACGGCGGCAGACGGTCATACGGAGCCCGCAACGGATCTCTCTTCATTCGATAACGTGCAAGATGCCTGGGACCGGGCCTTCGCGCTCAAAGCCGATCGATTCAGCGCGGACCACGATCTTTCGGCCCGCGAAACCGAAATCATACGCTACCTGCTCAAAGGACTTTCGGCGCCCCATATCGGCCAACAGCTGTTCGTTACGACAGGCACGATCAAAAGCCATGTGGCGCATATCTATGCAAAAACCGGAGTGCACAGCCGCAGTGAGCTCATAGATTCTTTCGAACATTTCGAATAGAACCGCATTCCCGCACAGCGCAAGCAGAGGGCCCGCCGATTCAATCGACGGGCCCTCCTCTGTGCCGCGCGAAACAGCTTCGTGCGCTTTAGTATTCGCCGTGCTCCTCGGCCTGCGACTCATCGTAGGTTACCCAACCATCGGGCAGGTCGGCATCGGCATCGCTATGACATTGCGTGCAATAGTCAGTGGATGCGCGATGCGCCTTGTGACATTCGCTGCAATCGATTTCGCCGTGCTGGTCAGAATGCGGGTTGCGATTCATGTCAGACGTAGCCTCCACCAAATCGTCGCGCGAAGAGATGCCCAGCGAATCATGGCAACCGCTCTTCAAGCAGAAGCTGTCGGAATCGTCGTTGCCCACCGCGCTGGTGAGGTCTTCGGTACTGCGCTCGTACAGCGGATAGGTGTAGTTGCCGCTCACCCAGTTCACGCCTTCATTCACCTGCTGGCCCAAATTGGATTCATGGCAGTCCAGGCAGGAAAGGCCGGCTTCTTTATGCGTGACGGAAAGCATGGCGCATGAATTGGATACTTCGTTGCCGTAGGCATCGGTAGTGGCTGTATTCGGCTCGGAATCATAGGACTCCACATACGAGCTCATGGGAGTGTGGCATACCGTGCCGCAAAAGCTGGGCTGCTCATGCCAGATGAGTCCAGCGCATACGGCACACACCAGAACGACGGCGGTGACGCCAACCACCACGGGCCATTTCTTCCTTACCTTTTTGACGTTGATGGGCTTTCCGTTTGCGGCATCGCCATCTTCTTGAGCAGCGTGTTGCGCAACCGGTTCGTCTTTATGCGTTTCTTCGCTCATCCCTCTTCCTTCCATAGAACTCTCACTGGGAAGGACTATAGGATCAGCGAAGCGCACAATCATCATCCGTTTAGGTAGAAATCAGGCTCATTTGCAGATGGGAGGGGGGGGTGAGCCTAATCCCATGAAGCGCCGCATCGAATTCAATGCCCCCGATCGTCGACGCTATTGCCACCCACCAGTGATTCCGATCAATCAGAAACGGCAGAACCCGACGCAGGCACCCTATCGGCTTCGGTTATCGGACGGACCGGCTTGGCGGGGACGCCCAAGGCCAGCATGTTGGCGGGGATGTCACGCGTAACCACGGCACCCGACCCGACCACGGCACCCGCGCCGATAGTAACGCCTGGGTTCACCGTCACGTTCGATCCCAGCCATACGCCGTCTTCCACCGTGATGGGACGGCTGCGCTCAGTAGCATGACCGGTACCGTCGGGGTCGGTAGACATGCAGCGCTGCTCGGCCATCATCGGATGATCGGGTGTGGCGAACACGCTGCGCGGCCCCACCCATACGTCATTGCCGAACGTGATAGGAGCGCCATCCAAAAAAATGCTGTCGAAGTTGAAGAAGCAACGGTCGCCGATAGTCACGTTGTAGCCGTAGTCAACATGTACCGACGGCATGAGCACGGTATCTTCCCCCACGTGGCCGAACACCTGGCGCAGCAAGTGGATGTGGTGCTCGTCGTCTGGATCGCCGATGGTATTGAATTCCAACAGCAAACGACGGGCGAATGCGCGGTCGCGCGCAAGACCAACATCGCCCGAATCGAACCATTCCCCCGAACCCATGGCCTGGCGAATCTGAGGTGAGGAAAAGAATCGGCTGTCATCCATGGCGCGCCTCCTTATGCGGGATTCATTGCCTCGATGATACTCCACGCCGAAGGGACAGCGTCACCCCCCGACCAGCGAAATCCGTGCAACGCACCCAGAAGCCATCTGCAGTTTGTAAAGAATCCGAGTGTCGGGCAGAAGACAATCGATACGCGTATACTTTTCCAAGACCCATCACCTCGTGCGAAAAGAAGCAATCGATGCCCGATAAAACACTTCGCGTTGTTGCAGCGCTCATACTCGAAGAAGACAAGGTGCTGGCCACGCAGCGCAATTACGGCGAGTTCGAAGGTGGATGGGAATTTCCCGGAGGAAAGATCGAGCAAGGTGAAACTCCAGAAGAAGCCCTTGCGCGCGAACTTGAAGAAGAACTTGAGATAGAGCTTGGCGATGTAGCCTTTTTTTCGAAGGCGGAATACGACTATCCCACGTTTCATCTTGATATGGATTGCTTCACCTGCACGGTGGCATCAGGATCCATCAAGCTCCACGACCATTCCCAAATGCGATGGCTCGACGCCGATCACGTGATGGACATCGATTGGCTGCCTGCGGATCTGCCCATAGCAGAAAAGCTGCGGACGTTACTCCGTTGCGAGTGATGTGGTCAGGTAATCGTACAGCGCCGGCTTCACTGGGACATCCAGGCGATATCTGATCTCAACAGCCGACTTGGTGGTATTCGGCATCGTAAAAGGCTTAAAGCCGTTCTCACCGCCAACGGGGTATACCTCTCCCAAAAAGTAGAACTCTTTCGATTCCGCATCGTCCTTGTTCTTCCGTACGAACAGATAAGCCTTCATGCCGTTTCCCGGCATGGCTTTCAGCCTCATGATTTCAGGAGAGCTCATGGTGCGCGGCTGTTTTGAAATGGCGATCAAATCGCTTTGCGACAAAAACTTATCTTCGTATCGGATGGTGTCACTGATGTCGTCACCCTTATGGTAGTTGATGAATATCGGATAGGTATTGGTACCTGCATCGTATTTGTAACCGCCGATGTTCTGCCCGTTCACATTGCCTTCCCAATCGAGCAGGCGGCAGGCATCCTCGTAAGTGTATTTTTTTCCGATGCAGAATTGCGTGTCTTTGTATGTTTCCCGATAATCCCGCTCAAAACGACTGATCCCGAAATCAACAACCGCAAGCACTTGACGCTTGAACTCATCATCTTCGAGCATATGGGCGAATCGAGAATCCAGCTGAATACGGTCTTGGTCTTCCGAAATCAAAACGCAATCGGCGTTGCGGGCGCGTGCTTGCTTTTCTGGAAACACATTGCTCAAAACCCGGCAAGCCGAGCGCAGGACAGCCTCATCAGATTCCCTGCCCGTAACGCGGGCAATGGCAGATTCAACGCTTCCATAAGTTTGCATCGAGTCGATAAGCGATCTGAGCATTACCAGTTCATGGGCCCGCTTCCCTGCTGCGAGCTTTCCCGAAATAAACGACAGCACGTCTTCCTGAGCCTGCGAGAAAGAGACCTCGTAGTCGTCTTCGTATTTTTTAAGGAAGCCATGATAGGAACCTAGTTGCTTATTTGAGAAGATGAGCAATGGGTCAAGCGCATCGTAGCGGTCGAAATCGGAAAGCAAGGGGATACGGCCGAGCTCGCGGCGCAGTTCTTGATACCCCTCCTTGACCTGGCGTATAGTGCCAAACGAATTGACGTCGATGGAATCGAGCACCCGCTTTTCGGATACCGCATCGAAGCTGACGGTAGAGCAACCCGGCAACGTAGTGCTTCCTTCCTTGACGAACACCCGCAGCCCATCTTTATTGAAAGTGCGGTCGCCCGACAAAGCAACGGGAATGAGGAAGTTCTTCTGGTAGTTGGCGATGAAATCGAGCACGAGCGTGTATTCCTTGAAGGGATCGACGCACTTTCTCAACCCGCGGCCCAATTGCTGAACGAAGATAATTGCCGAATCCGTCGGCCTCAGCATAATGATTTGATTGAGAGCCGGGATGTCGACGCCTTCATTGAATATGTCGACGGTGAAAATATACTCAAGGTACTCCCCGCGATTACCACTGTTTTCCAACAGCCCAATGGCTGTTTCACGCTCAGCATCGGAATTTTCACCGGTGAGCGCTCGCGCTTTATAACCACGTTCGCAAAACATCCTTGCAAGTTCCCGCGCCTCATCTTTTCGCGAGCAGAAGACGAGGCCTTTGCGACCCTCCCGCGATACCGAATAGCGCTCGATCTGCCGAATGACGTTGTCGACTCGAGCCTCCGATGTCAAATCGGCAAACAGCTTCAGGTCATCTTGCTCTTCTTCGTCGATGATCAAATCGCTGATGCCGAAGTAATGAAAAGGGGCCAGCATGTCGCTGTCAAGCGCATCGGTGAGCGAGATTTTGTAGGCGATGTTGTTGTCGTACAAATGATAGATATCCTCCCCACCGGTTCGATTGGGAGTAGCCGTCATCCCCAGCAGAAACTCTGCATCGAAGTAGTCGAGGATCTTCAGGTAGCCCGGAGCTGCGGAACGATGAGCTTCATCGATGACGATGTAATCGAACTCATCACGTGCAAAATCACCCAGATGGCGGCCAAGTGTTTCCACCATCGCAAACAGGCAAGTCGCTTCTCCATCCTTACGGCCGCCCGCATAAAAACCATAGCGATACGCACCGTCGAGTACACGTTCAAAACTCTTCTGGGCATCCCTGAGAATGCGCTCGCGATGAACAACGAACAGCACTTTCCTTGGTTTTACCTGGGCAACATCCAAAGCAGCCAGATACGTCTTTCCCGTGCCAGTGGCTGAAACCAACAAAGCCTTGCGAGCACCATGCAAACGCTCATCGGCCAACGATTCCAATGCAAGCTTCTGCATGGAATTCGGTGTGATGGTTTCCGATGAATTCGCTTTCTCGAAGGCGGTTTCCTGCAAAAAGGACTTTTTAGCCGAAGTAGCAGAATCGGTAATGCGATAGCGCGCATAATCATCGAGCCACCCGCCAGATAGCTTGACGGTCTCGGGCGCTTCCCATAATTGTTCAAATTGGTTGACGGCATCGCGCAGCACTTCTCCGTCTTCGTAAGAATGGAGCAAGAGATTCCATTCCTTATTGACCATCAGAGCATTCTGAGTGAGATTGGCACTGCCGATGATCAGGGTAGTGATATCGCCCTGATTGAAGAAATAACCCTTGGCATGCATATTCCCTTGGTAAATGCGCGTCTCGATATTTGGATACTCAAGAAGTTTGCGCAATGCGACAGGACTGTTGAAATTAAGATACGTAGTCGTGAGAATACGCCCATGGATGTCGCTTTCCTGCATCCGATTGAGCGTCTCGATGAGGACTTGCAACCCTCCTTCGGTAATGAAAGCCACTGAGAAATCGAAGGCCTTGCAGGTTCGCATCTGCTGCTTGATAGCCGAAAGGACATCGGATGAATCCGCTTTGCTGTTTACCAAGAATTGCGGCGTGACTTCTTCGAAAGCTTCGATGCGCGCATCGACAAACCCTGCTTTCAACCCGTTTACAAAAGCATATTCCGTTGATTCTTCCATGCGCGGTGTCCTGTCCCCTGTTTTGTAGCGACGTTACCAGGACGCAGGGATACGAGCTAGATCATTATCGGTAGCCGGTAAGAGTTTATGCAGATAAACGGGCTATCTATCATCCCTCACTCCCCCAGTTCTTCCAAGAATCGCCGTATGTGGCGATTGACCGCATCGGGGTTATCCACGTTGCTGTTATGACCGGCATCTTTGATCACCGCCAACGGATAGTGTTCTGCCTTGCTCCATGCTTCGTTGTACTCCCACACCTTGCCCACGCGGTCATCATCGCCCGCCAGCAACAAGACGGGACACGAGACACGACCGTCGCCCCTGTACCCGGCTATGCTCCGATAATAGGCCCCCATCAGTTCGCACAACTCGGGCTTGGTATAGACCGAAAGCATCTGCCTCATGTTGTCCCTGCCCGCTTGCGTCACCGCCGACCGGTCCGGCACGGAGCGCAGATAACCCTGATAGGTGCAAATGTGCGCCATCCATCCCGTTTGGCGCAACAGCCAGCGATCGGTCTTGGAACAAAAGCGCCGCACGTTGATGGGACTGGTATCAACCCCCACGATGCCTGCCACGACACCGGGTGCCGCGATGGCGACGTGCTGGGCTATCATGCCGCCCAAGCTCTGGCCCACCAGCACGGCGCGCTCGATGCTCTCGTGCTTTAAGATGGCCACCATATCGGCCGCGGCCTCCTCCATGGACACGGGCTTGCAGGGTCGGCTGGCGCCATGGCCGGGAGCATCCCAGAGCACCACGCGGTATGTAGGCGCGAACGCTTCGACCTGCGCTGCGAACATGGTGTGGTCGGCGGTAAGACCGTGCAGGAACACGAGCGCCGGGCCCGCGGAATCCGCCGAGCCGCCCACCCAATAAGCCACATTGCCATGGGGCGTTTCCATCATCTGTTCGTGGAGGTCCATGGATCCCGCATTCCTTCCGTCTCGTCATCTTCTTGCGCCTTCGCAATGAAGTTTGAACTCAGTATACCGATATGGCTCATCTTCCTCCGAATCGATGCCGCCGATCTGCTGCACGCCGTTGGAGGGCAACTCACTTCCCAACCTGGCCAGACCGCCCCGCCTCTTGCACTCGGCGCATTGAGGACTATTATGTTCTTGTAAGAATATTCTGTACTTGAGCATATTTGCGAAACCGGTGGTTTTCATCCCAAAATCGAATACCGACATTGCTGCCGCACAGGCTTCTGATGCCTTGCAGCCTAAGCCTAAGCCCTCTGCCTGGTCATCCCACCGCGGAAGATCGATTTTCCTCATAGTCGTTTGCGCGGCGCTTCTGGTAGTCGTCTTCATCGTAGGGCTGGGTGTGGGCCGAATGCAGATAGCGCCCGCCGACGTCATCGGGATACTGAGCCAACGGTTTTTCGGCACTGCGGGTGATTACAGCGAAGCGGCCGTCAACGTGGTTTGCAATGTCAGGCTGCCGCGCATCACGGCGGCCCTGCTGGTGGGATCGGCGTTGGCAATCTCGGGCGCGGCGTTTCAAGGCTTGTTCAGAAACCCCATGGTATCGCCCGACATCTTGGGTGCCAGCGCTGGCGCTGCTTTCGGTGCCGCCTTGGCCCTTCTGTTCGACTTCGACAACCATGCCGTGCAGGCACTCGCCTTCGTCATGGGCTTCGTCGCCGTCACCCTTACCTACACCAGCGCGCGGCACGTTGGCCGCGGAACCAACCAGATATTGCTGCTGGTGCTGTGCGGTTTGATCGTGGGAACGTTGTTCCAGGCATTCGTCTCGGCCATCAAGTTCACCGCAGACCCCAATTCGAAACTCCCCGAAATCACGTACTGGCTGATGGGGAGCATCGCCAAAGTAAGCTGGGACGACCTCAAGGTATTCATCGTCCCCTACCTGATAGGCGTTGTTCCCCTGCTGCTGTTGCGCTGGCGCCTCAACACGCTTTCGTTCGGAGACCGCGATGCTGAATCCCTCGGCGTCAACGTCAAAGTGATGAGGGCGCTTTGCATCTTCTGCGCCACCATCCTCACATCGGCCGTAGTATCCATCGCCGGCGTCGTCGGATGGGTGGGGTTGATAATCCCCCACCTTGCCCGCTTCCTCTTCGGACCCGATAATCGCATCGTCATGCCGCTTTCGCTCATCATCGGCGCCATATTCATGATCGTAGTGGACATGGCCTGCCGCACGGTGCTGGCCTCGGAGATTCCCCTGGGAATCCTGACGGCCATCATCGGCGCACCCTTCTTCTTCATCATCCTGCTCAAAACCCAACGAAGCGGGAAATGATGCACAGCCTGAAAGCAGAAAACGTCACCTGCGGATATCACGGAGTTCCCGTCTTGGAGAACGTCTCACTTGAAGTGGAACAAGGACAAGTCGTCTGCCTTCTAGGGCCCAATGGTGTCGGCAAAACCACGCTGTTCGACAGCCTGCTGGGTTTTTTACCTCTCATAAGTGGACAAGTCGACGTAGACGGACAGGCACGATCCTCGTACTCCCGTCGTCAATTCGCCCAAAAGGTAGCCTATGTACCACAGCTCCACGAATCCGCCTTCGCCTATTCGGTGATCGATGTGGTACTCACCGGCTGCGCTTCCCGCCTGGGCTGGTTTTCAACCCCGGCCCGCGCCGATTACGACCGAGCGGATCGTATGCTTGACGAATTGGGCGTCTCGTATCTGCGCAACAGCCTGTTCACCGAGATATCAGGTGGCGAGCAGCAGATGGTTCTCATCGCCCGATCGTTGATGCAGGACTCCAGGATCTTGGTGATGGACGAACCGGCTGCCGCACTCGATTTCGGCAATCAGGTCAGCGTTTTATCGTGCATCAAAGGCATGGCGGCACGCGGCCACGGAATAATCATGACCACGCATAACCCCGACCACGCCTTCCTCTGCTGCACCGATGCCGTGCTCATCACGAAGGACAAGCAACTGATAGCGGGATCGGTCGAATCAGTGGTCACCGAAAAGAATCTGCGACAAGCCTACGGCATAGACGTCAAAGTGGTTGAGACCGTCGATCGCAGGGGAAAGCCGGTGAGCACATGCGTCCCATTGCTGGCATGAAAACCGAACGCCTCATCGCATGGTCGTATGTATTTTGACCAAACGCTTCCGAAACCCGAACGCAAATCACACTGATAGCAAAGGAAGCAATCATGAACGATTCTCAAGATTCAATCGAACGTACGTCACGTGGCTTTTATTCCCGTCGTCAATTCATCGCATTGGCCGGCACGGTGGGACTCGCCGCCGCTTTGGGTGGACTCACCAGCTGCGGGAGCTCGTCTTCGACGAGCGGCACCGATACGTCATCTGGTTCTGATCAGGCGACCACTCAAACCGTCACCGACATGAACGGCACCGAAGTCGAAGTGCCCATCAATCCGGCGAAATACGCCGACGGCTGGTTTGCGCACAATGAGATCACCATTATGCTTACCGGTGCCGAGGGCCTGGTGGCCACCCACTGCGCACCCAAAGATTATCCTTGGATGTACAAGGTTTGCAGCAACATGTCCAATGCCACGGCAACCTTCGGAGACGATTTCAACTTCGAAGATCTGGTTGCCCTCGACCCCCAAGTGGTATTCGATTCGAAGGAAACCCTGCGAGACAAGTGCAACGAGGTGGGAATCCCCTTGGTGAACTGCAACTTCCAAACCTTCGAGCAAATGTAGAAGTCGATTGAACTTTCGGGCCAGGTATTCGGCGGAGACGCGCCGGCCATCGCCTCGAAATACAATGCCGAGCTCGATGAGGTTTTGGCCTCCGTCAAGGCGAAAACCGATGCGATTGCCGATGCAGATCGCCCCAGCGTCATGCATGGCAATTCCGTCTACACGCTGACCATAGACGGCACCGACACCATCATCGATGATTGGATCAAAGCCGCCGGCGGAAAAAACGCCGTCGACGAAAGCACGAAGGGCAACGCTTCGGCCCAATTTTCGCTGGAACAAGTGGTGGCGTGGAACCCGGATGTCATCATCACTGGCAAAGCCGCTGAAGTCGACCAGATATTGAACGACGCAGAGTGGGCATCCATCAACGCAGTCAAGAACAAGCGCGTCTATGTGAATCCCAAAGGCGTGTTCGGGTGGGATCGCTACGGCGTCGAAGAGCTGTTGCAAATCCAATGGGCGGCAGCGCTGCTGCACGCCGACCTCTTCAGCGACCTGAACATCAATGAAAAGGTGAAGGACTTCTATTCGACCTATCTGAACTACCAACTGACCGACGATGATGTCCAGTTGATTTTGGCAGCGAAGAACCCAGCATAGGCGTTGTTGGAATAGCACGGGGGTCGGACGAAACCAGCCCCCGTGTTTCATCATTTGAGCGGCTTGCCCAATTCGTGCGACAACTGCGGAAGCAATTCATCGAACGTGGCATCCACGGTCTTCTTCTTAAGCTGGCATTCCCAGATTACGTGCACGGTCCATCCCATGAGCTCCAGCTCTTCTGCATTGCGGGCATCGCGCTGCTGATTGCGCTCGAATTTCACCGTCCAATATTCCACATTGGTTTTGGGCAGCGGCGGATTGCAGTGCGGGCAGCGATGCCAAAAGCATCCGTTGACGAACAGCGCCACTTTTTTGCCCGGCCATGCCACATCGGGGCGTCCGGGCGCTTTCCACTGCAAACGATAGCCGGTGAGTCCCGCCGCACGCAAACGAGCGCGTACCAGCAACTCGGGCTTGGTGTTCGCCCGCTTGTTTCCCTGCATGCTCTTATGTACCGCTTCGCTGACCATGCTGCAAGTATAAACCGCTAAACCCCAAGGCGGTAAACGGCAAGGCCGGCGACGGAGCGATGCAGGGTTTCGGCAAGATCGCCTTTACGGCATGGTGGCCGAGGCGCTGGAAGCGTATGTCTGATGCTTCTGCGCTCCGCCGTGACGCGCATGCAACGGTTCGTCAACGCCAGTCGCACGCGTAGGTGTAACACGCTACCCTGCGCTACCATGGGTCGAGCAAACCTAAGGAAGGCGGATTGGCATGGCTAAAGGCGATTGGCAGCGCAAGCTGCAGAACTGGATGACGGGACGCAATGGCGTGGATGATTGCGCCCGCTGGTTTATGGGAATAGCCATCATATTCCTGGTTATCAGCTTGATATTCAACTTCTTCAACGACACCGTCGCCTCCGCGCTTTCGTGGCTGGCCATGATCTCGATCATCTATGCGTACTTCCGCATGATGTCGCGCAACATCGCCAAACGCCAAGCAGAAAACCGTTCCTGGGTGAAGAAAACCAGCAAGATAACCATCCCTATCCGCCGCAAGATGGCATTGCTGCGCGAATGGCGCATGTACCACAAGACCCACCACATCTACGTGTGCAAAA
This sequence comes from Eggerthellaceae bacterium, assembly GCA_040774885.1. Lineage (GTDB taxonomy): Bacteria > Actinomycetota > Coriobacteriia > Coriobacteriales > Eggerthellaceae > JAXGTO01. The sequence continues at coordinate 19,505 of JAXGTO010000023.1, read as the reverse complement.
ACTGCGGTCAGAGCCTGCGCGTGCCCAAGGGCAAGGGCAAGGTTAAAGTGACCTGCCCCAAATGCAAAACCACCTTCACCACCAAAAGCTGATCGGGAACCACAACGTTTGAAAACAAGGGGCTTCGGCCCCTTTTCTTTTGCAAGGGCATTCGGTTTCTATTGCGTTTTCGCAATAGTTAGCTAGAATGAAAGCTGATGAAGGAGGTTGCAATGCTATCCGTCAGCCAAGCAGCAGAAGAATTGGGCGTAAGCGCTTCACGCGTGCGGGCGATGATCAAAGATGGGGTTTTGCCCGCACACAAGGTGGGCAACGCCTGGAACATCCCGCACGAAGCCGTCATTCAGCGCAAGCTCACCCGCCACCCCGGCGGCCGACCGCGCAAAAACACCTGCGAATATGCGGTTGTGAGCATTCCCGATGCCCAAAACGAGAAAGCGCGCATCCATCATTTGTACCGCGAATGCTCCGAAACGTTCGGGCATCTGCACGACGCCCATCTCACCTGCGATCTGGAAGACGAAGAAGAGCGCGCATTCTGCCTTGCATTGGAAGATTTCTTCTTGCAGCGCAAGCAACGCGAATTGGTGGCGAAAGGCGTTTTCTGATGTCGCGGCCCCTCTGCATCCTTTTCGCCGGAATCAATGGAGCCGGTAAATCCACGTTTTACCGCACCGACTTGTGGCGCAACAGCACCATGCCCGATATGGTGCGCATCAATCCCGATGAGCTACTGCGTGAAGCAGGCGACAACCCGACAGGCTCGGCAGCCCAGCTTCGCGCAGGCAACGCAGCGCTGCAGCTGATAGAGAACTGCCTGGACCAAGGCCGATCATTCAACCAAGAAACGACGCTCTGCGGGCATATTGCCCGTCGCACTGCGCTGCGCGCAAAACAAGAAGGCTATCGCTTGACCATCTATTACCTGGGGCTCGACAACCCGGACATCGCTCTGCAACGCATAAGGCACCGCGTGCAGATTGGCGGCCACGACATCGATTCCGCCCTGGTGCGCAGACGATTCGCTTCTTCCCTTGAAGCCTTCGCAGAACTGCGTTGGCTATGCGATGACTGTTACGCCATCGACAACACCACGGCTTTCCGTCAGGTTGCCAACTGGGTATCGGGCGACATTCGCCATTGGACTTCGGATCGACCCTGTCCTTGGCTGGAACGCGGACTCGACAGCCGATAGCAAATACAAAAACGAGAGTATGCCCCACGTTGGGATTGAATGACCCCATGAAAGCTGAAGAGACATTGCGCGAAATCCGCAAACCCGCTTTGAAGGCTCAACCGACATTGAACCAGCACGGACATCAGGTCCAGAACTGGAAGGTGTGCAAAATGCTCTGGTACGCCCAGGGGTAAGCTTCGGAATACCAACCAACTTCTGCCACGAAGCACAGTGCCACGCTGTATACCACGCTGATTCCCACCAGGCAGATGAGCACGCTCATCAACGTGCGCCACCGCGCAAAGTTGGCCACGTTTTCGTTGATGATGAACGCCAGCAATACCGCAACCACCAAGAACGGGAAACTGAAGTCGGCGAAGTAGCGCTGCAAAATGCCCGCCATCTCCGCATCGGCCAACGCGATGATCACGCCGCCCACCAGCATGACGATCACCACGCCCGCGATTGTGCGGGTGGAACGCGAGCGGATACGCATTTTGATGACCCGCTTTGAAAACGGAAGCAGCCACAGCACGGGCAAACAGGCGAAGATGCCGCCGAACGTGGCCTCTTTGATGGTCTGCCCCATATACGTGGTATCGAACGTTGCCGCCTGCAGATACGGGAACACGCCCGTGGTGGTGGGCGACTGGAAGAAATACGCGAACAGCGCCGGCGCCAGTCTTCCCAAATCCCAGCCGCGCTTGGTCATGTCGTTGGTGGTGAGATTGTAGTTGCTGCCAAAATCGAATGGACTTCCGAAGCGGGCATAGTTGTACGCCATGATCGCTCCGAACACCAGCACGTAGGGTGCCGCCAAACAAGCGAATTCACGGGCACCTTTGGGCGTGAACAGGTTGCGTTTGGTTATGTAATGGCGCCAGAACAGCGGGATGGCCACCGCAGAAAGCACTACCAACTGCGGACGGCATCCAAGCACCAGCGCCATGCAAAGGCTGCCGGCCAAAAACCAGCGCCCGGGCTTTTCGGCTGCGCGCCCGCGCATCCAGAAATAGAGCCCCCATACCGTGAACGCGAGCGCCATGATGATGGGCAGAGAATAAAACGTGGGGAACTTGATAAGATAGAGCATGCCGCTGCAGAACACCAACGGTATCTGCAGCAGCAGATAAAGCCCCAAACTCACCCGTTTGAAGTGGTAGCGTGCGAATCGATCGAGCAACGCGGTGCATCCCAGCAAGAACATGATGGCCGCCAGCCACACGCCTATGGCCGTGGGGAAGCTGCCCCCTCCGGTAAGCAGATAGAACGGCAAGTACAACAACACCACCGGAACCACGCCGAAGTACACGTAGTAATGCCCGTTGTAGTAGGCGGTATCCCACAAACACGATTCGCCCGTCGACTTCTGCAATTCATCGCGTGCGCCCTTGTCATAGGGGTCGCTCATCTGCTGGAGCCAATCGGGGGGATCTTCTTCCAGATACAGCTTGCCATGCGCCATGCTTTCGGCCAACCGCGCATACTGCTGGGAATTCTCCCCCCCAACCTCGAAGCTGGTCACCACACTGGCTGAATTCCAACTGCCGCTGTTGTAATTCTGCGTGGCCACGCCCACCAGATTCGACCCCATGAACAAGAACACGGTTATCAGGTATATCTCGATGCAGGCGGTCAAGATGATGCAGAACTTTGACTTGCGCGGACGTTCGACCATGATGCAGCGATAGATGCTCGACTTGGGGCGGAAGATGTAGATGAGCCCCAGCACCACCGCCGCGCACCAGAAGCGCATCCATCGGAAATTGAGCGGATAGACGTTGTTGATGTAGACGGCCTTGACCGTTATGGGGTAGCTGATGTCTTCCCCGCCGATTTCTATGCGCAGGTTGTCGGTGGTGCCTACGGTGTTCACCTTGAGGTATTCGGTGGCGTCGTCGTTGGTGGCCACCTGGCGCGTGGGTATGCCGGAAGAATACTCGGTGGAATCGAAATAGGTTTCGTGGGCATCGTCGGTGTATTGGATCTTGACATCGACCGCCTGAGCGGGCTGGTCACCATCGAAGTCGATGCGTATGTTGTTCACTTCGCGATTGATGTGGGAAAACTCGATGACGTTATCGTATTCGGTCACCTTGAATTCCGTGGAAGTCGATTCACTGCTGTCGGTTGTGGTGGGAAGCGTGATCTTGCTGCTCATGTTGACGCAGTTGTTCCCCAAAGTGGCCCAGTGGTTGAAGTTGAACACGAAGATCTCGAGCAGGGCGGCAATCGCCAGCACCGCCACAACGCGTTTGAGAATATGGACGAGCGAGGCCCCATGCAGACGCATGAATTCCCGCGCAATGCGCCGTATGTGCTCCCATGTGGTGTACATGCACCCCATTATAGAGAAAACCCCCGACCATGCGGCCGAGGGTTGCAAAGCCATAAAGCTCTGTGAAAACCGTTACTTAAGGTGAAGGCTCTTCTCTACATCCACGAATACATCTTCAGGGGCACGATCGCCATCGATCTTCACCAGCAGATTGCTGCCGGCGTAGTAGTCGATGAGCGGAGCCGTCGAGGTGGCGTACACGTCCAAGCGATTGCGCACAGTGGCTTCGTTATCATCGTCGCGCTGGTACATCTCTCCCCCGCACTTGGGGCATACGGCGTCGGCATCAGTGCCGATGTAGCCGCACTGACGGCACATGCGACGGCTGGTGAGACGCTTGACGATGACCTCGGAGTCGACATCGATGAGCAACGCGGCATCGAGCGGGCGGTTGAGGCTGGAAAGCATTCCGTCGAGCGCCACCGCCTGGGTGGTGGTGCGCGGAAAGCCGTCCAAGATGACGCCTTCAGCGGTATCGGGCTGCTGCATGCGCTCCTTCATCAAGTCAATGATGAGATCGTCGGGCACGAGATCGCCGGCATCCATGAAACCCTTGGCCTTCACGCCGAGCGGGGTCTGGTCTTTGACGGCGGCACGCAAGATGTCCCCCGTAGAGATATGGCACAGGTGGTAGGTATCGACCAATTTGGCAGCCTGCGTGCCTTTCCCGGCACCGGGGGCTCCCAGCAAAACGATGTTCATAATCGCTTCCTTTCACTATCCGCAGTGCGCACCATTCTATCAAAGCCGCGGCTTTTGGGCGCGCCGTTCAAGGGAACGGCAAAACCGACCCGCGACCATCACTCTTCTTCGGCGTAATACTCCACTTGGTTGCCTCCGGATCGACGTGCCTGGCTCAGCATTTCACCGGCCTTTTGATACAACGTTTGAAAATCTTCGCCGAATTCCGGACCCAGCACCACTCCGGCACTGCAAGAAAGCTCGCCATCACGCGTCTTGCGCTCGAAGCGCCTGCGCAATGCTCCGAATACGCGTTCCATTGCAACTTGGGAACCATGCAGGTCGGTGACGCGCTTCAAAAACACCATGGTTTCGGTTTGGCCGGTATTGGCAACGATATCGCACGTCCTGCATGAGCGCTGAACGATGGCCGCGACATCGGTGAGCACCGTGTTGGAGAACTTGGACCCATAGGTTTGAACGGCATGATCGAAATCATCGACTTCGATGCGCGCCAACGCGCAGCACTCCCCCTTGTGGTCGGCCAGATAATGAAGCACCTGAGCCTCGGCGGCTTGGATGTCGATGAGGCCCGTGAGCGGGTCGATGTGCGCATCGCTGCGTTCTTCGACACGACGATGCACCACACTGTCGATATCTACGATGACGCTCTGGAAACCGGAATCGTCACCGCCATCGGGAAGATGGTCAAGGTGATGTCCCGTTTCCTTGACCCAGCGCCGCGTGCCGCCTTTGGCCACCAACCGATAGCTGACCCGCTTGTCTTGCCCTTGGGATACCTGGCGTTGGGCCTGCGCGGCTGCGGCATCGTAGTCTTCGCGTTCGACCAGCGCACGCAAACTGTCGCCGAAACGGTCTTGCACCTCGGAGCGCGTATAGCCCACAAGCGCCAAAAACTTGTCATCCATGTACGTCAGCTTGGAAGCCACGTCGTCTTTGTAGCGGATGACCGCACCGCTCTGCTCGGCAGGAGCGGCGGGTTTGTCGGAAGGGGATGCCGGGGAATCGGAACCTGCCTTGCCACCCTGGGCGCGATTCGCCAAGGGGCGCACCTTCTTCATGACCACTTCCAGGTCTTTGCCGGTGTAGGGCTTGGTAACGTAGCAGTCGGCGCCGTTGAGGATGGCTTCGGCCACATACTTTTCGTAAGCGGAAACGAACACGACGATCATGCCCGGATACTGTTCGCGCAGTTTGCGGGCAAGCTCGATGCCGTTCATGCCCGGCATCTCGACATCCATGAACGCCAGCTCTACGCGATTGTCGCGCGAAAACGAAAGCGCTTCATAGGGCGAAGTGAAGCGTCCGACCAGATCGATGTCGGCGATATCCTGCGATTCGTATTCGAACTGCTGGAGCATCCATGGTTCATCATCGACGAGAATCGTTTTCATGCGTTGGTCCCTCCCGTCGCATTCTCGGGTTGGTCAGGTTCGCCCTCATTGGCAGAGGCATCATCAAGAGCATCTTTCTTGGGAATGGAAACGCGGGCCAAGGTGCCCTTCCCTATCGTGCTGTCTATTTCCACATCGGCATCCATCAGGTTCTTCATACGGAAAATCATGTTCTTGAGCCCCACTGAATCGCTGTCGGTATTGAGCACCGCGTCCACATCGAAGCCCATGCCGTCGTCTTCCACTTCAACCACATAAGCATCGAAGGTTTCATAGGACCGAATCGTGACCGTGCCGCCGTCGCCGCCCTTCGGATACACGCCATGGCGTGCGGCGTTTTCAGCCAAAGGTTGGATGGAAAGCGGAGTGATCTTGAAATCGGAGCAATCGATTTCATAGTCCACGCGCAAATTGGAGAAACGCATCTTTTCAATGTTGAGATAGGCCTTCACGTTTTTGAGCTCGTCGGAAAACGGTATCGGGTCGTCGCTTTGCAGCGCCTTGATGCTGCTGCGCAAATGAACGGTGAAATCGTAGAGCAGGTCATAGGCGTAGTCGGGGCTCACCTTGGTGATGGTGCGGATGGCCGAAAGCGCGTTGTACAAGAAATGCGGCTGCATCTGGTTGATCATCACCTTGATACGGCTGTTTTCGAGTTCTTGCTGCAGTTCCTCCATGCGCTTTTCCATCTGCATCTCATGCGCCTTTTCGTCATCGACGTTCTCGATGACCATGAAGCACTTCACATCGCCGCCGTACGGATCGAGAACGCTTTGGCAATTGAGATTGAAGTAGCTGTCTTTGCCCTCAACGGTTGCACAGACGGTAATCGATTCGGAAGCATTGCCCACGCTGTACTGCCGCTTGAGCCTCTCCACATCGACGAAATCCAAGAATCGCTCACGGTACGGTTCGAGAATGGCCGTGCTGGCAATGGCCTGAGCGGCCTGGGCCATGGTAGAGGGAAGAGTGACGCTGGCCGACGTTGTCCTCGTTTCGGGCATCATGCGTTCCACCATGCCCGTCGAAAGATTGCATTCCCACGAAGCCACGATGGACTCATGACGAGCGGCCAGCGATTCTTCCAGGCGCTTGTACGCCAGTTCGTGATCGCGTATCTCCGTCACATCGGACAGCACCGTGACCGCCGAGATGCGGGACTCTTCTCCATCATAGCCCCTGCCGGCATCCACCAGGATGTACGTCAGCTCGAACCAGCGGCCTGCGTTGGAAGTGGGCGAATCGTCCTGCACGTGCAGCGCTATCCTGCCGCGGTTGTTGCCGGCGATCATCTCGTCGTGCAGATGGTAGAGCGTCTGACAGCCATCGGGGCCCAGAAGCGAGCGCAGCTCCGCTCGATCGGTCGCATGCTCGATGACGCGCGGCAGCCCGAAAGCGGTTTCGGAATCGAACATGCAGATGGCACGGTCACGCTGCAAGTCATAGCGGATGATGTAGCGGTTGGTGAGCTCTGCGGCGGCACGGTACGAACTTTCGCTCATAGCCAAACGACGCTGCGCTTCATTGCGTTCGGTTACATCCACCAGGCTGGAAATAACATGGCCGCGACCGTCGTTGCTCATGCGACTGCGAATGGACAGGTAAACGGGCTTGCCGTCTTTGCGCCTGCCCCGCAATTCGTATTCCCAATGATCGGGGTCGGGTACCGCCAACGCGCTATCTTCTTCACCCGCTTGCGCTTTGGGGCGCACTGCGGCAAAACGGTTCGACTCTATTTCGCCAAACGGGAACAAAAGATAGTCGAAGCCGATGCGCAATGCTTCATCTTTGGTGTAGCCGAACAGCGCATAGAAGTAGTCGTTGGCAGAAACGATGGTGGCCCGGCGGTCGTTGTCGGCCACGCAGATACCGTTGGGCACCTGGGTCACGGCATCGGAAAGCACCCGTTCGTCGAAAGCGCGCTGCATGGCATCGCGGCGGCGGTCGGTGATGCGGGTGTAATGCGACATGACCAGGAACACCAGGAAGATCATCATCCCGATGGGAAGCACCGATTGCGTGAAATCATGGTTGAACCAAGGCATGAATTTCGATGTGTTGAATCGCAGCACGTCCAAAGCGGCGAACAGCATCATGCAGGCGATGCCGATGAGCAGATACTTGCCTGCAGCGTCGCCTTCCTTCACATGGCGCACGGCAAACACGAACACCAAGATGGCCGAAACGAGCGTGAGCAGATGCGAAGGAATCAACACGTCGCAATAATGCATCACGTTGGTGAAATTCAGGATAGTGACCACCGTGAAGAACAAACCGACGATGCTCGACGCCACGCGGAAGATCCAGCGCCAGGTTTTATTTCCTTCGAACACCTGGGCATAAAGCAAGATGGGCAGCGGCACGATGATGATGCTCATGAATTCAAGCTGCGACCATATTTGCGAATATGCGAAGAGGTTGAACAAGCCGAAACTCGAGAACAGCCATGTGGCCATGATGATGGCGAACAAGGCGATGCACATGCTTTGATGGGCCTCGACGTTCAGCTTGCCGGTAAAGAGCAACCCGACCAGCAAAGCGACCGCAATCAACAAGCTGGCGAGCGTGACCAGCAATGCAGACAGCCCGTGGTTGAAGAAGTAGCCCATGGCATCATGCTGGGAATACATCTCAAGGGTATCGATGCGCGAGAAATTGCTGTTCTCCTGCACGTCAATCTCGATGGTTATGCTGCTGCCCCACGCTTCATTGGGGATGTCGATGATGGGCCAATCGGCACCGATCATCTGCCCGGTAGCCTGAATGTCTTGCCCATGTTCGTAGAGCACCTGGCCGCCGTACGTGACGGTCACTTCGCTGTGATAGACCTTGAACACCAACGCGGCATTGTCGATGAATTGGTCTTGCGGAAGGTCGACATTGACGTAGACGACGTCGCCTTTTTCAGTGAGGGGGAACATGTTCTGGTCATAATGCTCGAGCGTTCCGTCGGCCCGAACGATGTCGATGCTGGCGTTATCGCTCCACACGGTGTAGGGCGTAGTGGATATCCCGGTAAGCGCGTAGAGGCCGAACAGCAACGCGACAACCGCACACCAGCGCAAAACGGTGCCGGCTGTCCTTGTGCGCTCTTCTTCCACCGTTTGGTCACCGCCTCTTTGGATTGTCCGTTGCGCCCGCATGGCGGACGACACCTCGATTTTACCGCAACGCACGGCGGCCCGCCGAGTCGAAACTCAACGGGCCGCTGGGAAAACCGCGCGAAGGAATAAATCGAGCGGATGCTACTTGAAGAAGCCGTCGTAGTTGTACATCTTCAACTGGCTTTCGACCTTGCTCATGGTATCGAGCGCAACGCCGATCATGATCAGGATTGAGGTACCGCCGAACGCATTGATCAGCTCATTGTTGGTAAAGCTGAACAAGATGGACGGCACAACCGCGATGATGGCGATGAAGATGCCACCGGGAAGCGTGACGCGATTGATGACGTTTTTGATGTACTGGACGGTGGCCGTGCCCGGACGGATGCCGGGGATGAAGCCGCCCTGCTTGCGCAGGTTGTCACTGGTCTCTTCGGGATTGAACACCATGGATGTGTAGAAATACGCGAAGAAGATGATGAGGCCCGCAGTGAGCAGCCAGTTGACCCAACCACTCGAAATGGCGTTGGCGAAATTGGTCAGCCAATCGATGTTGAACAACGCGGCGATCTGCGCCGGGAAGTAGATCAGGCAGCTGGCGAAGATGATGGGGATAACGCCGGCCGCATTGACCTTCAACGGGATGTAGGTGGACTGGCCGCCCATCATCTTGCGTCCGGAAACGCGCTTGGCGTAGGACACGGGGATGCGGCGCTGTGCGCGCTCCACGTAGATGATGGCGGGAATGCACGCGAGGACCACGACGATGATGAGTGCCGTGATGGCGATGCCGGTGCCCGTATCACTGGAAGTGGTAATGCTGGAATAAATGGCGCTGGGCACACGCGACACGATAGACGTGAAGATGATCAACGACATGCCGTTGCCAACGCCGCGCTGGGTGATGAGCTCGCCCATCCACATGATGAAAGCAGTGCCGGCCACCAGCGTGAACACCACGAGCACGCAGGTAAGCAGATAGGGAACCTCGGTGCTGAACACCACGCCGTAGCTGCTCGACTGGAACAGGAACAGATAGCCGATGGCGTTGATCAGGCCCAGGCCCAACGTAAGCCAACGGGTGGCCTGCGTGATCTTCTTGCGGCCGGGCTCTCCCTCTTTAGCCCAACGTCCCACAGCCGGGATGACGCCTTGCATCAGCTGCATGATGATGGATGCGGTGATGTAGGGCATGATGCCCAGACTGAACACGCTGAAGTGAGAAAGGGCACCGCCGCTGAAGATGTCGATCATCGTCATTGCCGAACCGCTGGCGCTCTCATAGGCGCTCGCAAAATCGCTGAACGGAATACCGGGCACCGGGATATAGGCACCCAGACGATACAAAGCCAGGATGGCAAGCGTGAACAAGATCTTGTTACGCAGTTCCTTGACCTTGAATGCTTCGACGATAGAGTTTAGCAAGGCTCTTCGACCTTTCCTCCAGCCGCTTCGATCTTCTTCTGGGCAGAAGCGGAAACTTTATCGACCTTGACCGTGAGGGCCTTGGTGATCTCGCCGTCGCCCAGAACCTTTACCAGAGCATCTTCATGCTTGATGATACCGGCGGCTTTAAGGCTGGCGGAGTCAACCGTTTCGCCGGCCTTGAAGCACTGCTCCAGGCGGGAAACGTTGACGGGGAGGTATTCGGTGCGATTGATGTTGCGGAAACCGGGCAGCTTGGGCAGACGACGCGCCAGAGGAGTCTGGCCGCCTTCGAACCCGGCACCCTTGCCGCCGCCTGCGCGGGACTTCTGGCCATTGAAACCGCGACCGGCGGTCTTGCCCTTGCCGGAAGCCGGGCCACGGCCGACGCGCTTGCGATTGGATTTGGAACCCTCTGCAGGGGTAAGATCCTTCAATTCCATGGTAATACTCCTTGTTTTCGCTTTGAACGGGGCTTTCCCCGCCGCCGACAGCTCGCCGTCGGCCAACTACCAATAGGGGCGATTATACTCAATCGCCCCTGATATGACTATTTTTCGGTGACCTCAACGAGGTGCTTGACCTTGAAAATCATGCCGCGGACGGCAGGATTGTCCACCTGCTCGACGGTACGGCCGATTTTGCCCAAGCCCAGGGCGCGAAGCGTCTTTCCCTGGTCGGCAGGACAAGAAATGGAGCTCCTGACCTGTTTGACGACGAGCGTCTTCTTTGCGTCAGCCATTATTTGTTCTCCTTCCAGCCGTAAATCTGGGCCACGGAGAGACCGCGACGAGCGGAAACGGCTTCAGGGCTCTGCATTTCCTGCAGGCCGGCAGCAGCCGCCTTGACGATGTTCATGGCGTTGTCGGTGCCGAGGCTCTTGGTGAGCACATCGGTGACGCCGGCAAGTTCCATGACCGCACGCACCGGGCCGCCGGCGATAACGCCGGTACCGGGGGTGGCGGGCTTCATAAGCACGCGACCGGCACCATAGATGCCCAGGATCTCGTGGGGAAGCGTCTTTTCCTCGGTCAAGGGAACCGTGAACATGTTCTTCTTGGCGTCTTCGACGCCCTTCTTGATGGCGATGGGCACTTCTTGGGACTTGCCCATGCCCACGCCCACGCGGCCATTGCCGTCGCCGACGACGACGAGCGCGGTCAGCGCGAAACGACGACCGCCCTTGACCACCTTGGACACGCGGTTGATGTAGACGACGCGCTCCTGAAGTTCAGGAACGTCAGCCTGGTGTTCTTGCTTGCGAGCCATAATCCAACCTTCCTAGAATTTCAGTCCTGCTTCACGCGCAGCATCGGCAACAGCCTGGATGCGCCCGTGGTACAGGTTTCCGCCACGATCGAACACGACTTCGGAGATACCGGCGGCCGTGGCCTTCTTGCCGATGATCTCGCCCAGAGCAGCAGCGCCCTCGACCGTGGAGCCGCTCTTCTTGGACTTCTTGAAATCCGGACCCAGGGTGGACACGGCGCACAGCGTCTTGCCGGCGACGTCGTCGATCACCTGAGCGTACATATTGGCGTTGCTGCGAGTGATGCACAAGCGCGGACGCTCGGCGGTTCCGGACACCTTGCCGCGAACGCGGGTGTGGCGCCGACGCAGACCAGCCTGTTTTGCTTGAAGTTTCTTCATGAGACTTACCTTCTCTGCACTTATTCAGACTTGGCTGCTTTGCCAAGCTTGCGACGGACGTATTCACCCTCATAGCGGATGCCCTTGCCCTTGTACGGTTCGGGCTTGCGCCATGCGCGGATGTTGGCGGCCACCTGGCCGACCTCTTCTTTGCTGGGACCGCTGACGATGATCTCGGTCTGGCTGGGAACCTCGAACGTGATGTCGTCGGGGGCCTTTACCAGCACGGGGTGGGAAAAGCCCACCTGGAGCTCAAGGTCTTTGCCCTTGAGAGCTGCACGGTAGCCGACGCCGACCATGACGAGCTTCTTGGAGAAGCCGTTGGAAACGCCTTCGACCATGTTGTGGATAAGCGTGCGGGTGAGACCGTGCAGGCTGCGAGCTTCGCGCTCGTCGTTGGGACGGGTGACGATGATCTCGTCGCCTTCCTGCTTGATGGTCATCATCTCGTTGAACGAACGGGTGAGCTCGCCTTTGGGGCCCTTCACCGTGAGGGTGTGGCCGTCGAGCTTTACGTCGACTCCGGCGGGGATGACGACAGGTTGTTTACCGATACGAGACATATCTATCGCTCCCTTCTACCAGATGTAGGCGATGACTTCGCCGCCAACGCCCTTTTTGCGGGCGTCGCGATCGGTCATCACGCCATTGCTCGTTGAAATGACAGCCGTGCCCAAACCGCCCAGAACGCGGGGCAGCTCGTCTTTGCCTGCGTAGATGCGCAGACCCGGCTTGGAAATGCGCTTGAGGCCGCGGATGGTGCGGGCCTTCTTGGCGCCGTATTTCAAAGTGATCTCCAAGACATCGCGAGGCTCGGCCTTCTCGATGTCGAAGCCTGCGATATAGCCCTCTTCTTTCATGATGCGGGCGATCTCGACAAGCTTTTTGGAAGACGGCATGGAAACCGTCTGCTTGCCCGCAGAGTTTGCATTACGCACACGCGTAAGCATGTCTGCGATGGGGTCGTTCATGCTCATTGTTTCTCCTTTGGTCCGTGATGAACCGGTTATGCGGTTCGATCGAGCCCGTGGCCCGGCCGCCTGTACAATCGGTACACCTGGTGCGGGTCGTGGCTTACCAAGAAGCCTTGGTCACACCGGGAAGTTCGCCTTTGGCAGCCAGTTCACGCAGGCACACGCGGCACAGGCCGAACTTGCGGTAGTACGCCCGGGGGCGTCCGCAACGGCTGCAGCGGTTGTGCTGGCGCGTGGAGTACTTCGGCTCCCGCTTAGACTTGGCGATCATCGATTTCTTAGCCATTCAAATCCTTCTTTCTATAACCAACTCTGACGAGTCAAGCTACCCTAGTTGTTCTTGAACGGGAAGCCCAGGGCATCGAGCAACGCCTTGGCGCTTTCGTTGTCTTCGGCCGTGGTGACGAACGTGATGTCCATGCCGCGCGTACGGTCGATCTTGTCGTAGTCGATTTCAGGGAAGATCAACTGCTCGTTGACGCCCAGCGTGTAGTTGCCGCGGCCGTCGAAGCTCTTCGGCGAGATGCCGCGGAAGTCGCGCACGCGCGGCAGAGCCGTGGCCATCAGGCGGTCGAGGAATTCCCACATGCGGTCGCCACGCAGGGTGACCTTGCAGCCGATGGGCTGGCCTTCACGCAGGTGGAAGCCGGCGATGGACTTCTTGGCGCGCGTGATGGCGGGCTGCTGACCGGTGATGGTGCGCATGTCGCCTACGGCGGCGTCGAGCAGTTTGGAATCGGATGCCGCAGCGCCCACGCCCATGTTCACCACGATCTTGGTGAGACGGGGAACCTGGTTGATGTTGGAGATGCCCAGGTCCTTTTCGAGAGCCGGCACGATTTCCTTGGTGTACTTGTCTTTCAAACGAGGTGCCATGTTTTGTACCTTTCCGATGATTTGAACGCAGGATTTCCGACCCTGCGTCCCTTGCCTGAGCAAGGGTCATGTTGGATGCGGAGCCTAATCGATCTGGGCGCCGCACTTCTTGCAAATGCGGATCTTCTTGCCATCTTCGCGCTTGATGCCCACACGGGTGGCCTTCTTGCACTTGGGGCACACCAGAGCCACGTTGGACACGTGGATGGGAGCCTCAACGTGCGTCAGCCCGCCCTGCGGGTTCTGCTGCGTGGGATGCTGGGCCTTGGTGACCATGTTGACCTTCTCGACGGCAACGCGCTGAGAGGTGGGGTAAGCGTGCAACACGGTGGATTCGACGCCCTTATCCTTGCCGGTAAGGACCTTCACCTTGTCGCCCTTTTTGATGTTCATCTTTGCCATTGTTTCCCTCCCCTACAGCGTTTCCGGTGCCAAAGACACGATCTTCATGTACTTCTTGTCGCGCAGCTCGCGGGCAACGGGCCCGAAGATGCGGGTGCCGCGGGGCGCGCCCTGGCCGTCGATCAGCACGCAAGCGTTCTGGTCGAACTTGATGTAGCTTCCGTCGTTACGGCGAACTTCTTTGTTCACGCGCACGACGACGCAGCGGACGACTTCGCCCTTTTTGACGCCGCCATTGGGCATCGCTTCCTTGACGCTGCAGATGATGACGTCACCAAGACCTGCGTAACGGCGTTTAGAGCCGCCCAGGACCTTGATGCACTGCACCTTGCGAGCGCCGGAGTTGTCGGCCACTGCGAGCATGGTTTGCATCTGAATCATTGCTGGATACCTTTCCTACTCTGAATAGCGCGGATACGCTATTTGGCCTTCTCGACGATGTTGAGCAGACGCCAGCGCTTCATTTTGGAAAGCGGGCGGGTCTCCATGATCTGAACAGTGTCGCCTACGCCGGCTTCGTTGTTCTCATCATGGGCATGGAACTTGGTGGTGGTGGTCATCATCTTGCCGTAAACCTTGTGCGGCTTACGCTCTTTGATTTCCACAACGCAAGTTTTGTCGCCTGCAGCGCTTACCACGACGCCCTGGCGAACCTTGCGAGAATTGCGTTCTTCTGCCATTTCTCATGAATCCTTTCGTTCGCGCGAGCTAAGCGGAGAGCTCGCGGGCGCGCATCTCGGTTTGGATGCGGGCGATTTCTTTCTTGACCTGCGTGACGCGGGCCGTGTTGTCCAGCTGGCTTGTGGCCATCTGGAAGCGCAGATTGAACAGCTCCGCGCGAGCTTCCTTCAACTTGACCTGCAAGTCATCGGTGGTGAGTTCGCGGATTTCGGCAGCCTTCATTATTCCTGCACCTCCGTTTCGCGGGTCACGATCTTGCATTTGATGGGCAATTTGTTGATGGCCAGGCGAAGAGCTTCCTTGGCCGTTTCGTCGTCGACTTCGGCGATTTCGAACATGATGCGGCCGGGCTTGACCACGGCTACCCATGCCTCAGGATTGCCTTTGCCGGAACCCATGCGGGTTTCAGCGGGCTTCTGGGTGATGGGCTTGTCGGGGAAAATGGTGATCCACACCTTGCCGCCGCGCTTCATGGCACGGGTCATGGCAATACGAGCAGCCTCGATCTGACGGTTGGTGATCCAATGGGCTTCCAGAGCCTGGATGCCGTAATCACCGTGGTTCAACCGGGTGCCGCCCTTGGCTTTGCCCTTCATGGAACCACGCTGCACCTTGCGGTGCTTGACGCGCTTGGGAACCAACATTACCTATTCCCCCTATCGTTGTTGCGACGGCCACGGTTGGGGCGAGAGCTGCCCTCGAGCGCGGGCTCGGGAACCTTGCCGCCCGGCAGAACTTCACCGTGGTAGACCCACACCTGCACGCCGATGGAACCCATCGTGGTGCGGGCGGTGGTGAAACCGTAATCGATCTTGGCGCGCAGGGTGTGCAGGGGCACACGGCCTTCGCGATACCACTCGCGGCGGCTCATCTCGGCACCGCCGAGACGCCCGGCGCACTGGATGCGGATGCCTTGGGCACCGCTCTTGCGGGCCGACTGGACCGCTTTGCGCATGGCGCGACGGAAGGCGACGCGGCCTTCCAGCTGCTCGGCAACGCTCTGGGCGATGAGGTTGGCATCCAGCTCGGGACGCTTCACCTCGATGACCTCGACGTTAACCGGGCCGTTGGCCACGTTGGCCAGCTGCTTGCGCAGGTTGTCGATCTCGGCGCCCTTCTTGCCGATGACCACACCGGGGCGAGCCGTGGTGATGATGATCTTGATCTTGTCGCCAGCGCGCTCGATCTCGACCTTCGAGACGGCGGCGCGAGCCAGGTACTTGTCCAGAAACTTGCGAATGGCGAGGTCATTCTCAAGCGTCTTGGCATAGTCCTTGTCGGAATACCAGCGGCTGCGCCAATCTTCGATGACGCCGATGCGGAAGCTGGTGGGGTTGACTTTCTGACCCATGTGCTATGCCTCCTCTCGGTTGGAAACGACGATGGTGATATGGCTGGTGCGCTTGCGGATGCGAGCGGCAGAACCCTTGGCACGCGGACGAATGCGCTTCATGGTGGGGCCCTCGTCCACGTAGCAGGTCTTGACGACCAGGTCGTTGGGGTTCATGTGGTTGTTGTGCTCGGCGTTGGCCACGGCGGAGTTGAGCGTCTTCTCGACGGTCTCGGCGATGGCACGATTGGTGAATGCCAGGATCTCGCGAGCCTCGACGATGGACTTGCCGCGGATCGTGTCAACGACGCTGCGGGCCTTCCGAGGGGAGACGCGCACGAAACGAGCTACTGCTTTAGCTTCCATGTTCTATCCCTCCTGTCCTATTTGCCCTTGTCGGCGGAATGGCCGCGGAACGTACGCGTAGTGGCGAACTCCCCCAGCTTGTGACCGACCATGGATTCGGTGATGTATACCGGCACGTGCTTGCGGCCGTCATGCACGGCAATGGTGTGTCCCACCATTTCCGGGAAGACGGTGCTCGAACGCGACCAAGTTTTGACGACGTTCTTTTCGCCAGCCTCGTTCATCGCTTCAATGCGATCGAGAAGGCGCGGTTCCACAAAGGGACCTTTTTTCATACTTCTACTCACATCTGCTCCTTATGCGCTCGAGCGCTACTTCTTGCGACGACGGATGATCAGGCGGCCAGAGGCCTTCTTGGCATTGCGGGTGCGATGGCCCTTGGTGGGAACGCCCCACGGGGTGACCGGGTGACGGCCAGCGGACTTGTTCTTGCCTTCGCCGCCGCCGTGCGGGTGGTCGACCGGGTTCATGACGGTACCGCGGACTGAAGGACGGATGCCCTTCCAGCGGTTGCGTCCGGCCTTGCCGATCTTGATGTTGGAATGCTCGGCGTTTCCGACCTCGCCGATGGTGGCGCGGCAGGTAACCAGAACGCGACGCATTTCAGAAGAAGGCATGCGCAGGATGGCGTAGTCGCCCTCCTTGCCCATCAGCTGGATGCTGGTTCCGGCGGAACGGGCGATTGCAGCGCCTTTGCCGGGCTGGAGCTCCACAGCGTGGACCAAGGTGCCCACGGGGATAGCCGAAAGCGGCATGGCGTTGCCGGGCTTGATGTCGGCCTCGGTGCCGGAGAGCACGGTGTCGCCGACGTTGAGGCCGCGCGGATACAGGATGTAGCGCTTGTCGCCGTCTGCGTAGTGCAGAAGCGCGATGCGGGCGCTGCGGTTGGGGTCGTACTCGATGGTAGCGACCTTGGCGGGCACGCCGTCTTTGGTGCGCTTGAAATCGATGACGCGATAACGGCGCTTGTTGCCGCCACCCTGGTGGCGCGTGGTGATACGGCCGTTGTTGTTGCGACCCGCTTTGTTCGGCAGCGGCTCCAGGAGCGACTTCTCGGGCTTCGTCGAGGTGATTTCAGCGAAGTCGGAAACCGTCTGGAAGCGGCGGCCGGGGCTGGTCGGCTTGAACTGCTTGACTCCCATTTCTTTCCTTTCGTTCGGCTCTCGTTTGCAAGAGCCAGCTTGCGTAGTGGGGCCTCCATCACTGCAATCGTGCGTGCTTGGGAGAACGCACACGTGCAACTCCGAGGCTCCACGCGCCCGGGTGTATCCATACACCAGGAGACGCAACTGACCATTATATGGGCGCACTTGCCCGAACACAAGGAATTTTTTCAGGGGATGGTCACCGCACACAACGCCCACAAGCGAATCAAAACCATACGGTATGATACCCGCTATGGAAACGAACGACGAAAAGAGCGTTGAAGAATCTTCGGAATCCCCCGATTCGACGGAATCGCAGCCTATGACGGACCATGATCCCGAGGCAAACTTCGCAGACGAGGGCGAGGCCGAATCGCAGGCTGCGGTCGACCGCGAATCTGAAGCAGACTCCGGCAAGCCGGCCGAACCGCAAATGTCGGACGATGCCCCCGAAGCCGAATCCTCCGATTCACCAGAGCCGCAGATGACAGATGAATCTATCCAGGAAGACTCCATCGATTCGTCAGAACCGCAGACGATTGGCATGGAAACCGAGGAACTCTCCCCCGCCGCAAGCGACGAAGAAGCGTTGGTTGATGCTCCTTCGAAAGAAGCCGACGGCCCACAGCAACCCGCTGCACCCAAACACCCCGTCATCTTGGTGCTGTATGCCTCGGTGGGCAGCGGGCACAGAAGCGCGGCATTGGCCATCGGGCAGGCATTCGAGGAGCTGCGCGACAACGGCCAAGCGGTATTCGAAGATGGATCCGCATTGCCCGAGGACACCGAGGTGCGCACGCTGGACATCCTCGACTTCGGCAAAGTGGTCTTCAACGGAGATAAAGCCGCGTCGATGTTCACCGGCGTCACGCGCCCGCTCTACGACCTTACATGGCGCTACGTGTTCACCGGCCGCCTGCTGTGGGGCGGCGGATCGGCCTTCAGCCGCGTCATGTGGCCCGCCTTCACGCACTACGTCGAAGAATGCAAGCCTTTGGCCGTGGTGTGCACCCACATCATGGGCGCCAATGTGGCCGTGGGCGCGCGCATGGTATCCGGTCAGGACTTCCCCATCGTATGCGTACCCACCGATTACGAGACCGAGGGCCTGTGGCCGCATCGCGCAGCCGATGCCTTCTGCGTGGCCACCGAAGCCATGGCCGAAACGCTGCGCGCGCGCAAGGTGCCCGAGGACAACATCGCCCTTACGGGTATTCCCACCCGAAAGGATTTTCTGGGCGAATGCGACGTGAAAGACGTCCGCAACCGCTTGGGATTGCCGCAAGATAAAAAGGTGGTGCTGGCCATGGCCGGCGCGCATCTGCCGCAACCTTACGTGCTGTTCCGCCAGAATCTGGACAAGGCGCTCCCCTCGCTCAACCGCCATAAGAACCTGCATCTGCTGGTGGTAGCCGGCAAAGACGAAGAATACGGCCGTCATGTGCGCCAAGAATGCGCTGATTTCGGTTTGGACAACGTCACCGTGATCGGATACACCACGCATATGGCCGAGATCATGGGCGCAAGCGACTTGGCCATCTGCAAATCGGGCGGGCTTACCGTTACCGAATGCCTGTGCACCGGCACCCCCATGGTGCTTCTGGGACGCGCCTACGGGCAGGAAAAGGTCAACGTCAACATGCTCACCTCGAATGGTGCCGCCCTGCACGTGACCACCGCGCGCGAATTGATGGATGCACTCAACCAGGTTTCGATGCACCCGGCCCGCTTGGAGGCCATGTTGGTGAACGCATCGGCCATCAGGCTTCCCAACGCCGCCGACGACATCGCACGCCTCGCTTTGAAGCTGAGCGAAGTGCCGGCCGGCCAAGCGCACGGCGAGCGCAAACACCATTTCTTGAAATTTTACTGGGGCAATAAACCAGCTCACATCCGGTGAGGAGTGCTGGGACGGCGCATCTCGCCCTTTGTCCGCTCCTT
>JAXGTO010000022.1:0-42671 GCA_040774885.1 Eggerthellaceae bacterium | reverse complement strand
GCCACCAAGTCCGCCACCGCCGCCGTCAGGGTGCTCCATCCCGCCGTCACCTCCGTCGCCGTCGATCCCGACGCCGCCACCCTGGGGCTCGGGGGCACGCAGGCCTTCTCCGCCGCCGTCGAAGCCGTGGACGGCGCCTCCACCGCCGTCGCCTGGACGGTGTCGGGCGCCGAAAGCGCCTCCACCTCCATCTCCGCCGACGGCACGCTCACCGTGGGCGCCGACGAGACGGCCGCCAGCCTCACCGTCACCGCCACCAGCGCCTTCGACGCCACCAAGTCCGCCACCGCCGCCGTCAGGGTGCTCCATCCCGTTGTGAACGGCGTCACCGTCACGCCCGCCACCTCCGAGATGGCCCTGGGCGCAACCAAGACCTTCTCCGCCGCTGTCGATGTGGCCGACGGGGCACCTACCACCGTCACCTGGACGGTGAAGGGCAACACCAGCGCCACCACCGCCATCGATGCCAGCGGAAAACTCACCGTGGGCGCCGATGAAAAAGCCACGGCCCTCACCGTCAAGGCCACCAGCACGTTCGACACCTCCAAGTACGGCACGGCCGTGATCACGGTTCAGCAGCCGGCCGTCACCGCTGTCTCTGTTTCTCCGACTGCTACTACCGTTGACCTTGGAAGCACCCAGGCGTTCACCGCCGATGTGCAGACCGTCTACGGTGCGCCTGCCACCCTTGCTTGGACGGTTTCGGGCAGTACCAGCGCTGCCACCGCTGTTGCATCCGACGGCACGCTCACCGTTGGTGCGGACGAAACGGCCACGAAGCTCATCGTTACCGCCACCAGCACATTCGATGCCTCCAAGAAGGCATCAGCCACTGTGGTGGTTCCTC
Source organism: Eggerthellaceae bacterium (assembly GCA_040774885.1). Taxonomy (GTDB): domain Bacteria; phylum Actinomycetota; class Coriobacteriia; order Coriobacteriales; family Eggerthellaceae; genus JAXGTO01. The sequence continues at coordinate 41,824 of JAXGTO010000022.1, read as the reverse complement.
ATCCCGCCGTTACGGGCATCACGGTTACGCCGGGCTCCGCCACGGTCCTCGTGGGCTCGACGCAGACGTTCGGGGCAGATGTTGCGGTCGTCGATGGCGCTTCCAGTACTGTTTCTTGGAAGGTATCCGGCGCCACCAGCGCCTCCACCGTTATCGATGCAAGCGGCAAGCTCACTGTGGGCGCAGACGAAAAAGCCACGGCGTTCACCGTCATCGCCACCAGCGTCTTCGATGCCACCAAGGTGGCCACCGCCACGGTGACCGTCCAGTTCCCGGCCGTCGACAAGGTGGTCATCGCCACCGACGATCAAAACGTCACGGTGACCAAAGGGGGGTCCCATACCTTCACGGCGGACGTCACGGTAACGGGCGGCGCTTCCAATGCGGTGAAGTGGAGCATTTCCGGCAACACCAGCTCGGCCACTTCGATCGATGCCGACGGCAAGCTCACCGTGGGCGCTGACGAAACGGCCAGCGAGATAGTCGTCACGGCAACCTCGGTGTTCGACCCCACGCAATCCTCTTCCGTAACGGTGAAGCTATCCGATTCGTCTACTCAGCCCGGTGCGAACCCTGAGGAAGCGACCAAGGCGCCGACGACAACGCCGCAAGCTTCGACTTCAGCCACGACCAAGTCCACTGCCGCTTCCACGGCCAAGACGGGAGATTCCGGCTATGCGGCAATCATGTTGCTGATGCTCGGTGCAGCAAGCGCTGTCGGTGCGTATGCTGCACGCAGGAAGCTGCTCCGCTGATCCGCCAGTTCGTTAGGCGGAGATAATCGCCAGGTCGATATCGTGCGCTTCGGCGGGCACGGCGGGCAGTTCTTGTTCCGCAAAGGCCACGCCGAATGTGCGCGCATCTTCGCGCAGTTGGGGCAAGAAACGGTCGTAGTTCCCACCGCCATAGCCCAAGCGATGCCCTTCGGCATCGAACCCCACTAGCGGCACGGCCGCCAAGTCGACGGATGCGGGCTTGCAGGCGGGGTAAGGGTTCAACTCGATGGCGCCTGCAGCAAATGTCCGCAGCGGGTCTGCGATGAACGAGACGCCGCCCTGCTGGTAGCTGCGCTGCGATACCGTGCGGAACTCCATCAGGGCACGTGGCTGACCAGGTACGGCAGCGCGTGGATTCTCCATCATGCAGGGGAAGGCAATCGTGCAACCGCGATCGAAGGCAAGCCGCACGAAGGCATCCAAGTCAACCTCGCTGCCCATGGCGGCGTAGACGGCCACCGTCAATCCGCCCGACGTGCACCAGCCCAAGCGTCCTGCCAACTGCTCGCAGATGCTCCGGTTTTTGGCGGCGCGGGCGTCTGGGTCCATGGCATCGCGCGCCTTCAGCGCTGCGGCGCGCAATTCCCGTTTCGTCGGTTCGGCCATGGCGTGCACCTTATCCTATTCCCAGCACTTGCATCACCAGCAGTATCGCGGTCAGGATGGACACCACGACCACGGTGAACCACAGCAGCGCTTGCGTCACGCGGCCCGCTCGGTATTCTCGCATTACACGCTTGTCGGCGGCGATAAGGGCCATGAACACCAGCAGCACCGGCAAAATGACGCCGTTTACGAACTGTGCGGTCAGCATGACGTTCATCAGATCGATGTTGGGCACCAGCACCACGCAGGCGGCGAACACGATGATGAAAGTGAAGATGCCCTTGAACAGCGGGGCGTCCTTCCACTTGAAGCTCACGCCCGCTTCCCATCCGAATGCTTCGCAGATGACGAAGCTGGTGGTAAGCGGAAGCACGCAGGCTGCCAGGAAGCTGGCCGATATCAGCCCGATGGCGAACAGCGCTTCGGCATATTGACCGGCAAACGGCGCCAAGGCCGCTGCGGCATCGGCGGCGCTCTCGATGGTGATACCCTCAGGGAACAGCACCGCTCCGGTGGTCACGATGATGAACCAAGCCACCAGACAGGCGGCGATGGTGCCGGAAACCGCATCCACCTTGAGGCTGAACAGGTCGTCGGTGCCGAGCCCCTTTTCCACCACGTTGCTCTGCTGATAGAACATCATCCAGGGGGCGATGGTGGTGCCGATCATCGAAATGGTCAGGCTGATGAAGTTCTGGCTTCCCAGCACATGGGGCACGGCGGTGTTGTACAGTGCGTCGCCCCAGTTCGGCTGCGCCATGAAGGCGGCTATCACGTAGGTGACGAACACGAAGCTCAAGATGAGGAACACGCGCTCCACCCGTTTGTAGCTGCCGCCCACGATGAGCAGCCAGACGCCGATGGCGGCGATGGTGACCGAGACATAGGTGGGCACGCCGAACATCTGCATGCCGCTGGCAATGCCGGCGAATTCGGAGAACGTAGTGCACACATTGCCCACCAGCAGCGCCAACATGGCAAGCGCGGTAAGGCGGATGCCGAAGCGCTCGCGGATGAGGGCGGCGAATCCCTTGCCAGTGACGGCGCCCATCTTTCCTGCCGTGGTCTGAACCACGATCAGCAGGATGCACATGATGGGAACCACCCACAAGCTGGTGAATCCGAATTCGGCGCCCACCGTGGAATAGGTGGAGATGCCGCCGGCGTCGTTTCCGGCCATGGCCGTGACGATGCCGGGACCCATGGCGGCCAACATCAGCCACAGCTTGCCGTGCTTCTTTTTGGCGGACGCGGCTGCAATCGTAGCATCCGCTGCATCCGAACCATGCGACTGGCGCTCTGCCAGGACTTCTTCGGTGGTCTTTTCGGCGGTCATGGCGCTACACCCCGTGCGGGCCGGCAATCTGCAGCACGATGAAGGTGTACAAGATCAAGAACACCAGCACGCAGGAAACCACGCCCACGATGCGCCACATGCGCCCGGAGTTCTTGGTGTCCTCGGTGTCGTCTTCGATGACGTCGAAAGCGTCGTCGAAGGTGACGATGCCCAGCATGCATCCGTGCTCGTCCACCACGGGGATGGCCAGCAAGTCGTATTTGGAAATGTCGGCCGCAACGTCTTCTTCCGCTTCGTCGGGCAGCGCGGTTATCAGGTCGTCGAACATCACCGATTTGAGCTTGGTGTTGTTGTGCGCCAGCACCAGCGTTCGCAGCGACAGGACGCCGACCAGCTTGTCGTAGGTGTCCAGTACATACAGGTAATGGATGGTGGGGAAGTCTTCGGGCAGTTCGCGCAGCATGTTGATGGCATCGCCCACGGTGTCTTCTTCGTGCATGCTCACGAATTGCGTGGTCATCATGCCGCCGGCGGTTTCGTCGCGGTAGCCCAGCAGGCGTCTGATTTCCGCGGCATCTTCCATGCCCATCAAGCGGAGCAGTTCTTCGGCCTTGCCGTAGGGCAGGTCGCGCACGATGTCGGCGGCGTCGTCCGGATCCATGTCGCCCAGCAACTTGGAAGCGCGGGCTTCGTCCAGGTCATCCAAGACGTCGGCTTGGTATTCGTCTTCCATTTCGCTGATGGCGTCGCCGGCGTGGGCATCGTCCAGATGCTGGAACACGTTGGCGCGCTGGCCGGGGTCGAGCTGTTCCAAGATGTCCGCGATGTCGGCGGGGTGCAATTCTTGCAGGCGGGTGTGCGAAACCGAAAGCTGCACCTTGGAAAGGTCGCGATCGAGCAGGTCCATGTAGTTCCAGGCGATGATCTGTTCGTGGACGCGCTTTCCGAACACCTTGGCCACGGCGCATACGGCGTTTTCCACCCAGGGGGCCAAGCCGCGCAAGATACCGCGGATGCCCACTTCGGCACCGAGCAACCGCAGCTGCTGGCCGGAAACGGACAGCTTGAGGTCGTTTACGCGGACCACCTTCATGCCCTGCGTATCCACGATCTGACGGTTCAGCAAATCACGTGCCAGCAGAACTTCGTCAGGTTGCAGATAGCTGAAGCGGATACCGGTGGCCACCACGTCCAGTTTGACGCAATCGCCGTCGAACTCATCGACGTACTTGCGCCAGGAAATCATGAACGGAACTTTGCCCGGCCCTTGGAAGGCCAGGCTGGTGATGCGCGGAAACACCTCGCCGGTTTGAATGGCCAGGTCAGAGATACTGCCGATTTTCTCGCCGTCGGCGTCGACGACGGGCTTGCCTAGCATTTGAGAGAGATAGAGCATGGATCATCCCCTTGCCGAATCGTGGCACGCGCGGCGAAAGCGCAGTGCGGACGCACCGAGGCCGGGCGCCGTCGTGCCATATGTCGTGTTGATACGATGCGTGGCCATCCTTCGACCGCCGCATCAAGGGGAAGTCGAAGGATCAGCTACTGTGAGGTTTCGGTTTTCGAACCTTCAAGTAGCCCCCCTTCCAAACGGTTTCATAGACGTGCCCCGAAAGGCAGCCTCCATTGTAGCCCCAAATGTGCTGATGGCAAAGCAAAAGGATGGTAAACGCAAAAGCGGTGCCTTTCGGCACCGCAGCAAGTTTGGCGGAGGAAGTAGGATTTGAACCCACGGAACCTTGCGGCTCAACAGTTTTCAAGACTGCCGCCTTCGACCACTCGGCCATTCCTCCATATGTGCCGTTCAGGATAGCATACGTCAGGCAGCCGTAGCACACGGACTTCCTCAAGCCTCCGTGCGCTCATTCATGGGGACGTATTCGCGTTTGCCGTGACGCGTCGATTTGTAGGCGGGTCGGATGATGCGTTTGCCGGCCTCGATCTCTTCAAAACGATGCGCGGCCCATCCGGCCATACGAGCCGTTGCGAACAGGGGCGTCAGCAGGCTTTCGGGAATTCCCATCATGGAATAGACGAAGCCGGAGTACATGTCCACGTTTGCGCACATGTCCTTCTTCGTTCCTTTTTCACGCAGGATCACTTCGGGGCTCAGACGCTCGATGGACTCCAGCAATCCCAGTTCGGCTTCGAATTCGGTGCCTTCTGCCAAGATGTGCGCGAACTGTTTGCAGATGACGGCGCGGGGGTCGGAAAGCGTGTAGACGGCGTGGCCCATGCCGTACACCAAGCCAGTGCGGTCGTAAGCGTCCTTGTTGACGATACGTGCCAGATAGTCGGCCACTTCGCCTTCGTTGCTCCAATCCTTCACGTTGGCCTTGATCTCGTTTTGCATGGCGAGCACCTTGTGGTTGGCGCCGCCGTGCTTGCTTCCCTTGAGCGACCCGAGGGCGCCGGCATAGGCGGAATACGGATCGGTGTCGGCGCTGGAAAGCACGCGGCAGGTGAACGTGGAGTTGTTGCCGCCGCCGTGTTCGGCGTGGAGGCACAGCATGATGTCGAGCATGCGTGCTTCTTCAGGGGTGAACTGGCGGTCGGTTCGCAGCATGGAAAGGATGGTTTCGGCCGTTGATTGCCCGGGGATGAAGCGGTGCATGATCATCGATCCGTTGTTGTAGCGCGCTTGCTGCGCGAAGTATGTGAGCACCATGATGCGGGGGATGCGCGACAGCATGGAAATGGCGGTGTGCACCTCGTGATCGACGGAGCGGTCTTCGGCATCGTCGTCGAATGCATACAGCAGCAGGATGCAGCGGGCCAACACGTTCATGATGTCGGGCGGGGTGGCTTTCATGATCATGGACGCGGTGAAGCCATCGGGCAGTTCTCGCTCGTCGTCTATGGCGCCGATGAACGTGTCAAGCTGGCCGCGCGTGGGCAACTCTCCCATCAGCAGCAGGTAGGCCACTTCTTCGAAGTTGAATCGGCGCTCGGCTCCGCTGTCGCCTATCAAGTCGTAGATGTCGTAGCCGCGGAAGGTGAGTCGGCCTTCGTCGGCGCGCTTGTCGCCATCGCTCATGATGTAGCCATGGACGTTGGATATGTTGGTGGCGCCGGCGATGACGCCTGTGCCGTCGGCGTTGCGTAGGCCGCGCTTGATGTCGTATTGCTCGTAAATCGACGGGTCGATGGTGTTGATTTCGGCGAATTCACGATACAGATCGATATTTTTACCAGCCATTGTGAGGACCTCCTCGAACGGTATCGCTCCATGGTAGCGGTTTTTCGTTTCGGCCATGATAACGGTTCGGCAGCAGGCGTCGATTCCATCGGCCGAAACGCATGCGGCAACGGTCACGGTTTCTTCATTGTCATAGGGTAGGGTTTGCCTGCAACCTGTTGAAAGGAGGCGCCATGACTCAAGATGACGCCCAGGCGGCCGGCTCACAGCCTGAACCGCAAAATCAAAATGCCCAGCCTTCGGCGGCTCAGCCCGTCGCTCAGCCCGGCACGAATTCCCAGCAATTCGCCGTCGCCGGCTACGGTGCCGCGCCCCAGCAGACGGGCTATTGGAACAACCCCATTCCCGCCGTCGGCGCCCAGCAGCCGTATGGGCAGCCGCAGCAGCAGCCGGTGCCCATGCAGCAGATGCCGCAGGCGCAGCCCGGCATGCCTCAGATGCAGCCCGTATACAACCCGTATGCTGCCGCTCCCTTGCAGCAGCAGAGCACGGGTTTCTCCATCGCCAGCATGGTCCTCGGCATTGTCGGATTGCTCATATTCATGGCATTGTTCACGAGCGACGGTGGCGATATGAGCACGTTGCTGGCTTTCGCGCTGTGCGCGATTCTCGGATTCGTGTTCTCGCTGGTGGGCCTGAAGCGCAATCCGCCGCGTACCAAGGGCCATGGCATGGCGGTGTCCGGTTTGGTCATGGGCATCATCAGCTTGGTTTTCTTGGTGCTGGCAATCGTCCTTTTGGTGTTCATTGCGATGATGTACGGGTCGTCTTATTACAGCAGCCCCTATGATTATGGTTATGGCTACGGGTACGGGTATACATCCACCACGGCGCTTGCCGCTTTGTTCTTGTAATCCTGCATGGCGGCAACAGGCAGTTTCGGGCAATGGATGCGAAAAATGCGATTCTTCGTTGACATGAGCATCGGTTCCTGCCAAAATAGCCGTTGCTGTATTCAAGTGCGCCGTTACCTCAGCTGGATAGAGGGACTGACTACGAATCAGTACGTCGGGGGTTCGAATCCCTCACGGCGCACCATTTAAAGCGACAGGCCGTGCTCATATTCATGTGAGTGCGGCCTGATTTTTTTGGAAGTGCCTTTGCGTGGAGCAGCGCAGGGCGCGAAGGTCGGCCTTCCACCTTCTGGCAGGCGTAGGCCACCGCCCTGTCGGAAGGAATCGTTTGACCGAAGAGAGCATATCGGCTGCAGGAACTGCGCACACTGCCGAAGACGAGGCGTATATGCGCCTCGCCCTCGACCAGGCTCGTTGCGCTGCTGCTTTGGGCGAGGTTCCCATCGGCGCAGTGGTGGTCTATCGTCCCATCGACCCGGCCACGCGCAAGCCTTTGGCTGAGCCGCGCGTTATTGCGGCTGCCTGCAACCGGCGTGAAATCGATGCCGACCCCGCCGGACATGCGGAATTTTTGGCCATGAAGCAGGCTTCCCAAGAACTGGGAGTTTGGCGGCTTTCCGGCTGCACGGTATACGTCACGTTGGAGCCGTGCATCATGTGCGCCGGGCTCATGCATCAATCGCGCATCGACCGCTGCGTGTATGGGGCGCCCGACCCGAAGGCCGGTGCCCTCGGGTCGCTCTACCGCATCAACGAAGACGAGCGCCTCAACCACACATTCCCTGCAGTGCCGGGCGTCTTGGCCGACGAATGCGCCGGATTGCTCAAAGATTTCTTTGCATCGCGCCGCAAGAAGGCACGGGTTCGAAAGGACGCAAGCGAATGACCAGCGAATTTTCATCCACCGTGCGGGCCATCGCGCCTGCCAAGGTCAACCTGTTTTTGGGGATAGGGAAGCGCAACCCCGACGGTTACCACGATGCCACAACGGTGATGCACGCTCTCTCACTGCACGATACCGTCGCTTTGCATGTGGCGCCTGCGGCTCCGGGTGCGGGGCTGTCGGTTGCCGCCACTGCGGAATGGCACGAAGCGATAGAGCCCATCGAAATCCCGGATGATCGCAATTTGGCCTGCAAAGCCGTCGTGCTGCTTGCCCGCAAGCTGGGCAGAACGCAGGATGAGCAGGTGGACATCACCCTGCAAAAGCATATTCCGTACCAAGCCGGGTTGGGCGGCGGTTCGTCCGATGCCGCCGCTGCGCTCGTTGCTGTTGCGAGCGCATGGGGCGTGGACCCGCATTCAGCCCCGATGCACGAGGCTGCGCAAGAACTCGGTGTGGACGTGCGGTTTTTCCTGCATGGCGGATGCTCGCTACTCGAAGGCCGCGGAGATGAATTCGTGCGGTGCCTTCAGCCGATGCGCCAGGCGGCCGTGTTGGTGCACCCCGGCACCGGCGTTTCAACGGCGCAGGCCTATGGATTGTTCGATGAGAATCCCCTTCTGCCCGACGAGGAGCTTCTGAAGCAGGTGCGCGACGCGCAAACGGCCGATGAAGTGCCGCTGTTCAACAACCTTGATGGTCCGGCTGAGCGCTTGCTGCCCGAAGTGCGTGAGATCCGCGAGAGGCTCCAAGCAAGCCCAGGGGTAGAAGGCGCGCTTTTATGCGGAAGCGGATCGGCGGTATTCGCCGTTTGTGCCGATCTGCATGCGGCCCATGCCCTGACTGCTCGCGAGCAGGCACGCGGAAACTGGGCGCGTTCGACCTCGTTTTCTCCTGTGGGCGCGGCGCTTCTGCCCACCAGATAACGGCCGATTCTTCGGCGGGCTGGATATCTTCGACGTGTCGGCAACGGCGCGGTCCTCTTTGCATGGCGAACGGGGGCGGATGGTAGAATGGCCGAAGAATGATTCGCAATGCAATCGTGAGGAGCCTTTATGACTTGGGTCATCGTGCTGGTTGTCGTGCTGGTAATTTTGGCCGTTATCGTCATCGCGCTTTACAACAACCTGGTAAAGCTGCGCAACATGGTGGACAACGCCTGGTCTCAGATAGATGTGCAACTGCAACGGCGCTTGGATCTCATCCCCAATCTGGTGGAAACGGTCAAGGGCTACGCCGCGCATGAAAGCGGCACGCTCGAAGCCGTCACCGAGGCGCGTTCGGCTTGCATGAAGGCCACCACGCCCGAAGGGAAGATGGAAAGCGAAGGCATTCTCACCGGTGCTTTGAAGAGCCTGTTCGCTGTGGCTGAGGCCTACCCTGATTTGAAGGCGAACCAGAATTTCCAGCAGCTGCAAAGCCAGCTTGCCGAAACCGAGGATAAGATCAGCTACATGCGGCAGAGCTATAACGATACCGTGATGAAGTTCAACACGGCCATCCAGACGTTTCCGGCCGTGCTGGTGGCCGGCATGTTCGGGTTCACCAAGCGCGAAGGATTCGATGCGCAGACCGCGGCGGAAACGGCGCCAGTGGTGGACTTTGGACAGGGCAACGCCCAGAAGCCGCAGCCTCCCCAGGCGTAGGCGGCGGTTCGAATCCCCAGCACGGAGTTGGAGGATTTATTGTGTTGGAAGATGTTCTGGGTTGGGAGAAGTTCAAGAATGGCGGAGAGCTGGGGATTCGAACCCCAGATACGCTTTTGGCGTATACTCGCTTAGCAGGCGAGCACCTTCGGCCTCTCGGTCAGCTCTCCGCACCTGTCGCGCCGTGGGCGCGAACCTGAATAATAGCGTGACCGCCGACTTCTTGCAAGGAGGGACATGGTGCAAAACACAGGGCTGGCGCAATGGTCGTCGAATTATCGGCATCCGACGGTTTCCCGTGCTCTGGTTTGGGCCGCGATCTTCATCGTCATGGCCGCTGCCGTGTTCGTCCTGCAGGCAGCCCGACCGCTTTCGGCTTCCGCCAAAAGCTATGACATGCCCCAGGTCACCATCAATGCCGAGGCTCAAAGCGATGGGTCCCTTCACGTGAGCGAACAGCGCGTCTTCGATTTCCATGGCAGCTATTCGGCGGTCTGGTGGACGTTTTCCGGATTGCCTGACAATGCGAAGCTCCAGGTAAACAGCGTTTCGATGGCCAAGATTCCCAGCGATTCGTCCGATACCGTCACCATGAGCGATCTTTCTTCAACCGCTTTCGATTTGAAGTGGCGCGATTCGGGGGGTCCTGGATTCGATTCGTATTCCGTCGATTCCCCCAAAAACACCGTGTATGCGTTTTTCAGCGCCAGCGATGAGAGCATTGTGTTCAATATCGACTACACCATCGAAAACGGCGTGCAGGCTTATAAGGATTGCGCTGACCTGTATTGGCAATACATCGGCACTCAATGGGAGGCCGATTCCCAAAACGTCACCTGCACTATAAGCCTCCCTGCGCCCGATGGGGCCACCATCGTCACGGGTGACACCGTGCGGGCCTGGGGCCATGGGCCGCTTTCGGGCGAAGTGTCATTCGACGAAACCGGTTCCGTCATCACCTATACCGTTGACAAGGTCACTGCGGGGCAATATGCCGAAGCCCATATCGTGTTTCCCGTCACATGGCTTACCAACATAAGCACCGACGCTCTCAAGCTCCATGGTTCCGAAACCCATTTGGATACCGTCATAAAGGACGAAAAAACCTGGGCCGATCAAGCCAACATCCAGCGCATGTACTCGATTGCGCTCGTCTTGGGTCTGGGCCTGGTGTCGTTGGCGCTTCTGGCTTGGACTTTGGTCATGTTCCTGCGCCATGGCAAGGAACACAAGCCCGCTTTCACCGACCAGTATTGGCGCGATGTTCCCCATAAGGGCACGCACCCTGCGGTCATCGGTCGCCTATGGCGATGGAATCGCACCAGCCAAGATGACTTCACGGCCACCATCATGCATTTGGCTCACGTGGGTCAGGTCGGTATCGAAAAGGGATCCTACCAGGTAGAAGGCCGATTCGGGTCCGTCAAAACCGTTGACGACTATTATCTGGTACGCAGCAAAACCGCCCCTGAACCATCCGATCCGCTTGATCGGGCCGCTTTGGAGATATTGTTCGACAAGGTGGGAGATGGAGCCGATTCGTTCTGGCTGGGCAGCATCCGCGCTTACGGCGAAGACCACCCCGGTGAATTCAAGAGCGCGTTGGATAACTGGCAGGGGCAGCTTGAGGCGCAGGTCAATGCCGCCGATTATTTCGAGGCAAAGGGCGCGCGCCTGCAGATGACCACGGCGGCAGTGGCCATCGTTTACGGCATTGTTGCTATCGTGCTGTGCGTGCTCTTAAGCGACTTCATCCCTGCCATCACCATGCTGCCTGCGGCTGTTGCCATCTTCATCCTTTCCAACTTCATGCCGCGCCGCACGCAGGCCGGTGCCGATGATCAGGCACGCTGCACGGCCCTTCGCGATTGGCTGAAGGATTTCAGCTCGCTTGATGAACGTCCGCCCACCGACGTCAAAGTGTGGGGCGAATTCATGGTGTACGCCTACTTGTTCGGCGTGGCCGACAAGGTGATGGATGAATTGCGCGATACGGTGCCGGAGGTCTTCGACCAAGATGCCGTAAACGCCGCCGCCCCCAATTACGTGCCGTGGTGGGTTTGGTATTCCAACGGCTGGGGTGCCCAGGCGGTCGGCGTCTCGTTCACCGACGCATTTTCTTCTGCCGTGGGCGAAACCGCTTCGGTGGCAGAAGCGGCCGCATCGGCTGCTTCGGGCGGCTTCAGCAGCGGCGGCGGCTTCGGCGGCGGTTTCAGCGGCGGCGGGGGAGGCGGCTTCGGCGGCGGCGGAGGTGCGCGCTAGCCATGACCCATCGTCTTGATGGATTGCCCGATTGGGTTTTCAAACTGATGCTCATCGGGGCGCCCGTCATCTGGGGGTCGAGCTTCGTAGTCATGAAGGGAGCGGTGGACGTCTTTTCGCCTGCTACCCTCATCGGTGTGCGTTTCGGTCTTGCCGCTCTGATCATGCTCCCGTTTTTCTTCAAACGCATCCGCCGCAATCTCGACAGGCGCCATCTGATCAACGGCTTGGTGCTGGGCGTGTTCTACTTCATGGGATTCTGGGTGCAGACCATCGGCCTCACCGAGACCACGCCGGGGAAGAATGCATTCCTTACCGCCACCTACTGCGTCATGGTGCCCTTCGTGTTCTGGGCCATCGCCGGCAAGCGCCCTCGTTTCATCAATGTGGCTGCAGCGTGCCTGGCTCTAGCCGGCGTGGGGCTGGTATCGATCGACGGTACGTTCGCCATAGGCTTCGGCGACTCCATGACGCTCGTGTCCGCTGTGTTTTTCGCCGTGCAGATGGCTTATCTGGGCCATGTCGCTCGCGGCAGCGACATCTTCACTCTCACATTTCTGCAGTTCGCCGTCATGGGCGTCATGGGGTTGGCCATCGGGCTGCCGCTTGAGGCGCAGCCGTCTTTGCAGGCGGTGCTCGATCCCAGCGTGATCGCTCAGATGGCCTACTTGGTCCTTGCGTCGTCGCTGCTCTGCTGCTTGCTCCAGAACGTTGGCCAAACGCGCGTTCCGCCCGCCCAAGCGTCCTTGCTGCTCAGTTTGGAGTCGGTGTTCGGGGTGGCATTTTCGGTCGCCTTCTACGGTGAAACGCTGACTTTGCGCCTTGTTGCGGGGTTCATCCTCATTTTCATTGCTATAGTGGCAAACGAGACATTGTCGAGTAAGGAGCCACCGTGGATCAGAAAGAGAATATCGTCCTCATAGGCATGCCGGGAGCAGGCAAGTCGACACTGGGCATCGTTTTGGCAAAGATGGTCGGATACGACTTCACCGATGCCGACCTGCTCATTCAGCGTCAATCCAGCAAAACGCTGCAGAAGATCATCGATGCATGCGGTCCGGAAGGTTTCATCCAGGTGGAAAACGAGGTGCTTTGCAACCTCAAAGCGCAGCGCACCGTCATCGCTACCGGCGGTTCGGCTGTTTATTCCGAAGCCGCCATGGCCCATCTTTCCGAAATCGGTACCGTGGTGTACCTCGAGGTTTCGCTTGGCGAATTGCAGAAGCGTTTGGGCGAAGTCAAACCCGAGCGCGGCGTTGTCATGAAAAACGGCATGGGCATGAGCTTGGCCGATCTGTACGAAGAACGTGAGCCCCTTTACAAGAAGTATGCGGAAATCACGATCGATATCGATGGCACCACGGTGAGCGAAGCAGCCAGTCGTTTGGTTGAAGCTTTGGGGCTCGAAGAGCTCATCTAGTCTTTTTGTCCAGGTAAAATCAGCGACCGTCTCGCAGGTGCGGGACGGTCGCTGATTCATTCGACCTTGATGCGCAGGCGCATTTTGGCGCCGTACGCCGCAGCCGCCGAACTACCGGGGGCTGATCGGCGGAATCTTCCAGGAGCTCATATCCTCTTCGCGCGGCTCCATGGCCTCTTCAATGCCCGCATCCTTCAAACGACGGAAATAGTCGCGCGTTTCGGCAGCTACCACGCCCGAGAGCGCGATCAACGCCACCATGTTGGGGATGGCCATGAGTCCGTTGAAGATGTCGGCGATGGTCCAGACGGCCGCCACGGTCATGTAGGGGCCGATGAACACGGCAAAGATGTAGAGCCAGCGATATGCCTTCACGGCCTTCTTGCTGCCATTGCTGAAGTACTCCAGGCAGCGTTCGCCGTAGTAGTCCCAGCCCAAGATGGTGGTGAATCCAAACAAGACCAGGCACAGCATCAGCAGGAAGGCCACCACATCGCCGGGGATGAACCACAGGCCCATCTGGAAAGCGGTCGTGGTGATGCCTGCTCCTTGCAGACCATCGATCTGGTAGGCGCCGGTCATGACGAGCGCCAAGCCGGTCATCGTGCACACCACGATGGTGTCCAAGAACGTGCCGGTCATCGATACCAAGCCCTGGCGGACGGGTTCTTTGGTCTGGGCCGCGGCTGCGGCGATGGGGGCGGACCCCAAGCCGGCTTCGTTGGAAAAGATGCCGCGGGCAATACCTTTTTGCATGGCCACGATGATGGCACCCAAAGCCCCGCCGGCCACCGCGCGCAAGCCAAAGGCCGAAGCGAAGATCTCGGCAAATGCCGCAGGGACTTTATCGAGGTTGCAGAGCACCAGCACCAAAGCGAGGGCCACGTAGATTACCACCATGGCGGGAATCACACGCTCGCTGACACTGGCGATGCGCTTGAGGCCGCCGATGACCACCAGACCCACCAGCACGGCTACGATCAGCCCGCCGATGACTGTAGCCCAGGAATAATCCATGCCCAAGATGCTCACCGTAGCGGTCTTGGAGGGGTCGAAGAAATTGGTGATGGCGGTGGAGATGCTGTTCACCTGGGTGAACGTTCCGATTCCGAACAAGCCCACGCACATGCCGAAGAAGGCGAACAACTTGGCCATCCAGCGCCACTTGGGACCCATGCCGCGCTCGATGTAGTAGAAGGGGCCGCCCAGAACATGGCCCGTCTTGGCATCCATGTTGCGGTATTTCACCGCCAGAAGACCCTCGGAATATTTGGTGGCCATGCCGAACAGAGCCGCCACCCACATCCAGAACAGCGCGCCCGGGCCGCCTGCCACCACGGCGGTGGCCACGCCCACGATGTTGCCGGTGCCGATGGTTGCCGAAAGCGCCGTGCACAAAGCGGCGAAACTGGTAACCTCTCCGCTGCCATCCTTCTCGTTTTTGAGCATGTAGCGCAGGGCGCGTCCCAGTTGGCGGAACTGAACGCCGCGCAGACGCACGGTAAGAAGAATGCCTCCGAACAAAATCAAGCAGATGAGCGGCAAGCCCCACAAGAGGTCGTCGAAAGCGGTTATGAAATCATTGAAAGCCGAGAAGATGGATTCCACGGTATGGTCCCCTGTTGATCGTGGATGAACTGCGTAAGACTTTCAACAAGGTATCACTTTAGCGCGCAAAAGTGAAACAGTATGTTGCCGGGAGGTTTCCCTGTTCGGGCGTCGGAAGTTCAAGCTCATCAGTCGTCGAGCTGCTGAACGCCCACGCCGATGAGGCCAGGGCCCGTGTGAACCACCAATGCAGGAGATATCTGCCCTTCTAGATATTCGCGTGCGTCGGGAAGAACGCTTTCGCGTGCCTGCTGCAAAAGCTCAGCGGCTTCGGCTGCGGCATCGCCGTTTACCACTCCCATGCGGTAATGACGGGCTTTGCCCAGCGACTTCACGGCGGCATCCATGGTTTTGCGCAGCGATGCCTTACGGCCCCGTGCTTTGGCTATGGGCACATAGACGCCGTGCTCGTCGCACGTGATGATGGGGCGCACATTGAGCACTGAACCCAGGGAATAGGTTGCCTTGCCGATTCTGCCGCCGGCATAGAGGTATTCGAGCGTATCCACGCAGAAGAACACGTGCGTATGCTCAACGGCCCATTGCGTGCGCTTGACTACTTTTTTGAAGGGGAGCCCTTGGGCAATGAGTTCGGCTGCCCGCATCACCGAAAGACCTGCACCCAACCCGATGCTCTTGGTGTCGATGCAAGCGCATTCCATACGGCCGGCAAACGAAGCGGCTACCGATTGCATCAAATTGAATGTGCCCGACAATCCTGAAGAGATGGTCACGATGACAGCCTGCGTGCATCCGTCGGTGAGCGCTTGCTCGAACAGCGCAGCTACGCAGGCAGGCGTCGGCAGCGAGGTCTTGGGAATCTCGTCGGCCATGCGCGCATAGACCTGGTCAGGCGTGATATCGACTTTGTCATGGAAAACGCCATCCGAGAAATTGATGGTGAGGGGAGCGGTGTAGATGTCGTGCTCCCGAGCAAACGCTTCGGGGACATCGGTGCATGAATCGGTGATGAGGGCGATCTTGTCCATGGTCTTCCTGACGACGAATCTAGTAACAAAAACAAGATAATCAAAATATCAAAACCATGTCAAGTGATATGGAGATTGTGATACGGGGAATCCAATGTTAGACTGTTTTTCGAACAATCTTTAAGGAGAAGAACCATGACACGTAGTTGCGCTTTGGGCATGCGAAAACCAGGACAGTCGATGGAAGAACTTGCCCGCATGATAGATCAGTGGCACCTGCCCCGCTATGCCGAGCTTCCCAACCTTGAACTGTATATGGACCAGCTGCTTGGGGTGATCGAGGAATCGGTAGGGCCGTTGATTCCCGAGGGAGAAAAGGTAATCACCCAATCGATGGTCAACAATTACGTGAAGCAGGGCGTGGTGCCGCAGCCTGCCGATAAGCGCTATCGTCGCAGCCATGTGGCCTATCTCATAATCGTCTGCCTTTTGAAGCAAGTGTTTTCAATGGCGCAGATCACCCAGTTGGTGAACGACCAGATACGCGACTTGCCCGTGGAGCGCGCCTATGACTTTTTCTGCGTGGCGTTCGAAGAAAGCATGCGCGTGCAGTTTTGCGGACAGACCGATGTGGACGAACTGGCCGATATCCCCCTGGTCCGTTCCGATCAGTCCTCGTTTTCGCTCCAGATTGCCGACGATTCTGCGCTTACGCCCCAGCGGCGCCTGGCGGTAGTGGTGGCCACGGCAGTGGCCGGCAAGCTGTTCGTGGCATGCGCACTGGACGCAGACGAAGCAGCCGATGGGGAAGGCATCGGCTGATATCGAATGGCTGCACGCGTTCGGAAGCGCGCGCAGAAGGTCAGTCTTGCGCCAGCTCTTTCAGATGCTCCTCGGTGGGCTTTGCCCACTTGTATTGGCTCATATATTCCCCGCGGAACGCAGCGCGGGCATTGGGGTCGCCATCCAAGAATTGGTAGTAGTCGCAGTCGAAAGCTGTGGGATCCACGGCGATGCCGTTTGATTCCCGCAGCAAAATAGAGCCGCAATCGGCTTCATTGAGCATTTCCTGCAGACGGGCGAGGGCCTTGCGGTATGCGGCGCCGGTGTAGTTGTTGTACGGCTTGTTGGCCCAGATGGCGTTGAATGCTTCTTGGGCAGAAACGAATGTGCCGCGCTTGTCCACCAAAAATGCCAGCAGCTCCGTGGATTTAGAAACGCTGTAGTGCATGGGCTTGCCTTCGACGAACAATTCGAACTTCCCGAAGGTCTGAATGAAGATGCGTTTTGAAATACGGGCGGAAAGCAGCTTCGCGCGCGCCACTACGTTTTCCATGTCTTCATGGCTGTAAGGCTTGGTCAAGAAATAATCGGCCTGCATGTTGAAGGCCTCGCGCATGTATTGGTCATAGGCGGACACGAAGACGATGATGATGTTCGGGTAAAGATCGCGCAGGCTCTGCGCCAGCTCCGTGCCCTTCATGGCCGGCATCTCGATATCGAGAAATGCGAGGTCGACTACGTTGTCTTCGGCAAATCCGAGTGCTTCGATCGGGTCGGTGAACACACCCAACAAGTCGATATCGGGATGGTTTTCGCAGAATAGGCTGAATTCTTTGGTTGCCCAGACTTCATCATCGACGAGTATCGTTTTCATGGCGCTTCTCCTTGCCATCGGTTGCATTTTCATTATCCCATCTTTTGCGATGCCATTGGAAGCTTTTCACCGAAAATGAGGAGATATCTTGTGACGAATTGACAGCAAACGACCCGTCTCTGAAGGCGGGTCGTCGTGGTGTTGGTGCCCCCGAAAGGATTCGAACCTTCGGCACCCGGTTTAGGAAACCGGTGCTCTATCCCCTGAGCTACGGAGGCGCGTGCGCCCATTCTATCAGAAGGGAAGTTGTCGTGGATGACAAGGTGCGCCTGTTCGGATATGCAATGAGGGAGCGGCTTTCGTCGCTCCCTCATCCACCCGAGGCCCTGTAGCGGTTGATTAGTTAAGCGTGCCCGCGCTGATTTGGCTCAGCCAGGTTTCCGTCAAGCTGTTGACGGAGCCCGTGCCGCCCAGGATGTAGCCTGTGCAGTCGGAAGAGGACCCAGCCGTGCTTTGGAGGATGGACTTGGTGGCCGAGCCGTTTGCCGTAGTGACATTGCTGGGAACCAGGACGATGACGGAACCGGTCTTGCCAAGCATGCTGGAGGCTGCCAAAGCGTCGGGGAAGTCATCACCGCGCGCCACCGCCATGCCGCTGTAATGCATGGTCACGCTGGGCTGGATGGCTGCGTCGGGCGTATTGCCGACTTCCCATTCGCATATGGCCTTCGAAGTTGCGTAGCGGTCCGAACCAGCCAGACGGATCCAAGTGTGACCCAGTGCTTCGACGGACTCATCGGAGATGCCGCTGTCGCTACCCAGCACGATGACGTTGTCATAGCCGCCATCTTCGATTGCCTGTTTGACGCTATCGGAAATCGTTCCATCGCTGTTGGCCAAGAAGATCGGGCTGCCGCTGGCGTATGCATAAGGCGAAATGGACAGGGCGTCCGCGTAGCTCCAACCCTTTGCGATGATGCAGGTGCCGGAAGACGCGCCCAGGGACTGCGCGGTTTGCGCGACGGCAACGCTTGTGTCAACACGGTTCTGTCCGTAAACGCGATGGACTTCGATACCGCCATTGAGCGCGCTCACCGTTGCTTCGACGCCGTCGGTGATGCCCTTGTTGCTGCCCAGGATGTAAACCGTATGGACGTTCAAGCGTTCGAGTTCTGCAGCCGCATTGGCATCCAGCGAGCTGCTGGTGGTGGTGATGACGGGGCAACCGATGGTGCCGGCCAGACTGCTGGCCGAAAGCGCGTCGGGGAAGTCGTCGCCGCGCACCAAGATGGCGGTGTCATGGCAATCCGCATTATCGGAGAAGCCAACATCCACGACCTTGGACATGGTGTTGTAGCGGTCGGTGCCGGCCAAGCGCGTCCAAGAATCGGAGGTCTGGCCATTGATGGTGAACGTGGTGCTCTTCGTCCCCTTGAAGTCATTCTTGCCGGTGATGGTAACCGTGGCCGTCCCCGGGTCGGTGTTGTTGGCATACGCGACGCTGTATTCAGAAGCGCTGAGTGTAGCGCCGTTGCATACGACCGTCACCTTGGGGGTGTTGGCATTGCCCGTATAAGAGTACGACGTGTTGGCAAGGGACATCGTTGCGGTGGAGATGTCGCGGGTGGTAATGGTGAAATTCGTGCTCTGGCTGCCGGTGTAGTCACCCGTGCCGGTGATGGTGGCGGTGGCGGTGCCAGCGCTGGTGTTGTTGGCATAGCTTACGGTGTAGTCAGTATCTTTGGTAAGGGTTTCGCCGTTTATCTTAACTGTTACATTTGGTGTTATCGCACTGCCATTATACTGATACGAACCAATCTTCGAGATGCTTGCATCGGCCAGATCCGTCGAGTTGTAGAGAGAGCCGGTGACGCCCGCAGCGGCCTTGACGGCAGCGGTGGCATTGACCTTGCCATTGCCGGTGTTGGCACCCGAGAGCTTGGTGGCCGTGCTCGTTATGATGGAACGGGCTTGTTCTGCGCTCAAGTAAGGATTGGCGGCATACATCAAGGCCACCACGCCAGAGACCACCGGGGCGGCCATGGAGGTGCCGCTCTTGTAGCCGTAGCTGCTGCCGACGGTGGTGCTGTAGATGTGCGTGCCGTATGCGCAGATGTCTTTGGCCGAACCGTAATTGGAGCTGCTGGCCAACGTGTCATTGGATTGCAGGTTCATCACGCTGATGCAAGAACTGTAATCGCCAGGGTATTCGCTGGCGCTGCTGCCGTCGTTGCCGGCGGAGCAGACGGTGACGATGCCCTTGGCGGCTGCGGCATCGATTTGCTTTTCAAGTGCGCCGTTGGAACTGGTGGTTCCAGCGCCGCCCACGCTCATGTTGACCACATGCACGTTGTAGGTGTCGGAGATTCCGCTCATCAGCCATTTGTAGGCTTTCACGAGATCGCTGGTGTAGGCATAGCCGTTTTGGAATACGTCGGCGACAACCAGGTTGGCATTGTAGGAAACGCCGGAAACGCCGGTGCTGTTGCCAGTGCGGGCGGATATGATGCCGCATACATGAGTGCCATGCCCCATATCGTCGCCACTGACGCCGCTGTAAGAACCAGTGGAGGTGCTGTAGGTGCTGATGTCGCAGGTGGCCTTGATGTTGGCGCTCAGGTCGGGGTGGTTGGTCTGCACGCCCGTGTCGAACACGGCAACGCCAACCTTGTTGTTGCACTTGGCCAAAGACCAGGCGCTGGAGATGTTCATCTGAGAAAGATGGTATTGCGTTCCAACTTGGGAGTCGTTGGTGAGAGCATCGGCGGTGAGTCCCTCATCGGTGCTTTGAGCAGAAAGCTCATCGGTCGTGTCGTCGGTGGAATCTTCGGCAGCGAGGTCTTCTTCAGAGCAGACGATATAGTCGGGCTGGACGATGTCGATGTTGGGGTTGCTCGAAAGCTCCTCGACGGTTTGCGCAACGGAACGGTTGTCGGCGGTTTGCGCAACGACGGCGGTCTGGCCATCGAGGTCTTCGTCGATGGTTTCGGTGACGGTGGCGTCGGCGGTGGAGACGGCAGCCTGTGCTTCGTCGGTGCTCGTTTGGTTTTTCATAACAACGATGACGCGACCTTCAGCGTACTGGACGCCTTCGTTGGGGTCGGCCTGATAGGTGACTTCGGTGTCGGTGGAAGCGGCGTCCTGGGCCGTAGCATCGGTGGTGGTTGCTGCGTCTTGGGTGGCAGTGTCAGTGGCGTTGGTGGTTTCGGAGGTATCGGCGGTGGTTTTATCTGCTACCGAAGCACTACCATTAGTGTTCGCCGAATCAGAGGCGGAAGAGGAGGTGTTGTCACCGGCAACGGCGGTGTTGCCGGTCTGCGCTGTGGTGTTTTGGCTATCGGTTGCAGTGTCGGTTGCCTGCGCGCCGTCTTGCGCGGTAGCTTCGGTGGAAGCGGTGTCGGTGGATTGCGCGGTGGCGGTTTCCTGGACGGCAGCCGTCTGCGTTTCCGTTGCGGCGAAAGCAGACATAGGAACGGTCGTCCCCATGACCAACGCCATGGCAACGACCGTACGAAGAATTGTGAACCTTTTGGTCATCTCTGACACACCTTCTATAGGAGCTACGTTATCGGATTTGCTGGATCATCTGATGTGGAACTACGGTCAACCTTTTGCTGGCACTATTGTAGCACGATACGCAGAATGAATCATTTTTGTATGCAGTTCAGACGGGGCTTCAACCTGCAGTAATGGACGTGACGCACTAACAATAATAAATCCATCCTGATGCTTAGTTTCTCAAAACAAAATGATAGGGCCCCGCAATCGCAGGGCCCTATTGAATGATGGGTCGTAGAAACCGGGAACGAACCGGTGCTCACCCGTTGGACTGACCACCCGTTCCGGTACCGCCCGATTGCGTTGAGGTGTCGCTGCCGGAAGTGCCGCCCGAGGTGCTGGTGCCCGTTGTGGTCTGCGCAAACGTTACGGTGAAGCTGTAATCGCGTGTGACGCTGTCGATGGTGACCGTGGTGCCCGAATAGCTGGTGCCGGTCATGTCGTCGACGATGCTTTGGACGGTGTAGCCGCTGTTGGGCGTTGCGGTGATGGTCACGGACTTGCCATCATTGACGGTGCCATTCGATACCGATACGCTGCCTCCTGCCGAAGGCGTTCCGTAAGCCTGAACTCGGTGCGTGGAAGCGCCCGTAGATACCGTGATGCCCACAGTATCGCCCTTGGCGAGCTCGGTGCCTGCGACGGGGTCTGTGCTGATGACATTGCCTTGCGCCACAGTTGAGCTGGAATCGTAATATACGTCGACGGCGAAGCCGCTGTTTTTGAGGGTGGTGGTGGCGGAGCTCTCGCTCTTACCCACCACGTTGGGCACGGAAACTCCTTGTGCGCCCAACGACAGGATTACCGTGACGGTCGAGTTCTTGGCTATCTTGGTGCCTGCGGCCTGGTCTTGGCTGATGACCGTGTTGGCGGCTACGGTGTCGGAGTATTGCGCCGTTCCCGCAGCATATACGAGCCCCACTTTGGAAAGAGCCGCCGATGCCTGGTCGGCAGTCATGCCCGAAAGATCGGGGACTTCCACCTGGTCTTTAGCTGGATCCTTGCCCTTGGAAACGGTCAGTTTGACCTTGCTGTCCTTTTCGGCCGAAGCGTTCGCTTTGGGGTCGGTGCTCACCACGCATCCCGATGAAACCGTATCGCTGTACACCTCGGTGGTGGTACCTACGGAAAGGCCGGAGCTTTGCAGGGAAGATGTGGCCTGTTCAACCGTCTGCCCGGTGACATCGGGCACGGTGACCTTGCTGTTCGACCCGCTCATTGCGAAAGCGAACGCTGCGATGATGGCGATGACGGCGATGACGGCCACCACGATGGCGATGGTGCGCTTCTTCTTGCGCTTGCGGGTGGTTTCGGCATCTTCGGCTGCCACCTTGCGACCCGTCTGAACGGCATTCGAACTTACGGCGGGCATTACCGAGGTGCTTCCTGCACCCGAGGCGTACGCTGCTCCCATTACCTGGGTTTCGGCGCCGCCGATGGTGACGGGACGACCCGCCAGATAGTCGTTGAGACAATGCTTCATCTCCGCTGCAGTGGCGAAGCGGGCATAGGGTTCTTTTTCGAGCGCATGCAAGATGATGGCTTCGAGACCTGGATCGATATCCGGCTTGATCGAGCTGGGCGGCATCGGCGCGTCGTTGACCTGCATCATAGCCACGCTCACCGAGTCCGGCCCATCGAAGGGCAGCTGACCGGTGACGGCTTCGTACATCACGATGCCCAGCGAATAGATGTCGCTGGCAGGAGTGAGTTCTTTGCCCTGTGCCTGTTCGGGCGAGATGTAATGGGCTGTTCCCAGTACCGATGAGGTTTGCGATTTGACGGAATTTTTAGCGCGGGCGATGCCGAAATCCATCACCTTCACGTTGCCGTCGGGCTGCACCATGATGTTTTGCGGTTTGATGTCGCGATGCATGATGTCTTGGTTGTGCGCCACTGACAGCGCTTGGCAGACCTGCGCCCCGATTTCAGCCACCTTGCGCTGGTCAATGCAGCCGCGTTTCTTGATGCCCGTTTTCAAATCAGCGCCATGCACGTATTCCATGACGATATAATACGTGCCGCCGTCCTGGCCCCAGTCGTAGACATTCACGATGTAGGGGCTTTGGAGATTGGCCGCGGATGCAGCCTCTTGGCGGAAGCGTTGGGTGAATTCGGGGTCGGCGGCATATTGGGGCAACATGACCTTGACGGCCACCACTCGTCCCAAAACCTTATCTTGAGCACGGTAGACTTCGGCCATGCCGCCGATGCCGATGCGCTCGGTGATCTGGTAGCGGTTGTTGAAGACCCTGCCTATCATGTTTCCGGTCACGTTTGAACTCCTTTAGGACCCATGCGGTAAGCGAAGAATCAATTATCGCCTACAGCATACTCCACTTACATTGCGCCTTGCACTTCCAAAGCGGTAGATAACACATTCTTAGCCCTTGAGGCGGCGTTGCTGTCATTATCGGCCCCTTGCTCCAAGACGATGGCCACAACAACCTTGCAATCGTCGGTGGGGCCCATTCCTACGAACCAGCTGTCGTCGACGGCTTTGCCGGTTTCGGCCGTACCTGTCTTACCGGCGATGCTCACGCCGCTGATCTGGGCTGCAGTGCCGGTGCCCTGGGTTATCACGCCTTCCAGCACGGATTTGACGCGGGTGGCAGTGTCTTTGGTGCAGGCCGATCCCAACGAAACCGGTTCGGTGGTCGAGATCTTTTCGCCATTGGCATTGTATGTGCTGTCTACCAAGTAGGGCTGCATGAGCGTGCCGTCGTCGGCGATAGCGCTGCCCACCATGGCCATCTCGAGCACGGTGGCCTGGGGCCCTGCATCGCTGGTATGCTGGCCCACGGGTTGTCCGGCAGCGGCCCAGGCGGTTTCCCATTCGGTCATCTCGTCGGGGTCGGGCATCACGGACTCCACCAAGGGCAAATCAAAGGTTATCTGCTTGTTGAAGCCGAATTCCTCGGACGTTTTCACCAGCGCTTGGGCGCCGATTTGCACGCCCAACTGGCCGTAAGCGGTGTTGCTGGAAAGCCAGGTGGCCTGTTCCAATGTCTGGTTTCCATAGTTGTTCTTGTTGAAGTTGTACACCTGGCCGCCGCCTATTTCGATGGAGCTGGGGCTTGAGAACACGGTGTCTTCCGAAGCGACATTGTCGCCCAGCGCGGCGGAAAGCGTGACTATCTTGAATGTCGAGCCCGGTGCATAGAGGGCCTGCGTGGCGCGGTTGTACAGCGCGTCACTCGAGCCGCTGTCGCCCGAAAGGATGCTGTCGAAATCGGAGGCGTCGTATGTAGGGGAAGATGCCATGGCCAGCACGGCACCGGTCTCGGGGTCCATCACCACGCATGCGCCGCTGTATCCGTCGAGAGCGTCTTGTGCCGCTTGCTGAATCTCGGAGTTCAGCGTGAGTTGGACGTCGTTTCCGGCCGTGCTGACGCCGGCGTAGTCATTGATGACGTCGGTCCAGCTGGAATAACCCTCCTCTCCCTGCAACGTATCGTTGCAGGTATCTTCGATGCCGCTGGTTCCGTATTGCGACGAAGAGTAACCCACCACTTGGCTGGCCAGGTCTCCGGCGGGGTATTCGCGTTTGTAATAGCCCGACGATGGGTCGACCACGCTGCGTGCCAGAACCACGCCGTCTGAGGTGGAGATGGTGCCGCGTTCTTTTTCCGCTTCCTTTTGCATGGTGTGGTTGTTTCCGGGCATATCCTGGTAATCCTTGGCATTGACCACCATGAGCATAGTGAGGTTGGCCACCAGTGCCGCAAACAGAAGGCTGAATACGATCATGAGTCCGGTAAGGCGTTTGCCCAGGGAGACGCGGCCCAACACGCCGTTGATGCGCAGGCTGGTGGTACCGGATTTCATCTCGGTTTCCACGCCGGTGCCTTCGTCGCCGCATTTGAGCAGGAAGCCCACGGCTATGAAGCTGGCCAGCAGCGAGGAGCCGCCTTGGCTGATGAAGGGAAGCGTGAGGCCGGTGAGGGGGATGAGCCGAGTGACGCCGCCCACGATGATGAACGCCTGCAGCACGATGGCGGCGGTCATGCCCACGGCGACGAAGCTGTGCACGTCGCTTTTCGCACGGGCCGCGGTGACGATTCCGCGGATGGCGAAGCACAGGAACAGCAGCAATACGCCGGCGGCTCCCAAGAGCCCCGTTTCTTCGGCAATGGCGGCGAAGATGTAGTCGCTTTCGACTACGGGAATCTGATCGCACAGGCCGTTTCCAATGCCGCAGCCGAACAGTCCGCCGTCGGCCATGGAGTAGATGGCCTGGCACAGCTGATAGCCGGTACCATCAGCATCGGAGAAGGGGTCGAGCCACGTGTCGACACGGACTTGCACATGCGTGAAGAAATGCCACATGACGACAGCGCCGATGCTTGCCAGGATCAACGAGACCACCACGAACGATTTCTTGCCGCTGGCCACGTAGAGCATGGCGACGAATACGAAGAAGACCACCAAAGCACTGCCGAGGTCTTTTTCGAACACGACGATGACCAGCGACAAGCCCCACATGAGCAACATGGGCAGAAGGGTGCGGAAGTCGGGCAGATGGAACGGCCCCACCTTCCAGGTGAACACCGAGAGCATTTCTCTGTTGCCGGCCAAATAGCCCGCCAAGAACAAGACGATGAGCAGTTTGGCCAGTTCTCCCGGCTGGAAGCTGAACGACCCAATCGATATCCAGATCTTGCTGCCGTTGATTTCCTGCCCGAGCCCGGGGATCATGGGCGAAAGCAGCAGGATGAAGCCAGCCAGCATCAGGGTGTATTTGTATTTGGCTATCTTGTCGATGTTCTTAATGAACACCAGTACCAAAATCATGCAGGCGATGCCCAAGACCAGCCACATGACCTGCCGTACGGCCTGGTCAGGATTGAGTCGCGTGACAAAGGCGATGCCGATGCCCGAAAGTGCGAACGAAATGGGCAGCAAGGCGGGGTCGGCGCCGGGCGCCCATTTGCGCACGGCCAGATGGGCCACGCCGAAGGCGGCGAAGATGATCAGCGGTACACCCAGGGTGTTCACGCCCAATTCTTGACCCTGGTTCATGACGATCATCGCGTACAGGAGGATGACGATGGGTGCTGCTATCAGCAGCAGGGCCAGTTCCAGATTGCGGCGCGTCATTTCTTGCTGCTTTCCTCGATTTCCTGGCGGTATTCATCTACCAGGTTGTTTGCCGCATCCAGGCTGTCCACGCGGATGCCGTTATCTTTCAGGCGGCTTGCGGTGCCGGGTTGCAATTTGTCGACTTCGATGTCGGTGGTGTGGTCCAGATGGGAAAGGCTCATGCCCAAGAAGGTGTCGGGGACGCCTTGGTACACGGCCACTTTTCCGTCTTGTTCTACCAGGTAGGCGGTTGTCTGCGTGTAGGTGTAGCCGGCATAGCAGCCGCCCGCTATGAGCGCGATCAGCGCCACGATGACGAACCCGAGCCAAAAACGGTTTTTCCGGCGCATCTTGCGCTGCTTTTTCACGGCATCGCCCAGCACATCGACCACGATGACGGTGACGTTGTCATGTCCTCCTGCGGCGATTGCCTCGTTTACCAGCATGCTCGCGCAGCGCTGCGGATCGCGCACGCGCGCCAGCAGATGGGCGATGGCATCGTCTTCGAGCATGGATGAAAGGCCGTCGGAGCAAAGCAGCAGCCGGTCGCCGGTTGCCACGTTGAGCTCGTAGATGTCGGGCTGCATGTCCGGGTCGCTTCCCAGCGCGCGGGTGATGATTGAGCGCTGCGGATGAACGCGAGCTTCTTCTTCGGTGAGTTTGCCGGCTTCGATCATGTCGGCCATCAGGCTGTGATCGCGAGTAAGCTGTTGCATGCTTCCTTGGTGCAGCAGGTAGGCGCGGCTGTCGCCAACCTGGGCTATCACCAGGCGCTGTTTGTGAAGAATAGCCGCCGTGAGCGTAGTGCCCATGCCTGCGCGGCCTTTTTCGCGCGCGGCATTGATGACCGCGTAATTTGCCGAGACGACGGCGTTTGCCAGCTGTTCGCTATCGGGCAGCGACGGAGCAAGGTCGGCAAGCGTGTGGACCGCTATCTCGCTGGCCACTTCGCCGGCCGCATGTCCTCCCATTCCGTCGGCAACGGCGTAGAGCGGCGGAGCGACGACCAAGCTGTCCTCATTGTGATCGCGTACGCAGCCCACATCGGTGCGGCTGCCGAACAAAGCGGCATTTGCGTTCCGCTCGGTGGCGTTGGGGCGAGCGGCAGCCATCAGGCAAACCTCACGCGCATGGCCACGTCGCCGATGTTGACCACATCTTTATTGCGCAGGGCAGTGGGCTCGCCGATCAGGCGTCCATTGACGGCAGTGCCGTTGGTCGACCCCAGGTCTTCCACGAAGAGATTCTGGCCCATGAGCGTGAAGCGCGCATGGCGGCCCGAAACGTATCCGGCTCCCACGACGATGTCGGCGCCGGGGTTGCGTCCCACGATGACGGGTCCGTGAACGGCTATCTGCACGCCGCGCAGTTCCTTGGGTCCCTTTTCGACGGCTATGGTCCAGCTTTTTTCTTTTTTGCGCTGGCCGCGCACCATGCCTATCCCTGTTTTCATCAGAGCGAACAAGAACAAATACAGCAGTGCTACGAACAGCAGGCGTGCTATGAGCAGGGTGATGTCAATCAAACGGGCGTCCTATGCTTGGGTGAATAGGAAGTGGGTGGTTCCGATGGACACTTGGTCTCCTTCGGAAAGGGTGCACGAGGTGATGGCTTGCCCATTTACCAGGGTGCCATTGGTCGAACCGAGATCGGTGATGCTCCAAACGCCTTGGGGCTCGAAACGGATCTCGGCATGGCTGCGGCTGGCGTTGATATCGTCGATGACGATATCGCTGCCGCTGCTGCGTCCCAGAACGATGCGTGTTGAGGCCAAGTCGTAGCTGCGGTTGACCGTGGTGTTGATAAGACGGGCATGCACGGCCGTGGCATTGGGAATGGGGTCGACTTCGCCTGCGCCTGACGAGAACACCATGGTGTTCGCTGCCGTCGGATGCACTGACGGCGGAGCGGTCACTGGCTGGACCTGCGGATGGGGCTCCGCATGGTATTGCGCTGGTTGAGCGGCGGGCTCTTGAGACTGCGGCTCAGGTTGGATATGGGCTCCAACCGGTTGTCGACCTGCAGGATCGGGAGCGGCCTGGTCGCCGTATTCCTCGAAATCCTTGCTGTTGAACGTATATTTGCCGTAATCGATGGAGCGGTCGATATCTTCGTCGGGAACGTAGGGAAGCGGATGATGCTCTTGTTCGGTGCCGTACGGAGCTTGCTGCACGGGGGCGGCAGCCGGTGCTTGTTGCACGGGACGCGCCGAACCGTAAGCCATGGGCTGGCTGGTTGCTCCGTTGCCGAACGGATTGGAGTTTCGTTGCTGACCCGAAGGCATGACGTCCACGTCGCGCCGCGGAGTGCGGGGCCGTGCAGCGGCATAGGTTCCCGAAACGGGATTGACCGTTCCGTTTCCGCTAGAAAGACCGTAGCGCTGCAACTCTTCATCTCGGAGCTGGGCGATGATGGGAGCCGATACCAACTCGGCG
This sequence comes from Eggerthellaceae bacterium, assembly GCA_040774885.1. Taxonomy (GTDB): domain Bacteria; phylum Actinomycetota; class Coriobacteriia; order Coriobacteriales; family Eggerthellaceae; genus JAXGTO01. Next base: position 13,672 of record JAXGTO010000022.1, on the reverse strand, counting down.
ATGATGTCGAATTTGCCATGCTTGAGGCCGTTGTCGACGATGAAGCGCACCAAAGGCTGGCCGTCCATCAAAAGCCCCTCTTCGGCGGCTTTGGCGCTCAAGTAGGTCTCGGTTTCGCCTGCAAGCGTGGGGTAGTACCCGAAGAGGCGCTGGTCGTCGCGCGGGTTGACCAACACGGTGTAGAGCGTGGGTGCGTATTGCTTGCCAGCGCCCACCATCTTTTCGCGCCGCATGGCCTTTTCGGCTTTTTTGGCAATTTGAACTGGTGAAATAGGGGCACCGCCGACCTTGTTGGCCATGCCTTCAAGGCCATCTTCCATTTTTCCTTCGAATCGCGAGAGGATTCCCATCGAAGCTCCTAGCCCATCGAAAGCGTATTCATGCAATGATTCAGACTGAATCTTCCCACAAACGCGCTGCTTAGCGCCCAACCTTTACCTAATCGCCATACGGAGCGGTTTGGCAATCGTTCGATTTCTGGGCGACAAAAAAGGCCACCGGAGGTGGCCTTTGAAGTGTGGTGCGGGTGAAAGGACTTGAACCTTCATGGGGTTGCCCCCATACGGACCTGAACCGTACGCGTCTGCCAATTCCGCCACACCCGCGAGGTGCTTTGTCTGCTCGGGGGCAGACAGGCAAGCAAGAATGATAACGCAGCCAAACTACCTTGGCAAGAAGAAAAAAGCTATCATGGTTGCGTTCGCTTGCAGGCAGTTCCGGATTTCGCCCAGGAGGTTTCGTCGGGTGCAGGATCGGTTGATTCTCAACAGATATCGTCCCATATCCCAGGCGGGTTCCGGTGGGTACGGCACGGTGCAGGTGGCTTGGGACACGCGCATCCAGCGCCGTGTCGCCATCAAATGCATGCCGCTTGATTCCGAATCTCCTGCCGATACGGGGGCTCCCACCCAGCCCCATCTTCCCGTTTCTTATGACGCGGCCGATATGCCCGGGCTCGACGAGGCCCGTACCGCGGCGATGCTGTCCGATGCCAACATCGTGGGCGTGCTCGATTTCGAAGTGCAAGACGACACCGCCTATCTCATCATGGAGTACATCGATGGAGTGACGCTGACGCAGCTTTTGGCCGACTGCGGCGATGACATCGACCTGGATATCGTGGGCGCGGTGTTCCAAGGCGTGTCCCACGCACTGGAAGTGGCCCATGGCAACCAAGTCCTCCATCTGGACATCAAGCCCGACAATGTGCTCATCAACCGCCAAGGCGGCGTGAAGGTGACTGACTTCGGTCTGTCCAAGCTGTCTGGAGCTTCGGGCTTCGGCAGTGCGGCGGGCGGAACCATCGGCTACATGCCTCCCGAGCAGATGCGCCAAGAACCGCTCGATGCGCGCTGCGACGAATGGGCTCTGGCTTCCATCGCCTATGAGATGATTTCGGGGGAAAACCCCTTCGTCGCTCCCGATCTTGATTCTGCGGAAGCTGCAATCTATCAGGCAGAACTCCTGGTTCCCAGCTTATGCATGGAGGGGCTCGATTCCCAGGCCGACGATGTTTTGTTCTATGCGCTTGACCCCGATAGAGACGAGCGCTACGTCAGCGTTCAGGATTTCGCTGAAGAATTCCAGCCGTTTTTAGGCAACCCCGCACGCGGAAAGAAACGCTTGGCCTCTTTGGTCGGCCGCGCATGCGAGGACTTCGGCGAAGAGGAGGAAGAGCAGACGGCGGTTGATCGGCTTCCGGTGCTCGACCGGGTGAAGGGAAGCCACCGCGGAGCGCTCATGCGCATTTGGTCCGCCGCGGCCTGCGCCGTGCCCGGTTTCGTCGCCACGGCGCACCTTCCTTGGTTCGACGGCGTGGTATCCCTGCCGTTCTGGGGCGTGTTGGCGCTTATCGTTTTGGCGGCCGCCATCGTGCCGCCTATAGGAGCGGCGTTGGTCGTGCTCGATGTGGGCGTGGCGCTTTGCGCCAATGGCTGCCCGATAACGGGTGCATTGTTTTTGGCGGCATCGGCTGCCTGGTGGTTCTTCGTGGGGCGCAAGGGCACGTCGCAGGCCGATACTGCTCTTTCTCCTGCATTGTTCGGCGCTGTGGGGCTGGGTTGGGTAACACCGCTGCTTGCCGGGTACCTGCTCAAGCCCAAGGAGGCTGCCATCAACGCTGGTTACGGTTGGCTGTTCGCGGTGGTTCTCACGCGCTTCGGCGGTCTTTCGCTTTCCAACTGGGATCCGGTTCGATGGTGGGGCCATGCGTTGCGCGGGGAGGATGCGCTGCTGACGTTCATGCAGCTTTCGAGCGTCTGGCTGACGTTGGCCTGCTGGGTCTTGGCTGCAGTGGTTCTGGCGCTGTTCTGCATTCGCGGAAGCCGCGTGCTGGCCTTTATCGGAGCCTTGATTTCCGGGGCCCTTGTCGTGGGCACGATCTGCCTTTCGACCGCAATTGCCTCTTCGGATGGGGCGCTTTCGTGGATGCCGTCCACGTCCGATTTGATCTTGGCTCTCATTCCCGCAATCTTCGTTTGCATACTCTGCTGTTTGGGCGTTCCCCAGCGAGAAGAATGAGAAAGCCACGGATCCGGGGCTTTCGATGATTCGCTTTGCGTTCGATCGGCGTTACTGCAGCAGGGCGGCGATCTTTCCCAAGATGAGCTCGAAACTCACGCCGCGGTTTTCGTAATCGGGCTGCTTGCTGGTGAGCTTCATGGCTTCCACCACGAAGTCTCCGGCGAATTGCGCCGCTCTCAGCAGGTCACGTTCAGCCATCAAGGCGCCCAGCAGACACGATGCGTAAAGGTCGCCGGTTCCGTGCAGCATATAGGGGAGCAGCTCGTTTTCAGTGCAGGCGAATTCGCTGCTCTGGCCCTGAACGTAATTGCGGATGACGCCATCGCCGCGATCGATGCCCTTCAAGATGACGTTTTTGGCTCCCTTGGCCAGCAGCGCCTCGATTATGCGATGGACTTCGGCATCATCGAGGTTTTGACCCTTCCAATCCTCTTCCAAGATGATGGCCGCTTCGGTGAGGTTGGGGGTGAGCACGTCGCAGCCGGCAGCCAACCCGGCCATGGCCTGGCATAATTCGGGGGTATACGTGGGATACACCTTGCCGTGGTCGGCCATGGCGGGGTCGACGATGCGCAGTGCTTTCGGGTAATCGTTCCAGAGTTGGCGGATGCTGTCGCACTGCTGCGGAGCGCCCAAGAATCCGGAATACACGGCGTCGAGGTCGATGTCCACTTCTTTCCAAGCGGCCAGGTAGTCATCGAGCATTTCGGTAGTGTCATGCATATAGAAGGTGGAAAACGCCGTGTGGCTGCTGAACAACCCGGTGGGCACGGGGCAGACGTCGCATCCTGCCGCTGAAAGCACGGGGATGGCCACGCCCAGCGAGCATTTGCCGTAACCGCACAGGTCGTGCACGGCGGCGACTCGGGGGATATAGGCGCCTTCGCGCTGGTATAGAGGTTCGTTCATTGCAATGCCTTTCTCATGAAGCTCGTCGCGTGGCGGGCGCTAGGATGCAAGAAACCCGGCATCCGGAACTGTTCGCTGGAAATCGAGGCTCGGGGCCTACGAATCCTTTGCGTCATCGGAATCGTCGTCGGAATCCTCGTCGTCGTCGTCGAAGAAGCTCCAATCATCCTCTGTTTTTTCGTGGTTGGAGAATTTCTTGCGCGTGCGTTTTTCCATGATGACGCAGGCCAGCAGGCTGAGGACGATTCCGGAGACCACCAAGACGCCCAGTCCCGCATATGTTTCGAAGAGAAAGTGATACAGCTCGTTGAAATCCATGGATGCCTTTCGCGTTTTTCCGACGGTGCATCCCCGTATCGGGAATCTGCCCTGCATTTTAGTAGAGTATACTAGCGCAATCGGCAATCTCTGCGAAAACCGCAGCGGTTGCATGGCATCGGATGCGCATTATCCGGTGCCACTTCACACTCGCGCCAAGGAATGCTCGGAGGATCAACCATGTTGGATGTTCGCTATGTTCGAGACAACCAGGACGCCGTGGCCCAGGCCATGGCAAACCGCAATGCGGCATGGGACCGCGATGGCTTCAGCTCGCTGGACGAAACCCGGCGTGCGGCCATCGTCGAAGAGGAGTCTCTCCAGGCCGAGCGCAACAGCATCTCCAAGCAGATCGGCGCTCTGATGGGGCAGGGCAAGAAGGACGAAGCCGAAGCCGCCAAAGAACAAGTGCGCACCATCAACACCAAGTTGGAGGGGGCCACCAACCGCCGCAACGAGGCCGAGGCCCAGATGACCGAGCTGTTGATGACCGTTCCCAACATTCCCAGCGATACCACGCCGGTGGGCAAAGACGAAACCGAAAATCCCGAGGTTCGTCGTTGGGGCACGCCGCCGCAGTTCGATTTCGAGTTCAAAGCCCACTGGGATCTCGGTCCCGATTTGGGCATCATCGACTTCGAGCGTGCAACCAAGCTGTCGGGCAGCCGTTTCGTGCTGCTGGGCGGGCTGGGCGCGCGCCTGGAGCGCTCCATCATCAACTTCATGGCCGACACCCACACCGCCAACGGTTTCAAAGAATGGTGGTGCCCCAGCCTGGTGACACGTGAGACCATGACCGGCACCGGCCAGCTTCCCAAGTTCGAGGAAGACCTGTTCAAGACCAAGGACGAAAGCCTCTACCTTATCCCCACAGCAGAGGTTCCGCTCACCAACATCCATGCGGGAGAGGTGCTCGAAGGTGCCGATCTGCCGCTGTATTACACGGCATTCACCAATTGCTTCCGCGAAGAAGCGGGCAGCGCCGGGCGCGATACGCGCGGACTCATTCGCGTGCACCAGTTCGACAAGGTGGAAATGGTCAAGTTCTCCAAGCCCGAAGAAAGTTTCGATGAATTGGAGAGCATGGTCGCAGAGGCCGAGCTCATCTTGCAGAAGCTCGAGCTGCCCTATCGCGTGATCAACCTGTGCACCGGCGACTTGGGCTTCTCGGCTGCCAAGACCTATGACCTGGAAGTATGGTTGCCCTCCTACAATGATTACAAAGAAATCAGCTCGTGCAGCTGCTGCACGGATTTCCAGGCCCGTCGCGCCGATATCAAGTATCGCGACCCTCAGAACTTCAAGGGCACGCGCTATGTCCATACGCTCAACGGGTCGGGTTTGGCCGTAGGCCGCACCATGGCGGCCATCATGGAAAACTGGCAGCAGCCTGACGGTTCCATCAAGGTTCCCGACGTGCTGGTCCCGTACATGGGAACCGATGTCATCGCAGCCGAATAAGAGGCCTCGGCCCACGAAGAGAAAAGCTACCTCCGACAAGGCTCCAGCCTCCGAGGACTGCAGCAAGCCTGATTCGGATGATGCCGTCGTGTCCTCGGAAGGGAGCGCTTCTGCGGAAACTCCTTCCCTGGAAAGCGGCAAGGTCGTTGCGGACGGTGCTCCTTCGAAGCCCGCCAAATCCTCGGTGCGCAGTGCCGCTGCCAAGCGCATCAAACCCACGCCAGATGCCGATTCTTCGAAGCGTGCCAAGCCTTCGAAGCGCGGGGCTGCTGAGCGAGCCGAGCGTTCATCGGGCGCTGGTGCCGACAAGCAAGCCAAGGCCGCGACAGACGATGCGCCCGGCAAACGAGCCAAATCCGTGTCGGCTGGCACCAACAGGCCTGCGGGCCGCGGCAAGGCCGCATCCAAAGGCCGTTCGTCGACCGCGTCGGCAGAGCGCTCTGGTCGACGTGCAGAAAAGACCGTTCGGCAGGACCGTAATGTGCCCGCCGCCAAAAAGGTGCGCAAATGGCCGCGCCGCGTGCTGGTTTGCGTCATTGTGGCGCTCATGGTTTTCGGAGGCGTTTTGCTGTGGAACCGTTGGTGGCGCTTTGACGATGCGGCCGACATCCAAGGTGAATGGAAGATGGCCGATGCCCAGCGCACGGTGATTTTGGATGGATCGGACATCAAGGTGACCACCGAAGTCTCGTACTCCTACACGCTGGATACCAACGCAAAGACCATCGAGTACAACTTCGGGTCGCTCAAAGGGACGGGTTGGTATTGTTTCAGCGCAGATCGTCAGACGCTGGCCATCACCGATAGCCAGCCGGAGGGCTTTTGGGTGTACTGGGGATTCCAAGAAGCGCCGGTGTTCTCGGACGGCTCCCTTGAGCAGGGCGATGTGCTGCTGGTGAAGATTTCGGACGATACCTCTGCGCAGCCCCAAACCCTGGTCAACAACTCGACGCAGCTCGCCAACACGTTGGGTGCGGCCATTGTGGAAGGCCAGAACCTCGGCGATGAGCTCGATCAGCTTGCAGAAGCCTACAGCTATGACGTCGGTTGATGCCCGGTCGGGTAAACCGCTCGTCATCGAGCGCATAACGGTGAAAGCCGACCGCGTAGAGGCCTTGGTACGCGTTTCTCCTGATGGCGCTTGGTCTACGGCACAGCGGGCGCAGCGCATTCTGCAAGCGTTTCCCAGTTTGGCCGATCATACCTGCGTCAATGCCGAGGGACCTGCGTTCGCTTCGGTCATCGACCATACATCCATCCCGCATGTGCTGGAGCATCTGGTCATCCAGTTGATGTGCGAGCGCTCCGATGATCCCGCCGCTTCTTTCGTGGGCACCACGCAGTGGGTGGCCCAAAGCAATGGTTCGGCCTGCGTCAAAGTGTCGTTCACCGACGACGTAATGGCTTTACGGGCTTTTCGCGATGCAGCGGAATTCCTGAATTGCGAGGTGCTACAGTAGCGCGAAAGGTGGTGACCAGACGATGAATTCAGCTCATATCACATTCGATTCCATCGATGGCAAACTGGCTCGACGCGTTACCAAGATGCGTTCGTCGGCCGTTCGCGATCTGTTCGCCGCTGCCACGCGCAGCGACATCATCAGCCTGTCGGGCGGCATGCCCGATGTTCGGCTGCTGCCCTCTAAAGAAGTGAAGAAGGCCACTCAGGCAGCCTGGGATACGGAGCGCGCTTCGGCCCTGCAGTACGGCGGCACGGCTGGTCGCGTCGAAACGCGGCAGGTGTTCTGCGAACTCATGCGCGATGTGGGCGTGCGCGTCCGCCCCGAAGAAGTGATGATCACCTCGGGAGCCCAAGAAGCCCTCGACTTGTTGGCCAAGACCTTCGTTGACCCCGGTGACGTCATCATCACCGAAGGCCCCACGTACTTGGGCGCATTGCAGGCCTTTTCCGCCTATGAGCCCGATGTCCATTGCATCCCCTTCGATGACCAGGGTATGCGCATGGATCTTTTGGAAGAAGAGCTGAAGCGGCTGGGCAAAGGCGCCGTCAAATTCTGCTACACCATTCCGAATTTCCAGAACCCTGGCGGCGTGACCATGGTGCCCGAGCGGCGCAAACGCCTGATCGAGCTGTCCCATGAATACGACTTCCTGATCGTCGAAGACGATCCCTATGGTCGTTTGCGCTACGATGGCGGCCATCTGCTGCCCATCAAGGCGCTCGATTCGCAAGTCGTCTATCTGGGCACTATCTCCAAGATATTCGCGCCGGGACTGCGCACCGGCTGGATAGCCGCACCGCAGCACGTGTTGGCCAAGATCAATCTGGTGAAGCAGGGCACCGACTTGTGCGGCAGCAGTTTCGACCAGGTGGTGGTTCAGCATTACTTCGAGGACACGCCTTGGGAAAAGACGTTGCAGACGTTCGTCAAAACCTACCGAGTCCGCCGCGATGCCATGCTGGCCGCGCTCGATGAGTTCTTCCCCGCTGAAGCCACATGGACGCATCCGGAGGGCGGGTTCTTCGTGTGGGTGACGCTGCCCACTTACGTCGACTGCGCCAGCATGCTGGCCACGGCGCTCGAATCCGGGGTCACCTATACGCCAGGCGACGGCTTCTACCCCGATGGCGAACGCGGAAAGAACAGCATGCGCATCGCGTTTTGCTACGAGAGCCCCGAGAACATCCGAGAGGCCATTCGCCGCTTGGCCGAGGTTATCGAGGGTCGCTTGGAATTGTGCCGCGCATTCATTTCCGCCGGAGCCATACGGGGTTCCGAAAAAGAAGATTCTCGCTGACTTGGTTGGACCAGGGAGTTTTACAGATTGTTGAAAGTGCGGGGGTTCCCGCTGAGTGATTGGAGTGCGGCATGAAGGTAGCGGTTTTGATGGGCGGCAGCTCGTTCGAACGGGAATTTTCGCTGGCCAGCGGCAAGAACGTTTGCGCTGCTTTGGAAGAGGCCGGCCACAAGGTGGTGCCGCTCGACACCACCGAAGCGCTCGTTCCCACGCTGCGCAGCGAGAAGCCCCAGGTGGCCTATAGCGCACTCCACGGCAAACACGGCGAAGACGGCACCATCCAAAGTCTGTTGGAATTCTTGGGCATACCCTTCGTGGGCTCGCGGGCCTCGGTGTGCCGCTCCACGTGGAATAAGGATTCGCTGCATGACACCATGGCGGTATATCGAGAGATCACGGGCGAGCCGCCCGTGGCTTCTTGGCCGCAGGGCATCTGCATCGCTTCCGATGCCTTCAAAGATATGGGTGCGGCAACGGCGCTCGACCTGGTGGAAGAGCGCGTCATCGGCGGATATCCGGTTGCGGTGAAGCCTGCCCATGGCGGATCGGCCCTGGGCGTTCATCGCGTTGATTCCGTCGACCAGCTGGGCGAGGCCATCTTGGATGCGCTTTCCTATGACGACCATGTGGTTATCGAACAATGGATCGAAGGGGTTGAAATGGCCGTTTCCGTCTTGGGAACGGGAGCCGACGCCTACGCGCTTCCTCCGGTTGAAATCGTTCCCAAGCGGGGTCTGTATGACACCGAAGCGCGCTTGGACGACAGCTTGGTCGACTACTATGCGCCTGTGCGTTTGACCAGCCTGTCGCAGAGAGAAGAAGAGGCTCAAGCCATCCGAGCCGAAATCGAACGCGCCGCTCTCGAAGTGTATCGCGCTTATGGCGTGCAAGATCTCGGCCGCATCGACCTGGTGTGGGACGGGGCTCAGGCGCGTGTCATGGAGACCAACATCTCGCCCGGCATGACCGAGCACAGCCTGTTCCCTGCTTCTTGCACGGCTGCCGGCATCAGCCTTCCCGGGGCATTGGACAAGCTGGTCAGTCAATACGCATAGCGGCCATCTCCTGATAGCGGGGGGATGGAGCGGCTGTTTCTTCCCGCACCCCTAGCTCCGGCAGGCTCTTTCTGTACAACCTGATGGATTTGTATGACAGCTTGATGACTTGTAGAAAGCCGTCTGGTCGGGTGTGCCTATAATGGGTAGCACATCATCCCAGACCGCTGACGCGGTTGCTAAGGAGGCAATCATGGGTAAAATCGGAGCTTTCGTTGCAGGCGGCGCAGTCGGCGCCATCGTTGCTTTGCTGTATGCGCCGCGCACCGGTGAAGAATCGCGTGCCATGGTGGCGGACAAAGCCAACGAAGCATGGGGAAGTGCCCAGGAAATGGGTGCCCAGGCTCAAGCCAAAGGCCAGGAGTTTTACAACAATGTGAGCACGCGCGGCCAGGAAGTCTATGCGAATGCAACCGCCGGCGCCACCGATGCCATCAACAACGCTGCTGGCGCCATCAACGACGCCGCCGTCAAGGTCGAAGGCGCACGCGGAAACGTCAAGCCGGTATTCACCGAAAAGAACGATGAACTGCGCGAGAAGATCGAAGCTGCTCGCCAGCGTATCGCCAGCCAGGTAGCCAAGAACGCCGAAGCTGCCAAGGACGCTGCCGACGAGAAGATTCCCGCCGAGGCGGAAGCCGCCGTCGACGCCGAGGCTCAGGTGCATGACGCCGATGCCGAGGAAAAAGACGAAGCCGAGGGCAAGAAAGACAAGAAGGACAAGAAAGACAAATAGTTCCGGATATTCGGACAGGGACGAATAAAGGATCGAAAGCCCTATGGCACAGAAGAAAAGCATGACGACCAACGCGCTTTTGGGAACCCGCGTGGTCGGTGGCAAGAACGGCAATCGGCGCATCGGCAAGGTGCGCCGATTCATATTCCATCCTTCAGAAAAACGCTGTATCGGCTTTATCGTCAAACGGCCGGATTTGCTGTGGATGTTCCATCGCAAGGATTGGTTCGTGGCATTGGACGAATTCCAGATGGAGGACGGTCGCGTGTTGCTGGAGCCCAAAGCCGGTTCGAGTCCCCAGGCCGCCTGCAAGCGCTTGGGAGTAGATTGGGACAAGTGCGTGCTGTGGGTTGGCATGCCGATCGTGACGGAGGTCGACACCAACATCGGTTTCGTGGGCGATGTCGAATTCAGCTTGGCAACCGGCAAGATCAAGGCCATAACCGTCGACAAGGGTGCTACTTCGAAGGTGCTTTTGGGCATCACGGAGGTTCCCGCGAGCTTGATCAAAGGGTTCAAGACGGGCATCGGTGCTGAATTGGCCCAGATGGGTGAAGAAGGCGCGCAGGAAGATAACGCCTTGCATGGTGCCATCTTGGTGGACGATGCGGTTTTGGACATCAAACCTGAAGGCGGGTTGGCGGAATCTGCCGGTCAGAAAGCCGCCGTGGCCTCTGACAAGGCGACGCAGGCCAAAGCAAAGGCGAAGCCCAAGGTGGACGCTGCTGTCAAGAAGACCGGAGATGCGGTCAACAAGGGCGCTTATGCCACCGGGAAGCAGATAGCCAAAACCAAAGGCATGTTCTCCGCTTTCAAAGAAGAGTACGACAAGGCATCGGGCAAAGACGACGAATCAGGTGTGCTGAAGAAGAAGTGACGGATACCGACAACAAATCACGGCGGGAACAAGCGGCTGAGCGCCGTGAGCACCTACGTGAAGAATCTCAAGAAGAGGTGTCGGTAGGCAAGCACGCCATGCCCCGTGCCACCGTATTCAAGCTGGTGGGGTTGATCGTGTTCTTCGGTCTGATGGCTGCCGTGGTGGTGGCTGTTTGGCCCACCATCTCCGGCCTTTTCGAAGAGGGCGGCGCCGAGAACATGGTCGCCCAAATCAAAGGAGCCGGTGTCTGGGGCGTCCTCACACTGCTCGGTTTCCAGTTCTTGCAGGTGGTGGTTGCCTTCATCCCCGGCGAAGTGGTGCAGGTGGTGGCCGGCATGATGTATGGCCCCTGGGGTGGTGCGGCCATCATTTTGGTGGGTTGCGTTATTTCCAGCGCTTTCATCTATGCCTTGGTCCACAAGCTGGGCGCACCTTTCGTCCAAGCCATGGTGCCCACTACCTTTCTCGAAAAGTTCCGTTCCTTTGAAGCCAGCGGGCGTTTGGGCGTTCTCGTATTCATTCTGTTCCTCATTCCCGGCTTGCCCAAAGACACCTTCACCTATCTCGTTCCCCTGACCGACATGCGGCTCAAGCCCTATCTGATTCTTACCACGGTGGCCCGTATTCCCGGCGTGCTGCTATCCACTTTCGCCGCTTCGGGGCTGACCGATGGGAATTTCGCTCAGAGCGCCGTCTTGTTCGGCATCGCGGCTATCCTTGCAGTGGCGGCCATCATGTTTCGCAAGCCGCTTATGCGCTTGCTCGATCGCTTCAACCTGGGATAGGGCCAATCGTCGCATTCGTTGCGTTCCGGTTACGGCACTGCAACAAAACCTTCCAACCACCTGTGCAGCACGTATGCTGTGTTCAGACTCGAAGACGGGAGGTAGAGGCCCATGGATAACGACGAAAAGATTCCTTGCGACGATATAGCGTCTGCTCAAACTCGCGTGGATGATCTGCAGCGTCAATGTGCGGCTGCTCAAGAAGAGCTCGACCGCATCAAGCAGCGTGCGCAAGCGGATTCCGGTTCTTCCGAAGGCCCTTCCGGCGAAGATTCATCCAAGATGGTTGATGAGGCGAACGCCGCATATTCCACCCCCATCGATGTGACTCCCGTAACGGACGAGGCTGCTGCCGCCGACCCCGTTTCATCTGGTGATGCGGCAACCGCTCAGCCCGGAACCGCGCAGACGGGGCAGGCTCCAGGCGCGCAATCGTATTACCAGGCTCCTTCCGGTGCTGCCCAATATTGCCAGCAGCCCTACTACACGAATCAAGGCTACGTCGCCACCAAAGACCACGTTGCCGCCGGTCTGCTGGCCATCTTCCTGGGTGCACTCGGCATCCACAAGTTCTATCTCGGCTACAATACCGCCGGTTTCATCATGCTCGGGGTTACCATTCTCGGTTCTATGGTGAGTTTCGGCCTTGCCGCTTTGGCCATGTGGGTCATCGGCGTGGTGGAAGGCATCATCTATCTGACCAAGAACCAGACCGAGTTCGATACGCTATACACCTACAACAAACGCGAATGGTTCTGAAACCTGCCGTGGCGGGGGGCGGCTTGGTTCGCTTCGCTCCCAAGCGGGTGGGCGGTGGAGGGCCGCGGGAGTTGCCGTGCCGTTCGGGGGCGGAATCGCTTCGCTTCTTTGCTGGGCGGGGCTTTTCTTGTGAATGGGGGTAATCGGATCGTCTGCAGCCGTTAGAATACATACGTACTGGAAAGATACCTTTTAGGAGGACACAATGCCCAGCATCACCCGTGACCAAGTAAGGGTTCCCGCCGACGTCATGCCCGAGGCGCGCGAAGCCTACATCGAAAACTATCTGAAAGCCACCCGCAGCACTGGACGTTTGATGCTGTTCGCGTGCGACCAGAAGGTCGAGCACCTGAACGGTGACTTCCACGGTGAGGGAATCGATCCCTCCGACAACGATCCCGAGCATCTGTTCCGCATCGGAAGCCAAGGCGTTTGCGGTGTTCTGGCCGGTCAGCGCGGACTCATCGCCCGCTATGCGCCTGACTATCCGGAAATCAACTACTTGGTGAAGATGAACTCCAAGACCAATCTGGTCAAGACCACCCAAGACGATCCCTATTCGCCGCAGCTCCATGAGCTCGAGGCCGTACTCGCCATGCGTGAAGCCGGCGTGAACATCGTGGGTCTGGGCTACACCATTTATCTGGGCAGCGAATACGAGAGCACCATGATGGCGGAAGCCGGCGAGCTCATCGCCGAGGCCCATGCCAATGGCCTGCTGGTGGTCCTGTGGATCTATCCGCGCGGCAAGGCCGTCACCGACGAGAAGGCCCCCAGCCTGATTGCCGGCGCTGCCGGAGTCGCCCTGTGCCTGGGTGCCGACTTCGTCAAGGTCAATCCGCCCAAGGAAGCCGACGGCCGCACGAGTGCCGAGAACTTGGCCATCGCCAGTCAGGCTGCAGGCCGCACCGGTTTGGTGTGCGCCGGCGGTTCGAAGGCCGATGCCCGCGAGTTCCTCCAGCACCTTTACGACCAGATTCACATCGGCGGTGCCTGCGGCAACGCCACGGGGCGCAACATCCATATGCGTTCCACCGACGAAGCGGTCCGCCTGACCAAGGCCATCAGCGCCATCACCTTGGGCGACTACTCCGTTGATGATGCCGAAAAGGTGTTCAACGGCGATGCGGATTACAGCATCTAGTTTTAAGTTCCCCATAAGCTGCAGCATCGGGCTCCGCCGAAAGGCGGGGCCCGATGTGCTTTATGACCCAGTTTTTCAGAAATGTTTTGCTACACTGTGCTAATCCAATCCACTGCGAGGAAGCACACTTCACATGGTATTTTCCAGCACGTCGTTCCTGCTGGCATTTTTGCCTGCTGTTCTCGTCGCGTATTTCATTGTTCCAACCCGTGCAGCTAAAAATGTGATGCTGCTGGTGGTTTCGCTGCTCTTCTATGCTTGGGGGGAGCCGGTCTACGTTTTCTTGATGATTGCGTCGATTCTGTTCAACTGGTTGTTTGCTCGACTTATCGATGCGGGGGG
>JAXGTO010000021.1:0-44639 GCA_040774885.1 Eggerthellaceae bacterium | reverse complement strand
GCTTACGCAGCGCCAGTGCGCTGCGCTCGCAAGCCGAAGGAAATCTGCTCCGCCTCACGCTCCATTCCAACCTGAAATGAGAAGGGACACGCCATGCTGGTTTTGGTAGTCAATGCGGGAAGCAGCACGCTCAAGTGCCAACTGGTGGAAACCGATGGCAAGAAGAGCCTGGCCAAGGTGCTGGCTGAAGGCATCGGAACCGATGACGCCCACGCAAAGATCACGCTCGGCGAAACCAAGCGCTCATTCGACATCGTCGGCCTTTCGGTCGACGCGGTGCTCACCAATGTGCTGGACGAACTCGAAGCCGACCCCGCATCCCCCATCGAAAGCCTCTCGCAAATCGAAGCCGTGGGAAACCGCATCGTTTCGGGCGGGGAGTATTTCACCCACACGGTGTTGGTCGATGACGATGCGCTTGCAAAGATCGATGAATGCTGCGCCCTGGCACCCCTGCACAATCCGAGCGCCGTCGCCTGCATCCGCACCTGTCGGCAGCGTTTGCCGCACGTGGCGCAAGCAGCTGTGTTCGACACGGCATTCCACCAGACCATGCCGCCCAAAGCCTATATGTACCCTCTGCCCATGCGCTATTACACCGATTACAAGATCCGCCGTTACGGCGCACATGGAACAAGCCATCGCTACGCGGCCAGCCAAGCCGCCCATCTGCTCAATCGCCCCGTGGAAGACCTGGGCATCATCACGTGCCACTTGGGCAACGGCGGCAGCGTAGCCGCAGTGGATGGCGGACGCAGCGTGGACACCACCATGGGATTCACTCCCCTCGAAGGCCTGATGATGGGAACGCGCAGCGGAAGCATCGACCCGGCCATCGTCACCTACATCATGCGCCGCGACCACATCACATTCGACCAGATGGACGACATCTTGAACCGTCAGTCGGGTCTGCTGGGAATCGCCGGCCATGACGGGGACATGCGCAAGATTCTGGAGGCCGCAGAAACAGGCGATAAAGCCTGCGAGCTGGCCATTCAAATGTACGTTTACGCAGTTCAAAAGGCCATCGGCGCTTACTATGCGGTGATGACGCGCACCGACGCCGTGGTGATGACCGCCGGCATCGGCGAAAACAGCGCGCCGTTGCGCAAGCGCATCTTCGCGAACTTGGCCCACATGGGCATGATTCTGGATGATGGCCGCAACGACTTCGTGGGCGACCTGGGCACCGACCGCATCGTGTCGGTGGACGATTCGCCCATCCGCATCTGCGTGGTCACCACCGACGAGGAACTGCGCATCGCGCGCGAAACCGCCGCCCTGGTGGACGGCGAGTCTGCGCGCTGATAACGTTCGCTATGCCTGATAGGTGACGCGTGCGCCCTGAGCGGTGTCTTCGATGGTGAAGCCGAGGTCCAGCAGTCCGTCGCGCACCTGGTCGGCCAGCTCGAAGTTCTTCTGCTTGCGCGCATCTTCACGGCAAGCCAAGAGCACTTCGACCGCCTGGCCCGCATTGGCTCCGGTGTAGCCGGTGAGCTTCTTGGACAGCTCTACCACTTCATGCGGATATTCGGATTCGCCTTCGTGTTCTTCCAGCATGATGCCGAACACGCTCATCAGCTCCACCAGCACCGCATAGGCCTGGTTGAGGGCGGGCACATCCGAAATCGAAACGGTTTCGTCGCCCAACTGCGCATTGAGCTCGGCCACGTAACTGAAGATGTGACCCAACGCGCCGGCCGTGTTGAAGTCGTCGTCCATGGCGTAGATGAACTGGTTGCGCGTGTCTTTGGCGCCGGCCATGATGGGCTTGGTTTTGAGCGGGCTGGGAACGTCGGCCGCATGGTTGATGGCCCATTCCAGACGCTTGACCACGCTGGTGATGCGGTCGAGTGCCGCGGATGCTTCTTCAAGCCGATCCTCGCTGAAGTCCAGAGGGCTGCGATAGTGCGTCTGCAGCATGAGCATGCGGAGCACTTCGGGCTTTGTGGTCTTGAGAACATCGCGCAGCAGCAGGAAGTTGCCCAGGCTCTTGGACATCTTTTCCGCGTTGATCTGCAGCATTCCGCTGTGGATCCAGTAATTGGCGAACGTGCATCCGCACGCGGCCTCGCTCTGTGCGATCTCGTTTTCATGATGTGGGAACACCAGGTCGGCGCCACCGCCGTGGATGTCGAAGGGCAGGCCCAAGTACTTCTTGGACATCACGCTGCACTCCAGATGCCAGCCCGGGCGTCCTGCGCCCCAGGGCGAATCCCAGCTGGGCTCGCCCGGTTTGGCGGCCTTCCACACGGCAAAGTCGAGCGGGTCCTTCTTGCGGTCCTCGAGCCCGTCCACCTGGGAAGCGCGCAAATCGCGATGGCCGCTTTCCATTTCGTCGATATTGCGATGGGACAGCTTGCCGTAATCGGGAAAGCTGCGAACGTCGAAATACACATCGCCATCGGCCTCGTAGGCGTGGCCGCTTTCGATGAGCTGCTCCACCAAGTCGATCATCTCGGGGATCTCTTCGGTGGCTTTGGGGCGGATATCGGGGTCCATGACGCCGGCGGCATGCATGTCCTCGATGAATGCGTCGGTGAATTCGGCCGCCACTTCGGCGGGGCTGCGTTTTTCTTCGTTGGCCTTGTTGATGATCTTGTCGTCAACGTCGGTGATGTTCTGCACGAACGTCACCTTGAACCCGCGCCACATCAAGTAGCGGCGGATGATGTCGAAGCAGATGAACGTGCGCGCGTTGCCGATGTGGATGTAGTTGTACACCGTGGGCCCGCACACGTACATGCGCACTTTGCCCACGTCGATGGTGTTGAAATCTTCCTTGGTGCGCGTCTGGGTGTTGTAGACCTTGATCATTGATGTGCCTTTTCTTCGAGAAATGCGTTGCCCAACAGGATACCGCAACCGTTGGCGCGACACGGCGGAATCGGAAGGTTGCGCTCAGTGCGCGTGGGGATGGAGCTCATCGATGCGGTTGCAGATGGCTTCAACCTGTGCGCGCAACGAGTCGAGTTCTTCTTCGGTGGGGTCGGGCAGGCACTCCTTGTGCTGCTGGGCCTTTTCCTGCTCTTTTTCGACGCGCTGCCCATCGCGGATGACGATGTGGCCGGGCACGCCCACCACAGTGCAGTCGGGCGGGACGTCTTTGACCACCACTGCACCGCCGCCGACCTTGGAATTGTCGCCCACCGTGATGCTGCCGAGCACCGAGGCGCCCACGCCCACCACCACGTTGTTGCCGATGGTCGGATGGCGTTTGCCCGTTTCCTTGCCGGTGCCGCCCAGCGTGACGCCCTGGTACAACGTGACGTCGTCGCCGATGACCGTGGTCTCTCCGATGATGACGGCCATGGCGTGATCGATGAAGAATCGGCGCCCGATGACGGCCGCCGGATGAATCTCGACGCCGGTCATGAAGCGCGTGAACTGGCTGGACACGCGCGCCAAGCCGTGGAGCCCGCAATTCCACAGCCAATGTTCAACCACATGGCTCCAGCGTGCATGCAAGCCCGGGTAAGTGAGCCAAATGATGAAAGAGCTCTGCGCGGCCGGGTCGGTGCCCTTGACCGTGCGCACGTCTTCCGCGATGGTCTTGAAGATGTTCATGTTCGTCGCTTTCTCTTCTCAATGCAAAGTCTACCAAATTACAAGGATTTAGCAGCTAACATCGAGAAAGCAACGCCACCGATTGGGCCGAAATGCCTTCCCCGCGCCCTTCGAACCCCAAATGCTCGGTTGTGGTGGCCTTGACGCCCACGTTTTCAACCGGAATGTCCATGGCGCGTGCCAAGTTGGCGCGCATGTCTTCTCGATACGGCGACAGCTTGGGGTCTTGGGCCGCGATGACGCAATCGACGTCGACGATTTCGAAGCCCTGTTCGCGCACGAACGCGGCCACTTGCGACAGCAGCTTGAGGGAATCGGCTCCCGCATAGGCAGGGTCGGTGTCGGGGAACAACTTGCCGATATCGCCTCCGCGTACGCCGCCCAACAGCGCATCGGCCACCGCATGGGCCAACACATCGGCATCCGAGTGGCCGGCCAACCCACGGAAGTAAGGGATATCCACGCCGCCCAAGATGAGCTTGCGGCCCCCCACCAGTTCATGGACGTCGTAGCCCAGCCCGATGCGTTGCACCGGCGCGGGAGCGCTCTGACGAGAATCGGTCGTCATCAGTCCTCCTGGCCAAGGACCATCGAACGCACCGCAGCAGCCAACAGCAGGTAGTCTTCCGGAACGGTGAGCTTGATGTTGTCGCGCTTGCCTTCCACCACCAGCACCTTGCCGCCCAAACGCTCGATGAGCGAAGAGTCGTCGGTGCCCACGAAGCCATCGGAAAGCGCCGAAGCATGAGCGCGCCGATAGATGCCCGCGCGGAAGATTTGCGGGGTCTGGGCGTTCCAGAACACCGTGCGATCGGGTGTGCCCATGATGACGCCGTTTTCGACGACCTTGAGCGTGTCCACGGAAGGATGCGCCACCACGGCACCATCGGCATCGAGATTCCCTTTGAGGGTGTTGATGGTGTGCGAGATGAGGTCGGGGGATATCAGCGGACGCGCGCCATCATGCAAGATGATGTACTCGAATTCGTCGGGGACGAACTCGAGGCCCGAGAAAGCGGATTCCTGACGGATGTCGCCCGAGGGGGCTATCACCACGGGCGTGACGAACGGGAACGGATCGATGGCCCGTTTGAGATATTCCTTTTGGCGGTCTTCTGGGCACACCACCACGATGAGCCCTACGTCGCCCACGGCATCGAAGGCTTCTGCCGACCAAGTCAAAACGGGTTTTCCCGCTATCTCGACCAGCTGCTTTCCACCCTCTTTGCCGAAGCGCTCGCCCGTACCGCCCGCCAAGATGATGGCGGCCGTCTTGGCCTTCTTGTCCACCTTGCCCTCAAGGCCGGCCAAACTCTGGGAAAGGGCATCGAAGTCCAGATGGCTCAGAAGATGCTCAGGGGAACGAAGCACCGAGGGAACCGCCACGGGGTCTACCACGCCGGACAGATCTTCGTTGATTCTCTTATCGGTCATACGATCCTCTCAGGTTCCATGGACAGCGATGCCGCAGCACGCGCAACGGGAAGGAAGCGGCGTATCAATCCGCCGCTCCTCCGCTCGCGCTGCCCCCGCCCAAGCTGCCGCTCAACGCACGTCCGGTGTTGCTCAAATCATAGTTGGTAAGCAGCAGTTCTGCATCATGGGCGATACTGTCGTGCTTGCGCGGCGCGGGAATCGACCCTGTGCCCGCGGTATACGTCAATTCGCCATCGACGTAATCGACGTCGATAACCGACCCGCTGGTCCATTTGCCTTCGAGCACCTGCTCGGAAATGGGGTCTTCCAGCAAACGCTGGATGGCGCGACGCAGCGGACGGGCGCCGAAGGCCGCATCGGTGCCTTCCTTGGCAATATAGGCGCACGCCCGATCGGTGATGTTGATGGTCATGTTCTGACTGATCAGACGCTCGCGCAGTTCGGCCACCATCAAGTGGACGATCTGCTGGATCTCTTCGTCGGTGAGGCTCTTGAACACGATGACCTCGTCGATGCGGTTGAGGAATTCGGGGCGGAAGAGCTTCTTGAGCTCGCTCATCACGCGGCTCTTGATCTCCTTGTCTGAAAGCCCTGCGTCGCCGGCATCGGAAAAGCCCAAGGGAGCGGTTTTGGCGATGTCGCGGGCACCGACGTTGCTGGTCATGATGATGACGGTGTTGCGGAAGTCAACCGTGCGTCCCTGGCCGTCGGTAAGGCGGCCTTCTTCCAGAATCTGGAGCAGGATGTTGAAAACATCGGGATGCGCCTTTTCGATTTCGTCGAAAAGCACCACGGAATACGGGCGCTGGCGCACGGCCTTGGTAAGCTGGCCGCCCTCGTCATAGCCCACGTATCCCGGAGGCGAACCCACCAGGCGCGATACGCTGTGCTTTTCCATGTATTCGCTCATGTCGAAGGAGAGCAGCGCTTCTTCGCTGTTGAACAGGAATTCGGCCAAAGCCTTGGAAAGCTCGGTCTTGCCCACGCCCGAGGGGCCCAGGAAGATGAACGATCCGGCCGGGCGCTTGGGATCTTTGAGCCCGCTGCGCGAACGGCGGATGGCCTTGGACACGGCGGTCACGGCCTCTTCTTGCCCCACAACGCGCTCGTGGAGCACCGATTCCATGCGCAGGAGCTTCTCGGTTTCCGCTTCGGTCAGATCGCTCACGGGCACGCCCGTGCTCATGCTCACCACGTCGGCGATATCTTCGGCGGTAACTTGCGGAATCTCCTTCTTCGATTCCTGCTCCCACTTGGCCTGGGCTTCCTTGCGGTCCTTCTTCAGCTGATCTTCTTCGTCACGCAGCTGGGCCGCTTCTTCGAAGCGCTGCTGGGAAATGGCGGCGTCTTTGCTGGTGCGCACCTTGCGCAGACGCTCGTCCATCTGGCGGAGTTCGGGCGGCAGGGTCATATTGCGGATGCGCATGCGCGCGCCGGCTTCATCGATGACGTCGATGGCCTTGTCGGGGAGGAAGCGGTCTTGGATGTAGCGATCGGAAAGATCGACGGCCGTCTGCAGCGCGTCGTCGGTGAAGTGCACGTGATGGTGGTCTTCATAGCGGTCGCGCAAGCCTTCCATGATGCGCACGGTCTGCTCATCGCTGGGTTCGCCCACGGTGATGGGCTGGAACCTGCGCTCGAGCGCCGCGTCCTTTTCCACATGCTTGCGATATTCGTCGATGGTGGTGGCGCCGATCACCTGGATCTCGCCACGGCTCAGCGGCGGCTTGAGGATGGCAGCCGCGTCGATGGATCCCTCGGCCGATCCGGCGCCGATGAGCGTATGGAATTCGTCGATGAACAAGATGATGTCACCTTCGTCGATGACTTCTTTGATGCACTTCTTCAAGCGCTCTTCGAATTCGCCACGATACTTGCTGCCCGCCACCAAACTGGAGACGTCCAAGGTGAACAGACGACGGCCATGGAGGATGTCGGGGACTTGGTCGGCCACGATAAGCTGCGCCAAACCCTCGACCACGGCGGTCTTGCCCACGCCGGGCTCGCCGATGAGCAGCGGATTGTTCTTCTGGCGGCGGCAAAGCACCTGCATGATGCGCTCGATTTCGCCAGCGCGGCCGATAACCGGGTCGAGCTTGCCGTCGGCGGCCTTCTTGGTGAGGTCGGTGCCGAATTCGGCCAGCACGCTGTCCGACTGGGCCGGAGCGCCTTCGAATGCTCCGCGACCGGCGAACACGGCGGACTGCCCCACCACGTCGTTGAGGCCGGCGCGGATGGCTTCGCCCGTAACGCCCATGCGGTTGAGCACCTCGATGGCCGTGCCCTCGTTTTCACGCACGATGCCCAGCAGCAGATGCTCGGTGGAAATATAGCTCTGCCCCATCTGCATGGCTTCACGCAGGCTGTTTTCAAGCACGCGCTTGACGCGCGGGGTAAAGCCGAGATGCCCGGAGACGTCGGAGTCTTCGTCGATGGAGACCACCTGGCGGATGCCCTGGACCACGTCGTCGTACTTGACGTCCAGCTTATCGAGCACCTGAGCGGCCATGCCGTCTTCTTCTTTGATAAGCGCCAGCAAGATGTGCTCGGTGCCCACATAGGGTTGATGCAGGTTGCGCGCTTCGTCTTGGGCGATGACCAAGACCTTGCGCGCCTTGTCGGTGAATTTCTCGAAGCTCATATGCAGTCCTCTCGTCGTTTTCGAGAGCAATTCTACCTCATATGGATTCAGCGCACGCCGCCGAGGCCCCTGATTCGACAAAGGTAGTGGAACTGTAACCAACCTACGCCTTGCGTCACGCAGCTCAAAGACGAAGAGAATTGCGGATTTGCCCGACGGGCGTCGGTTTCGTCTACTTTGCCCATGTTGCGTGCGCTTTCAAACAATAGCGCCGCAATGCTATAATCCCCCACCGACGGGACCTCGGCCAGAGCCCTTCGCTCTCAAGACCGTTCTGCAGTTCCCCATGCGGCCGCGCCATCGGCGCCTCAGCCCGCACATCGAAATCACCCCTTTCTGCATCTTCGGCTGACTTGCCCCGATTGGAAGCAAGCGCTTCTGCGTGCTTACCGCAATCGCACGTGGCATAAGGCTGTGGATGCGGATGCCCTGAAAGGCAAACGAATCATGAGCGTTCAATTCGACTTTGACAACATTCCTCCGTGCCGCAACCGAAGTTCCCTCAAATGGGATGCGGCAGATCGATTCTTCGGCGGCAAGGATCTGCTTCCCCTGTGGATCGCCGATATGGACTTCCCTGCTGCACCGGGAATCGTCGAACAGCTCCATCAACGAGCCGATACGCAATGGTTCGGCTACGGCATGCTTTCGCCCGAGTACTATCAAACGGTGATTTCCTGGATGGAGCACCGGCATAATGCACGCATCGAGCGCGAATGGGTTCTGTTCACCCCAGGCGTCGTGCCCGCACTTCACTTTGCCGTGCAAACGGTCTGCAAGCTGGGAGATGAGGTGCTCGTGCCCTCGCCGGTATACGGACCCTTCTATAAAGCGGTGGAGTCGCAAGGGTGCACGGCGGTTCCTTGCCCGCTTGCCCATGATGGGCTGCGGTATTCGTTCGATTTCGAAGAAATGGAACGTCGGATAACGCCGGCCACCAAGGCGCTCATGTTGTGTTCGCCCCACAATCCCGTTGGCCGCGTATGGACAGCCGATGAATTGGCGCAGACGGCCCGCTTCTGCATCGAGCACAACCTGGTTGCCATCGTCGACGAGATCCATCATGACCTGGTATTCAAGCAACATACCTTCTACTTGAACGCGGCTCCGGAAATCGCAGACCGCTGCATCGTGTGCACCGCGCCCAGCAAGACGTTCAACATCGCCGGCATCCAAGCCGCCAACACCATCATTCCCGGCGAAAAGCTGCGCGTCGCCTATCGCAAAACAATGGCACGCAACCATGCGTTTTCGGCTAACAGCTTCGTGGAAGCCGCTGTGGTGGGCGCCTACGGGCATTCGGAGGCATGGCTCGACGCCCTCTTGCCGTACTTGAAGGGAAACATCGACCTGTTCTGCTCTGTCATCGATGCCGATTTCCCCGCCTTGAAAGTACGCGCGCCCGAAGGAACCTACTTGGTCTGGATCGACTGCCGCAGCCTGGGCAAAACGAACGATGAACTGAAGGCGTTTTTCGCTGATCGTTGCGGCTTGGCACTGAATGCAGGAGGCGAATACGGGCTGGAAGGCGAAGGGTTCGCCCGCGTGAACATGGCCTGCACCCGAGCAACCGTCCAGGAATGCTTGAACCGATTGGGACGAGGTTGCCGATGAGGCGCTTGCGCGGCGCCGGCACAAGCCTGCGCGGAAATCAGGACCTATGAAACGGTATTTGGCATCGAAAGCAGCCCAACTGGTAGTGGTCATGATCGTCGTCTCCATCTTCTCGTTCGCAATCATCTACGTTGCGCCTGGCGACATCTCGTCGATGTACATCACACCCGATATGACCGACGAGCAAAAAGATGCCGTCAACGCAGACTTGGGCCTGGACAAGAGCCTTCCCGAACAATATCTGGCGTGGGCCGAACGGGCCATCCAGGGTGATTTCGGCGTATCGCTTACCAACAAATCGGCAGTGATGCCCCAGATCATCAATCGCCTGCCCGCCACGCTGCTGCTTATGGGGTCGTCGTTGCTCTTGGCGGTGGTGGTGGCCGTGCCCTTGGGGCTGGCAGCCGGGCTCAAGAAGTCGAAATGGGCCGATAAGCTTATCAGCGGCCTTACCTATATCGGAATGTCGGTTCCGTCATTTTGGCTGGGCATGATGCTTATCATCGTGTTTTCCGCAACGTTTTCACTGCTGCCTTCTTCGGGTATGCATCGGGTGGGCGACCAATCATTCGGCGATTTGATGGCTCACCTGGTCATGCCCTGCATCACCCTGGCTATAGCTTCAATGGCGGTCTTCGTCCGTTATATCCGTGGCAACACCATCCGCGAACTGGGTGAAGATTACGTGCTGACCGCAGCGGCTAAAGGCACACCCCGGCGAAAGATCCTCACCCGGCACGTGCTCAAAAATACGCTGCTGCCCATCATCACCCTGTTGGGCATGCGCATTCCCAGCCTGGTATGCGGGTCGTTCATCATCGAAAGCGTCTTCGGCTGGCCGGGCATCGGCATGCTCGCCATGTCGGCCATCGGCGCACGCGACTACCCCGTCATCATGGCGTACGTGATGATGACGGGTCTCATCATGGTGATAGGAAACTTCATCGCCGACCTGCTCTACGCCGCCGCCGACCCCCGAATCAGAGAGTGGAGCGGGAGGAACCATGGATAACGCCACTTTGCAAGAGCAATCCCTGTTTACCCGCATGCCTTCTGAAGAAACCGCAGTTGTTGCGCACGTTTCGCGCAGCCTGCCACGCGCTTTCCTCCATGAACTCTGGACCAACAAGCCCGCCTTGGTCGCCGCGGTGGTACTGATTGTCATCGTGATAGCGGCCCTTGCCGCGCCACTGTGCCCCTTCGACCCCGATGCCATCGATATCGCCCATAAACTGGAAGGGCCGAGTGCCGAGCATTGGTTCGGAACAGACGATTACGGCAGGGATCTTTTCACCCGCACTCTGTATGGCGGGCGCGTTTCGTTGACCGTGGGCTTTTGCGCCATGGCCGTTTCGCTGGTTATCGGCACGGCAATCGGCGTTTGCGCTGGATATGCAGGCGGCAAGATCGACACCGTGCTCATGCGCCTGACCGATATCTTCTTGGCGCTTCCCAGCTTGCTTCTCATGATCGTGTTGAACGCCCTGCTCAAGCCCGGGCTCGTCACGCTCATTTTGGTGCTGAGTCTGTTTTCCTGGGCTTCAGTTGCCCGCATCACACGCGCCGAGACCATGTCCATCAAACATCGCGATTTCGTTGTGGCTTCCGAAAACCTGGGCGCGCGGGGCACGAACATCACCCTGAAGCACATCGTTCCCAATATCGCCAGCCCGCTCATCGTTTCGGCGACGCTGGGTGTGGCCGGTGCAATCCTTACCGAATCATCCCTGAGCTTTCTGGGGCTCGGGGTGCAGATACCGCAATCATCTTGGGGCAGCATGCTTCAAAGCGCGCAGGCCCATATCCTCGATGCTCCATTGATGGCCGTCTATCCCGGCGTGCTCATCTTGGTGACGGTGCTGTGCTTCAACCTGATAGGCGACGTGGTCCAAGCCACCCTGCAGCCGGGAAAACAACGATGAGGAGCACCGTGTCGACAAAGCCCATCATGGAAGCCCGCGGGCTCTCTGTGGAATACCCCACAATATCCGGCGAAGTCAAAGCCGTGCGCGGCATCGACCTTCGTTTGACCGCACACCGAACGTTGGCTTTGGTAGGCGAATCGGGGTGCGGGAAGTCCGTGACCGCACGCACGATGATGGGATTGGAGCGATCCCAGCCAGGAGTGAGAATCGGCGGATCGATCTTTTTCGATGGGCAGGACGTCAATTCGTTCAACGAAGCGCAGATGACCCGATTTTGCGGCGGCGATTGCGCGATGATCTTCCAGGATGCGCTGGCGGCACTCAACCCCACCATGCGCGTCGGCCGTCAGATAGCCGAGAACCTGACCAACCATTCCGCCCACCTTTCACGCAAGCAAGTCGACGATGCGGTATTGACAGCCCTCAAAGATGTCGGAATAGCCGACCCGCGCATGGCATCTCGCAGCTACCCCTTCGAGCTGTCAGGTGGCATGCGCCAGCGGGCTATGATAGCCATGGCGATGATGGCCCATCCGTCCGTCTTGATAGCCGACGAACCCACGACTTCACTCGATGTGACTATCCAGGCCCAGATACTCGACTTGATGCAACGGCTGCAAGACGAAACCGACATGGCAATCCTCATCATCACCCACGACATGGGGGTGGTGGCCCGCATGGCCGATGACGTCGCCGTCATGTACGCGGGAAAAATCGTTGAGTCTGGCTCCTGCGACACCATCTTCTATCACCCCGCCCACCCCTATACTTGGGCCCTGCTGAATGCAGTTCCGCGCACCGATGCCGAACCTGGCGGACATCTTCCCACCATCGAGGGAAACGTGCCCGACATGATCGATCCGCCCGCAGGATGCGCTTTCGCCAACCGTTGTCCGTTTGCCATGGCAATCTGCCATGACCACAACCCTCAACGCAGCTTAGTGGGTGAAGGCCATACAACCGCATGCTGGCTGTCGGACCCGCACGCCGATCGCAGCGGCGTGCCGTTCGAGGCCGGAAAGGTTTGCCATGATCGATGATCGAACCGATATGATTCGCTTGGAGCATGTAGACAAACATTTCGACCTGGGACATGGGCGCGTTTTGAGGGCCGTCGACGACGTTTCGCTTTCCATCGCCAAAGGCGAAACATTGGGTCTGGTAGGCGAATCGGGATGCGGAAAAACCACCTGTGGAAAAACCTGCCTGGGCATGCACCGCGCCGACGCCGGGCGCGTCCTCTTTGACGGAGCCGACCTGTCTTCATTCGGACGCAAGGAGCGCTTCGCATTCACACGCCGTGCCCAGATGGTGTTTCAAGACCCGTACACCTCACTCGATCCGCATCAAAAGGTGGCCGATATCGTACGCGAGGGCATACGAATCCACCATTTGGCGGATTCGTCGTCGCAAGAGCTCCAGATGGTAGCCGACCTGTTGGATAGCGTGGGATTGGGATCGGCATTTTCCGCCCGCACCGCCCGTGAGCTTTCAGGTGGACAGCGCCAGCGCGTCGGCATCGCCCGCGCGCTTTCCGTGAACCCGGAGTTCCTGCTATGCGACGAGCCCCTTTCCGCCTTGGATGTCTCGGTGCAGGCCCAGATAGTCAATCTCCTTTCCGACCTGAAGCGCGAACGCAACCTGACCATGCTGCTCATCGCGCATGACCTTTCGATGGTTCGCTACCTTTCCGACACGGTGGGTGTCATGTACCTAGGCAAACTGGTCGAAATCGGACCGGCCGAGCAGGTGTTCGCCCACCCGGCGCACCCCTACACGCAGGGATTGCTTGCAGCGGCGCCCGTAGCCGATCCGCGCCTGGCCCGTCAGCGAAAAGCGGCAACTTTGGAAGGCGAAGTTCCCAACCCACTGGATGTAGCCGGAGGATGCCCGTTCTTCGGGCGTTGCGCTGAGCGATCAGCCGAATGCAAATCCTCTTGCCCCGCGCTGCATCCCGTATCACCAGGACATTCCGCGGCCTGCCATAAAATCGTTTCGGGAGACAGGGATTTGTGCTAGACTACCCGATGGTTTTCGAGCGCTGATTCTGCATGCGCTCCACGGTTGGGCTTCGCCCGCCATCGCCATTCTGCACCCTCCCCGCATAATCAAGTACTTCTGCAAGGCACCTAGTGCCATTGTCCGCATGTCGAGGGGCATGAGGTACGCCGGCCGTTGCGGCCCGTTCCTTCCACACCCGCTCTTGGACGAACTCCGTCCGAAAGTGGCCATGACCCCTCTTCCGATCAGATGCGCTGCCGCGCTTCCAAAGGAGAGCATATGAATCCATCCATCAGCAAAAAGACATTGCTTGCGTTGACCTTGGCCGCGTTGGCCTGCTGCTTGACAGCCGTTCTGGCCGTTGGGTGCAGCGGTTCTCAGAGCACAACCAGCCAATCCGGTTCTTCTTCGAGCTCCGACGGCACGTTCGTGCAGGCGCTCAGCTCCATTCCCTCCACCCTGCAGCCCAGCACCACCTCCGACGACCAGGTCACGGCAACACGTCCCGTGTTCGACGTGCTGTTCGCCGAAACCAAAGATGGTCTGGAGTACTATCTGGCCGACAGCTTGAAGGTGTCCGACGATGGACTTACCTACACGCTGCACATCAACGACAAGGCCAACTGGAGCGACGGCCAGCCCATCACCGCCGACGACTTCCTGTTCACTGTGGATTACGCTGGGCTTTCCCGCGGGGGATCCTCCTCCTACAACACCATAAACAAGCAGGCGGCCACCATCTCCAAGAAAGATGACAAGACGGTCGAAATCGTGCTGCCCCAGGCTTACGCCTCTTATGAGCTCACGCTGTCGCGCATGTATCTTTTGCCTTCCCACTGCTTCGACAACGACCCCTCCAAAGTCGACAACAGCGGATTCTCCTCGAGCACCGACATGGTTACCTCGGGCGCATACACCGTTTCCGAAATCAATGCAGACAGCTTGGTTTTCAACGCGCGTGATGACTACTATCGCGGCACCCCCGAGGTGAAGAGCGTCGTCATGAAGACCATCGGTTCCGGTTCGACGCGCCAGGTGGCGTTTGAGAATGGCGAGATCTCCTACATGCGCATCACGTCTTCTTCCGACCTGACCAAGTACCAGAGCGCAAGCGACAAGTACAACCTGTACTCGTTCTCGGAGGCGCGCCTGAACTACCTGCAGCTCAACCCCACGGGACCCACCATGTCGGGGCTTTCCGAAGATGCCCGCAAAGCGCTGTTCATGGCCTTGGACCAGCAAGAGATTCTTGATGCAGCCTACGGCTCTAACGAACTGGCGCAGCCGGCGAACAGCGTGCTGACGCCCGACCAATCCCTGTACAACGAAAGCTGCAGCGGCTATTCCCAAAATCTGGATGAGGCCAAGAGCCTGGCAGAGTCTTCCGGATTGTCCGGCACGACCTTGGTATACATCTACAACTCCGACCGCCCCAACATGGAAGCAGTCGCTACCGTCGTGCAGCAGCAGTTGGCCAAGATCGGCGTCACGGTCGATTTGCAAGGACTCGACTCCTCGACGTTCTTCTCGCGCTTCTTCTCGGGCATGTACAACAAAGGTACCGGCGATGAGCTGACATGGGATTTGGGCAGCAATGGCTGGGATTCCGAGCGTGGCACCAACCTGGGCCAGGCCTTCAGCTACTTCTCTTCTTGGAAGAGCGCCTGGGGCTGGAGCGATACCGTCTCGAACCTGGCTGTTCAAACGAACTCCGCCACCACCTCTGCCGATGCGCAAAAGTATGCTGACCAGCTGCAAGACCAGGTACTCAGCGAATACTGGATGTACCCGCTGACTTACACCAACTACATCATGGTGTCGCAAAAGAACGTTACTGGACTGGATGGAAGTACCGTCATCCCCGAGTTCATCGATTACTTGAAAATCAAGGTGAACTAGGCGCATATGCTCTAAGACGCAAGACGAACAGAGCGCTTTGTTGGGATGAATCGATCCCCGATAGTTGGACCGGAAGCAATCGCCTCCGGTCCAACTTGCATTAACGGGCCACATGAAGGGTTGAGGACGCAAAGATACGCAGTTCGGCCCCATTGCGTCACATGAGAATCAGCGAAGCGAAGGCGACAACACGCCCAACTTGGGCTTGTTTCCATGGCAGCTCTCTGATAATTAACAAAAAGCGGCACTTTCCGCGATTTTTTTGCTCCGCAAAGAGCGTCGCGGCGACATAACACCAGGTCACAACTTTTCAGGTGCCAAATGACAGGGAAATAATCGCGGAAAGTGCCGCTTTTTGTTAATTCTGGCTGCGTTGCGCTGTACCCGCTCGGTTTTCGCATCCCAATTCACCGCCAAGCGCGTGCGTTTGCGCTTCATCCGTGCGAGTGCCCGACGGCGGGCGCACGGCAGATGGGCGAACGGGTGGGCGAGCAGCAGGCGAATACACTTCGTCCGTGCGGATGAGTGAGCGGCAGGAGAGCGTGCTTTATCCGTGCGAACGGGCGGACGCGCAGCGCGGCGAACGAATGGGCCGAGCGCTGCGCGAGGGCATGTGCATGCGTTTATGCTTCCTCCGACGAACGGGCGGGCATCGGGCGGCCAGGAACGGTCGCCGCGCCAAACCGCTGCGCGAAAAGAATGCGCAGCGGAGCGGGTTGGCGTTTACGCTTCGTCGCGGGCTTCGTCCCTCATGTGCGGGAACAGCAACACGTCGCGAATGGTGGGGCTGTCGGTGAGCAGCATGACCATGCGGTCGATGCCGATGCCGATGCCGCCGGCCGGAGGCATGCCGTATTCCAACGCGCGGATGTAGTCGGCGTCATAGCCCATGGCTTCATCGTCGTAGTCCTTGGCGGCCACCTGCGCCTTGAAGCGCTCAGCCTGGTCGACCGGGTCGTTGAGCTCGGTGAAGGCGTTGGCGTATTCGTTGCCGCAGATGAAGAGCTCGAAGCGGTCGGTGAGCTCTGGGTTGCCCGGCTTCTTTTTTGCCAGCGGGGACGTTTCAAGCGGATGGTCGGTAACGAAGGTGGGCTGCACGAGCGTGGCTTCCACCGTTTCCTCGAAGATCTCGGCGATGAGCTTGCCCTTGCCCCATTCCTTTTCGGCATGGCCGCCATGCTCTTCCAACGTGGCGCGCAACTCGTCGATGTCGCAGTCGAACGATACGTCCTTGCCGCAGGCTTCGCTTGCCAGCTCGATCATGGTGGCACGGCGCCATTCGCCCGAAAGGTCGATGGCCTGGCCCTGATACTCGATCTGCTGGGTGCCCAGCACATCGGCAGCGGCGGTCTTGAAGATGCCTTCAGCCAAGTCCATCATGCCATCCAAATCGGAAAACGCGCGATAGGCCTCGATGGTGGTGAACTCGGGGTTGTGGAACGGGTCCATGCCTTCGTTGCGGAAGATGCGGCCGATTTCATATACGCGCTCGAACCCGCCCACCAACAGGCGCTTGAGGGGCAATTCGGTGGCGATGCGCAAATAGTAATCGCGGTCGAGCGCATTGTGATGCGTGACGAAGGGGCGCGCATTGGCCCCGCCCATGATGGCTTGGAGCATGGGCGTTTCCACTTCGTAGTAACCCTGGCCGTCCATGTAGCGGCGGATGGAGGCGATGATCTTGAAGCGCTTCTCGAACGTATCGCGGACCTCGGGATTCATTACCAGGTCGACGTAGCGCTGACGATAGCGCGTTTCTTTGTCAGCCAGCCCATGGAACTTCTCGGGCAACGGACGCAGGCTCTTCGAGAGCAGCTCGAACGAAGACACGGCCACGGACAACTGTCCGCGACGGGTGCGCATCATCGTCCCATCGACGCCGATCCAATCGCCTACATCGAGGTCTTTCATCGCAGCGAAGGCATCGTCGCCCAAGACGTTGATGCGGCAGAACAGCTGGATATCGCCCGTTGCGTCACGCAAGCCCATGAAGATGATCTTGCCTTGATCGCGCTTGGCCATGACGCGTCCGGCGATGCGCACGGCATCTTGGGTGTCCTGGCCGTCCTCCAAGCCCGCATAGGCCGCCTCCAGGTCGGCGACATGATGGGAATACTCGAATGCATGCCCATAGGGCTGCTCTCCCGCCTGCAGCAGCGCCTCGCGCTTGTCCAGGCGTACCTGACGAGGGTCGTCCTCGATTTCATCGGTTTGCGGGGTTTGAGTGGTCTGGTCGCTCATCGGTGCCTTCCTTGCAGAATAGAACGGCCCGCGTGGAATCGCGGGCCGTCGGTGTTATTGCGTGATCTTGACGATATCCATTGCGATGGCACGTCCGGTGGGCCCAAGGGTTTCGATGTGGTCGCCCTTCTTGTGTCCCAACAACGCTGCACCGACCGCCGATTCGTTGGATATCTTGCCTGCGTTGACATCCGATTCGGCCGCACCCACGATGCTGAACACGCGCTCCTTGCCGCCCATGCTCACCGTGACGGTGGACCCGATGCCCACTTTGCCGCTGCGCTTGGGCGCATCGACCACGGTGGCATCAGCCAGGATGCGGGATATCTCGGCGATACGGGCTTCCATCATCCCCTGCTCGTTTTTGGCGTCGTCGTATTCCGAGTTCTCGGAAATGTCACCGAATTCACGAGCCACCTTGATGCGCTCGCCGATCTCGACGCGCTTCTCGGTTTCCAGGTAGTGGAGCTCTTCTTCGAGCTTCTGCTTGCCCTCTGGTGTGAGGATATAGTCTTTCTCAGCCATGGTCCATCCATCCTGTCCGATGATCCGCATCGGACGTTATCGACGCAAATGCAGACGGATTGGCGTCTGCACATGAAAACGCGGCACGCGCGGCAATTGCCTGCGTGCCGCGTTTTGAAAATCCGTTATTCAGACTTCTTTTTGGTAGTCTTCTTGGGAGCCGTCTTCTTGACAGGCTCCTCTTCTTCTTCCTCTTCTTCTTCGGCGACGACCTCTTCTTCGGCCTCGTCTTCTTCATCCTTCTTGCCGCCCATGCCCTCACGCAGGTTCTTGACCGTCTTGCCCAAGGCGCTGCCGAGCTTAGGGAGATTCTTAGGCCCGAAAATGAGCAGGGCCACCGCCAAAATGATGAGGAGCTCAGGTACGCCGATTCCACCAAGTTTCATAGTGTCCTCCAAGTCGTCAACTTCAGGATGCTTCTAACATCCGCAATCGCTTAACAAGCCGGCACCGAAGCGCCGTTTTCCGCTGCAAAACCCCTTATCGAAGCCGTTGGCGAGAAGTGGTCGGGATGACAGGATTTGAACCTGCGGCCTCTGCGTCCCGAACGCAGCGCTCTACCAAGCTGAGCCACATCCCGATTCACCAACACAGCGGCAGCTATGTTACCACAGCCATTTGAAAATGAAAGGGAGAGCCGAAGCTCTCCCCGAATCATCATACCTGCTGGTCATTGCAAGGAAGTAGACCTTGCATGGGATATCCCGCATACGGGGAATCCCAGCGCTTTCCTAAAAACGCAGCGCCGCCGTGAAGCCCGACCATGAAAGGCTGTCGGTGTTGCGCACATACGCGCCGAATGTTGGGGCGTGAATATAGGTGGTGCCGCCATCAACCTGGGCGATGCCCACGTGGCCGTTGCGGTACAGGATGTCGCCCGCCGCAGCTCCGGACACCGGCAGCACAGCCTTGGCCTGCGCGTACTGGCTTTCCGTATAGTGCCCCAGGCTGATGCCGATCTGCGCATAGCACCATTTGGTAAGACCCGAGCAGTCCATGCCGGCGCCCGGCGTTTCTCCGCCCCAAACATAGGGCGTGCCCAAGTTCATGCAGTACAGAGCGTAATCGACCACCGAGCCGTTGGTGGGATAGCTCGAAGTCGTCCCGCTGTAAGAAGGAACGGTGTAGCCATCATAGGTAGTCGTGCCATTGCTGCTGTTGTCGACGTAATCGACCGAGCCATCGCCATCGGTGTCCACGGCCGTGCCACCCGTATCGGCGGACTGCTGCTGCGCAGAAGCTTCGGCAGCAGCCATCTCAGCCTGATGCTGCGCTTCGAGCGCAGCGGCCTGCTCTTCTTCGAGCAGCGTCTGGGCTTCCGCGCTCAACTGGCTGTACGTGGCCTCCAACGACGCAACCGTGTTTTCGGCTTCGGACTTCACCTGCGCGGCCTCTTCGGTTTTCTGAGCCGCAATCTCTTCTTGGCGCGAGTACTCCGCCTCTTCCTCTTCGAGCTGCGAGCGCAGGTCCTTGCACTGCTGCACCATGGAAGCATCGCTCTCGTTGAGGGTGTTCAGCAAGTCCCAGTTAGTGGCGAATTCCTCGAAGGAAGTAGCCCCCAGCAAGCAATCGAAAAACGATGTGGACCCGCTGCGATACATGCTCTTGGCACGCGTGCTCAGCTTGCTCTGGAGCTCATCGATCTGGTCATTGGTGTCATCGATGCGCTGCTGCGCATCTTCCATGGCGGAAACGGCCTGATCGTGCTCGTCGAGCGCCTGGTAATAGTTGTCAGATGCAGTGGCCAACGTGTCTTGCATGTTGGTCACTTGGATGCGCACGGAATCTGCCTCCGCTTGTTTTTCGGCAGACGTCTCCGCGAAAGCGACCGACGGAGAAACGGCAGCTACCGCGGTGAACGCGGCGGCCCCACCTAGAAACGTGCGCCTACTGAGTTTGTTCTTCTGCTCTCTCATCAGTTGGAACCTCCCCATTGATTGAGCAACATGTGCATTTTCGGCTTTTGGCATCTTACGGGAATCGCTCGACGCGGTGAACCCGGAGCGCCCTATCTTCACAGCTTGGGCATTCCGCGTCAAACGAAATGAAAACGGTTGAAACCCCCTTATTTTGGCATCATGTTGGGGTTTCGGGGCTGGTCGCCCCATCATATGGGGCATCAACCGCCCGTAATTCCCACCATTTGACTTCAGTTTTCCTCCATATTCCCTTCATACCGATATAGAGGAACGATGAAGGCAGGCATCGCTTGTTACCAGGCACGGCGAAACACCATCCCCTCTTGCACATAGCCCACCTGAACGGTAGTTCCCTCATAGGGAGCGTGGATCATCTGACCACCGCCGATATAGATGCCGGTGTGCTGGCTTCCGCCCTCCTGATGCACCACAGCGATATCGCCGGGCAGCGGATTTCCCACACCATAGCCGGTGTTGATCAAATCGCCGGTGTAATGAGGCACGTAGATGCCCGCCTGTGCGTAGCACCATTGCACCAAACCAGAGCAGTCGAAAGTATCGGGGCCTGCGGCTCCCCATACATACCAGCAGCCGATTTTGGAATAGGCTGCTGCCACGATGATGTCAGCCGCACTCGACGATCCGCCGGTGTCTCCGCCGGTATCGCCACCGGTATCGCCGCCCGTGTCTCCGCCTGTGTCTCCGCCCGTGTCGCCGCCGCCCGTGTCTCCGCCGCCCGCATCGCCGCCGGTGTCGCCACCGCCGGTGTCTCCGCCACCCGTGTCGCCGCCGGTGTCTCCGCCTGTGTCGGCACTCGCATCTCCACCGGTATCCAGGGTCGACCCATCGACAACAGGCGCCTCCGCTGCGGCCTGGGCGAGCACCTGTTGAGCCGTATCTGCGGTCGATGCCGCCTGGGCCGCGCGCTCGGTTTCCATTATCTGGACAACCTCGTCGCTCAGCCCGTCATACACCGATTGCATATCGGAAACAGTGCTTTCCGCTTGGCTCTTCACCTGCTCGGATTCGCTTAGCTTCTGATCCGCTATCTCCTCTTGCGCCTGATATTCGGATTGTGCCTGCTGGATAGCTTCACGACTCTCTTTTGCCTGACTCACCAAATTGGCATCTTGCCTGTTCAGAGTTTCCAACATATCCCAGTTGGTGGTGAATTCCTCAAATGAGTTCGAACCCAGCAACACGTCGAGAAACGACACGCTGCCCGACCGGTACATGCTGCGCGCCCGCGTGGAGAGTTCCGACTGGTAGGTCTGGATATTGGCGGTTTCTTGGTCGATGCGGGCCTGGGCGTCATCCATGGCGTCTTGCGCCTGGTCTCGTTCATCGAGCGCCTGGTAATAGTCGTTCGATGCAGCATCGAGCGACGATTGCATTTCATTGAGTTGATCGAGCGCCTGTTGGGCCTGTTCCTGTTTGCTTTCCAGGGAATCATCAGCCCACGCGCTTCCGGGATTCATCGCAACAGCGGCCCCTGCGGCCACCGTTCCTCCGATGAATGTCCGCCTGCTCAATGGTGTGTTTGAATGCTTCATTGCGAGCAGCCTCCTTGCCTATTTCGGCAACGGGGCAATCTTAGCACGCGCAACCAACCGCGTACAGCAATTCAGCTTGAATCCACGAGCGCGAAACGACGCTTTGAACGGGTCGAAGCCCGTCAGGTCGGCCGAAGCTACCGCCTACTGAGCACCCGCGCCCTCGCCGACCGATTCCTCCAGCTCAGCTTCACGACGAGCTTCCATATCTGCGGTCAAGCAGGTGGACGCATCGGTCTTGTCGGGTTCGTAGACCACGCCCGATTCCTCATCTTTGCGCGCCTGCCGCGCCAGCAGCAAGAAGCCGACCACGCCCGCCACTACCGAAGCGGTAAGGATGCCTGCCTTCGCCGCGGTCATCATCACGTCGTCGGTGTAAGCCAGGTTGGCGACGAAGATGGCCATGGTGAATCCCACGCCGCCGAGCACCGAGGCGCCCACCATATGGCGCCAATTGACGTTTTCGGGCAGGGAGGCCAACCCGCTTTTGACCACGATGCCCAAAAAGGCCAGGATCCCCAGCGGTTTGCCCAGCACCAAGCCGAAGAACACGCCGAAGAACACCGGAGATGCGAACAGATCGCCCACGCTGCCGCCTGAAAGGCAGACGTCGGCATTGGTGAGCGCGAACAGCGGCAAAATGGCGAAATAGACCCACGGATACAGCTTGCGTTCAAGGCGCGTGGCCGGGGGTACCACCTGGCTGGCGACTTTGGACAGCTTCGATACCGTATCCAGGTAGTCTTCCTGCCCGATGACCGGCTCATCGGGACGATACGTCTCACGCGCTTCTTGAACGCGCTCATTGGACCACCGCGCGAAACTGCGCAGGTTGACATGCGATCCCGACGGAATGGCGAAAGCCAGAAGCACGCCGGCGATGGTCGAGTGAACACCCGACATGAACACGCAGTACCACAAAACGAAGCCCACCAATATATAGGGCACAAGCGAATACACATGACGCTTGTTCATCGCCACCAAGACCACCATGACGCAAGCCGCCGCTGCCAGCCAGCCCAAGTCGGGGCTCTGCCCGTAGAAGATAGCGATGACCAGGATGGCGATGATGTCGTCGGCCACGGCGAGCGTGCTCAAGAACACGCGCACGCCATTGGGAAGCCGATTGCCCAGCAGCGCAAGGATACCCAACGCAAAGGCGATGTCGGTAGCGGTGGGGACGCCCCACCCGGCCGCACCTTCTCCGCCCAAGTTGAACAAACTGTAGATAAGGATGGGAACGAGCACGCCGCCGATAGCAGCCACTATGGGCAGCAGGGCCTGACGGATATTGGTAAGCTCGCCAACCGTCATCTCGTATTTGATCTCAAGTCCCACCAACAAGAAGAACACCGCCATGAGAATGTCGTTGATGATGTGAGACAAGCCCATGGAAGCAAATTCATCGCCGAAACCGATGGTGATCTCGGAATGCCAGAACTCGAGGAACCCTTCGTAAGCACCGGTATTGGCCACGATGAGCGCCACGATGGCTGCCACCAACATGGCACCGGCCGCCTTGGTCGCGGAATGGGTGAACTGAAGCACTTTGATATAGCGCTTCTGGTGGCCCTGCACTTCGTCGATGTACAGGTTGGGATTCTTATCGGGCATGCGGAAATCCTTTCGATCCGTGAGACTGATTGTAACGTGATGGAGCCCGCCTGCCGCACGGCCACAGACAATCTGCAAGCCGGTTTCCGATTCGTTGCCGAAAGGCAGTCCAAAATTGGTTAAATGCTGCTTGCGGCCCAGCCAAAGTGCGCTAGGATAGGCGTAGCAGCTTTTGTCGGAAGGAGACGGTTCACCCCGCGTGATACTGGAAACCCTCCCAGCGAATGGGCTGCTTTTTTCATCCCCGATTGGTAAGAGGTGAGATCAATGGAAATCACGATCACCGGCCGCAAAATGCCCGTCACGGATTCCTTGAAGGACTATGCGGAAGAGAAGATCGGCAATTCCATGAAGGTAATGGACATCGACCCCCTGGTGGCCGAAGTGGTCTTGCACGTGGAAAAGAACCCGGCCATCGCCCGTCCGGCCGTCTGCGAGGTAACGTTGCAGACCAAGGGCCATATCATCCGCGTTGAAGAGCACGAAGAAGACATGTACGCCGCCATCGACGTGGCTGCCGCCAAAGTGGTACGCCAGCTGCGCAAGTACAAGACCCGCGTAGTCGATCGTCGTGTGCGCGCCGACGAAACCATCCGCACGGCCGACGACGGCAGCTCGGATTACGACGCGTTGATGGATGAGCTTTCCGACGACGAAGTGGTGCGCGTGAAGGAACTGGCCTTCGAGCCCCTGACCGAAGAAGAGGCATTGGTCAAGATCGACCTTCTGGGCCACGACTTCTTCGCCTACACCGATCGCGATTCGGGCAACACCTGCGTGCTGTACCGCCGCGATGAAGGCGGCTACGGACTGCTCAAGCAAATCGCCTGATAACCGCACAGTCTCAATCCTCGAATCCCGCCGGCGTCCAAACGCCGGCGGGATTTTCTTTTTTGTAGCCCTTGAATCAACATCGTGGCTTCCGTATCATCAAAAGCCATGATGAAGGGGGAATCAAGTGCGCGAACATGGTGAATCCGAGGAGTCCAAGCGGGAAGACATAGAAGACGAGAGTCGCTTCAAGGTGAAGCATCTTTCACTGCGAGACTACAGCACTCTGTCCAAACGCAAGCGCAACATGCTGCGCCGCTGGATCGTCCTGACCATTCTTGCCGCCACCGTTTACATAGTGGGCACGTGTCTGTACATGTGGAACATCGGGCAAGAAGAGCAGAGCTACTGGTACGACTCGACCGATTCCTCCAACGTCGCAACGCTCAAGAACGTCCATGACATCGGCACGCAAAACGGCGCAACCGACGTCACCTGCGGCATCTATCTGGACAACATCGATCAGATTTCTATCAAGAATTCGGATTGGAATGCCAGCATACGGGTCTGGTTCCGCTGGAATGATGACGACGACCTGGATATGGCCCACAATTTCAGTATTTACAAGGGCAAGATCAGTTCGATGGAAGTGGTGGAGGACATCACCGTCGGTCACACCCATTACCAGCAAGTCAAAGCCAACGTGACCGTGGCCAAGGTGTTTCCCACCGCTTTGTTCCCACTGGAAAGCCACCAACTGCGCATGTACCTCGAAAGCAATTACCCCGCAACGCGCGTGGTATTCGACGATGACCATTCCAGCAGCTCGATCAATCCCAACGTGTACGTGGCGGGATACAACGTGACGAACGTTCAATTCGGCTCGACTGCGTTCACCTACGACAACGTGGCAGACAAGCCCGGGCAGCAGACCGCCGACACCATTTCGGAAGAAGTTATGGCGGTCGATCTGCAACGATCCGATTTCGGGCTGTTCTTCCGATGCTTCGTGGCCATGTACGGAACCACCGTCTGGGTGCTCATCATGCTCTATATCAGCGGACACCATCGAGTCGATCCGCTTGGCATGATACCCGGCGCCTTATTCGGCACCGTTTCGAACATAATGGTAGGCGCAGCGCTGCTGCCAGACGCCACTGAAACGGGATTGGTGCAGGTAGCCAACGTCTGGGGCATCCTGACCATCATCGCCTGCACGTTGTTCATCATCCAAGTGAACAACATCCGCAGCGAATACGGCCGCAACGATGAACCCTTCGCCCGACTTTTCGGACGCTCCATGTTCTGGATCACCTGCTTCATCGTGATCATCGGCAATATCGCCATCCCGCTGACCGCATTTTTGGCATAGTCCGTCAAACGCGATAGGCACCGATGCCAAGCAAAAGCCCCACCCGCCAAGGCGGATGGGGCTTTTCGTCAACCATATGGCGGACGCAGCGCGCCTGAGCTTCCTCAGTCGCTGAAATCGTAGAGGTCGCGCGTGGCATTTTTGAAGGCCGCATAGGCATCCATCGCCACAGCATCATCGTCTACCACTTCGAATCCTGCAGGCTGCCCTTCTTCGTCGAGCTCGGTCACCTCGAGCACCACGACCTCGCCCGAACTGCAGGCGGGCGCGTCCTCGGTCACTGGGAAGAAGAACCCGTAGCGCACCTCGTCGCGCAAAACGAGCCCGAGGAATTCGAGATTCAGTTCATCGTCGTTTTCATCTTTGAAGGTGAAGACCATGCCCTCCTGAACGGGAGGGCAGAAGTCCGGTGAGCTGCCTTGTTTCATCTAGCGATCCTTTTTGGCGTTGTTCTTGCCGCCGTAATGATAGTTGCCCTTGGCTTTCGAGGGCTTGGCTGCTTCGTCGGCCATGCGCTCAGATGCGCTCTGGTCGGGAATGGACACCGTTACGTTGAGGCCTTCGGCACCGGAAGCGGCACCGGCACCTGCGGCGGCCGTGGCCCTCTTGGCAACTTGCGCGGCACCGGAAACGCGGCTGATAGAGTCTTGGCTGAATTCGAAAGCGTGGATGTCATTGCCGAACTTCTTGGCCAGCTTGGCGTACTTGGGTTCACGCGTCTTCCAAATGCAGTAGAGCGGGCTGGCGATGGCGATGGACGAATACATACCGGAAACCAGGCCGATGGTCATGGCGAACGCGAAGTCCTTCAGCGTCTCGCTGCCGAACAGCAGCATGGCCACCACGGGGATGAGCGAGGTGAGCGAGGTGTTGATGGAGCGCATGAACACTTGGTTGATGGAGTGATTGGCCATGGTCATGAACGAGCAACGGATATCGCTTTCGTTCATGTTGTCGTTGATGCGGTGGAACACCACCACGGTGTCGTAGAGCGAATAACCCAAGATGGTGAGCAAGGCGGCGATGGTGTTGGGATTGATCTCGCGCCCGCAAAGGGCATAGATGCCTACCACCAATATGATGTCGTGGAGCAGGGCTATGACGGCGGTGACGCCCATCTTGTATTCGAAGCGGAAGGCAATGTACAAGATGATGAGAACGAAGGTGACCAACAGCGCGATGACCATGGACCGGATGACGCTTGCGCCCCAGTCGGGTCCGATGGTGCTCACCTGGTAGCTGTCGGTGCTCAAGCCCAACTCATCGGTCACCTGCGTGGCCTTGGTGGCGGCACTGGAAGCATCGGTATCGGTGATACGCGCGATGAAACCGCTTTGGCCGTTGGTCTCGGTGGTCTGGATGACCGCGTTAGGCTCGCCAGCGTCGGTAAACGCCGTGCGCGCCTGATCGAGCGAGATATCACCCGTATCGTTGAACGTGATGGACGTGCCGCCGACGAACTCGATGCCGAAGTTCATGCCCTTGATGCCGGCAACGGCGAAGCAAGCCACCATGGCGCAGGCCGCGATGGTGAGGAACACCTTGCGATACCCCAGGAAGTTGATGTCCTTTTTGATGAAGCGGCCCTTGAGGTTGGCCACGGCGGCAGCGGCAGCAACGCCCACCTGACCCGACTTCTTTTCGGCGAATTCCGCATTCGCTTCAGGGTTGATGGCCTGTCCGGCTTCGCAGGCGGATTTGCTCATGCCCTCGGCTTCAGCCAGCGCGCCGTATACTTCGGCAGCTTCTTCAGAGTCCTTGATGCCCCAGAAGCCCGGATGGTGCTTGATGGAATGAGGAGCCATGATGCGAATGAGCGGCGCCTTGAACAGCAGCATCATGGCGATATCGCAGAAGATGCCGAGTGCCAGCGTAAGACCGAAGCCCTTGACCGAACTGGTGGCCAGGAAGAACAGCGCAAGCGCCGCCACCAAACTGACCAGGTCGGCGTCGATGGAGGTCTGGATGGCATGGCGCACGCCCGTGATGGATGCAGCGCGCACACTTCTACCCATGCGGATTTCTTCTCGGAAGCGTTCCAGCGTAAGAATGGAGCTGTCGGCCGCCATGCCGATGGTCAACACGATACCGGCGATGCCGGACATCGATAAGCTGAACAGCCCGAACGATGAAAGTGTGGCCAGAATGCCCAGGTACAGCACGCTGAACACCACCATGGCCGCAGCGGCGATGATGCCCAGACCACGATAGAAAATCAACAAGTAGATCATCACGATGAGCAGGCCCAACAGCGCCACGATGACGCCGGTGGTCAGTGCGTCTTGACCCAAGGTCGGGCCCACGGTTTGGCTCTGGGAATATGTGAAGCTGACGGGCAGCGAACCGCTTTCGAGCACGGTCTTGAGGTTATTGGCCTCATCGAGCGTGTAGTTGCCGGTAATCTGCACCTGCCCGCCGTCGATCTCGGACTGCACAGCCGGAGCGCTCTGCACCACGCCGTCCAAGATGATGACGATCTTGCCCTTGTCGCTCACCAGGTCTTTGGAAGCGTCGGCGAATGCTTGGGTACCATCGGAATCAAGCGTGATGTTGACCGCGTAGTTTGCGGATGTATCACTGGCCTTGTTCACGGTGACGTTGGTGATGTTGCTGCCGGTAACGATAGGCGTGTAGGTGCCCTCTTCGACTGACAGATGCTCGATTTCGCCCGAGGGAAGCGAATTGCCGTAATCGTCGGTATAGGTTCCCTGCGTTTCGTATTTGCCGTTGTCGATCTTCGTCTTGACGTCATCATCGGTGAAGCTGTCCAGACGGGCGAACTCCAACTTGCCGGTGGTGCCGATGGTATCGAGCGCTTGCTGCGTATCGGACAATCCGGGGATCTGAACCAAAATCTGGTTGTCTCCCTGTTGCTGGACCGTAGCTTCCGAAGCGCCGAGCGCGTTGACGCGACGCTCGATGATGGATTGGCTGATGTCCATGTCATCGGACGTAACCGCTTCGCCATCGGTGCTGTTGGCGGTGAGCACGACCGACAGGCCGCCTTGGATGTCCAGACCTTGGTTGATCTTTTCCTGCGGCGGCATGAACATGATCACAGAAGCAACGATCAACAACGTGGTAAGGATCAGCAGCCATACGTTGCGGCGATCGTGTCCGGTGGTCTTCTTCGGCTTCTTGGTTTTACTTTCGCTCATGGGTCCCTCTCGGTGCGGACGCCTGCAAAAGGCGCCATTTGTATGCAAACCAGTACATTATGCCACAACACTCGGATGGCATACGGTTCGCAAAGCCTCAGTAATCGTCTGCAGCAGGAGACTCCATATACGACGCATAGTATCTCTGGAATTCACCCGCCAAAATAGCCTCTCGGGCATCGCGCATCAGCTGGAGCAGATAATGGAGATTGTGCTCGGAAAGCAAGATTCCGCCAAGCATCTCGTTGGATTTCACCAGATGGCGAATATAGGCG
This sequence comes from Eggerthellaceae bacterium, assembly GCA_040774885.1. Lineage (GTDB taxonomy): Bacteria > Actinomycetota > Coriobacteriia > Coriobacteriales > Eggerthellaceae > JAXGTO01. The sequence continues at coordinate 16,127 of JAXGTO010000021.1, read as the reverse complement.
CGCGAGTATCCGCCCGTGCATACCGGACAGGTGCACTGCGCATCGAGAGGGCCGAAATCACGCGTGTACTTGGCGTTTCGCATGTTCATGCGCCCCTGGCTGGAAAATGCCGTTCCCATGCGCGCCGTGCGCGTGGGCAAAACGCAGTCGAACAGGTCGACGCCTTCATTGACCGCTCGCATGAGCGTGGTCGGATTGCCCACCCCCATAAGATAGCGTGGTTTTTCGGCAGGCAGGGCGCGGGCCACCTCGCCCAGCGTTTCGAACATGACTTCGTGGTCTTCCCCCACGCTGTAGCCGCCGATGCCGAAGCCATCGAAATCACGGCCTCCATTTTCCAAGCTTGCCGAACCGGTTTCACCCAGCCGGCGAATGCTTTCCAACCGCAGGTCAAGATGCATTCCACCTTGGACGATGCCGAACAGCGCCTGATCGGGACGCTGGTGAGCGACCAGGCAGCGGGCAGCCCAGTCGGCGGAAAGATCGACGGCACGCGTCACGAATTCGCGGGTGGCGGGATACGGGGCGCACTGGTCGAGCTGCATGATGATGTCGGCACCGAGCTGTTCTTGGATACGCATGTTGTCTTCCGGCGTCCATCGGACCTTGGAGCCATCGTAAATCGAGCTGAAATCAAGTCCGTCATCGTCGAGCTTCAGCGTATCGGCCAAGCTGAACACCTGGAAACCGCCGGAATCGGTGAGGATGGGACCGTCCCAGTTCATGAAGGAGTGCAACCCGCCGGCTTCGGCGATAACATCGGCACCGGGACGCAGCGATAGATGGTAGGTATTGGCGAGCACGATCTGGGCGCCTATTTGGGCGAGCGTCTGCGGGAGGGTGCCCTTCACCGTGGCGCGGGTGCCCACCGGCATGAACAGCGGCGTTTCGGCCGTTCCGTGCGCGGTTTCGAACGCGGCCGCCCGCGCGTGACCGCATGTGGCCTGGACTTCGAAGTCGAAAAGGCTCATGAGCGGCACTCCGGCCAATTCGCAACCTCATCGGCGAAATCCGCAAGTGAACCATGCGGCACGGTTTCGATGTCGAAACCGTTTTCGTTGATCAAGTGGTCGCACACCAGATAGCCGTCGATGCCGAGGTCCATTGCGGAAAGATCATCATCGGTGTTATTTCCAACCATCAGCACGTCTTGGGCCGACAACCCCAGAGCGTCCAGGTTTTGGCGGTAGTAGTCGAGCTGCGGCTTGACCGCCGTCGAATTATCGTAGGTGGTGATTCGCTCGAATCGGCTGGGGTCGACCCCGGCCCACTTCAACCGCCACTCTATAGCCTGAAGGGGGAACAACGGCATGGTGGCCAGCACCAAGCGATAGCCTTTTTCCGCCAGCGTATCCACCGCGCGGGCGGCAGCCGGGTTGGGCACCACGTCGCGCCCGATGGCACCGAACGGATCTCCATAGAACGCCTCGACGCGCGCTCGGTCATCGGGACCGTAATTTCCCAGTTCATGGCCGAATGCATCCCAAAAAACATCGCAATTGGTAACGCCGCCGTCATGGTGAGCCATGGCCTTGATTCCCGCGTTGAGCGCCAGCGAGAACCGCTGCCCATCGAAACCCTGCTGCGCGGCAAAGGCGGTGATGGCTTTGAAATAGTCGCGGAGGAATACGTCGAGTTCGAGGGGCAGCAGCGTGCCGTCCAAGTCGAAGAACACGGCTTGATATGAGGGGGTTTCCATGTGACCTCGTTCTGTGCGAATGGTACAGGGCAGGAATGCCCGTGTTTTGCCGTGCTAGTATAGGTCACCCACGAAAGGAGCAGCCCGGCACCCATGAAAATCCTACTTCACGCCTGCTGCGGTCCCTGTTCGCTGGAACCGGTGCGCCTGCTTCAAGAAGAAGGGCACGACTTGGTGCTGGCGTACATGAACCCGAACATCCATCCTCGCGCCGAATACGACCATCGGCTGGCCACGTTGCGCGCTTGGGCTGCCGGCCAAGACCTTGCCGTGGTGGAGGGCGTGTACGACACGAAAGACTGGATGGCAACGGCGGGAGCGCTGCAAAAACAGGGCTTCGCACGGGAAGATCGCTGCCGCGCCTGTTATCGGCTGCGTCTGGACGAAGCCGCACGCTATGCGGCCGATCATGGGTTCGAAGGCCTGGCCACCACCCTCACGGTGAGCCCGTACCAATTCACCGACATCATCCGCGAAGAATTGGAAGCGGCCTGCGCCCCCTATGGACTGCAGCCCGTATTCGAAGATTTCCGTCCGTATTACGATGAGGCCACACGACGGAGCCGTGAAGCGGGCATGTACCGGCAAAATTATTGCGGGTGCGTTTATTCCGACGCCGAAGCGGCAGACGAGCGCGCCGAACGCAAGGCGGCACGGCAAGCTGCCAAAGCGCTGCGCAACGCCGAGCGCGCACCGCAACGCGCCGCCGAAGAAGCGCAGCGCTTGGCAAAGGCGGCCGAGCAGGAGGCCCATGCCCGCAAGCAGCAGGCCAAACGCAAAGCGCGCGATGCCGCCCGCGCCGCCGCCAAAGCACACGACGCCGATGGCTCGGCGCCCGAAAACGACCAGGAGGAAGCACGATGATTCCGCAACCGCGCCATTGCATGCCCTGGGCATGCCGCCCGCAGACCGTTGCCTTGCTTGACGGGATGGCCCAAGCATGAAAACCTCCGATTTCGATTACGACCTCCCTGAATCATGCATCGCGCAAGAACCTGCAGCGGTGCGCGATGCCTGCCGCATGCTGGTGATGGATCGCGCAACCGGCGAACTGACCGACCGCATCTTCCGTGACGTGCTCGACTACATCGAACCTGGCGATGTGCTGATTGCCAACGAGACCCGCGTCCTGCCGGCCCGCCTTCTGGGCAACAAGCGCGAAACAGGTGGAGCTGCCGAGGTATTCTTGCTTCGCCAACGCATGGCGGCCGTCCCCAGCGCGCATGAAGCGACATGGGAAGTGCTCGTGCGACCTGGAAAACGCTTGAAACCGGGTGCAGTGGTCGACTTCACCGATGCCGCAGGCGCCGTGGTCCTTTCGGCCACTATCGAAGATTGGGTGGATGACGCCGAGCGCGGCGAGCGGGTTGCCCGCCTTACCACGCCGCTGACCAGCCTGGATGAAGCGCTGCACGCCGTAGGGCACACGCCCCTGCCACCCTACATCAAGGGCTATGCCGGTGACGAAGAAATGTATCAGACCGTCTATTCGCGCCACGAGACCAGCGCCGCCGCACCTACCGCCGGGCTGCACTTCACGCCCGAGCTCATCGAGGCCGTCCGCGCAAAGGGAGCCCGCTTTGAAACCGTCGAGTTGCAGGTGGGGCTCGACACCTTCCGCGTGGTCGACGAAGAAGATCCGACCGCCCACCACATGCACACCGAAACCTACACGGTACCCCAGCGGGTGGTCGATGCCTGCGACGCCGCCCATGCGGCTGGCAAGCGCGTGTTCGCCGTGGGAACCACCAGCGTGCGCAGCCTTGAAAGCGCCTGGGACGCCGATGCGGGCCGCATGCAAGCGCGCGACGGCGCCCACACCAGCTTGTTCTTGCTTCCGGGCAGCGAATTCCATGTGGTGGACGCGCTCATCACCAACTTCCACGTGCCGCGCAGCACCCTGATGATGCTGGTGAGCGCTTTCAGCAGCCGCGAGCACATCATGGCCGCCTACCGCCACGCCATCGATTCGGGATACCGCCTGCTCAGCTTCGGCGACGCGATGCTCATTGCCTGAACCTGCACAAGGGCAGGAGTCGGATGCGGTCCGCAGAGCATCGTATCCGATGACGCAATGCCCATGGTCTGCATCTGCGCAAGGGCAGGCATACATTTCGTCGCTGGCCTCCTTCCACCTGGTATAAGATGGAGCCATGCGCTATCGCCTTTATCAAATAATCCAACGAGCCGAACCCGGAGACAAGACCAGCCGGGTATACGACCTTTTCATCGTCTGCGTAGCCCTGCTGTCCTTGGTGCCCCTCACTTTCAAGGAATGGGACGCGGTCTTGTACTGGTGGGACCTGATAACCGTCTACATCCTGTTTTTCGACTACGTGCTGCGCTGGATCACCAACGATTTCCGCACGGGAAAAACGGGCTGGAAGGCGTTCGCCCGCTATCCTTTCACGCCGTGGGCCATCGTCGACCTGCTGGGCATCCTCCCTTCGCTGGGGCTGCTGCCCGTTTCCTTCAAGTTCCTGCGAGTGCTGCGCTTGTTCAAGGTTTTGCGTTATTCCCGCAGCTTGACCCTTGTTTCCAACGTGCTAAAAAGCGAAAAGGACACGCTGCTGTCCGTGCTGGTGATAGCGTTGGGCTACATCTTCGTTTCGGCGCTGCTCATGTTCACCTACGAACCGGACACGTTCGACAACTTCTTCGGTGCGCTGTACTGGGCCACCACCGCATTGACCACCGTAGGCTACGGCGACGTGTACCCGCACAGCGATGTGGGGCGCGTCATATCCATGGTGTCGTCCATCTTCGGCATCGCCGTAATCGCGCTGCCCGCTGGCATCGTGACCGGCGGATTCATGGATCAAATGAACGAGAGCCGCAAGCATCCCGCCACCTATTACAAAGTGGCCGACGAAAGCGCGTTGCTCAACCCCACGGTGAACGATAAATTCTTAGGTGTGCTGCGCAGCGATCCGCGTTTCATGCCTTCCCTGGTATTCATGGGATTATGCTGCGTGCTCAATGCCGTTTTCTACGAGCTGGCGGCAGCCGCGGGGCTGCCCGTATGGCTCGACACGGTGGGAACGGCGCTGTGTTCGGTGGCGCTGGGGCCTTATGCCGGCATCCTGGTGGCCTTGGTGGACAACCTGTACCTGTGCACGGTGCACTACGACACGAGCGCCATCGTGTACTTTTCCACCAGCGCCATGGCCGCGCTGTGCTACGGCTGCTTGCTGCATCCGCTGCGCCATGGAAAATGGAAGCAACAGCGCAAGCACGCCGCCGCCATGGTGGCCGTCACGATATTGATTCTTACCGTGGGCGTGGCTATTCTCGACTACATTTTCTTGCTGTGGCTCAACGGCGGAGCCATCGCCGACCCGCAAGAATTGGCCATCGCCCTGCAGATCGAGAGCATGGGACTGGCCCAAGCACCTGCGTATTTCTGCGCTTTGCTGGTGGAACGTTTCGCCGATGCCGTAGCGGTATGCGCCCTTTGCGCCCTGCTCTGGCCGCTCTGCCGCAGAAGCGCCGGCAAAGCCGCTGGAGAAACGACCCGTTAAAGAGAGTCGCGCCCCGATCGCTTGGCAAGCCGTTATCGCTATTCGTCGGAATCCAAGGGATTCGCCGTCATCGCATGGTGCCCTTCGTCGAGGAACATCACCGTCAGAAACGCGAAGAACACGCGATCCGTCGAATCGTCCATTCCTAGAACCTCTTTGGCTTTCGCCACGCGATTGCGCACCGAATTGGGATGCAGATGCAGCGCTTCCGCCGTGGCGGAAATCGACCCTCCGCAAGCAACGAAGCTCCTCATCGATGAAAGCAACTGCGCCTCATGGTCCTCATCGTAGACGGCAACGAGAGCGCGGCAATGGCGGCACTCGCTGGAAAACAGCTCCCCATCCGCTGCGGCACCGGCAAATGCCGCCCAGCCCGTGTCCCGCCAAACGGCAACGCCATCCCTCATGGTTTCTGGTTCCGCCTGGGCGGATTGAAGCGCCTGGAGAATGGAACGATCCGCATATTCGAGAGGCACGGCATCGCCCACTCCGCAGCACTCCGAAATGCCGGCAGATTCGTTGATGACGCGGCAAAGCGCCTCCATGCGCGCATCCACCTGCTCGCAAGAAAGATCGAACGCCATGATGGCTAGAATGCAGCCTCGATACCAGCAGAGAAACCATCCGGGGACGCCCACTGCGGCAATCGCCTCATCGAATGACTGACGCGCGGCCTCGCGAGCAAGGGAGTCCATCGTTGCGGGCAAGGGGAAGGCGGCGCAGGCTATGCAGCTTCCCATAAGACCCGTGGTGTCATGGAGCAATCGCCTACGGCCGGGGATATCGCGTACCTCGAGCATCTTGTCGATGCCGTTGCCGCGCTGCATTTCCCGTTGTTCGGCGGTGATGGTGTTCTTCACGTCGGTGACGATATCTTCGGTGAATGACCTATGGAAAAAGAATACGGCCGTATTGGTCTGGGCCGCCTGGGCGCGCAAATCGTCAGAAACGTAGTCGATCAAACTGTCCTTGATGAAGATCGCGGATACGCCCTGGTTCATCTGACGGATGAGAACCGATTCGCCCAAGGCGCTATCGCCCCGCGTGAAGCCGAGCCCTGTGAAGATGACCTCATGTTCATCGAAGGTATCGAAGTCGTCGGTGAAGGCTTCGTAGTCGAGCAGTCCGACGCCATGGACATAATTATCCAGGCCGGTTCCATCATCGAGAACCGGCCTGGCGTCTTGCAGGCCCGGCAGGGCCAAGATGTCGCGGACCCTGATCATCGTCCAGACATCAACCTTTCCTTAGCGAATCTATTCGCACTCAGATTCGCTTGATTCCCTGCTCATACGCATCAAGTCGGCGCGCGTGCAGGTCCAATACGGCAACTCCTCTTTGATTCTAGCCCATACGCCCGTCTTCTTGCAGGAGCACTCCGATTCGACGATGTTCTCGTCAGCCGTTGCGGCATAGCTGGTCATGGCGACCCCCTTCACTCGATGTATCGATAAGGCTACGATACGGCCGAGTTGTCGCCTATCTGCTGGAGGACGCTACACGGTTTTGCGCTTCATAGTATGAGAAGTCACACTATTGCGCATATTTGTTGCAAAAGTATGCATAATTGAGTGCAGTTTCGAATTTTTTTATCTGAATTTGCCTTCTTGGCCGATTGGCCAGGCAGAATGCTCGATGCTGCACGTTTTATTTGGAGGCTCTTCAGATTCATAGCCCCTGCGCCTATCCGGTTCACCGCAAAGAGGGGCATGACAAAGAAAAGCGCCCCTTGCGGGGCGCCTTCCAGCATCTGAGATGTTATAGAATCTCTACAGCTTGGTGACGTTGCTGGCCTGCAGCTTGCCGTTCTGGCCTTCGGTGACGTCGAACTGGACCGCAGCGCCCTCTTCGAGGGTCTTGAATCCGTCCATCTTGATTTCCGAGAAATGCACGAAGAGGTCTTCACCGTCTTCCTGGCTGATGAAGCCATAGCCTTTTTCGGGGTTGAACCACTTCACAGTACCTTCCGCCATGTTTCCTCTTTTCAACTTCCCCGACACGTCGGAGACTATCTTCTCTTCACCCGCATGGCGTGCAAGTGAAGACTTTCGCCCTCATGGGCCGTGGGACGTACTATACCCCATATTCACCGATTCGTCTCAACAAATCGGTGACGGAGCACCTTTATCCCATCGAATCGCAATCAGAAGACGGGTTCTCGTCCTCTGATCGCGCAGTTTCTTCACCTTGGGAAGCTCGCTCTTCTTCGTGCTCCAAAAAGGCGCGCATGGCCGCATCGGCACCCAGCTCTTCGTCCAAATCGAACCCATAGGCGCTCGCCAATGCGCGCGCTTGCGCTTCGCGCAACTGGGCTTTCTCGCATCTTCCCGCCCTATCCAGGTAATCCGACTCAAGATGCAATGTGCGCGCCACATATTCCACCACTCCCGGATCGGTACCAGAAACCGACAGGATGCTGGCAATGGAATCAGGCGCCAGAGACAAAAGCACGCTGCCGTCCAGCTCGGTGACGGTGCCCACCGCTTCTTCAAGCAAATCTGCGGCAGCGGACGGATCTTCATCGCCGTCGGCTTTTTCCATGCTGCGCGCAATGGCCTGCACCAGCTGAAGAATCATGCGCATCAGATAATCTTGCTCGAACATCGCGGTTGCTCCTGTCGTGTATGGTCAGCGAATCGTATCGGGGCAAACGATGCCCAAATGGTCATAGGCTCGCTCGGTGGCCTGACGCCCCTTGGGAGTGCGCACCAGCAGGCCCTGCTGCATAAGAAAAGGTTCATAGACGTCTTCCACCGAGTCGAGATCTTCGGAAAGCGCGGACGCAAGCGTGGAAAGGCCCACGGGCCTACCACCGAACTGTTGACAGAGCAATTGCAGGATACGGTTGTCCATGGCATCGAGGCCGAGTGAATCCACCTCGAAGAATTCCAACGCATGGGCGGCGGCATCCTCGTCGATGCGGCCGTCGCCTTCCACCTGAGACCAATCGCGCACGCGTTTGAGCAGACGGTTGGCAAGGCGTGGAGTTCCCCGACTGCGACGGGCGATTTCGAGCGCGCCCTGCCCGTCGATGTCGATGCCCAAGATATCGGCCGACCGACGGATGATGGCGGCCAGTTCTTCAGGAGAATAATAATCGAGCCGATACGCGATTCCGAATCTATCGCGCAGGGGACCGGTGAGCAAACCAGTGCGCGTGGTGGCGCCGATGAGCGTAAAGCGCGGCAAATCGAGTCGAATGCTGCGCGCTGCCGGGCCCTGCCCAACCACGATATCGAGCGCGAAATCTTCAAGCGCGGGATAGAGGACCTCTTCAACCATGCGATTGAGACGATGGATCTCGTCGATGAACAAGACATCGCCCTCTTCGAGGTTGGAAAGGATGGCGGCCAAGTCACCCGTGCGCTCGATGGCCGGCCCGCTGGTGGTTTTGATATTGCTGCCCATTTCATTGGCAACCACGGTGGCCAGAGTGGTCTTGCCCAGACCTGGAGGCCCTGAAAGCAAAATGTGATCGACCACGTCATGGCGCTGTTCGGCCGCTTGTATCAGAATGCGCAGGCTGTCCTTCACTTTGGACTGGCCCAGATAATCGTCGAGCATCTTGGGGCGCAGGCTGCGATCGAGCGCCAAGTCATCGGCGGTGAGCTCCACCGAGGCGGCCCGTTGGTGCGCGTCGGCGGCGTCGCCCCGCGGCGCTTCGAACACGGTTCCCTCTATTTCAGGAGCATCGGACACTTATTCCCCCAGTCGTTTCAGCGCATATTGTAGCAGCACAGCCTCGTTGCCCTGCTGCGGGGCATCTTTCAGGGCCAACTGGGCTTCGGCCGAAGTGAACCCCATGGAAAGAAGCGCTTCGGTGGCTCCCTTCATGCCGGCGCTTGCAGACGCCGCGCCCTCGCCTTCGCTCTGCAAGTCGTCAAGGCTGCCCTGCAATTCCAGAATAATGCGCTGGGCGGTTTTCTTGCCCACGCCGGGAATGCGCGACACCAGCGCAACGTCTTGAGCGGCGATGGCCGACACCAAGTCGGGTGCCGTGAAACTCGAAAGAGCGGCCAGCGCCACCTTGGGCCCTACGCCCGAAACACTTATCAAGCGTTCGAACAGCGATTTTTCTTCTTGCGAAATGAATCCGAACAGCGAAATGCCATCATCGCGCACTTGCAGATACGTATGCACCTGCACCGACTGCCCCACATCGGGCAATTTGGAAAGCGCATTGGCGCTCATGCCCACGGCGTAACCCACGCCGGCCACCTCTATGATGGCGGAATCGGCCGTACGAGCTGCGAGCACCCCTTTGAGAAACGCAATCATGATGGAGTTCCTTTCGCCAAAACATCGTCATGCGTGGTATAGCAGATAGCCGCCGCCAGAGCGTCTGCGGCGTGATCGGGCTTGGGAATGTCATCGAGGACGAGCAGCTGGCGCACCATGTATTGCACCTGCGCTTTGTCGGCCGCACCGGTGCCCACCACGGCCAGCTTGATCTTCGACGGGGCGAATTCGCCCACCGACAAGCCGCCTTCGGCGCACGCCACCAGAGCAGCACCGCGTGCCTGGCCCGTGGCAAAAGCGCTTTGCACGTTGGCGCCGAACCATACGGTTTCGATACCGACGCATTCAGGTTGGTAGCGCGCCACCACCGCGGCCATTTGGTCGTGGATCTTCTTGAGCCGCTGAGCCAAGTCAAGCTGTTTGGTGGTCGAGATGCAGCCATAGGCCAAACATTCCAGCCGATTGCCGCGCTGACGCACCACGCCCCAGCCGGTATTGGCCAGCCCGGGGTCGATGCCCAATATGATTCGTTCACACGGCGCCATCTTGCTCCTGCCATCTATCAAACACTTGTTCGATTATAGCATGGTTGCCGCAGAGAGAACCGACCTTCGCGAAAACGAGATCAGGCGCCGGCAAACAGCGCCAGATGATAAGCGATGAATGCGCATATCCAAGCCACCACCAGGGAATACCCCATCTGGAAGAACGTCCACTTCCACGAATTGCTCTCACGCTTGAGCGTGGCAACCGTGGCGAAGCACGGCAGATACAGCAAACTGAACACCATGAAGGCGAAACTGCCGGCTGGCGTGAAGCCGAGCGCCGAAAGCGCCGTAACCGAGAGCCCGTTGCTGACGGCGGCATCTTCGGTGGAGCCCGCCAGCACGCCCAACGTGCCGATGACGCTTTCTTTGGCGACGAACCCGGTGATGATGGCAACCGCCGCAGCCCAGAAGCCGAACCCGAGCGGCGCAAACACCGGAGCGATGAATCCGCCGGCGATGGCAAGCAGGCTATCTTCCATATCGACCATGCCGAAACCATCGGGGCCGAATCCGAAGCTGCTGAAGAACCAGATGACGATGCTCATGACGAAGATGATGGTGCCGGCACGCTGCAGATAATCCTTGATGGTGGCCCAAAGCGCCAGGCCCAAGCTATGCAAACGCGGGGCGCGATAGCGCGGCAACTCGATGATGAGCGGGGTGGCTTCGCCTTTGAACACGAATTTCTTCAAGATGAAGCCCGTGAAGATGGCGACGATGATGCCGAACAGGTACAGGCTCCATACGATGACATCGGCGTTGGCCGGGAAAAACGCGCTGGCGAACACCAAGAAGATGGGCGCACGCGCACCGCAGCTCATGAACGGGACCAGGAACAGCGTGATTTTGCGGTCGGCCTCGTTTTCCATGGTGCGGCAGGCCATCATGGCGGGCACGTTGCAACCGAAGCCCATGAGCATGGGCACGAAGCTCTTGCCCGAAAGACCGAACACGCGCAGGGCACGGTCCATGATGAATGCGGCACGGGCCATGTAGCCCATGTCTTCAAGCAGCGTCAGGAAGAAGAACAGCACGCAGATCTGCGGCAAGAAGCTGAGCACCGCGCCGACGCCGGCGCAGATGCCGTCGACCATAAGGCCGTAGAGCCAAGTGTCGGGCACAAGCACCGCTTGGAACCCGGCCGTGATGAGGCCCATCAACTGGTTGGCCAGGCTTTGCAGCCAGACGCCGGGGCTGGGAATAGGACCGATGCCGAACACGGACAACCCCAGGAAGTCTTCGGAAAACGTGCAGTGGAACATGAAGAACATGATGGCCAAGAAGATGGGAATTCCGAACACCGGGTGCGTGAAGATGCGGTCGGCCTTGTCCGAAGCGTTGGCCTCATCCGCTTCGTGGCCCTTGGTGACGGCCGCTGCTATGACCTCTTTGATGAAGGCATAGCGGCGGTTGGCGTTGTCGGTTTCTTGCACCTCGGTGAGGGCATGTTCGGGGCTCGGCTGATAGCACATGGGCCCCTTGTAATGGTTGTGGTACTTATAAGCGCTGATGAGCGCGTTGGTGCGCCCTTCTTCGTCGGTATGGTGGTCAAGGCGGTGCTCCAAGGGGTCCTCGGAGTCCTGGAAACCATGGCCGTGTTCGTCTTCGCCTTCGTGGAAGGGCGATTCGGCCTCTTCATCCACCGTTTCCATCAGCTTGTGCATGCCAACGGTGTGCATGAGTTCGATGACGCCTTCGGCCGTGACGGCGGTGATGGGCATGACGGGCAGTCCCAACGTGCGGGAAAGCGCCTCGCAATCGATGGTATCGCCTTCCTTGGCAGCTTCGTCCATCATATTGATGGCCACCACCAGTGGCACGCCCAGCTCGGCTATCTGGCACGTGAGGAACAGATTGCGCTCGATGTTGGTGGCTTCCACCACGTCGATGACAACGTCGGGCTTCTCGTCCACGATGTATTCGCGGCTCACTTGTTCTTCGATGGAGTAACTGGTGAGCGAATAGATGCCGGGCAAATCGACGATTTCAGCTTCGCCGTATTCCTTTTTCAGACGGCCGCTCTTGCGCTCCACCGTAACGCCCGGCCAATTGCCCACATGCTGGCTGGTGCCGGTAAGCTCATTGAACAGGGTGGTCTTCCCGCAGTTAGGATTGCCGATGAGAGCGTAGGTTTTGGAGGATTCGGCCATCTAGCCGGTCACCTCCATGGTGTCGGTGACGGCTTTGCACAAGGCTAGACGGCTGCCCTTGATTTCGAGGATGAGGCCGGCGTAGCTGGATGAACGCACGCTGATACGCTCACCCACCACCAGGCCCAGGCTGTCCAAACGTGCGCGCGTGCGGCCCGTTGCATGGCAAGCCGCAATGGTATGCACGCTTCCCGCCTTGGCATTGCTGAGTATCAAATGATGTTCCTTGCTTCGTCTTCTCTCCTGCTTGACGATACCGTGACGCCCGCCCTCCGTCAATGCGCAAATAGCAGGGATGAAGCCGACGCCATCTGCTCGCCGCAAACGTGCCGAATCTCATATCCTTCTGACACGCCCCGCCTTTCAGCATGCGTGCGGATTTCTCAAAAACGCCGCCATTCTACGGTTTTTGGGGCCGATTCGGACAGATTTGGCGAAAGCGATTGCAAAAGGCCTGATGACGATTTGCTTGTTTTTGCCGAAGTCGTAGAATGGCGGCGTTTTTGAGAAATCCGCAATTTTACATCGCTTGCCGCGGCTGGCCTATGCGACCTTGCAGGGATAGCCTTCCTCGGCAACAGCGGCGCAAAGCGCAGTAGAATCAGTGCCCTCGACAACGTGCACTGTGGCGGTGCCGGCATCCAAGTCGACGGCCACATCGGTAACGCCCTGCACATCGGAGAGCGCCTTGGTCACGTGGGCCACGCAATGCTGGCACATCATTCCTTCTACATTCAATTCGATGGTCATGCTCGATTCCTTTCCTTCGAGTGCGGGCACGGCGCCTGCACATTGATCCGTTTCTTCAGAACCGGCAGCTGGCGAAAGCCGATCGGCGTCCGCATTCGCAGGTTCGTCCGCCGCTGCGATTCGTCCATCTGCGGCATCGCGCGCTTGCTGCGTGGCCCAGCGGGGCTTCCATCCGCGCAGCCGCAATGCATTCGTCACCACGCACACCGAGCTGCAACTCATGGCCGCAGCGGCGATCATAGGATTGAGCGACACGCCCAGCGGCGCCAGCACGCCGGCGGCCACGGGAATGCAAATGGCGTTGTAGAACAGCGCCCAGAAGAGGTTCTGCTTGATGTTGCGCATAGTGGCTCGCGACAGCTGGATGGCGGCAGGCACATCGAGCGGATCGCTGCGCATGAGCACCACATCGGCGCTGGCGATAGCCACGTCGGTACCCGCACCGATGGCGATGCCCGTATCGGCACGAGCCAAGGCCGGAGCGTCGTTGACGCCGTCGCCCACCATGGCCACCGCTTTGCCGGCACGTTGCAACTCGTGGACGGCTTCTTCTTTGCGGCCGGGCAGGACGCCAGATTCCACCTGGTCGATTCCCACCTGGGCGGCAATCGCGTTTGCCGCCACCGGGGCATCGCCCGTGAGCATCAGCGACTCGATTCCCATGGCATGCAATTCCGCGACGGCAGCCGCCGCGCTGGGCTTGACGGTATCCGCAACACCCACTGCGCCGATGGCTGCGCCGTCGGTGGCCACGTAGAGGACGGTGGCGCCCTGCGCCTCGAAGAGATGGGCGTCGTGCACGAGCCCTTCCACGTGCACGCCGGCGCCCTCCATAAGGCGCTCGTTTCCCACCAACACGTCATGGCCGTCCACGTGGCCGGATAATCCGCCGCCAGCCACCTGATCGAAGCACTCCACCTTCATGCCGACGGGCATGTCGTCCCCCGCGGCATCCATGATGGCAGCGGCCAGAGGGTGCTCCGAGCGTCGTTCGAGAAAAGCTGCGGTAGCGAGCACGCCGCGGCGCGTGATGCCTTCCGCACATGTGACGCCCATCACCTTCGGGCGGCCTTCAGTGACGGTGCCCGTCTTGTCCAACGCCACACAGGCGGTGCGGCAGGCGTTCTCGAGCGTCTCAGCGCTTTTGACCAAGATGCCGCGCTGGGCGCCGCGTCCCGTGCCCACCATGATGGCCGTGGGCGTGGCCAGCCCCAATGCGCAGGGGCAGCTGATGACCAATACGCTGATGGCATAGGTGAGCGCGGATTCGATGCTTGCGCCCAGCGCCATCCAAACGGCGAATACCGCAAGAGCTATGGCGATGACCACCGGCACGAACACGCCGCTGATGCGATCGGCAATGCGCTCGATGGGAGCCTTGGTACCCGTGGCCTCGTCCACCAAGCGGATGATGGCCGCCAACGCAGTATCTTCGCCCACGCGTTCGGCACGCAGCACGAACCAGCCCGATCGGCTCACCGTGGCTCCCGTCACTGCATCGCCCGGGCGCTTTTCAACCGGCAGGCTTTCGCCGGTGAGCGCGCTTTCATCGACCGTGGCGTCGCCTTCCACCACCACGCCGTCGACGGGTATCCCCTGCCCAGCGCGGACCACCACTTCATCGCCCACCTTCACTTGATCGGCGGGAATCTCGACTTCCGCCCCATCGCGACGCACCACGGCCGTGGCCGGCGCCAGGTCCATGAGCGCAGCGATGGCATCGGTGGTATGGCCCTTGGCGCGCGCTTCGAAATACTTGCCCAGCGTAATGAGCGTGAGGATCATGCCCGCGCTTTCGAAATACAGGTCGTGGGCCAAGGGTGCTGCCGCGGCAACGTCGCCCGACCCCAGAAGCCAGCCCATGCGATACACAGCCACCACGCCGTAAACGATGGATGCGGTGGACCCCAGCGCGATGAGCGAATCCATGTTGGGAGCAGCGTGGAACAACGTCTTGAATCCGTTGGTGAAGTAGCGCCGGTTGATCACGGCGATGGGCAAAAGCAGGAGCATCTCGGTGAGGGCCAGGGGAATCATGCCCGCTTCGCCCATAAGCACGGAAGGCAACGGCCAACCGAACATATGCCCCATGCTGACATAGAACAGCGGCACGCAGAACGCAATGGAAACGATGAGCCGGCGTTTCATGGCGCGCGCTGCATCAGCGGCTGCGGTAGAGGGGGCCGATGCAGACGTCGAAGGCGTTGAGCCGGCACCCTGCTCGACGGCGCCGTAGCCCGCCTTTTCAACGGCGGCATCCACAGCCCGTACGACGGCCGCTGGGTCGGCTCCGACGTCCAGATGCACCTGCATGGTGTTCTTGAGCAGGTTCACCTCGGCATCGGAAACCCCCTCAACGGCAGAAGCGGCCTTCTGCACCCGTGCGCTGCAAGCCGCGCAGGTCATGCCTGTGACATCGAAGCGGATGGGATCGTCAGCGCTCATGAGAACTTCCTCATGAGGTCCATCAATTCATCGAGCACCTCGGTGTCTCCTGCCTGCACTTTTTCAACTACGCAGGTCTTCATGTGGTTTTGCAGCACCAAGGTGGACACGCCCTTCACAGCGCTTTGAGCGGCGGCAAGCTGGATCAGAACATCGCCGCAATAACGGTTGTCGTCGATCATGGCTTTCACGCCGTTGAGCTGCCCGATGGCACGGTTGAGCCGACGCGTCAGGTCCGCCTTGAGTTCTTCATCGCGCGGAGTGCTCTTGTAATGGCAGGCGCATTTTTCTTCAGCCATCGCGCATCCTTTCCCTATACCCCAACGGGGTACCTACTATCGTCCACATTATACCCCCATAGGGTATCTGTCAAAATCCAAGCACGCGATTTCGACCTTTTCTGTTGGAAATTTGCGATACGGTACCCCTCAGAAAGCAAAAACGGCGCCGTTGCCAATCGTGACCAGGCCTTTTACGAATAGGAGATATCCAAAAAGGATAAAATGGGCTCTGAAGGGGTACCGTATCGCAAATTTCCAACAAATTAGGCCGTTTTCGCTTGCTAGGAATCCAGAAATGCCCGGCTTCGACATCTCGCGGCCTTCCCCGCATCGGTGCAGCGTGTCACCTCCCCCCCCATTACAGTCTTAAGCATCTCCGAAGGGCCTGATTCATTCATTTCCTGACTCGGATTATGATTGCATCGGCCCCGAAGGGCTGTTGGTCGGCCGCTCCCGGATGGCCTGGTGCCCCTGCCTCTTCCGAAGGCCCGGGG